>NZ_LBIY01000099.1:0-800130 GCF_028128625.1 Bradyrhizobium sp. CCBAU 45389 | reverse complement strand
AGCTCCCGGCTCATGGCTGGATGGGTGCGGTTCTTGATCTTGAGCCATTCGCGCGTGCGGCCGGCGATATAGCGGCGATCGCGGCGCTTGGAGACGATGCCCTCCGAGGCGGAGGTCGCAGGCCGCGCGAAACAGGTCGGGCCCGATCGAGCCGCTCTCGAACGGGGCGATGAACATGCCGTCGGGTCGGCCGCGCAGCAGCCGGGCGAGGTTGGTCTTGCGCATCTCCAGCGGCAGCTGGCGCAGATCCTCGCCGCCGAGCGCGAGGACGTCGAAGGCGTAGAGCTGCACCTCGTCGTCGTGCCGGCGCGAGTGCAGTGTGTCGAAGTCGGAGACGCCGTCGACGCCGAGCACCACGGCCTCGCCGTCGATGACGAATTGCTGCGCGCGGTTGCGCAGCGCCGCCTGCACGATCCATGGGAAGCGGTCGGTCGCAGTTGTGCCCGTTCCTGGTGATCAGACGTACATTGCGGCCGCTCCGCTCGACGCGCAGCCGATAGCCGTCATGTCTCGTGGAACCAGTCGGGACCATCGGGGACGGCCTTGGCCGCGGTGGGCAGGCAGAACTCGAACGCAGGTGACATGAGAACGAGATAGTCACGCGGCCGCGAATATGCGAATCTTGCGGTCGATTTGAGCGTCGGGATTTCGACAGTGAGGCACCGATGACAATTGCATTGCCATACCTTGGAATTGCGGTCTGCTGCTCGCTCGCGATCTGGTTAGTGAGCCTGGTGCTTTAGGACCGAAGTGGAAGCGCCAGCTGCACGCCGATCGAGCGGCCAAGTTGGCTCTCGATGAAATCCTTCAAGGCGTCTGAGATCTCGTGATCTTCGGCGGCGATCCTGCGCTCGAGCTTGCGCGCGATGTCCTCGGATGCGTCGCGCGACCAGCCCTCGACCGGATTGAACGCGACCGCGCGAAGCACCCGGTCATATTGCCCGGCCAGCAGGTCGCCAATCAGCGTGCAGTGGTCGATGCCCTCGTCCGTCTCGCGGAAGGCCGCACCGTCTTGGAAGTCCTCAAGGACGATGTAAAAATCCTTGTCGAGGCGATCGTTCGGAATGATGGACTGCGAGGCCATACGCAGAACTCCACTGACCGGGGTCCAAGATAGGCAACGTTCGGCGGGAATGCGAGTCGCTTCATCTAAGCGACTGTCGAAGAGGCAGCGACACGGATGGCAGACTAAGACACTGCACATCCGAGGTACGCCGGTTGCCCAATCGTTGGTTAGACGGGCTCATGCGAGTTATTGCGCCCGGGCTAGCGAGACAGCCTTGGCTAGCCCGGCAACTTCGGCCCCGGCTCGTTCCCTCCTACCCGAGTTGGGGCCGACTTTTTTTGGCGCCTGGCAGGGCGGCCTTGGTTCATCTTGCGGCGCAGCTTCTGGATGACCGCGCGCAGCTCGGCGCGTACTTCTCAATGACCCGGCCGGCTCGGCTTTGCTTCTCTGGCTTCGGTCTGTTTCTCCAGCTCGGTCGTGCTCCAGTTTCACCGGGAGGAGGGGGCTGAACCGTTGAGATACATCAACGGGACGGCGGTAACCGTGGCACCTTACTGTCTCCTGAGGCGTTCGATCTGGACGGTGAACTGAACCCGCATCACTGGCCCAAAATCGTCGCGGATCTCAATAGAGGCTTCTCCAGGTTTGGTCGGGCGCTGGAAACTTTCCCGGGCGGCATCGGCCATTGCTCGGGACGCCTCCCGCTCCACGCCCTCCATGTCTGCAATCTCCGAACCTTCCTCGTCAACCACGAGACCGTCTTTGTCCCTCAGATCGAAATAATACCGCGCCATGAGCAGTGAGCCCTGCTTTACACACCGCGACGCGCAGTAGCTTGCGCGTTCCAGCCCTTCACCTCTGTTGTCCTACTCCGCTCTCACGAACGAGACGAGCAACCTGGCGAGGGCCGTCCCACACCTCAACAGCAGCGTGGGCTTCTAAGAATTTCTCGGATCGGGCTTGGGCGTCTGTGTCCGTGGGGCAATCGATTTCATAAACTGCACGGACAACGCCTCCTGCATCGACCGCGTACGCAACATATCGCATCGCAAGTCCCCTGATTGACGAGAACTGCTATCAAGATTCATTCGCCGCTTGATTGTTCCTGCGACGGCGTCTCATCGTGACGGAGGCTGGGGGCCTTTTGGATCTTGGCGTCACCTTGGCAATTCGACGCCGGGCGCTTTCAGCCACTCGCTCATATGCAGGCCCTCTTCGAATTGGCGGGCTTTGCGCAGCAACTCTTGCCGTCTGACACCTGGGGGAGCCGTCTTTGCACTTGCCCGCAGGCGCTCGGCTTCTGCGGCAAGTCGCTCTTCTAGAGATTGCGTTTGTTTGAAGCGACGCCGGCGCTTAGCCATGATCCGCTCCCCGGTCTGAGTTAGGCGGGAGCGCTGCACCGCGTTCTCGTCACCACCGATGTTTGCCACTGTGGCGTGCGGTGATGATTGGGAAACTACTTCGGTCGGCGGTCTTATTCCCCCTCAATTGTTAACTCCTGCACATAGGAGACCTCCGACTTTTGGCGTACTTCGCCTCGTTCTCTCGGAAACGGCTCTTACGTCTTTCGTCCTAGGAAGGTATCCGGCCTTGGATGGGGGACTGGTCGGCCATGGCGGCGCTCCCTGGCTATGCAGGCGGGAGCGCTCTCGGTCTCTCAGCCACCGACGCCTATGGACAAAGCCTTGGCCGGTGGTGGGGGTAAACTAGAGCCAGTCCCTTTGGTTCAAATAAAAGGAGCGTTCAGGCCCGATTCCCGGCGCTCTTCCCCCGTGACCGTTCCAGCGCGATGGCGGTTTCCAGCTCTTTCGCGAGAACCCTGTAATGAGTGACCACTCTGTCAAAGGCTGCGCGCTTAATTTCCGACTTCGCTGCATCCCTTAGCCGTTCGCACTTTACGATCTGCTCTCGCAACGTCGCGAGATGGTCGATCATGTCTTTCATGATGCCCCCTTGAAGAGCATCGTACCACGGGCGAATAAAATCGGGACATCGATTCACATTCGTTATAGCTGGAACCAGAGGTATCGGGAAAATTCGGCAATGCCGGGGCTGGCGAAGGCATTTCATTTCGGAATTATTGAGCCCGGCAGCGTGAGGGGCCGCTGTCCAAAAGCAGCGGTCCTTTACTTTGGGTCATTTACGGAACTGGCTGACATTTGCTGAGTTGCCTGCTCGCATCTGTTCCCAATACCAAATGCCCCAGCAAAGGCCCGAGCCGGGCGCCCCCTACACCGGCTTGGGCCTTCTTTTTGCGCTGCAGAGGCAGACTGGGATGCTGCAAAGCGGGGGGCGATCGTTGCCCCAATCGCTAGTTGATGCAGGTTGGGTCTGGGCTGGCGTGATGCCCTAACGCTGGCCCGGTTACCTTGGCCTCAACTCGCCCGACCTGATTTCCGGGAGAATCTGGCACAAACTTGCATAGCCAGCCCCACTCAACCTACATTAGGATAGGGACATGGGCAGTGAACAACTTGTGTTTGTGCTTGCCATTGGCGCTGGTGTTTCACCGTGGCCGCCACGGCGGCGCTACTCTTTGGCCTTTGATCTATCTCAATTGGCGCACGCGAGCCGCCCGCATCCTCCCATCGTATGGGAGGAGGCGACAGTGACAATGCGGCCTTGGATGTTGCACGCGCTGGCGTGGGGTGCGGCCGCCGTGGGCTTGGCAGCCGTCATTTCCATGAGCATGTAGTTGGGGCGCTGCATTCAATTTCGCACGTGCTCGGCCTCGACGGCGCGCAGCAGGGCGGCAAGACTGGGATATTCCACGCCATTGCGCGCGTAGCGGTTGACACGCTCGACATAGCGGGCCGATCCGTCGGACTTGCCGCGCCAGCTGAACTGTAGCTCGGCGCTGTTGTGCTGGCGCAGAACGTGGCCACCATTACCGAAATACTTGCTCATGGCGTGGGGCTTCATGGCCGCTCCTCCAGCTTCGCCAGCTCCGACTCGTCCATTCCCGGATAAGCGTCCCGGACGGGGACCTTCCTATTGTAGGCGAGAAGAGATTCGGCGGGGGTGAACAGCTTCACACTTCTTGGTTTTCAGGCAGCTTGGAATAGGCTGACAGCTGCACAGGTCGGGAGCCTTCCATGGGAACAGAGCTCACTGTCCAGCATGCCAGGCTGCCCCGGCGTCGGGAGCGCGAGCTCCGGGCTGCGCAATACGTCCGGATGTCGACGGACCGGCAGCAATATTCGATCGCAAACCAGATGGCGCTCATCGCGGCCTATGCAGCCGAGCATCGGCTCACGATCGTTCGCACATATATCGACGAGGGCATCAGCGGACTGAGGATCAACAACCGACTGGGGCTCATCGGTTTGATCAACGACGTTCAATCGGGTGCCGCCGATTTCGGGAATGTCCTGGTGCGGGACGTCAGTCGCTGGGGTCGATTTCAGGACACCGACGAGAGCGCTTATTACGAGTTCATCTGCAAGTTGGCCGGTGTGAAGGTGTTCTATTGCGCCGAGGTCTTCGAGAACGACGGAAGCCCGATGTCCGGCCTCTGGAAGAACATGAAGCGCCTGATGGCAGCGGAGGACAGCCGGAATCAGTCGGCGAAGGTTTTTGCGGGGCAGAGTCGAATTGCAGGGCTTGGCTATTGGGTGGGCGGTCGGCCCGGCTTCGCACTGCGCAGAGAGCTGATCGACGCAACTGGCAAGTCAAGGGGATTTCTCGAACATGGCCAGCAAAAGGCCTTGCAGACTGACCACCCGATGAGATCGCGGTCGTGCGATGGATATTCGAAAGTTTCGTCGGCGGGAAGGAGGAGACCGCTATCGCCCGCGAGCTGAACGCGAAAGGCGTTGCCAATCATCGACGCGTTCCGTGGAATCTTCAGATGATCGGTCGCATCCTTCGCAACGAGAATTACACTGGCAACACGGTCTACTGCCGGACATCGAACTACTTGCGAGGGCGCCGTGTCATCAACGCCAAGGCCAAGTGGATACGAGGGGTCGACGCACTTGAGCAGATTGTGCCGCGGAACGTCTTTGACGCCGCTCAACGAATTATTGAGCGACGACTGCGGCAACGGCTTTCCTCAGATGAATTGCTCAAGAAACTGCGCGTTCTTCAGCACCGGCTAGGCGCTCTGTCTCACAATGCGATCAATCGGGTCAATGGAGCCCCCAGCGCCGACCTGTACGAGCGGAGGTTCGGTAGCCTTCGTAACGCCTATGCCCTGATCGGCTACGTTCCGGATGGCGACTACAGCTACCTGGACACGCGCGGCGAGCGTGCCAATCTGATCAAGCAGCTAGCTGCCGAGATCGCCGGCCGCGTGCCGGGCGTGGGTCCTGATCTCATAGCGGAGCGAGCCGGTGGCTGCATGGCTGTGAAAGATGGGTCTTTCGTATCGCTACGCATGGTCCGATCCTGGAAACATTCTCAAAGGCATTGCCTGGCGTGGACACTGCGGCGTGGCTCGAAGGCCCGTCCTGGTCTCGTGGTCGTGGTCAGGTTGGATGAGCAGAACCGCCAGCCGGTGGACTTTATCTTAACGTCGATGACCGGCCTTCCGGAGCGTCCGCTGATCATGACCGAGGCCGTCGTGAAAAAGCGGTATCGGCGCAGGTTCAAGACCGCAGCGGAACTGATTCATGGGCTAAAGCGGAAGCTGGCCCGCGAACCGCGGGTTTCCTCCCATTGAGGTCGAGGCGTCCACCGAACAGCCGCCAAGGCCTTTGACGAAGAACTGAGGCTTCCTAGGTTGGCAGGCTATCAGGTCGCAGAGGATATCGCGCTGTTTCGCGTGATGCCGAACATGACAGTCATCGATCCCTGCGATGCCATGAGATCGAGCAGCTGGTGCCCGCCATCGCAGGGCGCGCACAGGTCGAGACAGCCTCTATTAGCCCCCGGGACACCGTTCGACGGCCAGATCGCTTTAGCTTTCTGCTCAGGTGAGTCCTTTGATGCGGCGCTTTCGTTGGCGCGGCATCGGACTGTGCAAATGCCCCGCCGAGGCGGGGCACAGTTCGTACGGTCGTCACCGGAAAACGCCTGTACTGCGTTTGACGAAGCATCGCCTTCCAGGGATTCGGTCGCTGCGTCCGGCTCGCTGACACGCTTGTCCCTGGTACACGTTTGTGGTACACGGTCCGAATATCGGGCGTCCGTAACAGGCTGATTTTTCTGCGGATTTTGGCATCTTTCGTTGGGTGGCAGAGAGTCCCACTCTCTCCGCCATCAGGCTCAAGAGTATCGGCTTTTCATCGCTGTGCATCCGTCAGCAAGTGCCCGCTGCCCTTCGCAACCAAGTTCGCCCGAGTTACACAGAGGGCTACGATCGATCGGTTGCGACATGTGACACATATTAGGCGACACATGACGCGAGGATTACTATGACTGCTGCAGCCGAGAAACCGGCTCCAAAGGGGCTAGGCAATGATCTGCAGAAGGTAGCCGATTTGCTCGGTGGGCCTCGCATCCTGTCGCGCCGCATCACAAGCACCCTCGAAGCCCACGAACTGCTGCTGGCTGGACTGCCGGGCTCCGCTCTGACCCACTTCGTCAGTCACCTCCTCTTCATTCAAACGGACTCGCTGGAAAAAGCCTTCGGAATGAGCCTTCGCACCTTTCAGCGACGCAAAGGCGCTCCGGACAAGCCACTCAACCAGGAGCAAAGCGGGCGGACCTGGAAGTTTGCCGAAATTCTGGCCAAGGCCACGGACGTGTTCGGTTCGCAGGAAGAAGCAGAGCAGTGGCTCGAGCGTCCGGCCATTGGTCTTGACCAGCGTCGCCCGATCGACCTGCTTACCACTCCGGCGGGCATCGAGCTCGTTGAACAGTACCTCACACGCCTCGCATACGGCGTCTATGCATGACGCCTTCTGTAGCTAGCCATTGGGAGGCGGCAAGCTCATCGCTTGGCGCCTCGATCAGGCGCGCTTTGCGTCGACCTCGGATAGTGGCGAAGGTGCATTCCAGGTCGACGGCCGGTGGAACAACAAAGGCGTTCGCGCCGTGTATTGAGCGCTTGATCCAGCGACCGACGATACTCGAAGTGGCGGTTCACAAAGGCTTCAAAGCGCTCGACACTCTGCCGCACGTACTGACCGCGCTACATATCGCCGACGCGTCAGACGTTCATAGTTCGCCCTGTCCACGTTCCGAACGCCAATTGGCTGCGACCGGGAATCCCGGGCGCGGGCCAGCAGGCGTCCGGTGATGTCTTGGCCAAGCACAAATTCGTCGTGATCTCAAGTGTGGTGTCCAATCACAGCTGGAATCTGATCTTCGATCCGACCAGGGCGAAGGCGGCGTTCGCGCTCGATGCGCGCCTTCATCCTTCGACATCACCGCTCTAATTCGACCGCGTAGTACCGACCGGCCGCGTGTAAAATATCGAAGAGGGGCAGCTGAAGATCTTTTCGTTCCATCTTGGATGCCGGCTTGCCGAGACGAGTTCCGGAGAGAGGGAGACTCGAACCCGCGCGCTTGACTCAGATCCAACCAAAATCGGCAAGGAGGAGCCGGCTAGCCTAGGCAAGATTCTTCGCATAAGGAGGCATCTCCGAAGAAGTGCCGGCCTTACTCGATAACATGTGTCATTTCTCGTTCGATCTGACTCTTTCTGCTTTAATCGGAGTCTGCCGCCGCCACTCGGCGCTAAGCAACAACTCGAGGCAGTTTGTCCTTTACGCCTGTCGCAGATGGCTGAAAAGGCTCTCGGAGCGCTTACTAACGGCCAAACCGACAGAGTGCTGCCCGATGCTGACGAGTTGATCGATCCGTGTCGGGAAAGGAATCATAACGACTTCACGCTACTTAAAGGTTGGCATAGGCTTTCCGATCTGCCTCGCTGCCCCATTCGCTAAAGGTGGCGAAGCAATGATCAACCAGAATAAGCTCGGCCTTTGTCATGACGACCTTATCACCAGTGATCATATAAGCGATCTCGTCACCCGCCTTCAGATGCAGAGCGGATCGGACTGCCTGGGGGATCGTGGTTTGAGATTTGGTTGCAAGTTTACTCGTAATCATGCACGCCTCTGTCGTTTCGCGTTCGACCTGAGTCATTCGCATCCAATTGGAGTCTGTCAGGCCGATCCAGCGATTGAACTTTGGGCGCCCAAGGCTATGACGCTCAAAGAGATTCTCGATGTGATCCAAACTGAGTAGTGAAAGTCTCCTATGGTCCCGGTGTCGTTTCTCGTTGAATCTGAGTCTTTCTGCTTCAATCGGAGTCTGCCAGCTCGGCGCAGGTGGAATGAGCACCGCTTAGATTACCGACCCACCAGCTCCGGATCGTCTCATCGGCCTTGTGAATACCAGAAATTCCGAAGGAGAAGATTGACACGTTTCGCGACCGCACGCCAGCATGAACCGATCATCGTCACAAGGATTCGAGTGGTGCCGCCACGGCAATCGCTTTCACAATGTTTGAACGACTTTTCAGACCGGCATTCAGCAGGCATCTCGAAAGGCTGCCGAACAATCGATCGGCTCAGCACAAGACGCGATTTCCAACATAAGCCGGTCGCCAATACCTCGAACCGGATTTCTGCGAACATGGAGTCCTTCGTCTTTCGCCAGCTCTGCAGTTCTCGCGAACTGCTCTGCTGAGGCCACAAGGTTGCTGGCCGCTCCCTTATTGCGCTGGAAATCGAAAAAGAGGCGCCAACCGCCGTCGCGCCACCGGAAAATTGTCAGATGGCCGGCGTCAATGTCGGAGTGGGCAAGTTCATAGCGGTGCAATTGCGCGATCTGATGAGCGTAGACAGGATCTCCAGCCTTGACCGGTGTTGAGGCTTCGAATTCGAAAGCGCCTTTAAACTTCATCATTGAAGCGGACTTCTGGATCTCTGTTTGAGCGGAAGAGGACTTGGGCGCATTGTACGCGTCCGGGCAAGACCCTGGTCCCGCAAGCTCGCCGTTGACTCGGTGGTTTGGCAGCCAGATCGAGCGAGAAACGACGGCATTGAGTTGTTGCTGCGGCATTTGTATCTTATAAAATACGGCGTGGCGTAGGTTAGAGAATCCGGCCAATTGTCGTTAGTGATTTGGCGCGCTCGCCAGCGGCGTTGGAGAAGAGCAATGGCCAAAACTAGACCATTTGACGCATCCGAGTATCTGGACAGTCCTGAGGCGATCGCCGCTTACCTAAGCGAAGCCTTTGAAACCAATGATCCAGGCTTCGTCACCGACGCTATCGGCATTGTTGCCCGCGCGCGCGGTATGTCCGCTCTTGCTAAGGATACAGGTCTTTCACGCGAAAACCTTTATAAGGCCCTTAGTCCAGAGGGACATCCCGAGTTCAGCACCGTTATGAAAGTACTTGGTTCTCTTGGTGTTGAACTGCACGCCCAACCGAAAGGCGTATTCGGGTCCCTGCCATATAAGGGGCCAGCAAAGTCGATCGCGGATATGGAGGCGGGGATCGCCGCGGAGGCGAAACGGCGGCATGCTCGCAATCGATACTAGTCTCATCATGCGCTATCTGGTGGGCGACGATCCCACCTGCCATTGGCGCGGCGGTCAATCCGTCGATAATCCCCCTGGTGCTTTTGTGCGCGTCCAACGATCGCCCCGGCTACGCCGTTTTTTGGCAAGGCTGATCGCGCTTAAGCGGCGTGAGCGACGCTTTGGGGCTGCCAATTCCAATGCAGTAGTTCGTCAATGCGCTTGGCAGGGTGATCCGGTAGGCGCGCCAAGTTTGGAGGCATAGCCAGGGCGATACTCTCGCAGCGGACGCGCCCATCCATGGAATTTGAGCTGACCAATCCAGTCCAGAAATGTCTGCAAATAGGCAATGAGCATGACGTAAGAAATGCCGCAAATGACCCAGAGAACCTTGCTGTGAGTGGTCTGCGCGGCCACCTGGAACGTGGCAGCCTATGCAAGCCAACCGAAGACTTTGAAGACGCCATCGGCCAGGCCGCGCATCGAGTAGATGAAGGCGTGATCGTCGGGCAGCTCGAAATGACGAAACTTCCAGGCCATCTAGAAGTCGTCCATGCGCGAGTACGGCCATTGACCTGAGGCAGGCCGTCCATCTTCCCACAGCTTGTACAATGTGCCCTCTCACATCACGAACACGCTTCTGAACGTGTCTTTCGCCTTTGCTGTGCCGGTCTGAAGGATGGGAAATCCTTCATCCAGGAACGCGCTATAGCAACCGAGATTGACGTAGATCATCAAGCCGACGCCAGGCGGATAATCCTTGCCGATCTTCTTCGTCACCACCTGATCGAGTGCGGCCGGGATTGCTTCAAATCTCTCCCGCCACTTCTCGACGGGGTCAGGACTGAGCTCAGCAAGCGCGGGTTCGTCGCCGCGCCGGCGGCCATCCTGATCGGCCTCCGTTGCCTCGAATTGCTGGATCTGGCCGTCGATGTGAATCTCGAAGTCCGGTCGATCGGCGGGCACCAAGCGAACCAGGTCCGATGACAGCGCGGTTGCAGCACGGGCGGCGATCCATGCATCCCGCAAAAAGGCGAGTCCGGCCTGGCCGAAAAAGACGTGTCGTGGCAGCGGACGAACAATCTGATCGACGCGAAGCCGGAATGCATCGGCAACCATCCAGTTGGAGAGCTCAGATCTCCAGCCGTCGAGCGTTGTGCGGGGAATGCGGAGCGGTGCGGACATCGGATGATTGAGACGAGATGCGCGGACTGGAAGTCGGCCCAAGCCGTACCGCCTTGGGCCTGCTGCCGTGCAGCGCGTTTGAGATCCAGCAACGACCGCTAGGTCGGCGCGGGGCCGTCAAACTTCCATAAGGTTCGCTGCTCGCCGATCTCCTCGAGTTCGGCGCGTGGGTGGAATGCCGGCCGAGACGATATCGGTTCGTTGCATCATTGCGGGATCACGAAGTCGGTTTGATGTGGGCGCCAGCCTATCCGATTCGCGGGGGTCCGTGGCGGCGACGGCGCCTGGCATTGCTGCGGGCCCGAAGCTGTTCCGCCAGGCGGCCGGCGCCTGCCGGTTCTTGTGAACAGGACACGTCTTAACGTATTTAACACTTTAAAGCGTGTTTTGTTCGCGCTCGCGGGATGCATCATCCTGCCGGATGAGGCGGCGAGAACGAGATCCGGAACGCACCAGGCGGTTGCTTGCGCGCAACCTCCGCCGGCTTCGTCTGGAGCGATCGTGGTCGCAGTACGATCTCGCCGACGAGACGCGTTTGCGCCAGGCGCTGATCAGCGCCCTCGAGCTTGCGACCGCAAATCCGACGTTAGACTCGCTGGACAAGATCGCGTTCGCGCTCGGTGTGGAGGTCGCGGAGCTGCTGTTGCCGGCTGCAAAAGTCCCGGCAGACCGGCCGAAGAGCGTCGATGCGCCCTCGCAGAAGCGGGGGGTCAGCAAGACTCGCCCCCGTCAGGCGGGCGGCCGCTGATCACATCCGCATGCGCTTCAGCATCTCGCCTCCTCGAATTGTCCGAATGTGTTTGCGGCGTCGCCGCACCCCTAGCGAGAACAACCGGCTGCGACGTCACAGGCTGTGCGCCACAGCTTGTAGCGCTTCGCGCGTGAGGTGCTTTTCCCGGATCAAGCCCGCGCCCTTGACCAGCTGCGCATAGTCTCCGACGGACGTGATCGGCCGCTTCCATTGTTGCGCGGCGAAGCAGATCGAGGATGCGTCGGGCCCCCATCGCAGGATCGCCGCATGTGATGGGGCCGCGATGTTCGCGACCGAGACGAGCGAGAGGTCCAGATGGCCGAGCTGCGCCGCGCCCGAACCAGGTTCGGCGGAGGCCTCGGAGGCCAGTTTCGTCAGCAGTCCCGCCAAATGGTCCTCGAGGGTGATGTGCTGCCCCTCACCAAGCGCAGTTCGGATCGGAAGCAGCGCGCCAAAGCCGCGAAGCGTCGTCAGCGAATCCTTGACGAAATCGGAACCGGCGGCCGCGATCAGCAACCGAGCGGCGTCGTGCGGGCTCATGTGAGCGGCGCCGCGCCCGTAACCCTTGAAGCTGATGAGCTCGGCCTTCTGCAGATTCCGCAAGTGCTGGACCACGGTCCTGGGCGGCAGACCGAGCGCGCCGGCGACCACGTCGGCGAGTTTCAGCGAGGTCACCACGGCGCGTTCCTGGGTTGATGACGAATCCTTGAAACTGTAATCGAATCCTTAGTGACGTAAAACGTGAAAGAAATCGGGTCTGCCCTCGGCGGGCCTCAGTCAGGGATTCTGACGCATTTCTGCCTCGATTTGTGCGGTTCTGCCTTGCCTCCAAGCCGGATCGTTGTGACATTGTCGCCACATTAGTAGCGTTTAATGTCGGTAAAGTGGGAGGGCAAGCCGTGGTCCTGTCTCGTCGTCGCCCCCGTCCCGGCCGGACCGCGCCGGCGAGAGCAGGCCAAGCCCGCCTGGCAAGGCCGCCGCCCGGCCCCTTGACCCCAAGCGTGGCCCCGCGCGCGGATGTGCGCGCACGGGTCTTCATCGGCGGCGGCCGCCCGGCACGCGCGCGGCGATGGCCGGCGCGGGCCGGAGCTCTCGATGGCTCGCCAGCGCTGCTGACCCGGAGGCGGCCATGAGCAAGCGGCGGCGCCGCGCGCGGCCGGACGATCACCTGCCGTATCCGCAGGATTTTCACCGGCCGCTCGATCCGCAGCGGCGGCTCGAGAAGTTCTTCCTCCGGACTGACGGCGAGCCGGCGCTCGAGGTGTTGCGCAAGCTCGACGAACGGTTCGGGATCGGCGGCGCCCTGCCGTATCTGACGATCCGGGCCGCCGATGCCAAGCGCGGGCCGATGATCGTCGTCTGCAATTCGGAGAACGGGGACGAACGATCGACCGAGATCTCGGCGGCGGGGCTGACCATGGCTCAGGCCCAGCTGCATCCGACGGCGCGGGTCAAGCTCGACAGATACGCGCAGGAGAAGCTGCTACGCCTGCAGTCGCAATATGTGCCGACCACGGTACGCTATGCGACGATCCTGCGCTGGTGGCTCGAGACGGTCGAGCCGAAGCGGCTGGCCAAGGAAAAGGAGGCGGCGCGGCGTCGCAACAACCGGGAGCGGGGGATCCGCGATCCCCTCGACCGGTTCGATGCGCATTTTCCCTACGTCACCAAGCTGATGGAGTTCTTTCGCGACCGGAGACTGTCGACCCATACGGAAGAGGTCGGTGACGACTTCAACAAATGGCTGCGCGCCGAACTGGTGACGGACGGGGCGCCGCTGGAAGGCGACCACCCGGTGGGCGGCGCCGACGGAACGGTGGCCCAATATCAGTATCGCCTGGCGTGCGCGTTGAAGGAATTGACAAGGCGGTTTCGTCCGCCGATCCGGCTCGGCTTCCGGCGCACCTACCCGCGCAAGAACGTCGAGCAGCGACTGGCGACGGGTTTCACCTGGCCCGAGGTGCTCCGGATCATCGTTTACTGCCTCGGCTACGTCTGGAACGAGGACGGGTTCGCCTGGGAATGGGTCGACGAGGAAGGGGGGCGGCGGCGCTGGCTGTTCGTTCCCAATCGCAAGACGCATATCCTCTACTTTTTTCCTGTGATCCGGTTCGTGCTGATTTATTTCCTCACCGGGACCCGCTTCTCCCGGATCGGCTCGCTCGGCTACAAGAAGGACGACTACCGCGGCTGGATCGATCTCGCGCGTCGCATGATCATCCGCAACGGCAGGCTCTCGCCGGATTATCCCAACAAGCCGCGCCGGCCGTCGCGCATCCTTCCCGCGGCACTGCGCATCTTTCGGTGGTGGCATGCGCAGGACCGGCGCCAGCAGGTTCGGGAGCAGTGGCACGATGTCGACAAGGGCGGCTATTACGTCGTCCACGACGGCCGTGGCGGCGAGGTCACCAATATCCGCTACCGGGCCAAGAAGGCGTTTGCGGCGGTCGGGATCACCCACACCAATCACGACCTGAAAACCGCCTGCGTCGGTGTGTTCTGGGAGGCGGGCTTCGACCTGCGCCGCATCGCCCGGCTGATCGGCAACGATCCGGACACGGTCGAGGAGGACTACCTCTTTCTGGTCGCGGAAAGTGAAGGCGTGTTGCGGCCCAGTCCCGACTGGTCGAAGCTGACATTCCTCAACTTCGTCGATCCGCAGCGCAAGTGCCGGCGCATTCCGCGCGCCTCCAGGCCGGGCCCGCCGCCGGAGCCGGCCGGTGGCTAGGCCGGCGCGCCGCAAGCGATCCAGCCCGCCGCGGCTGGCGCCCTGCGCGGTGACGCCGCGCTTCACCCGCGGCGACGTGCTCGCAACCTTGGAACCGGAGACCTGGATGCGATTCATCAGGCGGCGCGATCCGTTCTATCCGCTGTTGTGGACGGCGCTGGCGGCGCTGGCGGCCTGTGCGCGCATCCGCTTCCATCGCGCGGCGCTGTTCTCGCTGACCGACTACGAGGAACGGCGTCTGATCGTGCCGACGAACGGCGGGCATGCCTATCCCGTCATCCTGCTGCCGACCGCCGTCGCGGCGATGGAGCGCTATCTGGTGAGAATGACTCGGACGCAATTTGGATCGATCGGCGAAAGAATCGCATTCGTCGATGAAGACGAGAACGGGCCGCGGTTTTGCCCTTGCGGACGCGAAGAAACTGGTCATCTCCCGCATAAAGTGGCCAAGGTGCCCGTCGCCTGCGCCCTGAAACTGGCTGTGCGAACAAGACGCCAGCTCGAGCTTGATGCCCTGCTCGGCGGCCGAGCGTTGCATGGCCATCGGGAGCGTGGTCTTGCCGACGCCGGGCGGTCCCTCCAGGCACGCGCCGGCGTCGATCGCCGACCAGGGCATACCGGCTTTCCACATTTTCAGATCCGCGATCACGGATTTTGCCCAGCGCACCGCCTCGCCCATGCCGTGCAGGTCGTCGAGCGAAATGTCCCGAACGGACGCCGGCACGCGCCTCAGGTCGACGAGGCGTTTGAGTTGGGCGAGGCATTCCTCCGGCGATCGGTCGAACCGGATGCCGATCGATAGATCGGTGGCGGTGAGCAAGCGTGCGGCATCGTCCTCCAGCAGTTCGCGACAAGGTTTGCCGGTGACCACCCGGATCGCCAGCGCGATGACTCGCGCATCGATGGACGGCAACACGAGCCTGATCGGGTCCGACTTCAACACCACGGCCGGCAGGTGCGATTCCGCATCGGGCGAGATCGCGACGAACGGAAGCCCCAGGCACAGAGCGGAGAGTGCCTGCTTCTCGAATTCGCCGGTGTCCTTGGTCTTGCGGGGCTGTGTCATGGCCAGGCTGACCATGTCGAAATCTTCCCGCCGGCCCAAGTTGCCGGTATCCATCACCCGTACGCCCTCCGGAAAGAGGACGTCCTGCCAGTTGCCGATCACGGCCTGCAGCAGGTCGCGCTCGGCGACGTCGATGGTGACCACCGGCGCCGCAAGCTTCAGCCGGTCGAGCACGTCTTTGCGGCCGTCGAACAGACGGGCGAGAAGGAGACGCGCGGCGACCTTGGCGGCGGTCACCGGGTACGAAGGACCGGGCTTGGGCCTCTCGGGCAACGTCTCCACCTCGTCGTCGTCGAGCATCTCGACGAAGCTGTGGCGGCTCAGTTGCGAGAACGTGTTGGAAGGCGCGTCGGACGCCTTCTTCCGGGCTTTGCCGGCCCTCTTCGGAGCCGCCCCACGCTGTTTCATCGCCTTTACGAAAGCGGCGCGCATCCTGAATTGCGCAGCGTCCCGCCAGTCGTCCCGATAGACCGCGAGCTCCAGCGGACCCATGCCCGCGACGTCCTTGGACGGCGTCGTGTCGCCGGAGGCGGCGAGGCCGTCCGACTCCACGGCGATCTTCGGCAGGGTAGGAGACATCGTCAGGTCATCACCTTGGGGTTCGGATGAGGTTGAAGTCGGTGTTGTGAGCCGACGTGGCTAACGACTCGTCGCTCAACGCCGGCGGCGTCCAAGTTACCGACGACGCGAACGGAGAGGCGCTGGTCGCAAGCCTTTGACGCTCAGGTGCCATGCCCCTTGCGGCGCGGCGCGGACCGCTTGAGGGACGACAGCATGTTCGCCACCACCCACGAGGTGGCGAGCTGCTTGCGAAGCCGGGCCGGGAGCGGCATCTGCCGAAGCTTGATGGAGAGCACGAGCGCCGCGGCGGGATCGTCGAAGGCGCAGGCCAGCAGAACCGTCATGGCGAAGTCGACCTTGATGCCGATGGTGTCGGGCGACTTGCAGTGGATCACCATGGCGATGGCGGCCGCGGTGTCGCCGGCGATCGCACGGCGCCACTCCGGAATCGTGGTGGTCGTACCGCGCACGAAGGCCTTCACCTCCGCCTTGGAGGAGTCGTCGAACTCCTCGGCGGGGACGGTCCGCCAATAGCGGAGCGCGGGCGGCCATGCTGGGCGCCGGTGCCGGCCGGGATCGCCGCGTTCGTTGTCGTCGTAGTTCTTCAGGTCAGCCTCCATCGATCGCGCAGTCGACTGCGCGTTCGTTGCGATAGATGATGTTGCGCGGATCTTTCTCCTTAAGATCCACGGCGGGCCATGCCATGCCTCGCCGGGCCACGCCCCGGCACGGGGAGCTATTTGACCACTTCCTCCACCTGGAAGCGGCCGAACTCAGGGGTGTAGTCGCCGAGGCCGTACAAGCCGGCCACGCGGTAGAACGCGACGATGTCTTCGCGGTCGAGCAGCGAGGTCAGGAACGTGCCGTGGATGACGGCGCTCCAGCCGTCGAACATGGGCCGCGTCCTGACGGTGAGCGAACCGGTCCTACGGATCCGGACGGTCGTGCGGTACCGGAACCGCTCATCCTTCCACAACTCCGGCGCGGTCTTGGGACCGTCGTAGTGCAGGAGGGCCGGGCCGTCCGCGCGGAAGGCGGCCTTGGTGGTGTTGCCCATCTTCGTCGGCTTGGCGCCGTCTACGCAGACGCTCTTGATCATGTTCGCCGGCAGGCACGGCGCGCCGTTGTGCAGGTACAGCGAACCGTGGAATTCCAGCTCCGCCACCCGCAGATGGTCGGCCTCGGTCCTCTCGCTTTTGCCGGTCACGGCCTCGATCTGCTTGGCCAAGGGGTCGAGAGGATCGCCCAGGCGCGAATTGCGCATCAGCATGGGGCCGATGCCGATGAGGCGAAGGGAAATGTGCTCGATGCTCATCAGGTGATCTCCAGGGGCGAGCGGTAGTCGAAGAGGGCGGGAGGCGGCGGCGCCGCCGGCGTGGGCGGCGGCGGCTTGAAGGGCGACCGCGCGTACTTGCGGAAGCGCTCCATGCCGGTGACGCCGAGGTGACAGGGATGGCAGAGGGTCGTCAGGTCCTCGGCGAGTTCGCAGCGGAAGTTCCGGTAGGTGCGGTGGTGGACCTCCAGCCTCGCCTCCCGGCGCGAGGCGAAGCACAGCCGGCACCGGTGTCCGGAAGCCTCGAGCTCGGCCAGGCGGGCCGGGCTGGTTTGCCAAGCCGCGCTACTGATGTAGCGTCCGTACACCGTTCCGCGATCGGCGGATTCGGCAGGAGCCTCGGAGCAGATGGTGGAGATGGGCGTGTCGTCGGCGGAAATGGCCTGCGCAGGGGTGATCGGCTGCGGCTGGCCGTCGGTGTCGGGGAAGGTCATCAGAGTCCTCGTTCGGTTGCGTTGACAGGACTCTAACACCAGTGGCGCACAAGTGCACCAGAAATGCACAATAATGGTTAACGGAAGGCAAATTGCGTCTGCGCGCGCCTGGCTGGAGATTTCTCAGGCTGAACTTGCGCTCGCATCCAAGGTGGCGAAGCGAACGATCGCGCACATCGAGAATGGCGGTCGCATTCCCCACGACCGTACTCTCAAGGCGCTCGTCGATTGTCTGCAGGAGATGGGCGTCGAGTTTCTGATGGACGAGCACAACACCGAGCGGGGCGTGGGCATTCGGGTGAGGGAGGCCAAGCTTCACCCGGTAATCCTCGAGAGCCGAGACGAGGCAACGTCATCGTAGCGGGCCTCTTTTGCGGCTTCGGGCCCACCGGGCCGATCTGCATTCCGTCCTATTCCTCACTCGGCGTGGCGGCCGCGTCTCTCGGCACCAGCAGACTAAGCGCCGTCTCGATTTGCGCGAGCAGCCGTTCGATCTCTTCGCGTTCGTTGTGGCCGGGATCGCGCTCCAGTCGCTCCAAGAGCGCCTGCTTGCGCGCAAGCAGCTTTGCCAAGGTTGACATCGCACCTCCCGCGTGTTGGCGGCTAAGACTTCCACCGCGCTACACCTTGGCCAATCCAAGCCTGGAACCCATGCAGCGCATCGAGCAGGCCGACGCGTTCTTTTGTCCGTAGAGAACCTCGTTGTTCTTGATCGACTTCCATCCCAGCCGGAGCCAACGCGCGATATTCGGTACTGTCCTAATTCGGACAGTCGCGGAGGGGAATTAGGACACCGGCTACCGTTTGACTACGAGCCAGAAGAGGATGATGGCAAGGGCGTCTGACGAAAGAGGCCGCCAACTGAGGCGGCCTTACCAGCCATTCCTTTGAGCCTGATTGGCAAGCTTCTGCCAGCGCTCTGCAGCTTCCAGAAGCGTTTCCTTAGCCGCTTGATCGTCTACGGCTTCGGCCAGTGCCTCGGCTTCTCGCGCTCTGCGACGATATTCTTCCACCTTGGGCGACGCCATGGGGTGAAAACTGCGCTGGGGCGTGATGGTTGCTAAATTAAAGTAGGACACTCAAGAATCTAACTTAGGACACTAGGGCTTAATACGGACAGCACCCGATATTCTCATCAAACACGTGTGTGCCCGCGCGTTTGAGCGTGCCGATCCACTGCGCAATGATGACCAGATATTCCTTTGATTTGATCAGTCCCTGAATGTCGCCCGCGGGCAGGTCCGCGGCCGCGCCGTTCAAGGCCGCCAGGATGCGATCATCGCGCGATATCTTATGGACGAATTCATTCCAAGTATCCTTGTTGGTGCGACCGATGATCTTGTTGACCTCCCACTCGATCTGTTGCGGCAGGGTTCTGGCCCGCCCCTCCGCCGGAATCTTTCTGACCCCGATGACGCTTCTATGCAGCTTCGCTTCCGACCGAAGTGCGGACTGCTCCACCGCCCACTTCCGTCGGATCTCTGAATCCCAGCTAGTCCGCCGCTGCGCGGCGACAACTTGACTGAACCAGACCATCACCGCGGCGGAAGCCGCGGCACGATTCTCGGTCCGGACGCGGCGCCCGCCGCCCCAGATCATCTGGGCATTCGCATTGTTATATCGGCTCACGGCCCAGGTTGCCGAAGAGGAATCGCTGAGCCTCCAGCCGTCCACTCTCGGCAAACGCCTCGCGCGGCGTCGTGGCATGCGTCAAATGGAAATCATGGTAGGATGGACCCATGCTGCCGAGAAACAAATCGGCATAGCGGACGAGCGGGATGGAGCGTCCGTTCCTCTTGCGCTTTCCCTGCATCGGCAGAGCTAGCAGTTTGTGCTCTCCGACAGACGTTGCACCGAACATGGCCTCGCCCTGGTCGGCCACCATTCTGGCCCACAGATGCGCGTTAGCCCTGAATGCCGCGAAATTTCTTTCGACGACCTTGAAGGTGTCGAAGCGCCCTCGACCGGCGGTTGTTCGCCCTTCAACGTCGGTCGCATACCCCCGATTCAGGAATAGCCGCTCGAAACGAGGGCCCCGCGAAATGCTGACCTTGCTCAGTCGATCAGGTTGCAAAGCACGCATTGTACGATGCGGCCTCGATATAGACGCTGGGACTTGATACGACGGTGATGGAAGCGCGAGGGGCATCCGACATCAAGCGCCGGCGGCGAATTCACATGAAGCGCGACCGGCAGCGGCTGGCTGCCCCTTCCGGCGGGCTTCATCTTTCCCACGAAATCACCTCGATGGGTGCAAATCGCCTTGAAGCCAGCGGCCAAGGGCCTTGGACTTCATGGGGTCTTCATAAGCAGCAAGGGTCTCAAAGACCTGATTGCAGACAGCGCATTTGAACGTATGCAAGTCGACGTCCCTGGCGGGGTCTGGCTCGATGCTGACGAGCATCATCGCGGCGTAGCACTTCGGACAGGCGGGGCGCTCAAATGGAGCCGGAAGAACGGCGGACGACAGGTGCTGAGATTGGGCCATGGGTGCTTCCCCACAAATAGGCGGGAGCACAAAACTCTCGGTCACCGGTAATGCCGAGGTTGCGGGACCGGTGATGGTGCAACTATGCGCCCCAGGGAAGTCAAACGCGAGCTAATTCGAGCCCTGGCACCAGCCGCTGGCGGGCTTTTCACGGGGGCACCGTGGCGCGCGCGAGCTACTGCGCTTCATGGGTGCGGAAAAGCAGAAGCGCGGGTCGCACAGAATGAGCGACTGCCAGCAGCTGGCTGCTCACGCAAGGCGGCGAAAGGCGAACCTGAACAGGAAGTCCCGCTAACTGAATCAGCTTTATCTGGATCGTCCCGGCCTAGGCGCCGGGCGCTGGTTTGCTTTGGAGATTTTCGTTCGAGTCTCTTGTGCTTCCTTGGCCAATCTCAGTTCCTTGAGGCGCGCCATGTTTTCGCGAATATCAACGGCATTTTTTGCCTCTTCTTGCAAGACCACCTCGCGATGCGCGACCGCAAGGCGCTCTCGGTTCGCTTTGGCAGCGCGATGAAGTTCCCGATCGTCACTCATCCTATGGTCTCCGGCCTCGACATGCGGCTTGGAACGGTTAGCGGACCTCATTAGGCGCTCGGTTGAGGGCAGGAAGGCGCCCGCTTCGGGCTTTGCAAACCCGTCCGATGGTTTCACGGGCGTATCTCAATGTCGCGCCCATCGGTGCCTCGGTCCCAGCAGTCGTCGGGTCGAGCGTCTGGGCTGTGGTGGCGACCCTGCAACGATCAGCGCCACGAACAATCTCTTCATCACTGCTCATAGCACGTGCCGGCTGAGAAGTCTGACTTTGTTTCGTCGCCGCCTCAGGGGAGTGAACGATTCAATTCAACTCTGCGGGTGCGGCGAGGCCGACGACCGCCAACGGAGGCAGCCTCAACGCTGCGGGGTCCCTATTTCGATAGATCAGGGAGGCGCAGAACAGTTGCTTGGTTGTGGAGCGAACCTCAATCGCCATTCGGGACGTTCGTGGAAGCTGCTCCGGACTTCGAATTCGAGCCAACGACTCACTCCGAGGCGGAGAGCCCCGCAAATTCGATCTCGCTGCTGTTCCTCGACGTTTTAGCGCTCGCTATTCCCAGGACGTAAGCGTAGAGTTGCTTATCACCGCCCATCCTGCGGCTTCCACCGGTGACTGAGGGTAACGAACGCTCCCGCCGAAAGAAAGGAAGAGGAGCGTGGATGTCTCGATCTCGTTTGGCAGCCGACTGGATCGTGTCGCCGGTGATCTTCCTGCTGTTTCCTGTGCTCCTGGTATTTGCAGCGGTTGTCCCGCGTGGATAGCGCAACACGAATGCAATACCTGGTTGGCGGCCACAATGGAGCCGGCCGCGTCAATCTGAGTCGCGACACGGTGGCTGCAGCCTTGAAGAAGGCGCGGGAGCTCTTGCAGGAAGGCTATATGGACGTGCGGATCTGCACGCCGCGAGGCCAGATCCTGCTGCCTGACGAGTTCGATAAGCTCGAAGCCTGAGGGAACGGCTGTGCTGCCGCGCCAGAGCAAACGGCGGGCAGACGGTTTTCGCCTCGGCAGAAAGAAAACGTTGCGGGATGATCGGCGTGAATGTTGTGCGGAAAGGCAGCTGGACAAAGAGACGGCGACCTTAGTCGAGGAGCGCGCTGTCGACGCGTCGCTGCCGCTTTGCAACAGCAACTCGGATTTTGCGGCAACGCCGCCGTGTCTGTTCTGGTCGACTATCGAGTTTGATCGTAATGGATGGCTGCGCCTATGAAAGGCCGGACATGTTCAAGTCTAAACAATATCGTGCAGAAGCGGCCAAATACGGCGAACGGGTCAAGGGTTCGACCGATCTGGATGAAGGCCGCAAACTTCAGGAACTGCAGGACCGCCTCGTATCGCTTGCTGATAACGAGCAGAGACTGGCGGACGACTACCACGACGCAGTTCATGTCATAGGCCCGGACCAATCTCGCGGCGCGGCCCTTGCAAGCGAAGAGGAACGCGTTCTGCGGTGTCTTGGCGCGGCTGTCATCATGCAATGGAACGCTCTGCCGACGACGTTGCAGCGGGAGATCTTCGACACCGCTGGATCGGTCGGCAAGTTGCTGGAGACGGCGGAGCTTCGTGGGCAGATCGCGCGATTTCTGCACAAGCACAAGAATGACGCGAACGGCAACGAACATTGATGAAGGCACGCCCGTCTTTATGAACGCGCAAAGGTTGTTATCGGATGCCGGAGTAGCCACCTGATGGAGGACACGATCGGATCGCGGTGATAGCGCGCGTCGCGAGCGCGACGTTTTTTTAGCCACGCCAGATCTTACCGACCGCACCGACCAACAGCAGTCGCTTCGAGATGCGCGTCAAGGGTAAGGACAATCCATGACCATCGAACATGCCTCGGTGCAGGTTGCGCGCAAACCATGGGGGGTCGCAGACATCCGACCATGGAGCTGCATCGACGTTTCGGGCGACCCCGTCGGGGAGTTGTGGTTCGAGCGCATCGATAAAGATGCACCAGGCTCCGCCCTGCTGCTCAAGCTCCTGTTTACCAGCCAACCTCTGTCGATCCAGGTCCACCCCAACGATGAATTCGCGCACGCCATCGATCTGCCGAACGGGAAGACCGAGGCATGGTACATCCTGTCAGCAGCGCCGGGCGCGCGGGTAGCGCTGGGACTGACGCGGCGCCTCACGCCGCAGGCGTTGCGCGCAGCGATCAGGGACGGCTCGATCGCCGGTCTCGTGCAATGGCGCCCTGTTGCGAAGGGCGACTTCATCTGCGTCCCCGGCGGCACAATCCATGCCATCGGCGCCGGTATCGTGCTCGCCGAGATTCAGCAACGCAGCGATACGACATTCCGCCTGTTCGACTTTGGCAGGCACCGCGAGCTGCACGAAGACGACGCGGTGGCCGCTTCCGACGCCGGGCCATCCCAGGCTCAATCCGCTCCGCGGCGTCTCACGGACGCACGAAGAATTCTCGTCGCGAGCCCACAATTCGTGCTCGAGCGGGTCGATTTCCAGGCCAATTCGCAGTGGGCGCTCGATGCCGACCGGGAAACCTGGATGCTCGTGATCGAGGGGAAGGCGCGCATCGGGCATACGGATGCGACCGTCGGTGACGCGATCTTCATTGAGGCCGACAGCGCCGGCATCGCGATTGGCCTGGACGGAATGAGCGGCCTGGTCGCCTATCCGGGACCGGATCCCATGGTTTCGCTGCTGCAGGACTGCACCGGACGAGCGACCAAGTCTCCCGATGCATCCACCGGCACGGGCTCCAGGAAATCGGGCAAGATCATCGAGGCACAGACATGACGTCGCTCCGCCGCATCGCCCTTATCGGCAACTCGCTGCCTCGCCGTTGCGGAATCGCAACCTTCACGACGGACCTGCAGAGAGCGATATCGGCGTCACGCCCTGATCTGGAAACCTGCATCGTGGCGATGACCGATCGCGGCCAGGCCTACGACTATCCGCCGGCGGTCGCTTTCCAATTCAAGGACGACAATGTCGAAGACTACCTGCGTGCAGCGGATTTCCTGAATGCCGGCCGGTTCGATACCGTGTGCCTGCAGCACGAATTCGGTATTTTCGGCGGCGAAGCCGGCGCCCATATCCTCCCGCTGCTGGCGCGCCTGACCATGCCGGTCGTGACGACGCTTCATACCGTATTGGCCAACCCGTCAGCCAAGCAACGCGCGGTCATGGAGCGCATCGTCGATGCGTCGTCGAAGGTGGTGGTGATGGCTAACAAGGCCCGCGAGCTACTGCGCAGCGTCTACCTCGTGCCGGACGACAAGATCGAGGTGATCGCTCACGGCATTCCCGATGTCGCCTTTGCCGGGCCCGATGCGGCGAAGGCCAGGCTCGGATTTGACGGCAAGTCGGTCATTCTGACGTTCGGGCTGCTGTCCCCCAACAAAGGCGTCGAAGTCATGATCGATGCAATGCCCTCGATTCTGAAACACCGCGCGAATGCGGTGTATGTCGTGCTCGGCGCAACGCACCCCAATCTGGTTCGAGACCAGGGCGAAGCCTATCGCGAAAGTCTGATGGCGCGGGTCCGCGAGCTGGGCGTCGAGGACCACGTGGTGTTCCTCGACCGGTTCGTGGACCAGGCCACGCTGCTCGAATTCATCTCTATGTGCGACGTCTATGTCACGCCCTATCTCAATGAGGCCCAGATGACCTCTGGAACCTTGGCTTACAGTTTTGGGCTCGGGAAGGCGGTGGTGTCGACGCCCTACTGGCACGCACGCGAGCTGCTTACTGACGGATGCGGAGTTCTGGTACCATTCGGCGATGCGGCGGCGACCGGCGGTGAGATCGCCAAACTGCTCACCGACGACGCGCGCCGGCAAGAGATGGGCCAACGCGCATACGCCATGAGCCGGATGATGACGTGGGAACGCACGGCCGAGCGTTACATGTCCGCCTTCGAGGCCGCGCGGCAGGGTCATCGGCTCAAGGTCTTTGCGCGTCCCGATTCCGGCGCGCCGGAACCACGCGGCCCCGCTGCGCCCGACATGCAGATCAGCCATTTCATGATGATGTGCGACGACATCGGCTTGTTCCAGCACGCGGTTCAGTCGGTGCCGGATCGCTCGCACGGCTATTGCGTCGATGACAATGCCCGGGCGTTACTCTTGGCCTGCGCCCTCAACAATCCCGGCGAACAGGCGTTGCCGGAAATCCTGACGACCCGCTTTGCAGCATTCGTGCAGCATGCGTGGAATCCCGACATCAGGCGATTTCGCAACTTCATGGGCTTCAACCGAACCTGGCTCGAGGACAGAGGCTCGGAAGACAGTCACGGGCGGACGCTATGGGCATTGGGCGAGGCGGCGCGCGGAGACGCAAGCCCGTCGCGGCGCAGGTGGGCCACCGATTTGTTCGCCCAGGCTTTGTCGACGGCCGAGAGCTTCAGCTCGCCCCGCGCGTGGGCGTTCATGCTGCTAGGTCTGGACGCTTATTGCACTGTTGCTCCGGATGATCTCCACGCAAGGGAAGTCCGGCACGCGCTTGCTGACAGGTTGATGTCCTGTCTGGCGTCGGTAGAGACGCCGGACTGGGTGTGGTTCGAGGAAGGGCTCGCTTACGACAACGCGCGATTGCCGCAAGCCTTGATACTGACAGGGATGACGACTCAAACGCCGCAATACCGCGATGCGGGATTGCGCTCATTGCGCTGGCTGATGACGCAGCAGACGAGCGTGGCAGGTCATTTCCGGCCGGTGGGCACCGGCAGCTTCGGCGAACAGCGGCAACATCCCCGCGCCTTCGATCAGCAACCCGTGGAAGCCACGGCAACGATCGCTGCCTGCCTGACGGCGTGGCGTGCGGACGGCGATGCCGAGTGGAAAACCATGGCCATGCGCGCCTTCGGCTGGTTTCTGGGCAGCAATGATCTGTCCGTGGCACTGGTCGATCCGCACACCGGGAGCTGCCGCGATGGATTGCATCCCGATCGCGCCAACGAAAACCGTGGAGGCGAGTCGGTCGTCTGCTATTTGCTTGGACTTGCGGAGATTCGTCAGCTCGCGCGCGTCAACACCAGCCTGAACAAGCCCACGGCCTTACGCGCCGTGGGTGTTTGAATTTCCCTTTCATCCAGCGACCTGAGGATACCGTGTCACAAGCTACCTTCCTGAACCGGCAGGCGCTTCATCTGCGTCCCGATCCCGCGCGAGTTATCGTGCGGCCATTCAAGCCGGCGACTGAACCGCGCGATCTCAACCCCACCGACAAGATGCGCGCAAATCATATCGTCGAGCGAGTTCTCGCACTCGATCAGGAAGCCGTTGCCGCTCAGCTCGCGGACGTGCTGGACAATTTCAAGGGGCGACATCGCAACCTGTTGGAAAGATTCGAGGCCCGCGCGGACGAAATGGAGGACGCTTTCGCGACGCATGGCGTCTTCTCAAAGAAGCAGCGCCAGCTGGTCGGCGCCTATTTCCTCAATGAGTATTCATTCGAAGCCTCTGCCTTGTTCAATCCGAGCATCGTGGCGCACCCCGATCAATCGGGAGCGCCGAAGGGCGGCGTGCGCTTCATCCTCAGTCTCCGTGCCATAGGCGAAGGGCATGTATCGTCACTGACGTTTCGAACCGGGACCATCGCGGCTGACGGCAGTCTGGCTGTTGATCCGACGGCTCGGCTCGCGTCGATTCCGAGGATTTGCCATCGCATATCGGGGCCGGACGGCGAGCGTGTCGAGCTGACTTTCAAGCCCGAAGAAGACCTGACCGAGCGCGTCATCTTTCCCGTCACAGAATCCCAATCGAACGGCATAGAGGACGCGCGCTTTGTCGAATTCAGCGACGGCGATCGAAAGACGTATTACGCGACCTATACCGCTTACAGCGGTCGAGCCATCCGCTCCGAATTAATCGAGACCAGTGATTTCATGTCGTTTCGACTGACGCCCCTGCGAGGGGCTGCGGCTCGGAACAAGGGCATGGCACTGTTCCCGCGCAAGATCGGCGGCCAGCATGCCATGATCGCGAGGCAGGACAATGAGAACCTGTATCTAATCTATTCAGACGACCTCCACACGTGGGATGGCGGTCAAGCCATTTTGAAACCGCAGTTTCCCTGGGAGTTCGTCCAGATCGGCAATTGCGGGTCGCCGATCGAACTCGATGAGGGTTGGCTGCTGCTGACGCACGGTGTCGGCCCGGTCCGCAAATACTCGATCGGTGCGGCGCTGCTCGACAAGCACGACCCATCCAAGGTGCTGGCACGTTCGCGCGAGCCGCTATTGCGGCCTGAACCATCCGAGCGTGAAGGATACGTCCCTAACGTCGTTTATACGTGCGGCGGGATGCGGCACAAAAACCAGATCATCCTGCCATATGCCGTGTCGGACACATTCTCGAATTTCGCAACGATCGAGATTTCCGAGCTCATAAACGCGATGAAATGCTAGGGCGCGGCCAGCTGATCTCAGGAGCATACATCCAGTTCAATAGCTGCTTTTGTTCCCGAGCTACTCCTGCGCCTTGACGCCAGGCCGCACGCTTATCCTTGCGAGCTCGCGACGCTCGTCCTCTGTCAGCTGCCAATCCTCGCACTGGCTGCAAAGCTGCGCGAAGACGTCGTGTAATTGGCTTCGGGCTACCCTGACGATCTCGGTATCGTCGAATTCGCAAGACTTCAGGAAAATTGGCAAGGTAAAACTGGTCTGACGGCTTTCGAACTGAAACGTCAGGCGAATGTCCTCGCCACGTTCATTCGGCAGAATCACCTCGATGCGTGCGATCGTAATCTCGAACATATTCATGCGCATCTCTTGCTTGGTCGACCTTGAATTGAGCTTTTCAGCGGGCGCGCGGATTCCAACGAGGTTGCTCGGATGCACCGATATGAAGTCGCCCGTCCTTGAAGTTTTCAAAGGGAAGCGGCATGTCCGCAGCGTCACGGGCTCAGGCCTTTCGGGCATATTGCCGGGTTAGGCGCAGGCGCTGGCCGCAGACGTCGAGCCGATGGGCATTGTGCGAGGCCCCCTCATGCAGTCTCCCGGAAGGGCCGGCCACTCTGGAACGCGGACCTGATCTCCGTCTTCAAGGCTCCGCGTTGCGCCGGCCGCTACTATACGAAGATCTCAAGGTTCCTCACCTTGCCAGGCGATCTTTGCTCATGATCAGCGTAACGACCAGCCCCTCTTCCGACCAGTCGAATGCGATGGAGCCACCGAGCTGGGCCGCCATGCTCCGCTGCACCAATTTGCTTCCAAAGCCATTGAGCATTGCGGGAGCCTTAAGAGGCGGGCCACCCCGCTCGGTCCAGGTCACGACGACTTCGTCGCCATGGGCATTGCACGACACGTCCAAGGTGCCGCTTGCCAGCGATAGCGAACCGTATTTCGCCGAGTTCGTTGCCAGTTCGTGCAGCACAAGAGCGAGCGTTGTGCTCGACATTTCGCCGACTTTCATCTTGGGCACCGAAACGCGAATGCGGACGCTCGCCTCTCTTTCGTCGTAAGGCGCGA
Source organism: Bradyrhizobium sp. CCBAU 45389 (assembly GCF_028128625.1). NCBI lineage: Bacteria > Pseudomonadati > Pseudomonadota > Alphaproteobacteria > Hyphomicrobiales > Nitrobacteraceae > Bradyrhizobium > Bradyrhizobium sp. CCBAU 45389. The sequence continues at coordinate 772,190 of NZ_LBIY01000099.1, read as the reverse complement.
GCAAGATGGAGACCAGGTCACCAAGAAGCGCTCCTTCGCTCTTCCTTCCCGGTATGGGGCGAATGAGATCCTGTGCACGCCCCAAGGCCATCAGCCGATTTGTTAGCTCGTGGGCCATGTCTTCTTTGGTTGCGGCCGAACGCGATGTAAATTGAGTAAGCGCGGTCGCGATAGTCAGAAGGTTCTTCACGCGATGGCTCATCTCACCGGCCAGCAACTCGTTCGCTTCTTCGGCTTGCTTGCGTTGGGTAACATCGAGGAAGATGCCAAACATGGTTCGATCGGCGATGTCCACATCGTCGCCTTGCCCGCGCGCGGAGATCCAACGGATGTCGCCGTCGAACAAGATGCGAAAGTCAATCTCGTAAGCGCCTACTATTGCGCGGGTAGCGGCAAACGCAGACCTGACTCGTTCCAGATCGGCAGGATGGATGTTCCTGGACAAGATCTCGAATGTGATGTGTTTTTCACTCTTCGGAACGTCCCACAGGTCGTAGGCGCGTTCGTCCATCGTAATGGCGTCCGTATCCACGTTCCAGGCCCACAAGGCCACGCCGGCGGCGTCGGTCGCAGCACGCAAGTGCTTTTCATGCCAAACCGGCATCGATATCTTATCGGAGGACATCCGTTTTGCTTCCATCTTGTACACCGATAACGGCTGAGGGGCGCGGTGGTGCCGGGCAGTGCATATGAGCAGAAGAACGAGGCGCGGCGGAATCAATTTCCGTGATCGGCCCGCGCGCCGGCTGGCCTGCGCCCTCCGACATACACGCCGCGAGCGGATAAGAATGAGCCTTTGCCTTAGTCGGCGTGCGTGATCCTGCCCTTGCCTTTGCATGACTGGCATTTTGCTGGGTAGATCTTTCGGCCCGGTTCCACGGGCTGCATCACCGCAGCGAAGCCCGTTCCGCTGCATCCCGGGCAGGTATGCTCTTTGATCTTTAGCGTCATATCGACCTTTCAGGTTCCGCGGATCTGCGGCTACCAATTTCATTACAGATCGCGCGCTTCCATGATCTATCACGCTTCAGCGGTCCGTCCTGCTACTCGCGCTCCTGCGCCAAGCCAAACAAGAGCGGCCCGAGTTCGGCACTGGTCGAGATCTCGGGCCGCCCGAACGGCGCGGGGCGGCCCGCGACGCCCAGCGTCATCCGATCACATCCAGCTCGCGGTCGCTGTGCAATTTTGCTCACTCTTTGACGCCCCACTTGTTGGTCCCCACCTGCTCACGCGCCCTGATGCCGGGCACGCGAGGTAAGACCGGTCTGAGGTGCCTTCGAATTGAAACGTCGGCCGACCGTCCTCGCCGTGTTCGTTCGGCGGAATCGTCTCGATGCGTGATCTGTATGCTGAACGCATTCACGCGCATCACCTTGCTTGATCGAGCTTGAAACGACTTCCCTCGGTTTGATCTCGATCGCGCTCGGCAGCGATGCCGTCGCCACATACCGAATAACAACCATACTGGATCGCGATCAGCATCGCAGCGATCCAGCGAGAGGGCGAATGCTAAAGACCGGCGAGGGGGCCGACGGCCCCGACCTCCAAATGGCGGTGCCACGCATCTGCAGTCGATCAATCGACCGGTCGCGCGCCGGTCAGTCCTTCCGGCCCAGCTCCGACTTCTCAATCAGAACGGCGTTCAGGAGCGAGCTGTGGACCTCGATTTTTCCATTGTAGCTGATGAAGCCAAGCCTGCGGAATTTATTCATGAAGAAACTAACCCGCGATCGGGTCGCGCCGATCATTTCGGCAAGTGTTTCCTGACTGATCTTGACCCCAATAGGCTGCGGGCTGGTTTCCTTGCCGAAATTCGCGAGCAGAAGCAACAGCCGCGCCAGACGTTTTTCGCTGGAGTTGAATAGTTGGTCGATCAGATCTTCTTCGATTCGGCTATTGCGCGTGAGCAGGTACGCCATGAACAATTGGGAGAACTTGGGCCTGCCTTCGAGCGCTGAAATCATTGCCGGTTTCGATATTCTAGTGATGATGCTGTCTTCCATTGCCGTAGTCGTCGCGATACGCAATGGCTGGCCGTTGAGACAACCTTCACCAAAGAATTGTCCCGGCTCCAACATCCCGACGACGGCTTCCTTGCCCTGGTCGGAAACGACCGTGAGCTTGATCTTTCCTTTTTGAATGTAGAAAACCGCGTCCGCGACATCTCCCTGCACGAACACGTTCTGACCCTTGCCAAGCTTTGAGATCGATTTTCCTGCCCCAACCTTGGCGAGGAAGGTCTTGGGATCAAACTTGTCCTTCGCGGGCTTGGCCAAATGGACGCTCTCATTCCCTAGGTGTAGTGCCCCGTAATATTAGCAGAATGTCCGCTTCGTGGAAGGCGCAGCGCGGGAGAGCGGGAACGGAAATCACATCAGGGAATTCCGGCCCGCAAGGGGGGGCCAGGTATGGACATCCCGAAATACTGCGCAGATCGCGTCCTGCGCAGGTTCGCCGGCTATCCGCGTTGCTCCACCGCTTTTTCGCGGCCGAGCGATTCGGCACAAGCCCGTGCAACGGCCGAGTTTGGCTCGGTGCTTCCCGGCATCGTGGCCCAACCTCCCTTTTCGACGAACTTGCCTTGTTCCGATACATAGGTCGCCTTCTTCATTTCGGTCAGGTTCGCCGAGGCATCAGCGGTCTGTCGAAACTTTTCAACGCAGATGGGTGTGAGAGCTGCGACGACGGCCGTCGCAGCGCGGCTTGCAGCGAGGGTCTCTGCGGACCCACCGGTCACCCAGCCGCCCCAGCTGAAGCCAACGATCGCCAGGGCCATCGCCCCAGCCACAGCACCCCACAGAACGGAGCGCGCGGTCGCCTTTGTCTCCCGGGAGATGTCCATGATGTCGCCTTTGACTGAGAGGATCGAGATAGCTTGAGGAAGCCAAGCATGTCGATCGCTGGGCGGCTGTACCAAATTGCTCATTCAGCCTGCGTGGAGACCATTCGGACAAATTTGGATGGACACATTGCCGCACGACGTCACCCTAGACGAAGCTTTCCACAAATCGGCTGGATCGCATGCCCTGCGATGCTCAGACCTGTACGACCCTAGCTACATTCCCACGCAGTTGGGCGGCGAGTGCCAGCGGTCCACGCATTCTGTTCCTTTTTGAACAGCCAGCGCTGTCTACGCGTGCTCTGTTCTTTGATTGCCTGACTTGGACTCATACTTCCGATCGGCCCGGCCCTCGTGGCCGGGCTTTTCGTTCCGGTCCATGGATGTCTCTGTTAGCGTAGAACGGTCATCAGTCTGAGTCTGAGCAAAATCACAGCGGCCGTGCCCTTCACCGGCCGCCGCGAGAGAAAGCGAGGCCGCCAATTGGCGGCCTCATCGACAAGTTCTAACCGCCGGGCTCTTCCTTGTGATCATGCGGAGTGCCGCGATTTTTGTCGGTCTGCTCCGCATCCCCCGGCGTTTTCCCTGCCATATTTCCAGGGTTGAAATGGTACTTGCCATCGGGGTTCTCGCCAGGCTGCTTCTCATTCGGGTTCTTCTTGTTAGTCATTGGACCAGTCACTCCTTGGGAAGAGTAACAATGTTGAACGGGACCGAGGTCTCTATGTTCCCAAAGCTGCGATTGACCGCGTGGAACGAAAGCTCGCTCGTCCCCGTTGAGCATCAGCTGCAACATTTCTCATTGGCGTGAGGCGTCGTGCAGACCACTTGAGGTGTTGCACATGGCTTTTTCGCAAACACGTTCTTCCGCATTCCTATCCGACTGTCTGGCCGCCTTCAGGCGATATCCCGCCATCGCCGCGTTTGCTGGGGCCGCTACCCTTGTGGCGGCGACGGCGATCGCGAACCGGCATCTTGCCGATAAAGCGCAGCGTGATAACCCGCCACGGGGTCGGTTCATCGACGTCGACGGGGTTCGGCTGCACTATGTGGAGCGCGGCAATGGCCGGCCGCTGGTTCTCTTCCACGGCAATGGCAGCATGATCCAGGATTTCGAGTCGAGCGGCCTGATCGATCTGGCAGCCGAGAATTACAGGGTCATCGTCTTCGACCGACCCGGATTCGGGCATAGCCTGCGGCCGCGAAATGTGGTTTGGACGCCGGAGGCACAGGCGGACCTGTTCAGGAAGGCATTTGATGGGCTGGGCGTTCAGCGAGCCATCGTACTCGGGCATTCGTGGGGGGCGTCGGTCGCGGTCGCGCTGGCGATAAGGCATCCTTCCTTCGTCGAAGCGCTGGTGCTGGCATCGGGATACTATTTTCCGACCGCGCGAGCCGACGCAGTGGCCTCATCTCTACCCGCCACACCCGCGCTTGGCGATATCATCAGCTACACCGTCTCACCGATCCTGGGTCGATTGATGTGGCCGGCAATGTTGCGCAAGGTGTTTGGCCCGCAACCAGTCCCCGGCAAATTCGCCGGCTTTCCGAAGGAAATGGCCGTCCGGCCATCACAGCTCCGCGCCAGTGCGGCGGAATCGACGTTGATGGTTCCCGCTGCATTTGCTTCTTCGAAGACCTACGGCGAACTCGACATGCCGACGATCATACTTGCGGGCGAGGATGATCGTTTGATCGATATCGATGAGCAATCGGCCAGGCTGCATGACGAGGTCAAGCAGAGCAAGCTGCACCGCATTGCCGGAGCCGGACATATGATCCAGCAATCTGCCACGCGAGATCTAATGGCGGCTATCGACGAAGCCGCTGCCGAGACCCTGCACTAGTCCGTCGGATGCGGCGATGCGCTGGCGCGTACCGCTCGTCATGACCGCGCAGGGATACCTGGCTGCCGGCAGGACAGATTTGCGTGGAGGATGGAGGAGACCCTTGGTTTCGCTTTCGATGTTGCCGCAGGAGCCCCTCTCGTCGCCAGGGCAGGACGCCGGCGCGTCGGAATCGGAGGCCTTGCCAACGCAGGCGGTCGACAATGTCGAGATGCCTCTGCCGTCCAGTCCGCAGACGTTCTTTCTCGGTAGCCTGTTGACACTGGCCGTCCTGGCGGCCGTATACGTGGCAAGCTCGATCATATTGCCCGTGGTGCTCGCCTTCGTGTTGCAACTCATTCTGCAACCTGCTGTGGATCTTCTCGAGCGTATCGGCCTACCCCGTGCCGTCGGCGCGCTCTTGGCGATCCTGCTGGTCGTGGGAGCGCTCGTGGGCTTCGTGGCAGCCTTGTCAGTACCCGCCGCGTCGTGGGCGGAGAAGTTGCCGGACGGCTTACCGCGCCTGGAAACTCATCTGGTCGTCCTGAAGCGCCCGATCGAAGCGCTGCAAAAGGTTGTCCAGCAGGCGGAGCACGTCGCGGACTCTCCCGGGAAAAAGGAGCCCACCGTTTCGGTTCGCCGCGATCTCGGTCTGACCGGCGTGCTCTTTGCCGGAACGCGCGCTGTGCTCGACGGCCTGTTCACGACGGTTCTGGTGCTCTATTTCCTTCTGGTCGCAGGCGACATTTTTCTGCGACGCATCGTCGAGGTGCTGCCGAATTTTGCCGACAAGAGGCAGGCCGTGGACATCTTCCAGCAGATCGAAGCGGACATATCGGCCTATCTGCTCACAATCACGGCCATGAATGCTGCGGTGGGAATTGCGACGGCGGTTGCGATGTACCTCTGCGGGCTTGGAGATCCCTTGTTGTGGGGAGCCGCTGCCTTCCTGCTCAATTACGTTCCAATTCTCGGGCCGTTGTTGGGAACCATCATCTTCCTGCTGGCCGGAATGTTGAGTTTCGACAGCTTGTGGTGGGCCTTGCTGCCGGCGATTCTTTACTTCTGCATCCACCTCGCCGAGGGCGAGACCCTGACTCCCATGCTGCTTGCGCGACGCTTCACCCTGAACCCCGTGCTGATCATCCTGTCGCTGGTGTTCTGGTTCTGGATGTGGGGGGTGCCCGGCGCGATCCTGGCCGTTCCAATGCTGGCCATCCTGAAGATCGTCAGCGATCGCGTCCGTCCGCTAAAGGCTTTGGGGCACGTCCTCGAAGGATAATCGCAGCGTCTTGGTGATGGATTGAGGACGTACCGCCGGCGGGGCACGGCCAGTGCTGGCAGGCTACGAAAGAGGCATAGAGAAGGTGAAGCGGGTTCCAGCGGAGTTCGATGCGACGGTCAAAGCGCCCCCATGGGCCTTTGCGATCTGAGAGGCGATGTAGAGCCCCAATCCAAGCCCCTGCTTGCTCGCACGAGCTTTGCCGCGGAAGAACGGTTCGAACAACTTCTCCATCACCGTTTCCGGAATCGCCTCACCCGCATTGGCTACCCAGAGTTCGAACGATCCCTTTCGCGTCTCGGCGTGAACGACGACGGGTTTGTCGGTTGCCCCGTGCGTCACCGCGTTGCCGAGAAGGTTGGAGAGGAGTTGGCCGATGCGGATGCGATCGCAGTTCACCGGCTCGTGGATGGCAAATTCGGTCTCGATGACCCGGCCGGGTGAGGCCAGTCTCAGTTCGTCGACCACCTGGGCAAGGGCAGGTTCGAGCGGCGCTCTTGCATCGCGTTCCAGGGTAATGCCGCCGCCCAGCCGACCGCGCGCGAAGTCGAGAACGTTGTCGATCATCGAGGCCATTCGCATGACCGTGGTCTGCATCATGGCGATGATCTGGTGTTCCTTTTCGCTATGGACGGTTCGGTCGAGAATTCTCGCGCCGGCGCTAATGGAGGCGAGAGGATTGCGAAGATCGTGACCGAGCACGGCGATGAACTGTTCGCGCAACTCGGAGGTTTCGTGCTCGAGCCGCAGCAGTTCTTGCGTCGCCTTCTCGGCGCCAATCGCCAATTCTCGGTCGGCCAGAAGCTCGTGCTCGTAGCGCCGCCGATCCGTCGCCTTGATCAGGGCTAGACGGATGAGCAGCAGCCTTCCTTCCGGATCGCGGCGCTCGTTCGCGTTGGCGATCATCTGCAGCGGCGTACCGGCGGCGGTTAACACGTCGATGGCGAATTCGTCGAAGGATCCCTGCATTCGGAGCAGCGGCGCGATATGGGTTTCGTAATAGATACGGCCCGGCATGGTCAGGAAATCGCTGAAGCGCTTCCCGGTCATCCGTGGCGCCGTATGTCCGCTCCATTCCAGGAAGGTGAGGTTGACGTACTCGATCCGGCCGTTCGGCTGCAGGGTGACGTAACCGCACGGCGCTTTGTCGATCATGTCCTTGAACTGGGGATCGGAGGCGCGCACTAGACAAAAGGTCGCATCGCCGCGATGACCTCTTCCGGCGCGCTCAGATTTGGGCAATGCCCGGTCGCGTCCAGGACGATCATCCGGCTGTTGGGAATATTGCGGGCGACAAACTCGCCGACCTCCGGAGGGGCGATAATATCCTCGCTACACTGGAGAACGAGCGTCGGAAGGGAGACCTCCGCGAGGTCTTCGCGGTTGTCGGAGGTGAAGGTCACCCGGGCGAACGCTTTGGCGATTTCGGGATCGGTGCTGCAGAAGTTATTGGTTAGCTCCTGACCCAATTCCGGTCGGTCGGGATTGCCCATGATCATCGGCGCCATCTGCATCGACCAACCCATGTGGTTCGAGTCGAGAAACCTGAGCAATTCCTCGATCTGCTGAGCGCTGAACCCACCAACGTATCCGTCGTCGTCGATGTAACGGGGTGACGGACCGATGAGTACAAGCTTGCCGAACATCCCGGGGGCTTGTCGGGCGGCCAGCACGCCGATCATGCTGCTGACGGAATGTCCTACGAAGGCGGAATCCTTCAATCCGAGCTCCGTGCCGATTTCGACCACGTCTTTGGCGTAGCCGGACAGGGTCGAATATTTGGCGCTGTCGTAGGCCGAGAGGTCGGAGCCGCCGGCACCGACGTGGTCGAACACAACGGTCATGAAATCCTTTTCGAACGCGGGAGCCACAAAGCGCCACATGTTCTGGTCGCACCCGAAGCCGTGTGCGAAGATCATCGTCCGGTGGCCGGCGCCGCGAACGCGAACGTTATTTCGTTTGATTGTGCCTGCCATCAGGACTCCCCGTATCGCCCTTTATCGTGCAGTTCCTCTAACGTCGCCGGGCCGCGGTCCGGTTTGCGAGGCCTGAATGCAGTGGAGATGCCCGGTCCTGCGAGCCGATCCGGATCAGCCGGCGCGCTCGAGCATCTCGACTTTCGCTTTCTTGATTTCTTCATCCGACGCCTCCTCGATGCCCGCAATGCGGTTGCTTGCGGCCTTTGTCGCCAGGATCAATTCGTCGAGTTTCAACTGCAAGGCCAGCGTGTCGCGGTTCTGCGTTGCCTGGATCAGAAAGACCATCAGGAACGTCACGATTGTCGTGCCCGTGTTGATGACGAGCTGCCAGGTATCGCTGAAGCCGAATAAGGGACCCGTGATCGCCCACACGAGTACGACGGCAACTGCCAGCAGAAAGGTCGTCGGTCGGCCGGAAATGCGCGAGGTCGCAACTGCCAGCCGGGCGAACCAATTGCCGCTCGGCTGAGCATTCGCGGACGTAGAGCCTATGGGCAGATTTGCGCGCATTGAATGATTTCCTTGGCGAAGCGGAAGCCACACCGCAGATGTCCGCTAGTCAGCTATTGGCGATCGACGGACCGCAAGGAGCGCCGTCAGCTGATGGAAGGAGGCCGTCTTTCTTTTCCCATTTTTCTGACCGCTTCGACGATGCGGTCGGGTTGGTAGGGCTTGTGCAAGGTGAGACTGCCAGGCACCGGACGGGCCTCGACGGGCGAGAAGCCGGTCGCGTAGATCACCTGCAGCTGGGGATCATGCTCCCGACAACGTTCGGCGATCTGCCACCCGTCAACTCCGCCGGGCAGCCTGATGTCGGTGACCAGAACGTCCGCGATCTGCCTCTTGCACAATGCCAGCGCTTGCTCACCATTGGAGGCGTGAAAGACCTCGTAGCCTTCCTCGCGCAGAGCGTCGACCACCAATTCGCGGACAAGTGGATCGTCCTCGACCATAAGTATTCGCACCGGTGGCTCCTCAATACTCTTGACGACTGTTGCAAGTCTGGAACGGCCCAGCCTTGAGAGGGTTCCGCGGCGACGCTGCCAACGTCGCAGCATTCTCGGAATCAGAGACTCAGGCCATCCTGTGAAATGCCGGTGGCAACGTCTCTCGAACCAGTTCACTCAGATCCAGCGCCTCGCCGCTGTCCGCAATGTCGGAGAATAGAACCTCGACGAAGGGATGCTGTCGGTTGAATACCGCGCCTCGCTGGTATTTCGCGCTCACGATCCGCTGAAGTGCGGCAAGGTTCAGTCTGCCAAGCGCATTGTATTGATCGCGAAACAGGCTTTGTCGCCCACCACCATGCTCGATGGAGTCCGCCCAGACGTCCATCACCTTCCGCCCAATAAACGCTTCCACGCAATCATTTCCATCCTGAGCGAGAAGCCTTAGTCCATCCATGACGTGTGGTCCGTCATCGACCCGAAACTGTGTAAGCGACATGGGAGTCCTCCTGTTATCGGCGTCCATCTAGATCGGCGGGCAGTCGTGGACTGCTCCTCCCTCGTTGTCCCATCGCGACAGCGCCAGGGCATTTGATCTTGCATCGGCAGGCGAGTCTTCTGTCACCGGTAATTTGCCGCGACCGGCATCATCCTTGTGGTTGTGAAGAAACCGGGCGATTTGGCTGCGGAGCGCCGATGTCGCCAGTAACTTGCCGACCGACCCTGCAGTGTCGAAGATCTGCCGCTGCAGGGTCGTCGGCAGGGCGTTCCATTGCATGATGATGGCCGCGCCCAGACACCGCAAAACACGTTCTTCTTGGGCCGCAAGGGCTCCGCCGTGCGAGCGGTTCTCATCCGGATCGGGCGGGCGCTTGGTCAGCTCGCCGTGCTTGGCTTCTCTCGCCCGAGATTGCTGAGGTCTAAACACGTCGGGCCCCTTTCGCTGAAAGTCGCGGCCCCTTCCGAACAAACCCCGATGGGGTGATCAGACTCAAATAGATATGGGGATCAAAGGTCCCGACAACGAGCCCAGGGTCCAAATAAACTTGCACGATAGTTGGCATTGTTTGGCGTCCAGTTGCGTCGTGCAAAGAGCATTGCCGCGACAGCGGACTGCGGTGATCCCGCCAAACTCCCGGTCGTGAGCAATATTGACCAGCGGGCGGCGCTGCCGGGTCCATACTGCTGCGATCGCCGTGGACGCCGATCGGTGAGAGTTCGATAGTGCCGCTGCCCTTATTCCGCAGGGGGCGAGCGTGCTCGGGTCACAAGCCAGGGCCCCTAACGCCTCGCGCGACGTGGCGACCAGTGCTGGCTTTGGAGTGCAAGGTGAGGACGATGAAATGACAACGCTGCCGCGCAACGATCTGGACTGTCACGATTGGGCTACCCGGGCATCCGAGGCTCTGGCGCAAGCAAGGCAGTTGCCAGCTGGAGCGATCCGATTCGAAGCCATCAGAAAAGCCGAGCAACTTGGCTTTGCCGCTGAGATGAGGAAATGGCTGATACCGAAGAAGCCCAACCGCGCCCCGAAAGGGACTGGCTGACGGCGATCTCAGTTTCGAAGAGTAAAGTGCTGCTTTGCGTGAGAAGCTCCGGCCCAGAGAGCAGACCAGAAGGGCTTTCCTAAAGGAACGGCCCCAGGGCGTGGGGGCGCGCTGGGGCCGCCATTTCATCGGATGCGTGGGGGCACTTGCATCCGGTCGCCCGTTACCAAGCAACGCCGCCGACATTCGTTCCAGGAAAGCCGCAAGTCGCGTTGCTAGGAAGTGATCTCGTCGGTCCACACCTTGAAGCTCACCAGGGTGTTGGGCCCGAACGTCTGCGTAATCGGAACGTCAGCAGCGTCACGTCCCTGGGCAATCAGGATGCGTCCAATCCGTGGCACGTTGTTGCGCGGATCGAACGTGTACCAACGTCCGCCAATGTAGGCCTCGAACCATCCGGCGAAGTCTCCTGGGGCATAGGGGGGCGGCATGCCGATGTCGCCCAAATAGCCGGTGCAGTACCTTGCCGGAATGTTCATGCAGCGGCAGAACGTAATGGCCAGATGCGCAAAGTCGCGACAAACGCCCTTGCCCTCGTGGTACACTTCCCGGGAGGTCTTGGTGGCGCGCGCGTGCTCGTAGCCGAATTGAATGTGATTGTGGACGAAATCGCAGATCGCCTGAACGCGCGCCCATCCGGGCGGCTGCTTCTCGAAGAGCTTCCACGCGGTGTCGGATAGCTGGTCGGTTTCGCAATAGCGACTGCCGAGAAGATACACGATCGTCTCTGCCGGCAAGTCCTCGACCGCGTGTTGAGAAGCCGAGGGCACGGTGGCGTCCGGCAAGCCCGTGTCGCGAATGATGCCATCAGCCGCCAGGCGCAGTTGACCGGCTGGAGCAACGATACGGGTGCACCAGTTACCGAAGCCATCGCGGTATGGGTTGATCGCCACCGGAGGATCAGTGGTCAGATAGTCAGGCACGATAACGTCGGAAGCCCGGGTAAAATGAACGCCCAGGACCATGATCATGGGTGTGGGCTGCGGAAACTCGTAGACCATCTCATAGCCGACCCGGATCTTCACTCGACATCCTCCAAGGTCGAGAAGGCTGCTCGACTGCTTCGATCTTGTGTGTGCTCACCCTACACTCGCGACACAGCGCGGCGCGAACCCCAACGCCCTGGTGGTGCTTGTGTTCCAGCCACTTCATCACGGCAGCTACAATAGAGCCGACGCCGTTTTGACGTTGACCTCCACATTCATTCCAAGCTCGTCCTCGCGACTTCCCCAATAGGTGCCGAACAGGGGAATGGCCTGGCTCGGGATTCTGGCCACCGCGACGCGAATTAAGTCCCGGTTTCCGACGATGCCGTTGGTCGGATCGAACTCGACCCAGCCCGAACCGGGGATGTAAATCTGGCACCAGGCATGGGTGGCTCCCCCGCCCAGCCAGACAGGACCATCGCGATCCGGTACGTAGATATAGCCGGTGATAAAGCGTGCGGCGAAGCCCAGGCTTCGCGCAGCTTCAATCATCAAGACGGCAAAGTCCCTGCAGGTGCCTTTCCTCAGTTCAAGTGTGGTGGAGGGAATTTGAGTTCCTGGCGCCGTGCGGCGGTCATATGCGAAGCCATCCGAGATTGCTTCATTGAGGGTCATCAGGAGCTGGCCCGTCGGACGTTTCGTCCCCCGCGTGAGAAAGGTGTCCAGCCACCGGCCAACATGATCTTCCGGGTCGGAGAACCATCTCTGAACATAAGGTGCCAGGTCAGGCGCCTCTTCGTCATGATACGTGAATGGATGGTCCTTCGCGTAATCCTCAATCCTAAAGTCCGGGGCGTTCTCCGGAGTGTGGTCAACCTTGATTTCACAGTCGAATCGCAAGTAATCGCTCGCGCGGTCAAATTCGATGTGTGCGACGCAATTCCCAAAGACATCATGAAGCCATCTCACCTCTGAGGGCTTCGGCGTCACATCGAGCGAGAAGTCAATCAGTCGTTGATCGAAGCTGTCCCGCGGACGTGCCATTAGCTGATGCCGGCCGAGCCTTACCTCGCCCTCGTACCGGTACGTTGTACTATGCCGGACGATGAAGATCGCCATGATGTCGCCGGTCGACGAGGGTTAAGGGCTCACGATTCGCTCGATTGATGGCGACGATCGCATTCCGACGGGAAATGTACCTGAATTTGCCGACAACTGACGAGATCTTCGGAAGGCCGTGGCGCAAGTGATGCCAGGGCAGGTTCGCATGTCTGGTTGACCCATACAACAAGGGCGGCTCTCGAGCCGCCCTCGTAACTGCCAGTCATATGCCCGGCGTGGTCGCCTAGCCTTCGATGATGTAGACGATCTCGTGGGTGCGCGGGCGAAGAACAATGTACCTTCCGTGCACGAGGATGAAATCGTATCCACGCCATTCCGGATAGATCTCGACGATACGTGCCGGCATCGGGTAGTAGCGGACGCCCGCCGGGACGGCCGTTCCGATCGAGAGGTTGAAGTTCACGTTTGCAACTTCCTCGACCTTCTCTTGCTTCATCGCCGAACTGATCTGGGTGCGCTTCTCGGCGGGAGGCGTCGCTGTCGCTGCGGCTGCGGCGTTGCCGGTCGTCTTGTTGTCCGAGGTCGAGGGCTTGGTCTCGGCAGTCGGAGTCTTCAAGTCCTTCGAGGTCGCGGCCGAATCAGACGATTTCGTCTTGCTTTCGGCTTTCATCTCGCTCGCCGCCTTGCCGCCCGAAGGCGACGTCGTTTCGGCGGTCGGATTCTTCACGTCCTTCGTGGCGGCCGGCGTCGTCGACTCCGAGGCCTTCGACTTGCCATCGGCCTTCATGTCACCGGTCGTTTTCGCATCCGGCTTGCCCTCCGCATGTTGGGGCGCCATCTCCTTTGACCCAGCACCTGGGGTAGCCTTCTCGACTCCCTTTGCCGCGGGTGCATCCATCGGCGCCGCAGGATCACCTTTCGGCGAAGCGGCCGTCGGAGAGTCCTTCGCCGCTCCTTGATTGGCGCCTTGAGCTGTCGCAAACCCAGTCGTGGCCAATAGGGCCGCAACGGCCGCAGAAACCATTAATGACTTTCTCATCTGATTTTCCAATTCAAATTGAATCTATGCCGACGGACGCCGGCCATAGGGTGCAACGGCTCCGACCTCCTAGAGTTCCGCTTTCTCCGATTGAGCCATCACGCGAGCTGCGCAAGGCGCCATCGGCGGCGTGCGATGGCAACTCCCAACAGGAAGGCGACCAGCAGAGAGCCAAGAGGGGCTTCGCGCGCGATATTGCTCAGGACGCTCAGCGGCATTCCTGGCTTTCGTCCAGCCTCTATCGCGCCCGCAACCCGATTGGCGGTCCCCTTCACGGCGTCGGAGACTTCCGCGATAGGAGATTTCGGCTCTGAAGCAGGATCCAGGCTTTCGTTGGGGAAGGGGGCGAGCGGGATGTCGTCGCTCATGATTCAATCTCCAATCCAGCAATTGCTCGGCTGCACCCGTCCCAAACGCTATCGTGCGCGCCGCGTCGGGCGCGCCAGCCATTGCGCCAACACAAATCCGATCGCGCCGGCGATCAGCATCGAACCGAGCGGATTATCCTGCACCTTCCTCGCGATCGCTTGTGTGCCGTCGCGGAAGGTCTCGCCGCTGTTCTCATAGGCGTCCTTGGCGTAGTCGGCGGCGGCATCCGTAACGTCGCGCGCTGCGTCCTTGGCTTGGCCGTACAGGTTCTGCGCGGTGCCTTTCGCCTCGCGGAGACGGCCCGCTGCCTGGCTCTTTGCATCTCCGGCGATATCGCCGACGGTGCCCTCGAGCTTACCGGCGAACTCCTTCGCCGAACCGGCAATGCGATCGTTCTCCATAGCAGATACTCCCTGGGGTGAAAGTCTCGGCGAGCTAACTGGCAGGACCCCGCGACGTTCCTGCGCGCAGAGAGCGCGGCCTGCAAATGTGGTTGCGATCTGAGCTCCCAGCAGTCCACGCCTGCCGCTCGACCGCGCCGAAGAGACGGATCAAGATCGCCAGGAAAGCCGCTTTCGCTTCTGCGCAGCCTTGAATTCCAGGGCATGTCGTTGAACGGCGTGCTTGGCATTGAAGCTCCAACGACGCACGAGTTGCCATGCCGGCAGGGACGCGACCCAGTCCTGGCCTTGGCAAAACCTATCGTGGCACCAGGCGAAAGCAGGAATTGACATCAGCTTGTCGCGGTTGACGCAGAAGAGCCGCTCGATGAGCAGGAGTTTGAGAAGCTCGCCGACGATGAGGAGCGCAAACCCGCGACCGATGTGCCCGGTCGCCGTCAGGTAAGCCGCAAGAGGCTTGACAGGTTCAAGCAAGATGACCGGCACGAGGAACAGTGCCAGAGCCGGATAAGGGCGAAGCGACTCGATCCACGCTCGCACGCGCTCGAAAAACCAGCAGTTCGCCAACCGGCGAAAGACAGGTTTGAAGAGAGTGAAAAAGACCGCGTCCACCAGGAAGTAGATGGCTGCGATCAGAAACACAAAGGGTTTGAACATGCGGCTCAAGCGGGTTCTCCAATGAACCAAGCGCGAACCCATCGTTAAGTTCACGAATTCAAGCGGCGAATTCCAGGACCCGCAACGGAACCATTGCTCTGCGTCCCCTTATGGCGCGCGACCAGACCTATTTTGGCGTCTCGGAACGAAATGAGCCGTCGCTCCTTCTCGTCCCACAAGGCCTTCGGCACACATCGCAAGCTCTGGACGAGGGTGATTCGGCCCACATTTGCGAGTTCCGGATGATCCCGGAGCACGTCCGGCAGCCGATAGCAGGGAATTCGACTGCATAGATGATGGACGTGGTGGACGCCGATGTTCGCGGTGAACCAGCGCAAGACCCACGGCAAGTGATAGTGCGAACTGCCATAGAGCGCAGCTTCGTGAAAGCTCCAGGCTTCATCGCATGACCATGAGGTGTTCTCGAACTGGTGTTGGACATAGAACAGCCAGACGCCGATCGACGCAGCCAGAACCATGATCGGCAGATGCACCAGCAGGAATGGCCCAGGGCCTACCAGCCGGATCATGCCGACGATCAGAACCGCGATGGCGACGTTCGTGCCCATCGTGCTCAGCCATGGCTGCCAGCCGTTACGCATCATCCCAATCGGCAATCGATGCCGCAAGATGAACAGATATGTCGGGCCCACGCCAAACATGACGATCGGATGCCGGTACAGGCGATAGAGGATCTGGCGCCATCGAGACCGTGCGGCAAACTCACTCACGGTCAATGTATCGATGTCGCCCGAGCCTCTATGATCGAGATTGCCTGAACTCGCGTGATGCCGCGCATGGTTGCGCCGCCAATAATCGTAGGGAGTCAAAGTGACAACGCCGATGGCTCGGCCGATCCAATCGTTTGCAAGCCGGCTGCGAAAGAAAGACCCGTGGCCGCAGTCATGCTGGATCATGAAGAGACGAACGAGCAGGCCTGCCGCGGGCACGGCCAGCAGCAGGCCAATCCCATGGCCGCGGACAACGCCGACGAGCATCAGAGCCCAGATGACAGAAAAGGGTACTGCCGTGATCACCAGCTCGAAAATGCCGCGCGCGTCATCGGGTTGGCGATACCGGGCGAGCAGCGCTGCCAGCGAGCGGGCTTCCGGTGGATATTGAACCATGTCTAACTGCTTTCGGAGTGAGCCGCCAAAGCCAGGCCGCGACATCATCGACGACCGGAATGATCACGACGAGCCCGGGTTCGGCACGAGGTAACCCATGACACCGAGCACCGCGCCGATAAGCGACGCGGGCTACCGCAGGACATGCGATGATCGAACCCAATGCTAATCCGCGTCCGGATGTCTTGCTGAGCAATATTGCTCAGTCCGGGAGCCGGCACTTCAGAAAGGACGCGGGTTGATCGAGGCTACGAGGTGTACGCTTTCGGGATGCGGCGAATGCGGGCCGGACTCCTTGACCGATCTTGCAATCACTTCTCGGAAAATGTGAGCAATATTGATCAGCAGCCGGTCAGGTGGTGCGCGATTTTGGTGCCGTCCGATTCGCTTCACGACCACAGGTGAACGGCCCCGACCCGGAAGGAGCATCACATGCCCGAAATCTTCGCGCGCCCCGAGCCCTCGCTTATTCCGATCGCACGACCGCGCTGTCCGAAGTGCCAGGGCCGCATGACGCTGACCCGGATCGAATCCGACCACGGCAATCCTGACCTGCGGACTTTCGAATGCTCCAATTGCGAACTCGTCTGCCGGCTGCCGGCAGATGAACAAGTAAAATCACTCAAGACCTAAGGGCCCGAAGCCCGAAAAGGGAGTCCACTCACGTCACGCGATACGTCGCGCACAAGCTATGTGGCCGGGGTGCTCAGCGCGGCTATTGGCACGTCGAACGTGTACGAAAACCCCGTCGACGCATAGGCTAGTTGCACGTCACCCCGCAACTGCTTGCCCAGGGTTTCGATCAGCCGTGTTCCGAAGCTGCGCTTTGCGGGCGGCTGGACGACCGGGCCATTCTTTTCGGTCCAGGTGAGGTGCAAGCGTTGTGTCGCTTGGTCCACCGTCCAGATGATGTCGACGCGTCCCTCCGGGACCGACAGGGCGCCGAACTTGGTGGTATTCGTGCAAAGCTCGTTGAGCGTCATCGCGACGGCGATGACGGCACCCGACGCCATCCGGATATCGGGTCCCGCGATCGAGAATTTCGATTCGTCGGGATTGTCGAAGGCTTCGATGGCGCTGCGAACGACCGTGCCAAGATCGGCGCTGGACCATTTTGCCTGCAGAAGGAGATCGTGCGCCCGGCCGAGTGCCAGGAGCCGGCCCTCGATGGCGCGCTGCGCGTGCTCAACCCCCTGCAGGTTGCGCAGGCTCTGGGACACGATTGCGGCGACGGTCGCGAGCGTGTTCTTGATGCGGTGATGCAGCTCTTCGAGGATCAGCTTCTGCAGCTTGTCGGATGCCTCGCGTTCTTTGGCATCGATACCGGCCTTGGCAAGCAGGCTCCTCGTATTGATCTCAGCCTGCGCCAGGAGTAGCCGCAGGCTGACATTCTCCGCCAGAAAGTCCTGGTGGAATTCTGCGCCGCCGGGGCGCTTGTCCGTACGGAGATCAACTTCAAGCATTTGCAATTGTATCACCTTGGGCTGGGTACCGCACTTGATTTCGGCCGAGCATTCCCTCTGGCGGCATCCGGCGCCAAGAACGACGAGATTCAGGCGTGGCCAATCATGCTGCGTAACTCAGCTATGATTTGCCAGGCTTGGAGTGGTTTGCCAAAAAATCTGCTGCAGGGGGGAAGATCGATGCTCGATGGGTTCAATTGTCCCGACACCAGGATGATCTTGATCGCTGGCCAACGCTTATGCACGGTATGCGCAAGACCCAGGCCGTCCATGCTGCCGGGCAACTGAATGTCGGTGCACATGAGCGCGATGTCGGACCTGGATTCCAGGATTGCGACGGCTTCGTCGGTATCCAGAGCTTCAAGCGGCGTGTAACCGGCGTCTTCCACCATGTCGACCGCGCGCATGCGGAGCATCATCTCGTCCTCTACGACGAGAACGACGGCCGGACTGCGTGAAAGATCGGGCACCATCGGATGGGCATCCACGGGAAAACGGGTGTGACTGAAACAAGCGATTGATCTGAGACAAGCATCTCGGTGCCCCGACGATCCATGCCCAGGTGCTGTTTTCCTAAATATCCGAGTTTGGGCCTGAACGGTGGAGCGCGAAAAGAAGATAGCTCTCAACCGTCATTTTGCTGGCACGCCGACCCTGCCGCTGAAATGCTCGAGCATTTCAGCGGCGTTCTCCAGGATCGTAGCCATTTTCATCGCATCCGCACGCTCGTCTCCCGGCGGCATCTTGCGGGCTCTATCCAGGGCGTCTGCCGCCCGGATGTTCAGCTTGCAAGCTAACGAGGATTGGACTCGCTTGACTGGCCGGAATGAGCGGTTGGCTTGAGCTGACGGCGCGGGCCCACCGAGGGAAACTACCACTGAATAAGCATCGCAGCAGCGATCAGAAGCACAAAAAAGACCGGCAGCAGTACCGGAGGCACCAGCCACTCGCGAACGCTGAATTTGGAGATATCTGACATAGTAACCGCCTCTAGGTCGCGGCGGGAGCACAATGCTCTCAGTCACCGATAACAGCCGAGGGCGGGCGGTGATGTCTAGGATATAGTGCCGATCCGCAGAATAACCAGTCCAGGCGCAACTATTTGCTGTGACAGGATCGAGCGGGGTTGTAATCCGCTTCCAGCATAGCCATTTGGAGGCTGGCGCAACCGGATCGCTCCAAACTCCCTCCCTTGGCGCCAAGCTTTGGCTACCGCACATCTTGTCAGCGTATCGACCGGTTGCACGCGAGTGCGTCGGAGACAGGATCGGCTATCGCCATCGAATATGCCGCGACGCAAATCGCGTGCAGCCGGCACGGAGGTCTCGTGCTCCGACAACTGATCGGCCCCGACAACATGATCGAGTTTCCGAACCATAGCCGGTCATATGACCGCACGCGGCGTGCCGTACGATTTTGGGGACACGACAGCGCTATTGAGGCATCGTTTTTCATCAACGAAAATGCGCTGAAGCGAATTCAACCAGATATCGGTTACGACGAGTCGGGTTTTCTGCGCGCGTTCGATTCCAATCGCGACTTGATATGCGCCGCCGCTGCCAAGGTGTACGTCCGCGGCAGCAGGGGCTCTTACAACCTGGTCGCCGCTAATTTTTGAACCGATCGTGCTTCTGGATTTCGCCTGATCGGCCAAACTGCTTGATGTGCTTCGATCTGGCCATCTGAATACTCTCGACTGACCACGAGGGGTAGCGGCAGAGTTTAACCGAGACTGAGCGTCAGACGCCGAGTGAAGCGTTCGATCTATGCCATTTGAAGATGGCCTCAATGAAAATGGCCGCGGAGTACTCCGCGGCCATTCATAGATATCCCGTCGTCTCTCAGTAGCGGTCGGTCCCGATTCCGACGCTCACGCCGGGAGCGCGGAAGCCGACGCCGGCACGGTCGTCATAGCCGCGCCGCTCGATGTAACGCTCGCGTGGAGCGTATCCGTAAGCATCGCGCCCGTCGCGGATGATAACATGGCGTTCGCCGCGTTCACGCCAGCAGCGACCATCTTCATTGCAGACCATGCGAACGTTTTGAATGTTGCTCTCCGGCGCAATCGAAACGCTGGCGGAAAGTGGGGCGGCTGAAGCGGCGGTCACAATAAGCGTACTTGCGGCGGCTACCAGAGTGATTGCGAAGGTTTTCATAATAGCATTTCTCCAAAGGTGATTGTGTCAGTGAGCCAATGGGCTCGCGACAGGATGGTTCCAGGAACTCGGATGCGAATAATATTTAGCGCAGGTGCAGGCGAGGAGCAGGGACTCCAAGTTGAAGGCGGCTTGATACCCACACCCGTCGGCTTGCTAAGCAATTGATGCCAATGCCGCACGCCGCAGTTCGTTCTGATTGCGCTCACCGGTCGCAGCACGAGCGAGGATGCTCTGCGCAACCTGCAAACGGTTGGAGGTCGTGAGCAGAGTGGGTGAGAATGACCCTATCGCATCCTCAAAAATTGCTTTGAAGCTGGCAAGCTCTTCTGGAGAATAGACTACACGTTGATTCATCATCCTAATGACTTTCCCTATTTGCTACGTCTTGTCGGTGTGCCCTCTCACTGTCGCGCGCAAAAAAAATCGGCCAGCGGCGTCGGTCCAATTGCCATCGGAAGTTACTCCCTACCAGCTTCGGCCACGGAGTTGCGCGCGATGGTACCGGCAGAAATTTGAACTAAAGAACCGATTGCCCAACAGCCTGCGATCACAACGATCGAACCGTGAGACACGACCTGATCAACGACAATCATGCTGACAGATAGAAACGCTGCAATCGCGGCAATGAATGTGCCTGCTGCGCTGAAGATCTCAGCCGCATCGGTGTGGCTCCGCTCTTCCGGGAGCCCCTGAGCACGATGGCGAGGTAGGTCGATGCCGATATAGAAGCTAAAAGCTCCGTAGAGCATCAGCAGCAAGATGAACCAGACACTTCCAAACAGTTCGTGTTCGAGGCGCATCAACGCTGCGGCCACGTACATGCCGCACGAGCCTCCAATCGTGGCGAGTCCAATCCTTTCAAGGAAATGCGCCGATTTGATTAGGGGAGAAGGAGCGACCCATATGGTCGCCGCGCCATAAGTGTACTTTGCCGCAGACAGGGCACTGGGAACTACATTGCTCATTTTCATGTCGATCTTCCTTCTGCGATTGCCTGACGCGCGCGACGTGGTCGGCACTCCCGTGTTTGGAACAGCAATTTTGGAAAGAGTTTGCCTACCGACGGCAATGTGCTGCCATTTAGATGGAGGCGAGGAATTCGGTGCGTCGCCGTTTTGGCAGCTGTCGGGCAAGCAATCCGCTTGACCGCTACAAAAACGCTACTCCGTTTCCGGTTCAACGCCTAATCAATAATGACTGGCAATGGAGGCGGTCTGAAAAATCTGCGGTGTTATGCCTCCGACGAAACTCTCTGAGTCGCCGCAATCCCACAAGGGATGGCATCGCAGCGCGAGGTCGTACGCGCTGCGCCCAGCGGCCGATGCGAAGTCAATTGTGGGCTCGCTGCATTCCCGCGATTGGTATTCCCGCCTCTTGGCCTGCGGAATGGATTACGGCAGCGCCACCTACCAATGAGGTGAGCTTTCAAATGCCAAGCAGATTGTGCCGTGGCGAAGCGCGCAGGTGTCACCCGCTTCCCGCAGCTTGTCGCGAGGTCTGTCCGAGGTGCTACTGCACGGGCTCTCCTAGGTGACTGAGGGTGTTACGCTCCCGCCGTGATGGCTAAAACATACAGCCAGAACGACGCTGGCGCAGCCAGAGCACTGGATCTCGCATCGGCAGGCGTACCTCCTGTCACAGGCAATTTGCCGCGACCGGAATCATCCTTGTGGTCGTGCAGAAATCAGGCAATCTCCCGCGGAGCTCCGCTGTCTCCACCGGCCTTCCAACCGCCCCGGCGGCGTCGAAGATCTCCCGTTGCAGCACCGTCGGCAAGGCGTTCCATTGCATGATGAGGGCCGCGCCAAGACAACGCAGAATGTACTCCTCGTCAGCCGCGAGGGCTGCGCCGCGGGGATGGTCCTGCTCCGGGATGAGAACGGAGCCGTTGCAAGCCTCCGCGAACCCTCGCTTGTCATCCGTCAAAAAGACGAAGCCGTCCCTTCAGGTCTTGAATTTACGCGTTTCCTCAGCGCTGAGAACCCTTGACGAGTTCGCCGCGCGCGGTTGCCCTTGGGCGATGCTGCTCGGATGTGAACATGCAGAGCCCTCTCGTTGGTTGACCAGGACAGATATGGATATGGGGATCGAAGGTTCGAATAACGAGCCCAGGCGCAAAATAAGATTGCCAACGGAGCGCGCGGATAGGCTTTGCTGTGCGTCCAACCGTCCCGCCTGGCAAAAAGAGCCGCTGCGGCGGACTGCAATCAGGAACAATTCACCACCATCTTCGACCGCATCGTAGTTGCGAGCGATGGCGTCCTTCATCGCGAACCTCTCTGACAGTTTGTCCGCCGATAACTTCGGTCGACATTCAGATCTGATCAGGTAGCCTGCTTAATTCGCCGAGCTGCGCTTTTCCGGTTTAGCTCACTTGACGGACTCTGCCAGACCGGCTCGACCGGTCCGTATCTTCGTTTATGAAAACGGTGCCTCAATAGCGCTGTCGTGTCCCCCAAATCGCACGGCAGGCCGCGTGAACGACTATGGTTCGGAAACTCAATCATGGTTGAGGCCGAATAGTTGTCAGTGCACGAGACTCCGGGCCTGCCTGCGCGCGACTTGCATCGGGGCTTTGCCACAGTCTATCCCATGACGCACTCGCGCGCAGTCGGTCGATAAACTGACAAGAGGCGCGGCTGCACCTTATGGTCGTGTTGCCCGCTGTGCAGCGCGCTGAAGTCGCTGATGCCGTCCACCCCAAGGATCACGGCCTCGCCATCGATCACAAACCTCTTTTGGCGGTTCCTCAGCGCGGCCTCAGCAATCCAGGGATAACGCTTCGTCCAGTCGCTGCCGTTGCGGGAGGGCAGCCGGACGCGCTCGTTTTCCCGGATGACCAGCATCCGATGGCCGTCGTGCTTTACCTCATGGATCCAGTCCGGCCCTGGCGCGGTCCGCCGGGCTGAGATCACGGCGGCGGTGCTGGCGCCGTCCTCACCGCCGTCGTTGTTGCGCCCTCTAGCCGAAATACGAAGCCAGGGTCGGAGGAAGCTTCTGATGGCGCGGCAAAGAAGGTAATGGAAGCAACGACCAATCCGCTCGATGCCATGCTGGCGCGACTGCAGCTCTCCGGCATCTGCGATCAGCTCGACAGCCTGCTCGACGAGGCGGCACGCGCGAACCTGTCGGCGCGTGAGACACTGATCCTGCTGTACGAGCGCGAGATTGCGCGCAAGGCTCATCGCCGTATCGAGATGGCACTAAAACTTGCACACTTCCCGGCCGTGAAGGAGCTTGCGGGCTTCGACTTCGAGGCGCAGCCGTCGATCGATCCGAAACAGATCCGCGACCTGCCCGCGTCACATTGGATCGCCAACGGTGAGAACGTGCTGCTGCTCGGCCCACCGGGCGTCGGTAAGACGCACCTGTCGATCGCGCTCGGGCGAGAGGCGATCCTGGCCGGTTACAGGTGCAGTTCACAACCGCGACGACGCTGGTCGCGGGCCTTGCCAAGGCACATGGCGAACGGCGTCTGGACGAGAAACTGCTCGCGCTGTCGAAGCCAAAGCTGCTGATCGTCGACGAGCTCGGCTATCTGCCGCTGGAACCTGACGCGGCACATCTCTTCTTCCAACTGGTCAGCCGGCGCTATGAAACTGGCGCCATGCTGATCACCTCGAACCGCAGTGTTGCCGAATGGGGCACTGTGTTCGCCGGTCCCGTGGTCGCCACCGCGATCCTCGACCGGCTCTTGCATCACAGCCACGTGCTGACGATCCGCGGCGATAGTTACCGGCTCCGCGCCAAGCGAAAGAGCGGCCTCATCCAGCCGCCGCCCGCCGGTGACGGCCCTCCGGTCGGCTCCGCCTCCCTCCGGCCCGTCACCGGCGGAAACAACCTTCAACCGAGATCATAACCCAGATGGTGGGGGCAGTTCTTCATGACGCAAAGGGGGCAGTTCCGGATGGCGTTTGACACCTAGGACGCGCGGCAACAAAGTATGGCTTTGGCTGTTCACATGCATGGAAGCGCATCTTCTGCAGGTCACTACTGACGATGGCGAGTGCCGGTTTTGGTTAGCAGCCGGTACGGAAGAAGAGGCCGTTCAGCTCGTCTTGGATGCCATCCCGGAGGGATGGACCGCCAAACTAATCGATCGCGGGGGCACCGCTCTGGAGCAAGCTGCAGCGCTCGGCCTGACTGTTGGACTCGCGCCAGGAGAAGCCCGCGAGGTAAGCAGAGGAGTCGGGCTTAGCTGATACGCAGGCGTTTCTCCGCCGCCTCGATCTGCGAGCGGGGAAACCGGCCAGATGAATTTTGAAGCTTTAGCCCACAAGGAGCGTCAGATGAGCGAACGACGTGAGCTATATCGTAGTACCAACGGCGACGCTTGATTTCTGGGACGCGAGCCGGCCAATGGCCATGCTTTCATCATTCATCAGCCAAATGCGCCTTCTGGCGGCCGACTGACACACATTGAACTCGGCGATTTCTTGCGAAGGGAGCCGAAAGGACCCGAGCACCAGGCTCTTCTGCGCCTGATAGGTACGCTAGTGAACGTGCCACCGTACGCTTAGGGCGTACCAGCAGCGTTAGAGCGGCCTAGCGCTCATTCCACATATACGGGCTGTTCTCCGAGACCATAAGCAGAGACGGATCGGATATCGGCACACCTTGCAGGTCAATCGAGGCGTTTGAAAGGATCTGCGTGTACTCGCCATCAAAGCAATTGACGACCAAGCGCCGATCACCATCCAACGCTCTCTCCGCATGCGAATCTTCCTGAGCAGAGCTCGTAGCGGCCAACGCAAGCATTGACTAGCTGTTCCTACAGGATGCAAACGCTCCCTCACGCTTGGTGGCTGATAACCTCAGTAAGGAAGAGCAGCGAACGGCCGGCGCACACGAAAATTGAGGTTCGGGGCGAGGACGGGCCTTTCCAAGCCTCGCGCCATTCGGGATCAAAAGATCCAAGAAGCCGTCTCCCCACCAGAAAAGAGAGGGCCGCCCGGAGGCGGCTAGTTTTTGTCTTCTCTTCTGCTTATTTCTTGAGGGCGTCAGCGGCGTCCCGCGCTGCATCCTTCACATCTCCCGCCGCATTGTGGGCAGATCCCTTGGCCTTGTCGATCTTGCCTTCGGCTTCCATGTCCTTGTCGCCAGTGAGCTTACCGGCACCTTCTTTGATGGCGCCTTTTGCCTTGTCGGCAGCGCCCTTCACATGTTCGCGGTCCATGATCGTGTCCTTTGCTGCTGGGAGAGCACACAACGAAAGCGTTGCGCAGTGGTTCCTCCTGCGGAGGCCCGCTTAAGGCCGCCGGCGTCGGACGCCTCGGCATATTGAAGGCAAGCCACCACTAAATTCTCGTCGCCTGGCGGGCCGTTCTAACCGACTCGTGCTCTTATGGGGCGCGCCGGCCGGTCGCCGAGTGCGCGCAAGCGGATGGTCAAAATTGCTCAGACCTAGTCTGCGACAAGTGTTAACAACACCCATCACCGTCCGGTGCATGGCTTCTATCGGTGCTGAGAACCCCAGTTGCGCTCCCGCCTAACCGAACAGGGAGCACCCATGTTCAAGCAATCATCGATATTTCAATACCGCTTAGAGGACGAGGCAATTGACTTGCGCAAGCAGGCTGAGGGTATGGCTCATGGCGGTCGACGCAACGAACTTTTACGGATCGCAAGCCGGATCGAGACCTCGGTTAAATGGCTGGATTCACCCGGTCTGCGCGCTCCGACATAGACTACTAGCGCAGAGAGGCGGCACCAGCCGGTAGCCTCTCGTTCACGCGCGTGGCCTTTGTTTCTCGTTTTCTGGAAGGTTCCTATGGGCCGGGCGGCTGGCCTATCTCCGTGGCCTAATTTGATTCTGGGAGTGGCCTGTTTTGAATTTGGCCAGATCTGAGCATGATCAAGGTTTCTTGCCCGCTGAGAACGGAACTGGAATGCAGTTGCCAAGCCATTTGTGGTGCCTTGATCAATTTTGCTCAGTTTTGATCTGCCATGCCTGCAAGGATGCCATGGCCGGAACATAAATCCGAGGGCAATGATGATCAGCGTTTCACTGTGCCAGGAAGCTGCGGACCACTATTCTACACTGTCCCGTCAGGCTAGCCCTTCCCAGGATCGCGCCGCCGTCCTCAAGAACATCGCCCGAACTTTGCGGGGTTTAGCCGGTCAGCTCGATAGGCTGGCGTCTCTTGAGAGAACCATGGGCAAGTAAGGCCGCCTCAGTTGAAAGGATTCCGTCGGCGAGAACCATCGCGCGCCTGATGACCATCGGCCGAGACTTGCTCACGAAAGCGGAGGCTGTCACGGTCTCGGCGATCGAAGCTGGTGTACCAACCCTGGTCGAGGCACGCGAGATCATCGCCGAATTCCACCTGATGATCCGACGCAAGACCGAGGCGGGCCTCATCCCATGGATCGAGCGCGCCCGCGTCAGCGCCAGTCTCGTCGCCTCGTTCTCCAGCGGCGTCGCGAAGGATGAGGCGGCGGTACCGGCGGCAATCACTTCACCATGGTCCAACGGCCAGACTGAAGGTCAGATCACGCGCCTCAAGCTCGTCCGACGTCAAAATGTACGGCCGCGGCAAAATCGATCTGCTTCAAGCCAGACTAATTCGTTCAGAATAGTCGGCGCTGCACCAAACTTGCGTCAGAGCCAATATTGCAGGCCGAATGACAAGCAGGAGGAGCTGGCGCGCGAGGCAGCCGATCGTGGTTCCAGGATCGGCTCATCACCCGTATGGGCGAGATGACTGGTGTCGCGCTCCCCAAGGATTAGGGATCACGAGCTGGGCGTCACCTCCATCCAAACACAGTCCCCCGGATTCCTACGGAGCGATCGCCATCTATCGTTTACGCACTGCTGGTACGATATCTCCTGCATGGGCGGCGACATCGATCCTCAAAATCAGGCTGAGGCGGCGATGAAGGAGGCCGTCAACGCCGATGGTTTCCAACGGCAGCGTTGGATTCAGGTCGCGCAGGCCTGGCTCGAGCTCGCTCGGCCGGCAGAGGGTAGGTACCGTTATGGACGAGAGAAGGGCACGAACGTTTATAATGGCAGCGGCCTTGACCTTGCTCCCAAATCCCGTTTTGAGTTCACCGGCCAGATCGCCCGGTGCTTCGCGATGAAGACGAACTTCATGTCGCTTCCTTCGCGAAGAAAGCTCCGGCCTTTTTTTAGGATATCCCGCTCGGCCTTCAGCTTGGCGACCTCACGGCGCAACCGCTCGATCTCGTGCTGCTCGGGCTTCATCTGCCCATGACCGGGAAAGGCCTGTACCGGATCGGCGCCAAGCTCCTTCACCCACTTGCGCAGAACATTCTCATGAACATCCAGGTCCCGGCCGGCTTGCGCCACCGATACCCCGCGCTCCCGCACCAGCTTAACCGCCTCGACCTTGCGACTGAACTTCCGTCTCTTCATCGCCCACCTCCGGCTTCATGAAACACCTGATCTCGGTGTCCATCAAACCGGCAGCAGCTCAAATCTCAGATTGGCGGTTTTGGCTCATCATGATGATGGGCGCTGCGTAAGCCGCCTGGAAGGAAAGAACCAAGTTCAGCAAAATGAAGGGAAAAGGGTCCCAATGTCTGATGAATGCTATCATGTTCAGCATGATCCAAATGCCAAGAAGGACGCTTGGATGATGATGAAGCACCAAGAACCAACTGTTTCAGCGACCCGGTCAGCAAGCATCGCGCCCGGCGTCAGTGCGAGCTTGGGTAAGTTGCGGGCTGGCTTTTGAGTCCGGAGTTCTCGCAGCCGCTCCTGGTCTTCTGGACTGAGGTGGACTTATGGGTTTGCTCATTGGTCATTTGTTGCATCCACAGTTGAGAAGGGTCTACGGGCCACGGGAGGAAGCTAGTACTACCATCGATGGCTGTTGCCTGATCTCTGTTGCCGAAAATCCGTGAATCTGAATCAGGCGGGCAGTAGCTACAAAGGCGACGAGGCGTCCTGCGCTGGCCGCGACGCCGGGTTCGGAAGGCCGCGTCGGCCAGCAGAGGAAGGAGTGATCCGGATGACTATACCAGCGAAAGCCGAGGCGCCGCCGCCGACTGTCTTCGTTTTGGAGATCGACGGTCAGCCCATTCTGGCGTTCAGAGCTGCGACGATTCGTCAGGCCAGAGAACTCGGCAAGGAGGACTGGCTGCAAGATGATTTGAAGCGAATGATGGTCGGACACAGGCCGCTTTGGAATGGGAAGTCGCCGATCAGGGTGCGTCGCGCCAAGCCAGAAGAAGAAGTGTACTACGTTGACGCGAAGACGGAGAATGCTGCAGGCGATTCGCCTTTGGTCTTTCTGGTTCGGCGGGACGATCAAGCGGATGCAGGTAGTCCCGTCACCCGTGGATCATTTCCGCCCCGGAGATGATTTCGAAGTAACACCTTATCGGCGGACTGGGCGGCCTCGTTGACGAACGAGATTATCGCGACCTGCTGCACCGATGCCACGTCCCGAACGACATCCACAGTTAGCTGCTGAGAGCCCCGAGGAAACTCTCGCGCCACGCCGCAATGCTATTGCGGCGTAGTACCACCATCATGGCCCGCCAACGATCGCATCGCTCTCCAAGTGGCATCCCCAGCGCTGTCTGCAATGCTTCGGCGACGGCGTCGGGGTCATACGGGTTGGCGATCACGGCAGTGTCGAGTTCGTAGGCCGCGCCGGCAAAGGGCGAGAGAACGAGCACGCCAGGGTCATCGGGGTTCTGTGCAGCGACATACTCCTTGGCAACCAGGTTCATTCCGTCGCGCAACGGAGTGACAAGAGCGACGCGGCTGAGCCGAAAGAAGCCAGCGAGCGAACGCTGCGAGAAGCTCCTGTTCAAATACTGGATCGGCGCCCAATCGAGTTCCGCGTAGCGACCGGCCACGTCGCCCGCCAGCGCACCAAGCCTCTGTCGCAACGCACGGTATTCAGGAACGTCGCTGCGCGTTGCGGTGGCGATCTGCAGCAAGCGGACGTGGTTGCGGTATGCGGGATAGCCCTCGAGAAAGGCGGCGAACGCTTTGAACCGGTGCTCGAGACCCTTACTGTAATCCAGCCGGTCCACCCCAATGATGAGCTTGCGCCCCCGGAGACTCTCCTGCAGCCGGCGGGCCGTTCGGGATTTCACAGCGCGACTAGCCATTTCGGCGATCGCTTCAGTATCGATACCAATCGGGAAGGCGCCGGCGCGCAGAACCCGATCGAAAGCGTGAACGTGGCCATCGGACGAAATCGTGCCTCCTGCACGGCGAAGGATGGCGTCATGGAAGGCGGTCAAATCCTCCACCGTCTGGAAGCCGACGAGATCGTAAGCGCACAGTGATTTCAGCAGGTCGCCGTAGTGAGGAAGGGTCGCCAGCACCCCCAAAGACGGAAACGGCGTATGCAAGAAAAACCCGATCCGCTGTGTGGCGCCGGCGCGGCGAAGTTCCTCGGCCATCGGGATCAGATGGTAGTCATGCACCCAGACGAGGTCACTCGGGCTGAGCAGGGGCGCGAGGGCGTCGGCGAGCACGGCGTTCACCCGTCGATAGGCGGCCAAGTCCCGGCGGGTAAAGTTCATGAGGTCAAGGCGATAGTGGAATAAGGGCCACAGTGCCGCGTTGGAGAAGCCGCTGTAGTAGCCGTCATGGTCCGCGCGGGTAAGATCGACGGTAGCGTACGTCACTCCCTCGGTCTCAAAAACGTTCGGCTCTGGTGTTGTTTCTCCAAGCTTGCCACTCCACCCGAACCATAAGCCTCCAGCCTGATGCAGAGCGTCGACGAGGCCGGTCACGAGCCCGCCGCTGCGCTGCGCAGCTTCTGCCGGCAAGGCGACACGGTTGGAGACGATGACCAAGCGGCTCAAGCGGGTTCCCTCCGCACTGTCAGGGTTGCGTCGAGCCGAGCCGCCAAAAGATCTCGGCGAACACGGCAACGCAATGATCGGCGGTGATATCCGCCGGAGCCCACATTCGCTCGGTCCTCGCGCGAAAATCCACAATTCCTTCTACCGGAACTGACGGTCCCGTCATCAGGCAATCTGGGCGGGCGTTACCTGTAAAACATATAGATCTTCCCGCAGTAAATATAGGATACTCTGCCGACGATCTGGATTGTTGGGCGCTGTCTAAAGCTGATCTTCGCCAGGATTTCGACGGCAGACGCCCCGGGTGTGCCTCTCGATCTCAGCCAGTGCGGCGTCGAGCGAGGCGTGCGGCCCTTGCTGTATGCCGGCCATAGTTTCCGATGCGTGGCCCTCCGGATGGATCATGAACTGACGTGGAGCGCTTGCCGTGATGCGCCCCATCGAGCGGCCGAGCAGGTCCGTCAGCTGCCAAACCGTGCCTCCCTCTGCCGGTGTAACGATCACATCCATGGTGAACCTTGAGTCTGTACGCCGCGCGAACAAACCGCTGCAATAACCGATGGGCGAACTACCGAGTTCCGCGGCCGCGGCATTCTCGGTACTGGAAGGATTGGCGCTTCGGATCGCCCCGCGATCGAGCGAATGGCGCTTAATGCCGATATATGCGACTATATAGAATGGTCAAAAAGAAAGGTCGAAGGCCAACGTCGGGAGAAGAAATGGCAACCGCTCTCGACCGTTGGGACGAGGAAGGCGGAGCGCAGGAGTTGGCGTGGCCTTTACCCTATGAAGCCAGCGATTTGCGCGATGTGGAGCGCAGAGTCCTGGAATGTCTGGGTGCCGCCCTTGTCAGCGAATGGAATGATCTGCCTACTGACGTCCAGCGCAGGCTCTTCGAGCACGCGGCCTCGGGCAAATCGCACGACGCCACCGTGTTGAAGACGCGGATCGCCCGTTTCCTGCACGATCATAAAGGTGCTTCGGGTGGGCGCTAACACGACTTTGGCAGATTTGTTCACGCCTTGCTCTTCGCTGACCTGTGTTCTGCAGTACCCGTATCGCGGATCTGATGGCTGAAGAATGAGAGCGACGATGGCGGGACGCGCGGCTGGCAGGTTGGGCTGAGGTGGTGGCCGTCGTTTCATTTTTGCGCCCCGTCTTGGCAATGCGGAAGTGCTGCAAGAAGGCGTAAGCAACCATCGTCATAAGAGCGTGACGATGAAGACCGTGCCAGAACCGTCCCATCGCGCCATGACGGTTGTAGCCAACCGCTGCAAGTCTATCTCGGCTGGTAGATTTGCGAGATAGCATTTCTTCTCTCCGAGTCGCGATGCTTGCCGATCGCCAACTCGCATTTTTTCACTTGGCATCAGCAAGCATTTCGTCCGCCGGCATCTATACAAATCCGCGATGTGTATTGCCTTGTGTTTGGTGACTTCGCAGCCATCTCATGATAAAGAGATAGCTAATCTCGGCACAGAAAGCACTGTAAACGGATTGCTTCACTATCGCGCCGATGCAAAGCCGTTTCTGAAGGATAGCCGATCATGACCATGCGCTCCCGACGCGAAACGGTCACCTTCAAGCATCCCTTCCGGATCAAGGGCATCGACCGCCTCCTGCCTCCGGGTGCCTACGAGGTCATCACCGATGAGGAGATGATCGAAGGATTGTCGTTCGAGGCGTTTCGCCGGGTTGCCACTATGATCACGGTGCCGGCGGCGCCGCCGCGCACTTCAACGGTGGAGAGGATTTCCATCAACCCGGTCGATTTGGCTGACGCTCAGCGCATTGATGCCGAAGCGCCTCGCGAGTGACGAGCCACTCGATCTCGACAAGCACCGCTGAATGGCTGCACAAGAAGCGACCGACGTCCGGCGTATTCTGGCGCACGTCGAGAACAACGCAATGCCCCTGCGCGATGGGAAGCTTTCTCAAATTTGATGACGCGGCGTCCAACGACTTTCGCACCACACAGCTGGCCTTCACCGGATCCTTAGCCGCCGCGGTCTTGGCAGCTATTTCGTGATGCTCTGAGCGAATATCGTTTCGGGACGGTCTTGTACGTCCCCTTGCGGCGGCTTATGTGCTGATTAGCACTCGCTGGCCACGACTGCCATTTCGTCCAAAGCAACAACAACAAGAAAACAGGAGGGCAGCATGAAATTCCGTCCGCTTCACGGCCGCGTTGCGGTCAAGCGTATCGAAGCCGAAGAGAAGACCACTGGCGGCATCATCATTCCGGACAGCGCCAAGGAAAAACCTTCGCAGGGCGAGATCACGGCGGTTGGCCCAGGCGGCCGCGACGAATCCGGCAAGCTGCCCATCGATCTCAAGGTTGGCGACCGCGTCCTGTTCGGCAAGTGGTCAGGTACGGAGATCGAGCTCGATGATCAGGAAGTACTGATCATGAAGGAAAGCGACATTATGGGCGTTCTCACCGAGCTGCCCGCCGCCAAGAAGAAGGTCGCCTAAGCGCCAGTCTGTTTTCCTTATCCCAAGCAGCCAGCGTCTCGAAGGAGAAGGATAAGGCCCGCAAGTTGAACTCACGTCCCTAAAGAGCTCGCCGAGTCGCGCGGTCTTTCGGATTTGACAGTTGAAAACGGAGATCATGATGTCGGCCAAAGAAGTTAAGTTCGGCGTCGACGCCCGCGACAGGATGTTGCGCGGTGTTGAAATTCTCAACAATGCGGTTAAGGTCACGCTCGGGCCCAAGGGCCGGAACGTCGTGCTCGACAAGTCGTTCGGCGCCCCCCGCATCACCAAAGACGGCGTCACTGTCGCCAAGGAGATCGAGCTTGAGGACAAGTTCGAGAACATGGGCGCGCAGATGGTGCGAGAAGTTGCCTCCAAATCGGCAGATGCAGCTGGCGATGGCACCACCACCGCGACCGTGCTCGCGGCTGCGATCGTCCGTGAAGGCGCGAAGGCGGTTGCCGCCGGTATGAACCCGATGGACCTGAAGCGCGGTATCGACCTCGCGGTGGAAGCCGTGGTCGCCGATCTCGTGAAGAACTCCAAGAAGGTCACCTCGAACGAGGAGATCGCCCAGGTCGGCACCATCTCGGCCAACGGCGACGCGGAGATCGGCAAGTTCCTCTCCGACGCCATGAAGAAGGTCGGCAACGAGGGCGTCATCACGGTTGAAGAAGCCAAGTCGCTCGAGACCGAACTCGAGGTCGTCGAAGGGATGCAATTCGACCGCGGCTACATCTCGCCGTACTTCGTCACCAACGCCGACAAAATGCGCGCCGAAATGGAAGACGCCTACGTCCTCATCCACGAAAAGAAGCTATCTCAGTTGAATGAACTGCTTCCGCTGCTGGAAGCCGTCGTCCAGAGTGGCAAGCCGCTTGTGATTATTGCGGAAGACGTCGAGGGCGAAGCGCTCGCGACCCTGGTCGTGAACCGCCTCCGCGGCGGTCTGAAGGTCGCGGCCGTGAAGGCTCCGGGCTTCGGCGATCGCCGCAAGGCCATGCTGCAGGACATCGCGATCCTGACCGGCGGCCAGGCGATCTCGGAAGATCTGGGCATCAAGCTCGAGAACGTCACGCTCAACATGCTCGGTCGCGCCAAGAAGGTGATGATCGACAAGGAGAACACCACCATCGTCAGCGGCGCCGGTAAGAAGGCCGACATAGAGGCGCGGGTGGCGCAGATCAAGGCGCAGATCGAGGAGACCTCCTCGGACTATGACCGTGAAAAGCTGCAGGAGCGTCTTGCCAAGCTCGCGGGCGGCGTCGCGGTGATCCGCGTCGGCGGCGCGACCGAGGTCGAGGTGAAGGAGCGCAAGGATCGCGTTGATGACGCGATGCATGCGACCCGCGCGGCCGTCGAGGAAGGCATCCTGCCGGGCGGCGGCGTCGCCCTGCTGCGTGCTTCCGAGCATCTCAAGGGGCTGCGCACCAAGAACGATGACCAGAAGACCGGCGTCGAGATCGTGCGCAAGGCGCTGTCTGCGCCGGCCCGCCAGATCGCGATCAACGCTGGCGAGGACGGCTCCGTTATCGTCGGCAAGATCCTGGAGAAGGATCAGTATGGCTACGGCTTTGACTCCCAGTCCGGCGAGTACGGCAACCTGGTCACCAAGGGCATCATCGACCCGACCAAGGTCGTTCGTGTGGCGATTCAGAATGCGGCTTCTGTTGCGGCGCTCCTGATCACTACCGAAGCCATGGTGGCCGAATTGCCAAAGAAGAACGCCGGCGGTGGGGGCATGCCTCAAGGTGGCGGCATGGGTGGTATGGATTTTTAAGTCCTACTCGTTCAGAGCTCAACAATAACGAAGGCCCGGCAGAGATGCTTGGGCCTTTTTTGCAGGAATCAGCAAAAAGCGGCCGCCGAGAAGCGTGATGAATTCTCGCCGTTTCACGGATTTCCGTGAGGACGCCTTGTGCAATATCTCAAAATCAGCACTTTGCATTGCAGCCGGGTGGCGGGTGAGAATTGTTACCAAACCAGTCAGGACGCACCCCACCGTTACTGGATTTTGGGAAGTGCATAGCTCCGCCCTGGTTGGTCGCCCCCGTGATTAGACCGAAGACCGCGATCACCTGGGACGCGGGGATCATGAGTAGCAGGCCGGCTACGATCGAGACACCCGGTGCAATAGCGACCACAGCGAGCAGCAGCATAATAGGGCCGAAGGAGTGCTTGTGTAGGCGACCCATCAGCCAGCCCAGGGTAAAGCGATCTTGCCGGTGCCTCGTCGTGCAGCCGCTGCAGCAGGACCGAGGCAGGCACAAACACCCCTTCATCGGCGGGCATTGTCGGCTTCAGCTGGTCGGGGCTCGTTGGGACCCGGTACGCCGGGGACAGGATATTTTGGGAGGCGCCCGGTCGACACAGCCGACCCTGCGAGGGTCAGAGCCGACCCAGAAGTAGCAATACGACGAGGATGACCAGGATGGTACCGATGACCCCCATCCCACCGTGGCCATAGCCGTAGCCGTAGCCGCCGAAGCGGCCGCTGAAGCCACCAAGCAGGAAGATGATGAGGAGGATGATGAGGATAAGTCCGATCGACATTGTCCGACTCCTTTGGTGGGACCGTGTGGATATTGGGTCTCACGGTAGTCCGAGTTGAGTGCGCGATCTTCAAGCTTCCGGCGACGACTGTCGGCGGCATCACTGGGCAAGTGCTGTGCTACTTCTTCTCGATTGAAATGCCACCCGGCGCGGCGGACGCGGAGCAGGAGGCAGTTTGAGCTTGAGAGAGGCAGCCTTGGTATCGTTTGGCTCGGGGTCGGCGGTGCCCGTGGCGTTGCCGGGACGAGTCAGTCGCTTCGGGATTGCTGGTCGAGCCGATAGACCCGCCCCGCGCTCGCGCCTTTAGCTCCCTGGCGCAAGTTTTGTCTGTCTTGCGATTCGCCAACTCCTGCAAAAGTCCGCAGGCGACCCCGGATGGGAGGGGCCGATGCAGTTGACCGGATCACAAGGGCGCAGCCGCGCCATCGCGCTCGAGTGCGCTCGAGCGCGCGTTGAGTGGGCATGGTCTGTGACAGAGGTTGCCACGCCCAAACAGCGTCGCTCGTGCCCTCAATACGGGGCGTAGTATTGGCGGCGATAGGGATACTGGCCGCCGTAGTAATCTGGCGCATAGTAGCCCGGCGCGTAGCCTGGCCCGTAATAGCTACCACCGTAGGCTCCATAAGCGGCGGCTCCAGCCGCGGCACCCAGGATGCCAAGACCAATTGCGGCCCCCGGAGCGCCGTAGTAGCCGCGACCGCGGTAGTGGCGTCGGTAGTAGACTTCTGTCACTGCGGACGACGAAGCCGCTTGTGTCAGAAGAGCCGTGCTCGGCGAGATCGGAGCTGCCCCCGAAGGCAGCACCGAGGCGAGCGTCGCCGCACCGAAGAGTGCGACCGCAATCGCGTATTTCATTGTCTGCTGGTTCATGGTCGTATCCTCTCCAACTTGGAGCATCTCAAGCGGCAAGTCGATTGCGTGCCGCTGGCCGATAAAGAACCTCGACCCAGGGTGCTTGAAGCGCTGGTGGGGGGGCGGATCCGAGGATTCGTGGTTCTAAGCGAACTCACAGACCCGCCTCTGTACTCGCGCCGCGACTTAACCGATTACTTGGCGCAAGTTTTTTCGGCCTTCAAAGCCGCTTCTGCCGAGGCCTTTGTCGTGTGAGCGGCGCCGACAACCTTCATGCTACCGCCGGCAGCAGGCTGGCTCTCGACGATCTGACATTTCATGGTCGCAGTATCCTGAGCCAGGTAGAACGAGGAAGGCGATTGGCCAACGGTTTTGCCAGTCTCCGCCGCGAATGACGGAGAAGCGAATGCGAGAACAGCGACTGTCGCTAATAGAATTCTTTTCATAGTATCCACCAATTCTTATGCGTCCGGAATCGGACAAAGAATGAACAGGGCAAGCCGACAAGAGTTCCAGCTATCGCCGATTTGTTTGTTGCGTGTGGATCCGCGTGGATCAGTGACAGCCCCGAAAGTCTGTCGACAGATTGTGCCAATCGCCCAATTCCATTCTGCCTAGCGGCGATTCAGCGGGTGTTGCCGTTAGCGGGAATCAATTGGCTATAGCTGCGGCCCTCGCAAACATTCTCTCAATCACCGATGGATGCCGAGAGCAGGGCGGCGAGAAGTATTGTGCCGCAACGCAGCGCGAGCTCATGGTCAAAATTGCTCATTCAAGAAAATTTAACGAAAGGGAATTTGCCATCAGATTAGGACGGCATCACTCATCGCAATGTCACTCTTTGGCCCAAGCCCCACTGACGAGTAGGCGCAATAGGCGATGCCCATCATGAGCAGGAGCCTGAAGGCCCTTCTAGAAAACGTGAGGGCCTTGAAGCTGAACGACTGATCAGAAAGGCTGCCGAAGGTCCAATGCGTCGATCTATGATGTGACAAGAACTTCTACGGACATCCCGGCGAAGGCGCCGATGCTGCCGACGAAGCTGCCGGACACCGGAATCGTCTGCCGGATGTCGCGCGCGACCGCGACCGGGATCAGATTGAAGCCGCCGAGGCTACGATTCGTCGGGTCGAAAGTGATCCAGCCGGCGCCCGGTACGAAGACCTCGGCCCACGCATGGGTTGATCCCGCATCGCTCGATCCGACGCTCTGTTGCTCTGGATTGTAAAGATAGCCGGAGACGATCCTGGCTCCAAACCCGAGCATGCGTGCTGCTTCGGTGAACAGCACCGCGAAATCCCGGCATGACCCCCAGCCACGATTTAACGTTTCTACCGGCGTTTGGGTACCCTCATCCTCACGGCTCTGGTACTGGACAGCTTCCGAAACGCCGACGCTCAGGTCCTTTAGCAGCGACAGCGTATCAGTCCGACTTCCTCGAACGAACATTTGTGCCCAATTTCGTAGGACCCCCGCTGTGTCCGAGTACTGGGGGAGAGCCAGGGCGCCGAGATCGGTCCAATCGTCATCAGAATAGCGGAATGGGTAAGACATGGCCGAGACAGCGATATCGAACACCGGCCATGCAACCGCGTCGAGCTGAAGCTCCGCGACGCTGGCGATCACCAGGTTGGAGGCTGTCATCTGAAACGTGGCCGTCGCGATTGCATTGCCAAACACATCGTGCGCCCAGGTCAAGGCCGCATGCGGCGTCATCGTGACGTTGCTCGAAATCAAGCGGAGCTCGCGGCTTTCGCGCGGACGAAGCATCAAGCGGTGCGGCAACAGGTGCACGTGTTCGTTGAATCGATAAGTCGTCGTGTGAAGAACCTTCAGCATAATCAACGAAAGCTCCGATCGGGGCGGCCTCTGGCCAGGCCCCTTATCCGGTGGTCCCCTCGGGAAGTATGGCCGAGTTGAAGATGCCCATGCAAATGTCGATCCAGACGACCGAAACCGGACGAGGCACCGTGCGAGAACGCTGCGATTCATTCATACGGGCATGTTAACGGGTGTCGATGTGCAAGCACAACATCAGTTCGCGGTGCGATAGGATCCGACAAGTGTGACGTGCTGCAAATGTGTGGACAGCCTCGTGTCGCGCGACATTCCTGGATAGTGAGGCGACTAGGAGGGATCGAACCATGAAGAACCGGCCACCACTTCCGCAACATTTGAGTCGCCATAGGTATCACGCGCTGCTGGTCCGGCTGCAAATCGAGCTCGTCAAGCTGCAGCCTGCGTGATTGAGCGCGGCCAGCGTATCCTTGTCATCGTCGAAGGTCGCGACGCCGCCGGCAAGGATGGCACGATCAAGTGGATTGTCGAACATCTAAGCCCGCGCGATACCCGCGTCGTAGCGCTGGGGCCGCCGAGCAATCGGGAACGGTGTTCATGGTACTTCCAGCGTCACGTTTCGCACTTGCCCGCGGCAAGAGAGATCGTGCTGCTCAATCGCATTTGGTACAACCGTGCTGGAGTTGAGCGTGTCATGGGCTTTTGCACCAAGGAGGAAACCGAGGAATTCCTCGAGACCGTGCCGGGTTTCGAAGCAATGATTGAGCGTTCGGGGATCACCCTGCTCAAGTACTATCTTGATATTTCGAAACAGGAGCAGAAGCGACGGCTCGCCGACCGCCAAAGGGATCCCCTGAAGCAATGGAAGATGAGCCCCATCGATGCCAAGGCGCAGAAGCTTTGGAAAGCTTATTCCGAAGCACGGGACAAGATGCTGGAGCGGACGCACACCGTCACCTCGCCCTGGACCGTGGTCCGCGGCGGTGACAAGGAACATGCGCGGCTTAATATCATTCGCGATGTGCTGTGGCGGCTGAACTATCCGGGAAAGCACCGTCGTCTCCACAGACCCGATCCGGCGGTCGTTTTTCCTTACGATAAAGCCTGCTATGAGCGCGGCCTGATCGAGGCTTAGGTGGCTTACCTTGATGCCTCAGTTTGCATCGAGCGAAATTCTGTAGCCTGCATTTTCGAGAGCGGCGAGGACAGCTGTTGCGATAGTCTTGCATTCGTTGGGCTCTTTGTAAGTTTTCGGCCACACCGTCCCGTTTCCCGCGTCTGGAAAATCAACGAAAGCTGATTGAATAGCGCGTTCGATGATCCGTTGGAGCTTCTCATCCCGTATCATTGCCTCGTCTCCCGCTTCTCGACGATCGTCACAATATCATCATTTTACCTAGAGCCGCTGCGGTGCGCTGCCAATGCGCTGGAGTGCACAATATCCTGTTTGAAGGAGTAAAACGTATTTCGTTCCTCCGACGATCAGCGCAGGCGAGCGTAGCCCTCACCGATTTGCGACGCTCAAGCCGGGCCTCTTTGCGGCTGGCGACGTGGGGGACGGCGTCTATCGGCAAGCTGTCACGCCGGTCTCGGCTGCATGACGGCACTTGAGGCCACTCGCTTTCTCTTGGCCCAATGTCCTTCCAGCCGGCGCGCTTGTCCTATTGAAGATAGGCTCAACCCTTAAGCGGCAGGTCGAGCAATGTATGGCTGTAA
Organism: Bradyrhizobium sp. CCBAU 45389; assembly: GCF_028128625.1. Taxonomy (NCBI): domain Bacteria; kingdom Pseudomonadati; phylum Pseudomonadota; class Alphaproteobacteria; order Hyphomicrobiales; family Nitrobacteraceae; genus Bradyrhizobium; species Bradyrhizobium sp. CCBAU 45389. The sequence continues at coordinate 733,379 of NZ_LBIY01000099.1, read as the reverse complement.
TTTCAATTACATACGAGTTCGCAGTTTTGTTCTGAGTGGCGCGCCATTCAGAACAGTCCAACGAACTCTGACTCAGTACGTCTTCAGCATTGTGAGCTCGCCGGCATCGGCTCGGTTTTTGGCGGCGAGCAAGATCTCCCTCATCTGCTTGATCACCTGCGGTTCTAGGGCTTCGATCTTCGCCGCGATCTGCGGATCAAGAATGCCTTTGCGGCCATACCGCCCTCGAACGTCGCTGGCATGTCCGAGAATGCGGTCGCGCGTGCGTTGTGCGATCGCATCATTGTCGAGCCAATCGGCCATGAGGTGCCGCGTCGAATAGAGGGTAAGGTCCGCGCGATCGAGTTTCAGTTTCGTCTTCACGTACTGCCATGCCTTGCTCAGCGGCTGCGACCAGCGGATCGTACCGTCTTTGCGAGTATAGGCGTCCCATTCCGGGAAGAGCCGTTCCTCTTGCTTGTCCATCAGATCCTGCATTCGATCCAGCAGCCCCAACTCGATGAGAAGCGGATGGATCGGAATGACCCGCCCGGCAGCGTTCGTCTTCAGATTGCGCAGATCCTTCACCGCGACGCGGCCATGGCGAGCATCGAACGGGCGCAAGTCGAAATAGTAGAACTCGCCATCGGTTCGGATATCGGCGCATTTGAGCTGGCCGACCTCGCCGGGCCTCATGCCGGTGAGGATGCAGATCAAGAAACCCCAGTAGATGTGCGATTGCACGAAGTACCGGCCGGGCTGCCAGACGTGCACGCGATTCTTGCAGCCGGTGAAGAGCGGCAGGCGCAACAGCGTCAGCAGCTCGTCATCGTCGAAGGCATCGCGCGGCAGCGGCGCCAAATTTTCGGGATCGATGCACACGAACTTGGGACGCGGTCCGCAGTAATGCTTTTCCGCGATGGCGAAGTCGACGAACTTATAGAGCCCGGCCCAGTACCGGCTCTTGATGGTGGTGGTCGTCACGCGCTCGAGCTGCGACCACTTCGTCTCTTCCGCATATTTGTAGCGCTGGAAAAGCGTCTTCGCGAACCGGCGTGGAATGTTATCGCGATTGGGGATATCCGGCAGCGCCTCGTCGAGTTGCTTCCATTTGGCATCGGTCAGTTCATCCATCCGCGGGTTGTCCAGGAAATCGATGGCGAACTGGATGACGGGTTCAGCTTCTCCGCGGCCCTTCGCGGTGTGTTTCCGCTTGCGGTCCAGCGGTTTGAGAAATTCCGCGAGCACGTCGGACATCCGGCAGGAATTGTCTTCGGCGGCCTCCCCGGTGGGGGCACATACCGCGGGCTCGGAGACCGGCGAGATCGAGCCCACCTTCTGCGCCGGAAGCAACGGAAGCCTTTGGGCGACTGCGTCCTGCACGAGGCGATCGATCATCGCGATGGGATCGAACGGTTGTGCGACCGCCGGGGCGGCGGGCGCCGTCCAGCCTTCCTTGACCGCCTCGGCCGCGTCATGCCGGCCGTTTTCATAGGCACGCCGAACGTTTAGGCGGGCGATCTCGCTTTCGGCCGCCTTGTTCTGGTTGACGAAGTCGACCCAGGTGCTCGGCATCCGAGGGAAACGCTGCGGGTAGGCATAGCCGCGGTCCTGCGCCCGGCCGAGATAGCGCCTGACCTCATGTTCGAACGCGCAGCGCTCGGCCAGCAGCCGCTCGTTCGCCGGCACGCCATGCTCGACATAGGCGTGCAGCCGCGCGTCGAGGATGGTCCCCAACGCCTCCAGGTCGGGAGCCGCGATCAGCTCCTGCACCCATCCGAGATTGTCCATCAGCCGCCGCCTAGCCTCATCAAAATTCCCGGTCCTGAGGCTGACACGAAGGAGGGGGAGCCCAAAGAGCTGAGCGGCCTGTTTCCCCAGCCGAATCTGCAGGAAATAGCGTCCATCGCCGCGCCGGGCGAGGTAGGAAGGACGAGCCACGCGTAGGCCTTTCCGGGGGGGCGGGCCGGGTGAGACATCCCCGTGGGATGTAACACCATCAAATCCGCTACCACATTCCGGCCAACGTGCTGGAAAAGCTCAGGATTTCGCTTCGATTTTGGACCTGGTAGCGCGTCCCTCTCCCGCTACCATTCTTGGCCTAACTCTTTCTATCTGCATCGGACGGTTTCCCCGCGCACGGCTAGGGCGAAGGCCACGACTCTTGTCCTGCTCGAACCGAGTCGGCTCGTTAGTAGGTCTAATTGCTGCACTCAACTATTCATAGTGTACGATCGATTCGCGTTGATTGATGGCGATAAAGAAACAAGAGTTTTACGAGGGGGCCGCTCTTCACCTGATTATTAGGTCGGGTCGCGTGAAGAGCATTCGGTATGACCCCCCCTTCTTCTTTCTAAACGAGCGAATGATTGTGTTGCTCAAGTACAGCACGAAGGTGCGGTCACCTTGGGGCTTCACGTTCACTGAAGATGAACAGCAACGGCTGTCGTTCATGTCGGGCAAACAACGAACTGTAATTGGTCTTGTTTGCGGGGCCGATGGCATCGTTGCGCTCCCGTACGACTCGTACTCAACGATTGCCTCTGCGCGAGCGGCTTCCGCCTATGTCTCCTGTTACCGCGATCACGGTGAGCATTATCAAGTCAGCGGTCCGGATGGAATCCTCAAGCGCAAGGTTCCGCCGTCCAGCTGGCAGCGCCTCCTAGAAGATGGGACGAGCAATGAAGCATAGCGAGCAGGTTCTAAAATTATTGCGCAAGCAAATTGGCAATGACAGCGAAGTCCAGGAAATCCGTAGAACCGCTCAGGAAGTTGTCAAGAAATGGATCAATCCACTGAGCGGTGGCGTGGAAGAGACGAATGGGTTGGTTTATGGCTTGGTGCAAAGCGGCAAGACTGGTGTCCTGTCGGTTAAAGAGGGCGACATACGGAACGTGTCACCATTGCGGTTGCGACGCGAGCTAAACTTGCAGAAGGGTGAATTGGACTTATTGGCTGGGTGTCCGCCCTGCCAGGGCTTTTCGTCATTGCGTACGCGTAATGGAAACAAGCGTAATAGAGACCGCAGAAACGATCTAGTAGGCCAAATGCTCAGGTTCGCGAAGGCATTCGAACCTAGGGCGATCATGATGGAAAACGTTCCTAAGCTTATCCAATACGGGCCGTTCAAGCGGCTATGTCAGGAACTCTCCGATCTCGGCTATGATGTTGATGTTCAGGTCAAGGATGCTGCTCGCTACGGTGTGCCGCAAAGGAGGCGGCGGCTTATTCTTCTTGCCGGAAAGGGGTTCCCAATCCAGGCGGCGGCGGAGGCTCGGGTTGTTCGAACAGTCCGCTCAGCGATTGGCGACCTGAAAGAAGCCGGAAAGTCGAAGGATGCGTTGCATGACCTTCCCGAAAAGCGGCGTAGTGAAAGAGTCGAGCAGCTGATTCGCGATATTCCAAAGGATGGCGGTAGTAGGACCGACTTGTCTGAGGACCGGCAATTGCCCTGCCATCAAAAGAGCGATGGTTTTAGGGATATCTACGGAAGGATGGCTTGGGACGAGGTGTCGCCAACGATTACTGGCGGCTGTTTCAATCCCTCCAAGGGAAGATTTCTCCATCCCGTGAAGAACCGCGCCATAACAATGCGCGAAGCCGCGTTGCTTCAAACGTTTCCCAAGCGATATCGGTTCTCTCAGAGAGCAGGCAAGGAGGCGATCGCGTTGATGATAGGCAATGCTCTGCCTCCTGAGTTCATTCGTCGACACGCGCTAGTTATCCTGAAAACTCTACAGTCGGGATAACGATCAGATCGTACGTTGAACGCTCATAACTAGACGACTGCCCATGGCCGATGTTTTTTCTAAGCGTAAGCGCTCAGAGATCATGTCCAAGGTACGAAGCCGCGGCAACCATGCGACCGAACTTCGCTTGATCAACGTTTTCCGTCAATGTGGGGTACGTGGATGGAGGCGAAACCAAAAGCTTTTTGGAAAGCCTGATTTTGTCTTCTATGATGCAAGGCTGGCAGTTTTCGTCGATGGTTGCTTTTGGCACGGATGTAAGGTTCATCGTAGTATTCCCAAGTCCAACGCTGTCTTTTGGTCAAATAAGATAGTTCGGAATGTTCGACGCGATGTGGCTGTTCGAAGGAAGCTAAATAGTCTCGGGTGGAGCGTGCTAAGGGTGTGGCAGCACGATCTTTGCAATCCGGACAAAGTTGGCACGCGCGTGAGTCGAACGCTGGCGCGGCTGCGGTCTAGTAAGGGCTCAGTTTAACTCTGACTATGCGCCTCGGGGGCTTTAATCTGGGGCTGAAGCGGCTGTTTCCAGTCGGTCGAGGCAGTTACCCGTCGGGCAAAACACCCTCCACCTCGTCAACCCCTCACCGTAAAAATATTCCACTTTACCGAAATTCGGAAATGTCGTACATCTCGCCCATCCCGGCTCATCCTTGAGGGGCGATCGTGAGGTCGTCATTTTCGCGAGCCGGGCTTGCGGTGGACGCGGCAGCGTCGGCACGAGAGGGGGCGGGCAGGGCGGGTAGTCCCTGTGAGCTCGTCACCGCGTGCGGACGAGCGGCGCTGCTAGGCTTCGTCTCGTCTGTAAGTTTTCGGCTCCGTCGACAGGGCTGGAAATACTGCGGCGACATGGCGGGCCGTGCGTACGGCAAAACCGTGTGGTCCTGGCCGTCGTTGCTACGGTCAAGCCTCTTGCGAAGATGCGCGCGAACCCAACCGGGCAGACGGCATCGTCAATTCGCGGGGCGAGGGAGGCCAGAGGGAAAGTTCGGCTCCCGGGAGAGCACGGCATAAGCCGTCCGACCATCGCGCAGGGAAGGCCGAGTGATTGGCACCACCTGTATGCTGCTGTGCGGTCTTTTTGCGCTACCTTTCGCGCAGCGGACCGCGGGTGCGAGGTCAGCACCCGGCCTTCCCTGCGCCCTCTTGGCCTTGAGGGTGGAGAGATCAAGCAAGCCTCGGGCAAAATCAGCCGCGAGAATGCAGAGCTGCGTCTGGCGTTTGACATCGAAGCTGAATGGAAGAACGGCGTTTTGAGACACGCCCGACATGCGGGTCGATCTTCGAGGATCGATCGGTTGGTCCGAATCTTGCGAGAGGGGACAGCGCGCGGCTTGTCATCCATGCGACACGATCGAAGGACGAGAACACCATGTCAGAACAGCAGATGATCGATCTCTTCGACCGTTGGGAGCGGGTTTGGCACGAGGGACGATTCGACCTCGTCCCGGCCTGCGTCGGCGAACATTACATTCGTCACGATGAAGCCGGCGACCGGATTGTCACGCGGGATGCCTACGCCGCCGAGGTTGCCGACGTGCAGCGGGAGCGACCCGGCATCCGTGTTGTCGTCTACGATCATTCCTTCAGCGGACATCGGGCATGGTTCCGCTTTGCGTTCAAGTGGCTCGATCCAAAGACCGGAGAGGCTCGCAGCCGGGCGGGGATGCAGTCCTACCGCACCGAGGGCGGCAAGTTGGTGGAGACCTGGTTATCGATGCAGCCACTCGGCTCGTCCTGGACCGATGCGCCTCAAGAGCGTTGGACGAGTTCGCCAGTCGTCGCATAATTGGAATCAAGACCGCCGATCTCATGTGCAGCCAAGCTTCGGCTGCGTCGCAATACCGGGCGGATACATCAACTCATGCAAAATCGGCGTAACGCATTTGCTGAAATCGATGCCGACGATGAGCGGCACGCTCGACGGTCTCAAGCTCATTGATTCTGCTGGGTTAGCGCCTCGAAAGCCCGAATGATATCGCGCCCGCAACTTGGAAGCTCTCTAACATATTGATGTTGCGCAATTAATCACCAGCCCTGTAAGACGTGCACGTCCGCGGCGAACTTGCGGATGTCGTGTGCTTCGGGTTCGTGATGTCCGACGTAGTGGTTGCCTCGATCTCAGCGCTCATCGATGCGTATTACGGCGAGTTGCGGTCTTACGCCTCCCGCAAGCTCCGCAACCCCGTCGCTGCCGAGGATGTCGTGCAGGAAGCCTGGTTGCGATTTGCCAGCTCGGGCAATGACAGGATCGCCAATCCGCGTGCGTATCTCTACCGGCTCGTCGGCAACCTCGTCATCGACCAGCAGCGCCGCGAGCAGACCCGCCTCGGCGCGGCCGCTCCGCCGTCCGATCATCTCGATGTCGTCGACGAGACGGTCGACACCGAGAGGCAGCTCATGGCGAGACAGCGGCTGGCGCTTCTGACCAAGGCGGTTTTCGAGCTGCCGCCCCGGTGTCGCGATTGCTTCATCCTGCGCCGCTTCGACGACCTCGAGCCGGACGAGATCGCCAGGCGGATGGGAATCAGCCGGAATATGGTTGAAAAGCACCTCCGGCACGCGCTGGTTCACTGTGCCAGGCGTCTGCGCGAAGGCGATTGATTTTTTCTCCCGGCTGACCTCCTCTGTTTTAGAATTGCTCCGTCTTAAAGAGTGAGATGGCGGGCGATCGCCACTCTTGCGGCGCTGTTTTCATGCTGGAACGACGATCATCCATGAATGACGGGGAGAAGCCGACTGCCCTGGACGAGGCGGCGGAATGGTATGTGCGGCAGGACGCCGGGGGGCTCGATGCCGGCGAAGAGGCGCGCTTCCGGGCATGGCTGCTGCAGCCGGCCAATCGGGCGGCTTACGAGGAAATCGCCGGCACCTGGGACGATCTTGGCCGCATCCCTCGTCCGGCACTCAGCACAGGATCGCCGCGACGGCGTGATGCCAGCACGGTCCCGCTTCGGCGGCATCCGTCTCGCACATCCCGGCCGCGCCGCTGGGCGCTTGCGGCCGCGGCGGTCGTGGCGGCGGTCGTCGCCGGCTATGCGCTCGACCTTCCCATGCGGCTCGAGGCAGATGCCATGACGGCGACCGGCGAGGCGCGGACCGTAATGCTCGATGACGGCAGCAGCGTCGCCTTGAACACCGCGAGCGCCATCGCCGTCGACTATTCGCGCGAGCGCCGGCGCATTCGTCTCTTGCGCGGCGAGGCCGTGTTCACCGTCGCCAAGGACACCACGCGCCCGTTCGTCGTCGCTGCCGCGTCCGGCGAGGCGGTCGCGCGCGGCACGGTCTTCGCTGTCCGCAAGGAGGATGAAGCCGCGACAGTCACCGTGCTGGAAAGCCGCGTGGGGGTGTCCTACCCGGCGGCCGGCCGGACGGCGGTCGAGCTTTCTCCGGGAGAGGCCGTCGGTTATTCGCGCCGCGGTCTCGGCCAGCTGCGAGCGGTCGATGCCGATGCGGCGACGGCATGGCGGCGTGGCAAGCTGATCTTCGTCGATCGCCCTCTCGGCGAAGTGATCGCGGAGCTCAATCGCTACCATTCTGGACGGATTCAAATCATCGACGGCTCCATCGGCAGCCATCCGGTCAGCGGTGTCTTCGACACCAGGAATCCTCTGCAAGCACTGGACGTTATCGAGCAGACTCTCGGTCTGCACTCGACGCGGCTGAGCAGCCTTCTGATCCTGCTGCATCACTGATCGAGAAAAACTTCGCTCCGTCGACCTCCTCTTTTCCAAGGCTCCTGCGTCTCACTGTCGGAAGGCAACTGCACCGGCCCGCGGCCGGTGCAGTTGCGACGGTGACGTGACGGGGGCGTGGTGTTGGGGACGAGTACGAGGAAGCGGATCGAGCTTGCATTGCTGGCGACGACGGCGATGCTTGCGGCGAGCATGGCAACGTCGGCAGCCATTGCGCAGGTCGCGCAAAATCCGGCCAGCGCCGCCGTCCGAACCTATGCGATTCCGGCCGGACCTCTCGCCACAGCGCTCAATCGCTTCGCCGACGCCTCGCAGCTTCAATTGGTCTATAGCGGCGTCATCGCGCGCGGCCGTCAAACCGGCGGCCTCAATGGCGCGTTCACACCGCAGCAGGCGATAGCGCAGCTTCTGACCGGATCAGGCCTGTCCTATCGCTTCACCGGCGGCAACGCCGTCACGATCTTCGATCCGGCAAACAAGGACGCCAGCGCGCCACCTCCCTCCGACGGTTCGCTTGTCCTGGATACGATCGACGTGACGGCCAAGCGCTCCGACGGCTTCACGCCCGACACGCCCTATGAGACGCCCGGTTCCGTCTCGCATGTCTCGCGCGAGCAGATCGACCGCGTTCCGCCGACCTCCGCCGGTGACGTGTTCGTCAACACGCCCGGTGTCATCTCGGCCGGCAGCCATGTCGGCACCTCGATCAATCCGAACATCCGCGGTCTTCAGGGCATGGGACGCGTCGCGACGATGATCGACGGCGCGCGGCAGACCACGAGCTCCTACCGCGGCTATCTCGGAAATCGCGACGAGACCTATGTCGATCCCGACCTGATCGGCGGCATCGACATCTCCAAGGGGCCGAGCACCGGCGTCGGGGTCGGCGGCATCGCCGGCACGATCAACCTGCGCACCCTCGATGCGGGCGACATCGTCAAGGACGGCCAGTCCTACGGTGTTCGTCTCAAGGGCACGGTCGGCACCAATGCGGTGACGGAACGGGCGCCCAGCCCCCTGTCCAGCAACACCGTCAACGCAGCCAGCGAGGGCCGTCCATCCTTCTTCAACGGCGGCTCCCAGTCGGGCAGCGTGGCGGTTGGGGCGATCAAGGACAATTACGAGTTCCTCGTCGCCTATTCGAAGCACGTCCAGGGCAACTATTTCGCGGGCACGAACGTGCCTCCCGGCATCACCTTCAAGCCTGCAGCGAACGCCAATGCGCTCATCGGCCCTGGACAGGAGGTGTTCAACACCTCGGAGAATACGGAATCGTTCCTGGCCAAGGGCAAGGTGAAATGGGGCGACGGCCAGTCGCTCGAACTCAGCTACCTCTCCTATCTCTCCCACTACGGCGAACTCGACGAACTCAGCTATACGTTCGCCCTGAGCTCCGGACTGCTGCCGTACGGACAATTTGCGCTCTCGGAAACGCGCGCCGATACCTACACGGCAAAGTACAAATACGAGCCATCCGGCAATCCCTATGTGAACTTCCGCGCCAATCTCTGGCTGAGCGACGTGGCGTCGCAGCGCAACGGCCTGATTGCCGGGCCGTCGAGCATGACGACGCTGGGCGGCGATGTCGGCAACAAGTCGGTGTTCGCGACGCCGCTCGGCGAACTGACCTGGGACAACGGAATGGAGTTCACCCGGGAGCACGCGACGGCGGAGCAGTTCGCGAGCGCCATCACGGGGTCGGAGGGGTGGGAAACCAACGGCCCGTCGGGCGTGCGGCTGCTGACGGGAACGTTCACCAACGCAAGCCTGAAGCCGATCAGCTGGCTGACGCTCTCGGGCGGACTGCGCTACGACTACTATAACTCCGAGGGCGAGGGCTATCTCACCAAGTTTCCGGCTCGCTCCGGCGGGCGCGCAAGCCCCAATGCCGGCATCACCATTTCGCCGGTCGACGGCATTCAGTTCTACGGCCAGTACAAGGAAGGATATCGTCCCCCGAGCCTGCGTGAATCGCACTGGCACTATCAGGGGCTGCTCTGGAACAACCCGGATCTGCAGCCCGAGACCTCCAGGAACTACGAAGGCGGCCTGAACGTCCTCCGCAATGACGTCATCCGCGCCGGCGACAAGCTGCGGCTCAAGCTGTCGTATTTCGACAACCACTACGACGATTACATCGTCCGCTTCCAGACCGGCACCACCGGCGACCACAAATACGAATGGTACAATATCGACAGCGCCAATTATCGCGGCTTCGAGATCTCCGGCGGATATGACGCGGGGCCGCTGTTCGTCGAGGGCGCCTTCACGAAATACACCAAGATCGAATATTGCGTGACGGCAGGACACTGCGCGCCGCCGATTTCGACGGCGGTGACGGATGCGGACGGGGCGCTGAAGAACGACTACGCCGCCAACTACATTCCGCCGGAATGGGCCGGCAGCGCGACGGCGGGCGTTCGGCTGCTCGATCAGAAGCTGACGCTGGGCGTGCGCACGCAGTTCTCGTCGTCGCGCTCGGGCAGCGTCTGGCCGCCGACGGCGCAGGGCACGTTCACCTGGCCGTCGTACACCGTGTACGACTTCTTCGGCAGCTACAGGTTCAGCGAGGATTCGATCCTCAATTTCAGCGTCGAGAACATCACCGATCAGTATTATTTCGGCGCGCTGACCTCGATCGGCGTTCCGTCTCCAGGTCGCACCGCCCGCGTCAGCTACACCACGACCCTCAACGATACCTCGCCTTTCGTCGTCAAGCTTCCCGATATCCGATTGGGAAATGCCTCCCTCGGCGCGCCCGGCTCCGATTGGACCGGCCTCTATGCGGGCGGCCATCTCGGTTACGGCTTTGCCGACATCAGGGGCGTGACCACCGATGCCAAGGGGCTGTCGGGCGGCATTCCGGCGACGGAATCGGCCTATGTCGACTTTCGAAATCTCACCAAGGGTTTTCAGGGCGGCTTCAACTATCAGTTTTCCAATCGCGTCGTGATCGGCGTCGAGGGTGATTTCTCCAGGACCAAGTTCACCAAGACGCAGAACGCGGTCGCGACGGAGGGAGCCGCGCTCAAGGCAGCCAGCTTCCTGCAGGCGCAGACCGACTACAGGCTGGATTGGACGGCATCGTTGCGCGGCCGGTTCGGCTACGCGTTCGATCGCATGTTCGTCTACGCGATGGGCGGTGCGGCCTTCCTGAAAGAGACCGAAATTCGCACCCAGTACCGCTCGAACTCCGCGAGCGCGGCCCTGCCGGCGGGCACCTTGACCCAGACGACTTTCAAGGAAGAGGCGTCCGCGACCCGCCGGGGATGGACGGTGGGCGCTGGCTTCGAATATGCGCTGACGAACAATTGGTCGCTGCGGGGCGAATACGCCTACGACCACTTCGGCGACGAGACCTTCCGGTTTCCCAACGCGACCGCCGGCGTGACGCTCCCGTACTCGGTGACGACGCGCTGCACGCCCTTTCCCGCGTGCCTGCGTACCGGCCCGGCCACCATCACGACGAACTATCCCGGCTCATCCCAGACCACGAATGGACGCATGGCGCAGAACTCACTCGATCTGCAGGCGATCACGATCGGCCTGAACTACCGCTTCTGATCATTCCGATGGCGAGGGCTCTGATCCAGTTCAATCCGGGCCTGACGAACCGGAAGCTGACCGAGTTTCGAGAATTCTGCGGTGACTCACCGCAGAAGTGAAGGCTCGCCGGGTGGCGGCCGATACAGCAAGCAAGGAGACATCCGATGTCTGTCGAAATCGATCTGACCAGCAATAGCAGCGATCTCTTGAGTTACTTCAAGAACACCTGGCAGGCGGACTTTGCCTACAACGGCAATGGCAGCTTCTACGATTCGTCGGCGGCACAGCCGTTTTCGCAATGGGGCGCGGGGACCAATGGCCACAGCGGCGTCGTCCTCGAGGGCGATCTGTACTATCCCATCGGGACCGGCGGTGGCCTTTCATCGACCAGCACGCTGGACAGCCTCGACTTCGGCCACAGCTATGCCGGCGGTTCGACCGGGCCGTTCAGCGTCACCTCCGATCTCCACATCGATCTCGGCGGTGCGGCTCCGGATGCGATGTTCAATGAGGCGATCTACGCGATGTCGCATGGCGGCAACCTGCAGCAGACCACGCTTGCGGTCGCTCCGGGCGTCAGCGTTCCGTTCCATGGTCTCTACGATTACTTCGCGGAGGTCGGGACGCACCAGGTCGGCACCAGCGGCGATGATGTGCTCTACAGCTTCGCGGGCAACGACACGCTCTCCGGCAACGGAGGTAACGACACGTATACGTTCGATCTGAACGGACTCGGTCAGTTGACGACCGATTTCACCAAGATCGGCAGCGATGTCGTCACCGACTTCACGGCCGCTAACGACTCGCTGATCTTCGGTCTGCAGAGCAGCGCCTACGACACCTATGCCGAGGTGCTCGGCGCTGCGACCCAGCAGGGCGCCAACACCGTGTTCGATTTCGGCGCGCTCGGCACGGTCACGCTCGACAACGTCAACAAGACGGATCTGGTGGGTGGCACCAACCTGTTCCTCGTCTAGGTCCGGACCTTGATGTTGCTCTCCTCCAAACAGATACCGCCGCAGGCCATGCCTGCGGCGGTCGTCGCGCCCCTCAGGCGTGCCGCGGCCGGGCTGGCGCTCGTCAGCGGTGCCATCAACGTCCTGATGTTGACGGCGCCGCTGTTCATGCTGCAGGTCTATGACCGCGTCCTGGCGAGCCGCAGCGTCCCGACCCTCGTCGGCCTCGCTTGCCTGGCGCTGGGGCTCTACGTCGTCCAGGCGTTCCTGGACGTCATCCGCGCGCGCATTCTCCTGCGCGTCGGCGAGCGGATCGACCGGCAGATCTCGGCGCGGGTTCATGAGGCCATCATCCGCCTCCCGCTCGAGACGCGAACCGTCGGAGACGGCCTGCAGCCGCTTCGCGATCTCGACAGCGTCCGGAATTTTCTCGGCACCCAGGCGCCGACAGCCCTGTTCGACCTGCCCTGGATGCCGCTCTACCTCGCCATCTGCTTTCTCTTCCATGCCTGGATCGGCGTCACCGCCCTCGGCGGCGCCCTCATATTGATGTTGCTGACCGTCGCGACCGAGGCGCTCACCCGCGCATCGCTGCGCGACACCACCATGCAGGGCATGGACCGCAATGCGAAGATGGATGCGAGCCGACGGAACGCGGAAGTCGTGCGCGCCATGGGAATGAACGACGCGCTCACCACGCGGTGGTCGGCCGTCAACGGCGCCTATCTGACCTCGAACCGCCGCACCGGCGACGTCGTCAGCACATTCAGCGCGAGCTCCCGCGCGATCAGGCAGATTCTCCAGTCCGCGATCCTGGGCGTCGGCGCCTATCTCGTCATCGGGCAGGAGGTGACGGCCGGCGTGATGGTCGCGAGTTCGATCATGATGGGGCGCGCGCTTGCGCCGGTTGACCTCGCGATCTCGGGCTGGAAACCGTTCCTTGCGGCGAGACAAAGCTGGCTGCGCCTGACGGATCTGCTCGCGCTCGTGCCGCCGTCTGCCGCGGTGCTGGCGCTCCCGGCCCCGGTGGGAAATCTGACTGCCGAGACGCTGACGATCGTTCCGCCGGGTCGCAAGAGCCCGACCGTGATCGGCGTCAGCCTGAGCCTCTCGGCAGGAAGCGCGCTAGGGGTCATCGGACCGAGCGGCAGCGGAAAGTCCACGCTGATCCGCGCGCTCGTCGGCGTATGGACGCCGGCCGGCGGCAAGATCAGGCTGGACGGCGCGTCACTCGATCAATGGGACCGCCGCGCGCTCGGGACCCACACCGGCTATCTGCCTCAGGGCGTCGACCTGTTCGAAGGCACCATCGCTGAGAACATCGCCCGCTTCAATGACAATCCTGATCCCGCCGCCGTCGTCGCCGCTGCCAAGGCCGCTGGCGCGCACGATCTGATCACACAATTTGAAAAGGGCTATCAGACCAATGTCGGGGAGGGCGGCTCCGTGCTGTCGGCCGGACAACGCCAGCGCATCGGACTGGCCCGGGCGCTTTACGGCGATCCGTTCCTCGTGGTGCTCGACGAACCCAACGCCAATCTCGATGCCGATGGCGAAAGAGCCGTGGTCCACGCCATCACCGCGATCCGCGCGCGAGGGGGCATCGCGATCGTCGTTGCGCACCGTCCGAGCGCGCTCGGCGCCGTCGACCATGTCCTGATGATGGAGGCCGCACGCTGCAAGGCCTTCGGTCCGCGCGATGCGGTGCTGGCGCGCGTCCTGCGGAACGGCCATGCGCGCGCAGCGACGGCGACGGATGACGAGCCGCGATCGGGCGTACCGATGCCGCTCCGCGTGGTCGCGGGCTCAACCGAAGCGCTGGAGCGAACTGCCGGGGGCAACGATGTCGAATGACGATGTCAGCGAAGTGTCTCGTTCAATCCGGCGCCAGTTCCTGCTGGGCGGCGCTGGTTGCCTCGTCCTCTTCGCAGGGCTTGGCGGGTGGGCGACGGCGACAAATCTGGCCGGTGCCGTCGTGGCCGACGGCACATTCGTCGTCGAGTCCTATGTGAAGAGCGTGCAGCATCCGACCGGCGGCGTGGTCGGTGAATTGCTGGTGCGCGAGGGGCAGCGCGTCAATCGCGGCGACGTCCTGATCCGGCTCGATGCAACGCAGGTGAAAGCCAATCTCGCCATCGTCAGCAAGCGCCTCGATGAGCTGACGGCGCGCGAGGCCCGGCTCGAGGCGGAGCGCGACGACCAGGAGGCGATCGTGTTTCCGCCGGCGCTTGCGGCGCGGGCCGACCGCGCGGAGGTGGGGCGTGTCATGCAGGGCGAGAAGAACCTGTTCCTGTCCCGCCGCGCGACCCGGAACAGCAAGAAGGCGCAGCTGAGGGAACGCGTTGCGGAGTACGAGCATCAGATCGACGGCCTGAAGACGCAGCAATCGGCGTTCGAACGCGGCCTCGAGGTTCGCCGGCGCGAGATGGCCAGCCTGCGTGATCTGTTGCAGCGGGGGATCACGACCGTCCAGCGTCTGAACGAGCTGGAACGGGACGAGGCGACGCTGGATGCCTATCGCGGCCAGGTGGTTGCGGGGCAGGCACAGGCAGCGGGCAGCATCGCCGAGGCGAGATTGCAGATCCTGCAGGTCGATCAGGACCTCAAGGCCGAGGTCACGAACGATTTACGCGAGACGCAGGCGCAGATCGGCGAGTTCTCGGAGCGAAAGATCGCGGCCGAGGATCAGCTGCGCCGCATCGACATGATCGCGCCTCAGGACGGATGGGTGCACAACCTCTCCGTCCACACGGTCGGCGGTGTCGTGCCTCCTCGTGAAACGATGATGGAGATCGTTCCCGACGACGACCGCTTGACGCTCGAGGCGCACATTCCGCCGAGGAACATCCACGATGTTCGTCTCGGGCAGCAGGCCAGTCTGCGCCTGACCGCCTTCAACCTGCGCACGACCCCGCAGATCGAGGGAACGGTGAGCCGCGTCGGTGCCGACCTCACGCAGGACCAGCGGACCGGCACGTCGTTCTATGTCATCCGCATTTCCATTCCTCCGGACCAGCTGGCCCGGATCGCCGAGCTCAAGCTCGTTCCGGGAATGCCGGCCGAAGCGTTCATCCAGACCGGCGAGCGCACGGCGCTGTCATATCTCGTCAAGCCGCTTTCGGATCAGATCAATCGCGCCTTCAGGGAGAACTAGCGAGCATGAGCACCGCCGACGTCGAAACGCCTCTCGAAACCACCCGGTCCAGACGCCTGAAGGCCGGGACGGAAGGGCAGCATAACGGTCTCGATGAATCGATCATGGCGCAAAACCCTTTCACCAGCCGTGAGAGGTATGGCCGCTTCGTCAATGTGCAGCATGAATTCCATCGGACGATCGATCCGCTCTATTCCAGTCCGAGGCTCGGTCAATTGCTGCCCGACCTCGCAGGCCGGCGGCGCTTTGGATTGATCGGACAGGATCTGAGCGATCTGGGCATCACGCCGATCGTCGTCCGCGACGCAGTCGAATTCAGTCATGCGGGCGCCGAGATCGACTTGCCGACGGCGCTCGGCTGGCTCTACGTCGCGGAAGGCTCGAATCTCGGCGCGGCATTTCTGCTCAAGGCGGCCGGAAAACTCGGGTTGTCGGAGTCCTTCGGCGCCCGCCATCTGGCGGCGGCTCCAGAGGGGCGCGCCGCGCATTGGAAGAAATTCACGGCGGCACTCGATGCCGTGAACCTCTCCGATGCCGAGGAGGAACGTGCCATCGCCGGCGCGCGAGCTGCTTTCTCGCGCGTGCAGCATCTGGTGTTCGATCTGCTGAGGCCGGCAGCGGGGAAATGACTACGTCTTACCGCGAACAGCTTTCCTCCGCACGAGGATGGGCAAACCGCAAGCCAGCGAAAATTGATCGTTTCAGAAGCTAGCCAGCCAGCGGTGCGCATCATCTGCCGAACGGTCGGCGGCGTGGAGGATGCAGGAACGTCGAACATCTCCGCGAATGTGAACTGGGAACAGACGATGGAAAGGACGTGACATGGCTCGCTCGGAGAAGCGGCGTTGGATGATGACGGTGATCGTGTTCATCGTCACCTTGGCGTCGGGAATATCCTGCGCGATGGCAGAGCGGCCCGACACGCCGCCTGCGGCGAGCCTCGCTACGCCGGCCGGCCAGCCGGCCTCGGGAGAGGTTACAGAGGCGGTGAAGCCGACCCCGGCCGGGACCGTCCCGGCTGTTCGTTCCGAGGTCTCGTCGCGGAGCCCGGACCCGCGCGCCGGCATGCCGCGTGATCTGTCGCCGCTGGGAATGTTTGCCGCGGCCGATTGGGTGGTCAAGACCGTGATGGTCGGCCTTGCCTTTGCGTCGCTCCTGACCTGGATGGTGCTGTTCGTAAAGGCGGTCGAGATTGCCTGCGCCCGCGCTCGGGCTCAACGCGCGTTCGACGTCATCACGGCCTCGGACAGCCTCGCCGCAGCCGAATACGCGCTGATCGAGCGTGGTGGGCCGGCCGCCTTCATGGTGCGGTCGGCCAGCGAGGAGATGGCGCGCTCGGCGGCGGCGCTGGACTTTGCCAAGAATGGCGGTCTGAAGGAGCGTGTCGTTTCCAGTGTTGTCCGTATCGAGGCCCAGGCCGGCCGGCGCCTGACGCGGGGCACCGGGCTCTTGGCGACGATCGGTGCGACCGCGCCCTTTGTCGGCCTGTTCGGGACGGTGTGGGGCATCATGAACGCCTTCATCGGTATCTCGCAGGCGCAGACCACCAATCTCGCCGTGGTCGCGCCCGGCATCGCCGAGGCGCTGCTTGCCACCGCGATGGGCCTCGTCGCGGCAATTCCGGCGGTGGTCCTCTATAATGTGTTCGCCCGCACCATCACCGGCTATCGCCAATTGCTCGCCGACGCGGCGGCCGGCGTCGAACGCCTCGTGAGCCGCGATCTCGATTTCCGCAAGGTTCCGGACGCTGCGGAGCGGGCGGCACTTCCGCTGGCAGCCGAGTAGACGTCATGGCTGGTGGAATACGCGAACGCTTCGATGACGGACTCGAAGAGAGCCACGACATCAATGTCACGCCGTTCATCGACGTGATGCTGGTGCTGCTCATCATCTTCATGGTGGCGGCTCCGCTCGCGACGGTCGATATCCATGTCGACTTGCCGGCGTCGACCGCCCAGCCTGTGCCTCGTCCCGACAGGCCGCTCTATCTGTCGCTGAAGGAAGATCTGACGCTCGCTCTCGGCAACGACCCGGTGACGCGCGAGAGCCTGCAAGCCGCACTGGACGGCGCTACGCAAGGCAACAAGGACACGCGCATCTTTGTGAGAGCCGACAGGACGGTCGACTACCAGCATCTCATGGAGGTGATGAACTTGCTGCGGGGAGCCGGCTACCTGAAGGTCGCGCTGGTCGGCCTCGAGGTCGCACCGGCGACGTTCGACACCGCCGTTCCCGGAAAAGGACCGACGTCGCCGCCGGCGACAGGTGCACCGTGAGTCGTTCCGGCGGATTTGTCACGCGCGAGGTCAGGCTTGCGGAGACGGCGCTCTGGGCCTCCGGGGCGGTTTTCACGGTTGTGTTCCATGCAGGGATCGCAGCCTGGCTGCTGCGATCCGAGCTGGTCGTTGCCGCCGCCGACGCACCGCCCACCGCCGTCCTGATCGAATTGGCCGCGACGCCGCAGGCGGCGATGACGGAAATGAACGAGCTCACGCCGGCGTTGAGATCCGTCGAGGAGAACGTCGCCCAGCTTGACCAGAAGCAGGAGGAGCCGCCCAGGGACCCGCCGCCCGAACCGACGGTCGAGCCCGAGCCCGAACCGGTCGAGCCTGTGGTCAGGGAGAAGCCGCCAGAGCTGGAGAAGGTCGAGGTTTCGCTTCCGCCGGCCGCGCCCAAGATGGAAAAGCCAACGCAGAAGCCAAAGCCGCGCAAGGAGCGCGCCGCAACGGAAGCCCAGGCTGCGATCCGCGCGCAGGCGCAAGCGCAGCAATCGAGCCGCACCGCCGCCGCGCAGACGGCGTCCGGCGCTTCCTCTCTATCGCCGGCCAGTTGGCAGTCGCTCCTGATGGGACATCTGGAGCGACACAAGCGCTACCCATCGGGCGCCCGATCGCGGAGCGAGAGCGGCGTTGCCTATGTGCGCTTCACCATCGATGAGAGAGGCAACGTGCTGTCCGCGAGTCTCGCCCGCTCGGCTGGTTTCGCCGAGCTTGATCAGGAGGTGCTGGCGCTCGTGCATCGGGCCTCGCCGGTGCCGTCGCCGCCACCCGGCGCCCAGCGAACCATTACCGCGCCCGTACGTTTCAGTACGCGATGACGCGCAGTCCCAATTTTGGTCTTCGGGCTGTAGTTCCAGCCAAGACCGCCAAGGTTATCAGTGGCGGGACATGCGCCTCTACAGGGTCACCACGAGCACGGGCCAGGCGCAGATCAATCTGTCGTCCGCCACCGGTTCGAAGAACGAGATCGACTTCCTCAGCGGCATAACCGATCAGAACCTGTGGTTCGAGCAGGCCGGCAACGATCTCAAGATTGATCTGCTTGGGACGAATACCAGCACGACGATCAGCAACTGGTTCGCAGGGAATGCCGGTGCATTGCAGGAGATCACGGCCGGCGGTCTCAAGATCGACAGCCAGATCTCGGAGCTCGTGCAAGCGATGGCGACGTATTCGGCAAGCCATGCGGGGTTCGACCCGTCAAATCCGACTGTCCAGGCTCTGCCGAACGATACCGCACTCCAAAACGCGGTCACGGCGTCTTGGCATGCGTAAGATCGACGACTGAGCCGTGCCCTTCGGGGCGCGGCTTTCCAAGTCAGAAAGAAGCCGCCGGGTTCGTCACCCTGGCGGCGTCGAAAAGTTCCGAGCTGTTGATCGCCTCCGCAGCTTCGTGCGTACCGCCGTTACCTTGTTTGCGGCCATGCAGGGTCATTTTAAGTGAGGGGGGATGACTCTGCTGTAACCTCAATCACACATGCTTCACCGAGCGGAACAGCGAGCCACTCTTAAATCAAGCGCAGTTCGAAGAATCTCGCCGAGGATCTGGATGATCTCGGAGAGCTGGCGCAACCGCCGCAGCGACGATCAAGAGAACGAGAGATGTGAGGGATCTCACACGGGGATCTCGGGTCTTGCACTAATCAGAGCTTCGACTCTCTTCGAACCAACGGAGGTTCGCGTGAAGCCCTTGATGATCTCTGGCCTGGCCGCGCTGACAGTTTTCGTGGCCGCGACGAATATGCTGCGATCGCATCCGTTACCGGTAGGCCGCACATCGGGGGCGGGAACGCTTCCGGTGCAGGAGATGCAAAGAGAGGCGCAACGAGGCAGACTGCCGGCTCAAGATTTCGCAGATCGATCTCTCGTGTTTCCAAGGGAAACGCAGCAGTAGAGACAATCCTGCCGTCGCGTCTCAACTGATAGCGATCGAGCTGGACGTCCTGGGCGGCTCGCATGTCCTCGAACAGTCCGCCATGCGGCTGGTCGGGTCGCGGGTTCCGCAATTGCCGCACGCGCCGTCTCAAGGGCTCAGGAAAATCGGGTTGATCCCGTTGGGATCGCCGGGCGGCCCCAGAGATGTAAGCCGGTAGACGTCGGCTTGAAGGATAACCAGGAGCAGCGCTAACACGACGACGATGTAGATGAGCAGTGGCGATGCGCCCTGCGCGTCGGGATCGCGATGCCGCGGCGGGTGCGCGAGAGAGTGCCACAACCGCGAGATGAATTGCAGATAGGCTCTCGGGTGCAGTTGCATATTCGGCCTCGATCCATGAGGCGCCGCTGGCGAGACTGCGACCACGCTGATCGCCATTCAAGGCGCCGCTTGTCGCACCTGGAACCGGATGCGAGCTGCCCTCGTTGAGCTGAATCAAAGGGGGGCGTTTTTGCCCAGTCACGGGACGGGGTTTCGCCGTGGTGCAAAGCCGGGCAGACTGGCACGGTGGGCGCCTCGAGTGTCTCCGACGGCCAATGGATTTGACCTTGCGTCTTGCCACCGTCCTTCTGACGGCATCGCTGCTGCTCCCGCTGCGGCCCACGCAGGCGCAATTGGCGGGACACGGCGGGCCTGTCCGCGCGCTCGCCGTTTCGGTCGATGGCAAGACCGTCTTGTCGGGCAGCTTCGACACTGCAGCCATCCGATGGTCGCTGGCGACCGAGTCCGCCGAGCAGGTCCTTCGCTTCCATTCGGGTGCGGTGAACGCGGCTGCCTTCCTCGGAGACGGACGAATGGCAACGGCCGGTGCGGACGGCCAGATCGCGATCTGGAGGCCGGGCCAGCCGCAACCGGACCAGGTTGTCGAGGGGCATACGGGACCCATTGTCGGGCTCGCCGTGTCTCCTGATGCATCGAAGCTGGCATCGGCTTCGTGGGACCACACCGTGCGGATCTCATCGCTGCCCGACGGCGGGACGCGCGCGCTGCATGGCCACTCGCAAGGTGTGAACGGCGTGGCCTTTGCTCCCGATGGACAATCGCTGGTGAGCGTTGGCTACGACCTGACAGTGCGGATCTGGCCCCTGCCGGGCGGCAGCCCCGAGACCATCGTGATGCCGGCACCGCTGAACGTCGTAGCCATCGCGCCTGATGGCGAGATCGTCACCGGCGCGGCAGACGGAAAGCTGCGCATGATGACCTCCGATGGCAGACAGACCGGCGAGGTCATGGTCGCCGCCAGGCCGATCGTAGCGCTGGCGACCTCGCAAGACGGCGCTTTGCTTGCCGCGGGGGCAATCGACGGCACAGTCGCGATCGTCGATCGCAAGGCGAGGAGTGTGATGCGCACGCTCGCCGGGCTTGGCGCGCCGATCTGGTCGGTCGCGTTCTTGCCCGATGGCGCGACGCTGCTGACTGGCGGCACTGACGGCAAGATCAGGCGCTGGAATGCGCTGACCGGCGCGGCGATCGGGTCGAACGTGCTGGGCACGCCGGCGGATCCGCTCGCGGCCTATGCCGGCGATCACGGCGCCGAAATCTTCAGGGCTTGCGTGGCCTGCCATACCTTGTCGGAAACCGAGGTCCAACGCGCCGGGCCGACGCTTGCGGGACTGTTCGGCCGGAAGATCGCCTCGCTGCCGGGGTATCGCTTCTCCGACGCGCTCAAGGCCATGGACATCGTATGGACGCCGGAGACCGTCTCAAAGCTGTTCGAGATCGGGCCGAACGCCTACACGCCCGGCACCAAGATGCCGGAGCAGCACATCGGCTCGGCCGAGGATCGCCGCGCGCTCACCGACTTTCTGGCGCGTGCGACGTCGAAATAGCCCGGCAACAACGCTCTAATAGGCCGGCCATTGCTCCACGGGAATATCTGTCAGATCCGGCTTCTCGTTGAGCATGCGGGCGACGTCGGTGCTGGGATGCTCCTTGAGCGCCGTCACGACGCACTCATTGACGTATTTCCGGCGCGACAGCCACTTGATCTTCTTGCCCTTTGCCTCGGCCTTGCAGGCGACGACCGCCTGCTTGAGCGCGACCTTTTCCGCCTTGGTGAGGGCGGCGGCCTCGGCGGCCGTGCCGGCGAGAACCGTGATGGCAAGGCACGTCGAAAAACCCATCGTGAAACGAGGCATGCGGCTAGTCCTTGTTCTCGCGTTGACGCAGATAGTCATCCGTCGTCCGTGGTGGCGCGCGCTCCGGAACGTCCTGGATCGGATCGAACTGCTGCTCGCTCATGACGATGACGCGGCAATCGGCGCACATCCGCAAGGCCTCGGTCCGGCGATCTCCGGTGGGATACATCCAATGGCGCCCCTCGAGCTTTGTCGCGATCCGATCGATCGTGCTCTTGACGCCGAACGGCGTGCCGCAGCGAACGCACAGGGCCGGTTCTTCCTCCTTGATCACCTGTGCCGGCGCGCGCCTCGCCCGGAAGTCGATCTGCGGGGTGAGGGTGATGACTTTCTCGGGACACGTGCTCTGGCACAGGCCGCACTGCACGCAGGCGTCCTCGACGAATTTCAGGACGGGACGCTCGGGATCGGCGCGAAGCGCGCCGGTCGGGCAGACGGAGACACAGGACAGGCACAGCGTGCACCCGCCGGCGTCAACCGTGACCGCACCGATCGGTGCGCCCTCGGGTAAGGCGATCACGTCGACAGGCTTGGGCGCGAGGCGATGCAATTCACCGAGGCCAAAGCGAAGCAGGTCGCCGCGCTTGCCGACCGTCCGGAAGGTTGCAGGCGTTGCGAGGCCGGCAAGCGGACCGATCCCCGTCAGCTGGTCAGCCAGAATGTCGGGATCGTCGGTTTCGATCGTGGCCACGCGGCCGCCGTCAAATCCGAGCCCGGCAAGAATGGTTTCGGCCATGGCGATCGTCTGCAACAACCCGGTCATGGCGTGTCGCGGCTTGGCGCGCAGCAGGAACCGCACGGCCGCCGCACCATAGGCAAACGCGCCGATAACGGCCTCCAGGCCGACCTGCGTCAACTCGTTGACGGCGAGGGGAAGCACGTTGGCCGGCAATCCGTCGCCATGACGGGCGAGCGCATCGATCAGCGGTGTGCCGTGCCCGCTGTCATGCAGCAGCAGGATCGGATCCGTGCCGCCAGCCTCGCGGTAGGCGAGCAACATGGCACGAAGGATCTGCAACTGGGTGTCGGCGGGCGGCAGCGCGTAGGACGCAGCTCCGGTCGGGCAGGCGGCCGCGCATTGCCCGCAACCTGCGCAGACCGCTGCGTTGACCGCGACATGGTCGCCGTCCGGCGTGATCGCACCGGTCGGGCAGAGATCGAGGCAGCGATGGCATCCGGTCAGCTTCGAGCGCGAATGCGCGCAGAGGCTGGGTGTGAAGTCGACATATCTGGGCTTGTCGAAACTTCCGACGAGATCGCGCGCGGCGAGCACGGCACGCAGCACTGCCGCGGGATCTTTCGGATCCGCACGGAGATAGCCGTCCCGCAGGTCGTGCGCAGGGAACAGCGGCGGATCGCCGGAGAGGTCGAGCACGAGATTGCAGCGTGAGGTCGCCCCATTGCGCGGGGTTCCGAACACGAAGCGGTCGCGCGAAGACGGGCGCGGCTGCGCATAGTCGTCGATCGTGAGCTCGAAGGCGCCAAAATGGCCCCGCGCGTTGCGGATCGTGCCCT
Source organism: Bradyrhizobium sp. CCBAU 45389 (assembly GCF_028128625.1). Taxonomy (NCBI): domain Bacteria; kingdom Pseudomonadati; phylum Pseudomonadota; class Alphaproteobacteria; order Hyphomicrobiales; family Nitrobacteraceae; genus Bradyrhizobium; species Bradyrhizobium sp. CCBAU 45389. The sequence continues at coordinate 710,435 of NZ_LBIY01000099.1, read as the reverse complement.
TCACGATCGGGAACACGGCCGCGGCAGGCGGCGTCACGTCTCTCGGCTGCTTGAGCATGACCGTCACATCGAGATGATCTGCGAGCAGCCGCCCGGCTTCGATCGCCGCCTCGTCCTGCCCATAGATCAGGATGATGCCGTCACTCGACAGCGTGACGAGCGGATAGTCCGGTGCGGGAATCTCAGCCGCGGCAAGCAGCGCCGCCATCTTCGCGCCGGCATTCGCGCCGTCGCGAGACCAGCCGGCCGTTTCGCGGATGTTGACGAAGCTGATCCCGTCAGGGCGTTCGCCTGCCTCATCGGTGAACTGCGCAGCCTGCTGCGTGCAGGCAACCGTCAGCGGGCCTTCGGCTTTTGCGGCGTTGCGAAAATGATCGAGCTCCGCGCCGCAGAGATGACGATGGCTCCTGATCTCGCAATTGGGGCATCCACGCCGGATCGTGGCCACGTCGAGGCGCATCGTGTCTTCACACGAGCAGATCAGGACGGTTTTCGCTGGCTGCTTCAGGTCAATCCCTCCGCCAGTGCGGCGCCGACTTACGGACTCGCGCCATTCCTGCACCTCGTATAGATTTTCACTATCGGGAAGAAAAGGAAAGTGGAGGACGGCCTTGCGGTCGACCCCAACCAGCCACGTTTCCCTGGCGGAAGCGATCCATCTGCCGCCGCCGTTCACGCTCGTCCGGCTGCGTGAGGGGGGAGACGCCTTCGCGCACGCTTCTCGCATTGCACCAAAAAGCGGCGCCGGCACGCTGGTGTATGTCGGGCGGTTCGATCTCGCCGAATTTGCCGTGGTGCTCGATCCGGGCGAACCGTTGAGGACCGCGCGGCGCGCCTTCTACGCCGGCATGGTCGCGCTCACTGACGCTCTTCGCGCCTACGCGCCGCCGAACAAGACGGTCGCGATCGGCTGGCCCGACGCCGTCAAGATCGATGGCGGGCTGGTCGGCGGTGGGCGGATGGGATGGCCCTCGTCTGTGCGCGAGGACGAGCCGCCCGCCTGGCTGGTGTTTGGCGCCATGATCCGGACGGTCGCAATGGCCGAGCAGGGGCCCGGCATTCATCCGCTCGCGTCCGCACTCGATGAGGAGGGGTTTGGCGAAGCCGGAGCCGCAGAGGTGACCGAGAGTTTTGCACGGCACCTGATGCGGGTGTTCGATAGCTGGCAGGTCGATGGCTTTGACAGCGTCGCGCGCGACTATCTCAGCCGGATTCCCCGTGAGCGGGGAACCGTCCTGCGGATCGACGAGAGCGGCGATCTCCTCACGCGCCGCGTCGGCACCGACAGGGTCGAGCGGAGCGAGCTCGTCAAGGCGCTCGCCAAGCCATCCTGGCTCGATCCGAAACTCGGGGGGCCGCGGCTATGAAACTGCTGCGCACCATCGCGCTCGATCCCTCCGATACGTTCGTGTTCGATGCGGCGGCCGAGCCCGGCGAATGGGCCGTCTCGGGCGCGTTCCGCTTCTGCGACCAGGATCCCGCGACGTTGAGCGGCAAGGCGCGCGCGGCGTTTCGCAGTGGCTTCCTCGGGGTGCAATCCTGGGGCTGGTCGACGCTGGCGCAGATTGTGCCGGCAACGGAGAGCGATTGCCGGGCGCTGATCGAGCTCCTTGCCGGCCAACTCATCGATCGTTTCGGCGCGCCGGATCCGGCAACCGCGCGGACGGCCGCCGAAGAGGAGGTTGCCTTTGTGCAGTCGCTCTGCACGCATCCGATCAGTTCGCTCATTGCCGTCCACCGCTCGGTCAGCGGCGGCGAGGTCCGCGAGTCGTTCCGCAGGTTGCAGCTGCGGCAAGGGCAGGGGCACGGCAAGGCGTTCTCGTTCATGGAAGCCGAAGATGATGTCGAACCCGACAGCAATGTCAGGCTTGCCGATATGAGCCAGGAGCCGCAGCCCCGATGAACGATTTCTGGATCGCGTGCGGCCACCATCTGCTCGATCGCAATGAGAGCGGCGGGCTTTGCGTCACCGACGAGTTCCTGAAGGCCTATTTTGCCCGTCCCGAGCTGATTCCGCCGGACGAAGCATGCCCGGTCGAGCGGCGGCTGCACCGCGCGCTGCTTGCCGCCCCCCGCCGGCCGGTCGGTGCTGACGAGGTCGCAGCGATTGTCGATGCGGATGCCCGGGAGAATTGGCGGTTCGTGCTCGCCTTTCGCGACCTCCTCGTACGGCATCCGACGCTCGAGGCCGCCTATCTTGCAACCGTCCGGTCGCGCGCCAACGATTTGCCGCCGCTGTTCGTCAATCAGCTCGTGCATGTGATCCTGCGCAATGCGCTCGATGGCTGCGATGATCCCTTCGTGCTGCGCGCAGCCGAGCTGTTCTTCCGCCCGCAGCGCATCCTGCCGCATGAGCAGGCTTTGCTGCTCGGAGACGAAGAGGTCGTCGGTGGGCAGAGCCCGACCCCGGTGCTGTCGCTGATGTCGATGCTGGGGGCTGCGACCGATGCCCAGCTCGACGTCCTGAGCGAGGACAATGCCGACGACTATTGGCACCGAAGCGACGATTTCGACATGGCGTTCGACCTCACCGCAAGCGGCCGCGGGTCGAGGGCGCTGGCCCAGGCGATGACGCGCTGGATCTCCCATCTGCTCGGGATCGACGTCGGCATTGAGCCGCTGCGGGAATTGCATGATGCGCGGCTCACCTGGTATGTCGGGCTCGACGCCGATGCGACCAGGCTGGGCGACCGTCTCTGGCATGGGGAGCAACTCGATGACCGCAGCGCCGGCCGTGTGCTTTCATTGTTCCGCCTGACGTTTGCGGACAAGAGTGCGGCCGCAGACGAGATGCAGGGCGAGCCGGTCTATCTCATTCTGTCGGTGAACTCCGATCAGAAGCTCCGGATGAAGCCGCAGAATTTGCTGACGGGGTTGCCGATCAAACATCTGGAGATGGTGACATGAGCCCGGCTGCGCTGCCGCTCGTGCGCATTCCTGTCGGCATCGTGGTCGAGCGGCACAAGGCGGACTCGCCGTGGACCGACTTCGTCTGGCGCGCCGTCGCCGTGCTGCCGGACAAGCCGGACACAAAGCTCTGGACGGTGCTCCGCCAAGAGGGAGGTGGGACACTCTTTTATGCCGGCAGCGCTATGGTCGATCTCTACAGTTCCGAGACCGCGCGCTATCGCGATAATCTCGCTTCGGGGAGCCCGAGCATCTGGACAGTATTGTCGCCTGCGGAAGGCGTCTGGCCCTATTCGGTGGCTGCCGCCACCGCCGATCCTGCGGAAGGCGAAGCCTTCACGGAGGCCGGTGCCAATCTGGTCGAGGCCGTTCCCATGCCGGACGTGCTGCGCGAGCAGATTGAAAGCTTCGTTGCCGAGCACCACGTCGAACGGGAGTTCTTCAAACGCAAGCGGCGGCAGGCCGATCCGGAGGCGCTGGCGCGCCGGCAGCATGAAGGCGGACACGAATGAGCGAGGATAAGTTCCTGGCGCGCTGGTCCCGGCTCAAGCAGGAGGCAAAGGAGACCGCTGCGCAACCGGATCCGGCAATGCACGACAACACGCAGTCGGCGCCGCCGCCCGCCACGAAAGACGACGACGTGGAGTTCGACCTCTCGAGCCTGCCTTCGATCGATTCGATCACATCAGCGACCGATATCAAGGCGTTCCTGCGCAAAGGGATACCGCAGGAGCTGACACGTGCGGCGCTTCGTCGCGCCTGGAGCGCTGATCCCGTCATACGCGACTTCGTGGGACTTGCCGAAAACGCATGGGACTTCAACGATCCCTCCGCAATGCCGGGCTTTGGGCCGCTGGATTGTTCGGAAGCAGAACTGGCCGCGTTCGTGGACAGGATCATCGGCGGCATCAGCAAGTCGGCCGAGGCGCTGTCCGAGACTCCGGTTGAAGTCGCGGATTCTTCGCGGGAATTGCCCGAGGTTGAGAGATCAAATGTCGAGATCGTGGCCGAAGAGGAAGCGCGCCCCGCACCTGCTCCTGCTGCAGCGCAACTAACAGTCGCCGAAAGCACTGGAAGTGAACAGCTGTCGGTTCCTCGCCGCACGCATGGCGGCGCGCTGCCCCCCTAGGACTCCCCAACGAAAGACCATAGCCTCAAACTATGGGAGGCGATTGACCCTCTGTTGGGCCAGGACTACGCTTGGTCTAGCGCTTTGTAGAAAAAGAAAAATCAGCACCTGGGACTTGGATGGGAGGTCCACGTGCGTGATGACGGCCTTGAGCGAGCCATTGACGCCGCGGGCGGCGTGGCAGGACTTGCGCGCAAAATCGGCATTAGCCAACCCTCCGTTTCGAACTGGACAAAGGTGCCCGCACAACGGGTGGTTGCGGTCGAAGCGGCCACCGGCGTATCGCGCAATGACTTGCGGCCTGATTTGTACAGCGAGCCGCCGCTTCTGCCCGAAGTTCCGATTGAACCCGTCGATGCGGCGCGTGCGCAGGAATATTTGCTGCTCGCGACTCTCTTGCTCGCGGCACCATCAGGAAGGCTACTTGATCAACTGGCCGCATTGACGGGCGATGCGACGCCGCTCGGACGCGCGCATGCCGCGCTGGCTGAAGCCGCCGCCAATGCAGTCCCAGCGAAGGTCGAACGTGAATATTTCGACCTGTTCGTCGGTCTCGGTCGCGGCGAGCTCCTGCCCTATGCCTCCTATTACCTGACCGGATTTCTCAACGAGCGGCCGCTGTCACGCTTGCGCGCCGACCTCGCTGCGCTTGGGATCGAGCGTGCCGCGAACAATCCGGAGCCGGAAGATCACGCCGGCATCCTGTGCGAGGTCATGGCGGGCTTTGCGGGAGGCCGCTTCCCGGCGTCGTTCGAGGCGCAGCACGCATTCTTCGACAAGCACGTCGGGCCCTGGATCGGTCGGCTGTTCGCCGACATCGAGCGCGCGGAGAACGCCATCTTCTATCGTACGGTCGGCGCGCTCGGTCGCGCCTTTATCGACATCGAGACGGAAGCATTCACGTTCGCCAACTGACCTGCACCGGCAGGTCCAGGAGAGATGCGATGAGTGAAGACAGGAAAACCACAGTCGGGCGTCGCGATTTCCTGCGCAAGGTCGGCGTCGGCACGGTGGGCGCCGGCGCGACGCTTGCGACACCGTTGGTCGGGGCCGCGCACGCTGACAGCGAAACCAACGATGAGAAGCGCAAGGCGCGCTACAAGGAAACCGATCACGTCAAGGCCTTCTATCGCGTCAATCGTTATCCGGCCAAGGGAGGTTGACCGTGCTGATCAAGCGAACAAACCAGCATTCCCTGCGCCATGGTTCCGTTGCCGAGTCCCTTGCGGGGCAGGCCGGCAGTCTCGACCGCCGCAGCTTCCTGCGAAAATCCGGTCTTGCCGGTGGCGCGCTCGCCGCGCTCGGCACGCTGCCGGTCGGTGGCGTGCGCAAGGCGGAAGCGGCCGTGGCCGGCCCGCTCACCGCGGGCGCGACCGTCCGCAAGAGCATCTGCACGCATTGCTCGGTCGGGTGCACGGTCACGGCCGAGGTCCTGAACGGGGTATGGATCGGCCAGGAGCCGAGTTGGGATTCGCCGATCAATCGCGGTTCGCATTGCGCCAAGGGCGCCTCCGTGCGTGAGCTCGTGCACAGCGAGCGGCGGCTGCGCTATCCGATGAAACTGGTGGGTGGCCAGTGGACCCGCGTCTCCTGGGATACCGCGATCAACGAGATTGGAGACAAGCTTCAGGCTGTGCGCGAGAAGTCGGGCCCTGACTCCGTTTATTGGCTCGGCTCGGCCAAGATGACCAATGAAGGCGCCTACCTATTCCGCAAGCTCGGCGCATTCTGGGGAACCAACAACACCGATCACCAGGCCCGCATCTGCCATTCGACCACAGTCACCGGCGTCGCCAACACCTGGGGCTACGGCGCGATGACCAACAGCTACAATGACATCCGCAATGCGAAGACGCAGATGATTTTGGGCGGCAATCCGGCGGAGGCGCATCCGGTGTCGCTGCAGCACCTGCTCGAGGGGAAGGAACTGCAAAAGGCCAACTTCGTCGTCATCGATCCGCGCCTGACGCGCACCGCCGCGCATGCGACCGAATATGTGCGGATGCGGCCGGGGACGGACATCCCCATACTCTACGGCATGATGTGGCACATCCTCCAGAACGGCTGGGAGGACAAGGAGTTCATCCGGCAGCGCGTCTACGGTTTTGACGACCTCAAGAAGGAGGTCGAGAAGTGGACTCCGGACGAAGTCGAGCGAGTCACCGGCATTCCCGGCGAGCAGCTCAAGCGCGTCGCCAAGATGTTCGCCACCGAGAAGCCGGCCACGCTGATCTGGGCCATGGGACAGACCCAGAAGACCGTCGGCACCGCCAACGTGCGCGCCAGCTGCATCCTGCTGCTGATGACCGGCAATGTCGGCGGAGAGGGCAAGGGAGCCAACATCTTCCGCGGCCACGACAACGTGCAGGGCGCCACCGACGTCGGGCTCGATATCGTCACGCTGCCGTTCTACTACGGCCTCGCCGAGGGCGCCTGGAAGCATTGGTCGCGGGTTTGGGAGGTCGACTATGACTTCCTGAAGTCGCGCTTCGACTCCAAGCAGATCATGGAAACGCCGGGCATCCCGCTGACCCGCTGGTTCGAAGCGGCGACGCTGCCGAAGGATCAGGTCGCGCAGAAGGACAATGTCAGGGCGGTGTTCGTGCAGGGACACGCCTCCAACAGCATCACCCGCATTCCTGAATCCCTCAACGGCCTGAAGGCACTCGATCTGCTCGTCATCGCCGACCCGCACCCGACGACCTGGGCCTCGCTGGCGGTCGAAGCGGGGCGCAAGGATGGCATCTACATCCTGCCGGTCGCCACGCAGTTCGAGTGCAAGGGCTCGCGCGTCGCCTCCAACCGCTCGCTGCAATGGGGCGAGCAGATCGTGAAGCCGATCTTCGAGTCGAAGGATGATCTCGAAATCATCTATCTGATGGCGAAGAAGCTCGGCTTCGCCGACCAGATGTTCAAGAAGATCAAGATCGAGAACAATCTGCCTGAAGCCGAAGATGTGCTGCGCGAGATGAACCGCGGCAGCTGGTCGACCGGCTATTGCGGGCAATCGCCCGAGCGCCTCAAGGCGCACATGAAGAACCAGGCCAAGTTCGACATGCTGACGATGCGCGCGCCGAAGGACGATCCAGAGGTCGGCGGCGACTATTACGGCCTGCCTTGGCCATGTTGGGGATCGCCGGAGGTCAAGCATCCCGGCACGCCGCTGCTCTACAATACCAATCTGCACGTGATGGATGGCGGCGGCACGTTCCGGCCGCGGTTCGGCGTCGAGCGCGAGGAGAAGCTGCCGGACGGCACGACGCGCAAGGTGAGCCTGCTCGCGGATGGCTCGTACTCGCTGGGGTCGGGCATCCAGGACGGCTATCCGGAATTTACGCTCGCGAGCTTGAAGAAGCTCGGCTGGGACACCGAGCTCACCGAAGCGGAAATGGCGGTGATCAACAAGGTCAACCCGGCCACTCCGGACGCGGTGTCGTGGGCGCTCGACCTGTCGGGCGGCATCCAGCGCGTCGCGCTGGCGCATGGCTGCGTTCCCTATGGCAACGGCAAGGCGCGCATGCATGCCTTCGGCTTGCCCGATCCCATCCCGGTTCATCGCGAGCCGATCTACACGCCGCGCGTCGATCTTGTCGCCAAATACCCCACGCTGCCCGACGCCAAGCAGTTCCGGATGCCCAATATCGGCTTCTCCGTGCAGAAGGCCGCGGTGGAGAAGGGAATTGCAAAGCAGTTCCCGCTCATCCTGTCCTCCGGCCGTCTGGTCGAATATGAGGGCGGCGGCGAGGAGACCCGGACCAATCCGTGGCTCGCCGAATTGCAGCAGGACATGTTCATCGAGATCAACCCTGCCGACGCCGCCGAGCGCGGCGTCAAGGATGGCGGCTGGGTCTGGGTCACGGGAGCCGAGAACAATTCCCGGGCAAGGATGAAGGCGCTCGTCACCGAACGCGTCGGCAAGGGAGTTGCCTGGATGCCCTTCCACTTCGGTGGCTGGCTTGCGGGCAAGGATCTCCGCGGCAACTACCCGAAGGGCACCGACCCGATCGTGCTCGGTGAAAGCGCGAACACGATCACCACCTACGGATACGATCCCGCGACGAACATGCAGGAGACCAAGGTCACTCTCTGCCAGATCGCGGCGGCATAAGGAGCAACGACGATGGCACGTATGAAGTTTCTCTGCGACGCCGACCGTTGCATCGAGTGCAACGCCTGCGTCACGGCCTGCAAGAACGAGCACGAGGTCCCCTGGGGCATCAACCGTCGCAGGGTCGTCACCATCGCCGATGGCAAGCCGGGTGAACGATCGGTCTCGATGGCCTGCATGCACTGCACGGATGCTCCGTGCGCGGCGGTGTGCCCGGTGAACTGTTTCTATACCACCGCCGATGGCGTGGTCCTGCACTCCAAGGATCTCTGCATCGGCTGCGGCTATTGCTTCTACGCTTGTCCGTTTGGCGCGCCGCAATATCCGAAGGTCGGCAATTTCGGCTCGCGCGGAAAAATGGACAAATGTACCTACTGCGCCGGCGGTCCCGAGGCCGACGGCAGCAAGGAGGAATACGAAAAATACGGCGCGAACCGCCTGGCCGAGGGCAAGCTGCCGCTGTGCGCCGAGATGTGCTCGACCAAGTCGCTGCTGGCCGGCGACGGCGAGATCATCGCCCAGATCTACAAGGAGCGCGTGTTGAAGCGCGGCTATGGCTCCGGCGCATGGGGCTGGAAGACCGCCTATCGCGAAACAATCGAGTCCTGAAGGCGCCGCGCGCCATCGTACAAATGCCGGGAGGAGTACATGTCCTCATTCGCAAGGTTCATTCGACCAGCCATCGGCGCGTGGGCGTTGCTTCTGTTGGTCATGGCAGCTCCGGTGCCGTCGCCGGCCCAGCAGGTCAATCCGACGGCGAGCTCGGTGAACGAGCGCCAGTTGCTGCAAGAGATGGACCGGATCCAGGGACGCGTCAGCATCCCCGACCAGCGCTCCGGCGTGCTGATGCAACCTGCCGGCCGCGAATGGCGTGAATTCCGCAACGTCGCGCTGCGGTGGATCGGCGGCGTTGCAGTGCTCGGCATGCTTGCGGTGCTGGTCATCTTCTATTTGACACGCGGCATGGTCCGCCTCGAAAGCGGACGATCCGGCCGCACCATCGTGCGGTTCAACACCTTCGAGCGTTTCGTGCACTGGATGACCGCGACCTGCTTCATTATCCTGGCGATCTCGGGATTGAACGTCACGTTCGGGCGGCCACTGCTGCTTCCGCTGATTGGATTTGAGGCCTTCTCGGAATGGTCGCAATGGGCAAAATACGCGCACAACTACCTGAGCTTTCCCTTCACGATCGGCGTCGTGCTGATCTTTCTGATGTGGATCGGCGGTAATATCCCGAACAAGGTCGATCTGGAGTGGATCAAGCGCGGAGGCGGCCTGTTCGGTCATGATCATCCGCCGGCTCGCCGTTTCAACGCGGGTCAAAAGGGGATCTACTGGATCGTTGTGATCGGCGGTGGACTCGTGGCCGCGACGGGCTACGTGCTGATGTTCCCGTTCTACGTGACGGGGATCGAGGGCATGCAGATGGCCCAGATCGTTCACGCCGTCGTGGCCGTGCTGTTTATCGCCGCGATGCTCGCCCACATCTACATAGGCACGATCGGGATGGAAGGTGCCTTCGAGGCGATGGGATCAGGCGAGGTGGATGTCAACTGGGCGCGCGAGCACCATAGCCTGTGGCTCGACCAGGAGTCGGCACGGACCGGCCCGAACGATTCTCGGCCGCAGCCTCGCCATGCTGCGTCGGCGGCCGAATAGTGCATACGGAGTAGGGCCTAAAGCCGCACGCCCGTCGTCGAAAAGGCCTCTGCCACGGGGAGCTGTACGCTGTCGAGCACGGCAACTCCAGCCATCGTGATGACGACCGTCGCAACACAGGCAAGGATGAAAGCCTTCATCGCGATCCCTCCTTGCGAGTATTATACAGGACCTCTGGCTGCGGACAAAGGCTGCGCTTGGGAAGGTCGATGCGGCACACACACGACCGGGCTGGGGATCGCCTCTATCCTTGTCGCCGGATGAACCCGGTGATCGTCACCTTCTCCCAGATGCCGGCCGCTGCGAAGGGATCGGCGCGATTAAAGGCCTCGACTTCCGCACGCGTGGGGGCTTCGACCAGGAACAGGCTGCCGATCATGGTCGCGCCGTCGTCGGAGACGAGCGGCCCCGACATCACAATCTTGATGCCGAAACGCGAGGTATCGCTCAGGAAGGCCTTGTGGGCGTCGTAATTGGCGAGCCGGGTCGGCAGCGCGCCGGTGCGGTCGAGGGCGTGAATGGCGAACAGCATGGTGGTCTCCGTTTCTTGGCTTCGTTCTTGGGACGGCCGCGAGGGGCGGCCGTCCGGGTTCATCGTGATCGGGCGATCTACTTGCCGCCGAGCTTGCCGGCGTCCTCGAAGGTCGGGCAGGTCCGCTGCTCCAGCGGGACGTCGAACGGCCCAAAATTGTCCTTGGTGATGACGGTCGGCTTCAGCACGATCTCGCTGATGACAGGCTGATTGCGCAGGGCGCGGACAGCCATCATGGTGCCGAGGCAGCCTTGCGCGAATCCGTTGTAGTCGCCGCTGGCGAGCAGCTTGCCGGACTTGATCGCGTCGATCGCCTCCTTGGTCCCGTTGATGCCGATCACCTGCGCCTTGCGGTTGGCGCCGTCGAGCGCCTCGATCGCGCCGACCGCCATGGCGTCGTTGGCGGCGAGCACGCCGTCGATCTGCGAATTCGACTGCATCAGGTTCTCCATCACCTGAAGCGCCTGGAGCCGTTGATAGTTACCGGGCTGCGAAGCCAGGAGCTTGGCGCCGGGCGCTTCCTTCAGCGCGTCGTTGAACCCGCGGACGCGATCGACATTGGTCAGCGAGCCCTTGACGCCCTCGATGATGACGATGTTGCCCTTGCCGCCCAGCGTCTTGAGCAGGAAGCGCGCGGTCTCGAGCCCGAGGCTGTAATCGTCGGCGCCGACGAAGGAGAGGAATTTGCCGCCCGCGGAGCGGTCGGTGATGTTGATGACCGGGATCTTGGCGTCGTTGATCTTCTCGACGCCCGGCACCATCGCCTTGTAGTCGACAGGCGTGAAGACGATCGCGCTCGGCTTCTTCACCACGACGTCCTCGATCTGGCTGAGCTGCTCTGGGATCGAGTCCGGCTTGGTCGGGATGTACTGAAGCGTCTTCGCGTTCAGCGCCTTCGCCATGTTGTCGGCGCCGACCCGCACCGTCTGGAAGAACGGATTGGTCTGGTTCTTGGTGAAGACCGCGATGGTCTCGCCGTCGGCGCGTACCTCAGTGGTGAACGCAGCCGCCATCAGCAGCGGTAGCGCCAGATAGTCCAGTCTCAATTTCATATTGCCTCCATCCCTGATTTTGCTTGTTGGATTTCCGAGAACTCATTGCGCGCGGCGGCGGGTCTTCATATCGAGCCAGACCGCGAGAATGACGATGATGCCTGTCACCAGCGGCTGCCAGTTGGCGCTGACCGACAGGAGATTCATGCCGTTCAGCACCAGCGTCAGGATCAGTGCGCCGATGAAGGTGCCGAACACGGTGCCGACGCCGCCGAACAGCGAGGTGCCGCCGATCAGCACGGCCGCGATGGCCGGCAGCGTCAGGCTTTCGCCGATGTCGGCTTCGGCCGAATTGAGGCGCGACAGGAAGATGATCGAGGCGAGCCCCGCCATGGTGCCGGAGACGGCGTAGACCAGCAGCAGGCGCCGCGCGACGGGGATGCCTGATAGCCGTGCCGCGACCGGATTGGCGCCGATCGCATAGATCTCCTGGCCCCAGATCGTCCGCTGCGCGAACAGCGTTCCGATCCCGAGAAACACCAGCAGCAGATAGACCGGGATCGGCAGGCCGAACAGATAGCCGCTGCCGATCTGGCGGAAGCCTGCGGGGAAGCCGTGAAGGGTCTCGCCCGCCATGTACCAGTAGGTGAGGCCGTTCAGCACCCAGAGCATGCCGTAGGTGGCGATGAACGAGGGGATGCGCAGCGCGGTGACCATGATGCCGTTGAGGAGGCCGACGATGCCGCCGCAGGCAAGCCCGGTGAGGATGCCGAGCGCCGGCGAGCCGGTCTTGTGGATCACGGTGCCGGCGATACAGGCCGACAGCGCGACATTGGCACCGACCGAGAGATCGAGGCCTGCGGTCAGCACCACCAGCGTCAGGCCGGAGGCGATGAAGAAGGTCAGGCTCGCTTGTCTCAGCACATTGAGGATGTTGCCGAGGCTCAGGAAGGAATCGCTGAGCACGGCGAGCACCGCACAGATCAAGAGCGCGGCCAGCAGGCGATAGAACACCTGGATGGCATCCTGCGACAGGAACGAGCGGGGCGGCATCATCGCCTCTTTGGTGATGTCGGTCATGCGCGGCTCCTGAGGCCATCGAGGAACAGGGCAACGATCACGAGCACGCCGACGCTTGCGACCTGCACCGAGGATGGCAGCGAGATCAGGTTCAACCCGTTGCGCAGCACGCCAACCGAGAGAACGCCGAGGAGCGTGCCGAGCAGCCAGCCATTGCCGCGCTCAAACGAGGTGCCACCGACCGCGACCGCCGCGATGGCATCGAACTCGAGGCCAAGGCCTGCGGTCGGGTGCCCTGAATTCATCCGCGCGGTCATCAACAGGCCGGCGATCCCGGCCATGACGCCGCCGATCGCATAGACCGCGATCAGCAGCCGGTTCGGCGAGAGGCCGGCATAGCGCAGCGCCTCGCGATTTCCCCCGAGCGCGAAAATGTAGGTGCCGAAGCGGGTGTGATAGAGCAGGCCGTGGAAGGCCGCATAGGTCACCAGTGCCATCACGATCGGCACAGGCACGCCCAGAAGCGCCGCCGAATAGATGTCGCGCACGCTGTGGGGGATGCCGACCACGCTCTGGCCGTCGCTGACGATCAGCGACAGGCCTTGCGCCATGCCGAGCGTGCCGAGCGTCGCGACGAAGGGCGGAATGCCGAGAATGGCGACCAGCCAGCCGTTGGCGACGCCGAATGCGGCGCCGACGAGGAGGCCGGCACCAAGGCCGAGCAGCATCGACTTGGTTGCGAGCGAGACGATCGCGACGCAAAGCGAAGTCAGCGTCAGCACCGCGCCCATCGACAGATCGAGCCCCTCGGTCATGATGATCAAGGTCATCGGCAGCGCGAGCATGGTCAGGATGGTCGACTGCACCAGCACATTGGAGAGATTGGCGACCGACAGGAAGCCGGGCGCGATGACGCTGAACAGCGCAATCAGCAGCACCAGCACGATGGCAACGCCGGGAATGCGCTGCAGCGGATTGGGCTCCGAGACGACCGCGGCTTCACGCATGATGCATCCCCAGTCGCACGATGTTCTCCTCCGTCAATTCGCTGCGCGTCAAATGTCCGGCAATGCGCCCCTCGCGCATCACATAGGCGCGGTCGCAGACATGGCAGATCTCGACCTGCTCGGACGAGATCATCAACGCCGCAGCGCCTTCCGCGACGAGCCGATCGATCAGGGCGAAGATTTCCGACTTGGCGCCGATGTCGATGCCCCGCGTCGGCTCATCGAAGATGAAGAGTTTTGAGCCGGCCGCCAGCCACTTGCCGATCACGACCTTCTGCTGGTTGCCGCCGGAGAGCAGGCCGACAGTCTGCCGCGCGCTCGGGGTAGCGATCCGCAGCTGCCGGATCAGGCCGTCGGACGTGCGCTGCGCGCTGCGCTGGTCGAACAGGCCGCTCGGAAAGAGCTTCTTGAGCGCGGACACCACCAGATTATCGCCGACCGACCGGAGCAGCGCGAGACCCTCGCTCTTGCGGCTCTCCGGGATCAGCGCAATGCCGCGGCGGGCGGCGAGATCCGGCTCGCCCGAGATGGTCTTGCCGTCGAAGATGATCTCGCCTGATGTCATGGGATCAGCGCCAAAGATGGCGCGCGCGACCTCGCTGCGGCCGGAGCCGACCAGGCCGCACAGGCCGACGATCTCGCCCCGGCGCACCTCGATGTTGATGTCGGAGATGCCGGTGGACGCGGTCAGGCCCTTGACCTGCAGCAGGACGTCGCCGGGCTTGTCGGCAAAATTGCGCGGATAGGTCATGTCGACGTTGCGGCCGACCATCATGCGGACGAGCTGATCCGGCGTGACATCGGCAGGGCGAACCCCGTCGATGCGACGGCCGTCGCGCAGCACGGTGATGCGATCGCCGAGCGCGAACACCTCGGCCATGCGGTGCGATATGTAGACGATCGACACGCCGTCGGCCTTTAGCCGCGCGATCAGCGCGAACAGCAGTTCGGTTTCGCGGTCGGACAGCGCCGCGGTGGGCTCGTCCATCACGAGGATGCGGGCATTCTGGCTGATCGCTTTTGCGATCTCGACCATCTGCTGCTGCGCCACGCCGAGCTTGTCGACGGTGGTGGAGGGATCGATATCGAAGCCGATCGTGTCGAGCACGCGCTTTGCGTCCGCCAGGATCCCGCGGCGGTCGATGGTACCGGGGATACGGCCCTTCGGCTCGCGCCCGAGGAAGATGTTCTGGGCGATATCGAGATAGGGGACGAGCGAGAACTCCTGGAAGATCACGGCAATGCCGAGCTTCCGCGCATCGGCGGTCGATGCGATCGCGACCTTCTCGCCCTCGTGGTAGAACTCGCCGGCGTCGGCGCGGTAGGCGCCGCACAGCACCTTCATCAGGCTCGACTTGCCGGCGCCGTTCTCGCCCAGCAGCATGTGGACTTCGCCGGGGTAGACGGCAAAGGACACGTCATCCAGCGCCTTGACGCCGGGAAACTCCTTGCTGATGCCACGCAGCTCCAGCAGCGGGACAGGCGAGGTGACCTCGATCGGGAGCGCGTCGCTCATGCCTTGGCTCCGGCAGCAAAAATCTTACCCGGATTCATCAGTCCATCAGGATCGAGCGCGGTCTTGATCTGCCGCATCACATCGACGGCCTCGCCGAGCTCGTCGGTGAGATAGTCGATCTTGCCGAGCCCGATGCCGTGCTCGCCGGTGCAGGTGCCGTCCATCGCGATCGCACGGGAGACCATGCGGGCCTGGAGCGCCTTGGCGCCTTCGGCCTCCTCGGGCTTCGCCGGATCGATCAGGATCAGCATGTGGAAATTGCCATCGCCGACATGGCCGACGATCGGCGCGATAAAGCCGTGCTCATCCGCGTCGCGCCGCGTCTCGGTCAGGCATTCCGCCAGCCGCGAGATCGGCACGCAGACGTCGGTGATCACGGCGCGTGCGCCGGGCCGCAGGCCGAGGCCGGCATAGAGCGTGTTGTCGCGCGCATGCCAGAGCCGGCTGCGGTCTTCCGGCGCCTTGGCCCAGGCGAAGCCATGGCCGCCATGGTCGGCGGCGATGGCCTGCGCGGCCTCGGCCTGCTCGGCGACGGAGGCTTCCGAGCCATGGAATTCGAAGAACAGGGTGGGCGCTTCGCGATAGCCGAGCTTGGCGTAGGCGTTGATGCCGCGCATCATGACGTCGTCGAGCAGCTCGACGCGCGCCACGGGGATCGCGGACTGGATCACGGAGATCGCGGTGTCGACGGCGTCGTGCAGGGTATCGAAGCTGCACACCGCGGCCGAGATCGCCTGCGGGGCGGGGTGAACCTTCAACGTGATCTCGGTGATGACGCCGAGCGTGCCTTCGGCGCCGACGAACATGCGCGTCAAATCGTAGCCCGCGGCCGACTTCCGCGCGCGCTTTGCGGTGCGGATGATGCGGCCGTCGGCCAGCACCACCTCCAGCGCCATGACATTGTCCTTCATGGTGCCGTAGCGCACGGCCATGGTGCCGGAGGCACGCGTGGAGGTCATGCCGCCGATCGAAGCGTCCGCACCCGGATCGATCGGGAAGAACAAGCCGGTATTGCGCAGCTCCGCATTGAGCTGCTTGCGCGTGATGCCGGGCTGCACCACGACGTCCATGTCGCTGTCGTGTACCGCCAGCACCTTGTTCATGCGCGCGAAGTCGAAGCAGACGCCGCCTGCGACCGAAGCCGCATTGCCTTCGAGCGAGGTCCCAGCACCGAACGGGACGATCGGCATGCCTGCGCCCGCGCACAGCTTCACGATCTCGACCACCTCCTGCGTCGTCTCGGGGAAGACGACGATGTCGGGCGGCAAGTTGCGATAATGCGATTCGCTCTGCCCATGCTGATCGAGCACGCCGCGCGCAACGCTCGCGCGCGGGCCGATCATGCCGGTGAGGCGATCGGCCAAAATGCTCGTGCTGACCCGCGGTCCCATCCTTGCTCCCTGTTCGCTCCGGTTCACGGACTCTTGTTGGTCCGCTGCGTTGTCGTTCGGCTTAGGCAGCTCTTGCGCTGCTCGCAACCTGCTTCAGGCCGAAATCATAGTTGAGATGAAAATAGTCGCGCTCCACCATGCGACCATCCGGCGCACGGCCGCCGGGATGCCGCGTGAATTCGCGGATCAGGCTGTCCTTGACGCCGAACACCACGTCGCTGTCGAGATATTTGTCACCGGCGACAAACACATGCGTCACGAGCTGCTCGAAGCCCGGCGCAGAGATCATGAAATGCACATGCGCCGGACGCCAGGGATGGCGTCCTTGCGCCTCCAGCATGTCGCCGACCGGGCCGTCATGCGGGATCGGATAGGCGGCCGGCTTGATCGACCAGAAATGGAAGCGACCATTGGCGTCGGTGTGGAAACGCGCGCGCATCGCGAGATTGCCGATCTCGTCGAGTTGCTGCACGTCGTAATAGCCGTCATCGTCGGAATGCCAGACGTCGACGACGGCGCCCGCGAGCGGCTTGCCATCGACGGTCGAGACCGAGCCGGTGACCAGCATCGGATCGCCCTCCATCGGGCCGGAGATATCCGCGCCGCTGTCCTTCTCCGGCGCAGCCTGGACGAAGAACGGGCCGAGCACGGTGGTCTCGGTCGCACCTTCCGGCACCGGATGGTTGATGGCGTCGACGAGCATGGAGACGCCGAGCGTGTCCGACAGCAGGATGAACTCCTGGCGCTTGTCGTCGCACATATGCCCGGTACGGGTCAGGAAGTCGATGCCGTACTCCCATTCCTTCTGGGTGGGCCGGATCTCGCGGACGAAGGCGTGAAGGTGCCGCACCAGCGCCTCGCTGACCTCTTTGATGCGCGGATCGGTTGCGCCCGCGATCCGTTCCAGCACCGCTTCCGTGATCGTGTTCTCGTTGAAGTTACGCATGGGTATCTCCGCGATCAGAGTTTCGGCTCGCCGAGCCCGGATAGGCGCTCCAGATGCTTGACGGTCGCGATGAAGTCGGTATCCCCGTCGCCCTGGGCGACCAGCGAGCCGTAGGTCTCGCGCACCTGCGCTGCGAGCTGCAACGGCACGCCGACGGCGTGGCCGGCGCCCAGGATCAAATCGAGGTCCTTGGCCATCTGCTTGCAGGAGAAGGTGGACTCGAAGTCCCGTGTGCGTAGCGGCGCAGTCTTGTACTTCACCATGGGAGAAGCGACCGCGCTGTCGTCGAGCACCTTCAAGATGTCCTGCCAGGCGATGCCGCCCTTACGGGCCAGCGCCAGGCTCTCCGCCATCATCGCCGCCGACACCGCGATCATCAGATTGACCGAGAGCTTTGCGTAGCGTGCTTCCTCGGCCGGCCCGAGATAGGTCTGGGCGCGGGTGAAGGCGGCGAACAGCGGCCTTACACTCTCGAAGACGTCCTTCGGCCCCGAGACGAAGCAGGTCAGTGCGCCGGTATGAACGATGCTGGCGTTGCCGGAAACCGGGGAGCGCAGATAGGCGATGCCGCGCGCCTGCGCTGCAGCCGCAACTTCAGTCGAGGCCTCGACGCTCACGGTGCTGGTCTCGATCAGAACGGTTTTGGGCGCCATCGCCGCGATCAGGCCGGTGGGCCCGAGCAGCGCGCCGCGCAGGGCGGCATCGTCGGGCAAGGAGGTGACGACGGCAGCCTTGCCGCTTACGGCGTCGGTGGGCGAGGCGGCAATCGCAATGCCCTGCGCGCGAGCCTCGTCGAGTCGCAGCGCGCTCCGGTCGAACGCAGTGACGGCGTAGCCGGCCTTGGCGACGAGCGCCGACATCGGCAGTCCCATCTTGCCGATCCCGATGAAAGCAACATTCTTCGAAGCGTCTGTCATTGTTGTTGTCCATTGGCGCCTTCAGGCGGCGCGTCCTTGTCGTTCGATGTCCTGAACCAGCCGCCGGCCGGATTGCGCCAGCAGCTCCTTCTTCGCCTCCAGCTCCTCGACCAGCAGCCGGCCGTCCCGCTTCTTCCAGGCGCCGCCGATCATGACGGCCTCGATATTGGCAAGGCTCGTCTGCATCACCACGGTCGCGACCGGATCGTGCACCGGATAAAGATTGAGATCGGACGCGTTGATGATGACGAGGTCGGCGAGTTTGCCCGGCGTCAGCGAGCCGATCTGGTGCTCGCGGCCGAGCATGCGGGCGCCTTCCGTCGTGATCCAGCGCAGCGCCTCGCGCACGGGGATCGTGGTCGTCGCCGGAATGGTGCCGCTTGCCTGACGCGATTCCGCATTGTCGAGCGCCCGCTGCATCGACAGCGCGACGCGCGTGGCGGAAAGCAGATCACCGGCCAGCACCGATTCCAGATCGATGCCAATCGTGGGCCGCACGCCGCGCTTCAGGAGCCGCCCGGTGATCGGAAAGCCGTGGCCCTGGATCATCTCGTTCTCGGGCGTGACCGAGAAGGACACGCCGAGATCGATCATCCGGTCCAGCAGATCGTCCGGCAGATCGTTGCCATGGACGATGTTGACGCCGGGGCCGACGAGGCCGGCCTCGATCAGCTTCTCCCAGCCGCCGGGCGTCTTGGCCGGGCCGCCACCCTGATGCATGGATGCGATCAGGTTCAGCTCCCGCGCCAGGCGGAAATCGTGCGTGGCGACGTCGAGCGTCGAGTAATGCGGGCCGAGAATGGCGAGCCCAAGCGTGACGAGGCCATCGCGGTCGGCGAGGGAGCCGGCCAGCAGCCGCTCGACCTCGCGGCGCGGATGCGGCACTTCCGAGAAATGGGGCTCGCCGGGCTTCGGCTCGGGTTTCGGCGAGCCGTGGAAGAAGGCGGCGCGAATGCCGCTCTCGATCAGGCCGCGCACGGCGGCGTCCGTATGATCAGGCGTCGGATTGTTGTGACACCAGTCGACCAGCGTGGTGACGCCGTGGTTGATCTGGTTCAGAGCGCCGACGACGGTCGCGATGTAAATGTCCTCGGGCCGGAACACGGTCGCGAGACCGGCATGCATGCGGCGGAAATATTCCAGCAGCGTCCAGTTCGCGGCAAAGCCGCGCAAGCCCGTCTGCCAGGTGTGCATGTGCGCGTTGATCAGCCCCGGGATGACGATGCGCCCCTTGCCGTCGATAATCTCCGTGTCGGCCGCGACGTCGATCGACGGGCGCACATCGACGATACGGCTGCCCTCGACCAGCACATCGCCGGTGCCGAGGTCGCCGATCGCGTCATCCATGCTGATGACGGTGGCCGATCTGATCAGCGTGCGCCGCATGCTTCAAGTCGCCGGTTTGACGGCGCCCGGCGGCTCGCCGGCCCAGGCGCGTGCGATCAGGTCGCGGATGGCATTGCGCTCGAGCGGGCGCGGATTCCAATAGGCGTTGGTAACGGCAAGATCGGCCGCCTTGTCGATGCCGCTTTCCGGCATTCCGACATCGCGGAGTGCCAGCTTCGCACCGAGCCGCTTGGCGAGATCGTAGAGTCCTTGCGATGCATCGGCCGCACCGATCGCGCGGGAGATGCGCGACATCGCATCGGGCACGGCCGGCGCGTTGTAGGCCAGCGCATGCGGCAGCACGATGGTGTGGGTCTCGGCATGCGGCAGATCGAAGGTGCCGCCGAGCGTGTGGCAGAGCTTGTGATGCAGCGCCATGCCGACGGTGCCGAGGCAGACGCCGCACAGCCAGGCGCCATAGAGCGCCTCGGTGCGGGCCTCGCGGTCGTCGCTTCTGGCAGCGATGGCCGGCAAGGCACGCGCCAGCGCGCGGATGCCTTCTTCCGCCATCAGTGACGTCACGGGATTGGTGTCGCGCGCATAAAGCGCCTCGACCGCATGGGCGATCGCGTTGATGCCTGATGTCGCGGCCAAACTCGCCGGCAGCGTCAAGGTAAGATCGACATCGTAGATCACAGTCTCCGGCAGGATCGCCGCGTCGCGCACCGTGGTCTTCAGGCCGTTCTCGGTCTGGCCGACAATCGGCGTCATCTCCGAGCCGGCATAGGTGGTGGGGATACAGAGCTGGTTGATTCCGGTGCGCAGCGCCAGCGCCTTGCCGAGACCGGTGGTCGAGCCGCCGCCGAGCGAGACGACGCAATCGGCCTCGCAGGCCTTCATCGCCGCGAGCGCGCGCTCCGTGACCTCGACCGGGGTATGCATGGTGGCGCCGGGAAAAATGCCGGCATAGAGCGGGCCGAGCGCGGTTCCCAGGCTCTTGCCTTGGGCCTCCTGCTGCGGCGTCGTCAGCACCAGCGCGCGCTTGCCGCCGAGCCGTTCGACCTCGGTCTTGGCCGCGGCCAGAGTTCCGCTGCCGAACACGACGCGGCAGGGCAGGTTTTCAAAGGTGAACGAACCGATCATGCGCCGGTCTCTTTGATGGGATAATCGACCTGGAAGCGCCCGATCCGCAAGTCGCCAAGCGCCTCGCGCACGCGCAGATGTTCGGGGTGGTTGGCATAGGCACTGAGCGCGGCCTGATCGGTGAACTCGGAGAACAGCACCACGTCGCAGGCGTAGTCGACGGCACTGACGTCCATGCCGATCTCGATATGCGTGAGGCCGTCGATCCGGCCCTTGAGGCCCTCGAACAGGGTCTTGACCTTGAGCCGGGCGGCGGAGCGCTCCTCGGGGGTCTCCCCGCGCAGCCGCCACATCACGATGTGCCTGATCGGGCCCGACATTTCCTGATTTCCTCGCCTGCCGTTCTACTTTGTTGGGGCTATTTTGCCTTGCAGAAATCGGAAATAAAGGTCAAAATTTGTAAGTCTCTTTTCCGATTTGTGCAAAAATGGACAGACTGCTCCAACTCGAAGTCTTCTCCAAAACCGCCGAGCTCGGCAGCCTGTCCAAGGCCGCCGAAATCCTGCGGATGTCGAATGCGGCCGCCAGCCGTCACCTCAGCGCGCTGGAAGATCGGCTGGCGGTCCGGCTGATCGAGCGCAACACGCGCCGGCAATGGCTGACTGAGGCAGGGCAGGAGCTGCTGCAGCGCTGCAGCACGCTGCTGAACGAACTCGCCGAAGCCGAGGACGCTGTTTCCGATCGCGCGCTGTCGCCAAAAGGCATGTTGCGCGTGACGAGCTCGCTGTCCTTCGCGATGATCTATCTCGCGCCGATGCTGCCGGCGTTCCGCGCGCTCTATCCTGATCTCAGCGTGCAGATCATCAGCGCGAACCGCTATCTGGACTTCATCGAGGCTGGCATCGACGTCGCGATCCGCACGCGGGAGCACGAGCCGGATTCCAACATCGTCGTCCGCCGCATCGGCCAGATGCACCGCGTGCTCGCGGCTGCCCCGTCATATCTGGAGAAGCACGGCCTGCCGGAGCACCCCGCCGATCTCGCCCGCCACAACATGCTGATCTACAACCTTGCCAACGATCCCTATTCGCTGCGACTAAGCAAGGGCAGCACGACGCAGACCGTCCGGATCGCGCCGACGCTCGACAGCAATGACGGCCAGATCATCTGCGGTGCAGCGCGCGCGGGGCTCGGCATCCTGATCCAGCCGCTCTACATCGTGCAGAGCGATATCGCGGCCGGCCGGCTGGTGCCCGTCCTGAGCGGCTGGGAGCTGCCGCTACTCACCATGAACATCGCCTATCAAAACCGCGTTCGGCTGCCCGCCAAGATCAGAGTCTTTTCCGACTTCCTGGTCGCTCATATCCGCGAGCGTTCAGAGCCGGGGATATGGATCGACGCGACGAAGTAAACGGAAGCATCCATGTATCTCGGCATCGATCTCGGCACCTCGGCGGTCAAGACCGTTCTCGTCGACGATGCCCAGCGCGTGATTGCAAGCGAGAGCCGGCCGCTCGCGACCACCTCGCCGCAATCGGGCTATTACGAGCAGGACCCCGCGCAGTGGATCGATGCGACCTTTGCGACGCTTGATGCCCTCAAGGCGTCGCACGCCGACGCGTTGGCGGCGGTCGAGGGCATCGGGCTGTCCGGCCAGATGCATGGCGCCACGCTGCTCGATGCGAGCTTGAGGCCGCTACGGCCTTGCATCCTCTGGAACGACGGCCGCTCTGCCGCCGAGTGTCGTATCCTGGAGCAACGCTGGCCCGACTTGCGCGCGGTGACGGGCAACAAGGCAATGGCCGGATTCACCGCGCCAAAGCTGCTCTGGATCGCGACGCACGAGCCGGAGATCTTTGCGGCGACGAAACTCGTCCTACTGCCAAAGGCCTATTTGCGCTTGGTGCTATCAGGCGAGGCCATCGAAGATGTCTCGGACGCATCGGGATCGCTGTGGCTCGACGCTGCGCGCCGCGACTGGTCGGACGCAGCCTTAGCGGCGACCGGCCTGACGCGCGAGCACATGCCGCGTCTGGTCGAGGGATGCGCGCCTGCAACGACGCTGCGCAGCGAGCTCGCGCGGCGCTGGGGCATGGTGAGGACGCCGATCATCGCGGGCGGCGCCGGCGACAATCCGGCCGGTGCCGTCGGCATCGGCGCGATCGAGCCGGGAACCGCGTTCATATCGCTGGGAACCTCGGGGCCTCGCTGGCGCCGACCAACAGAATAGCCGCCAATCCCGATCGCGTCGTGCACACGTTCTGCCACGCCATTCCCGGCATGTGGATTCAAGCCGGCGCGATCCTCTCGGCCGCCTCCTGCCTCGCCTGGGCCGCGCGCCTGTTCGGCGTCACCGAGGCCGAGTTGCTGGCGCCGCTTGGTGCGCGCCCGCAGGCACCGTCGCCGGTGAGCTTCCTGCCTTATCTTGCGGGTGAGCGGACGCCCCACGACGATCCCGCCGTGCGCGGCATGCTCGATGGCCTGAGCCACGGCACCGATCGCGGGATGATCGTGCAGGCGGTGCTCGAAGGCGTTGCCTTCGCGCTTGCCGATTGCCGCGACGTGCTCGCCGATGCCGGCACTGCAATTGCGGAAGCCGATGTCATTGGCGGCGGTTCACGATCCCCGTACTGGCTCGCAGTGCTGGCCAACGTGTTGAACGTTCCGATCCATCGCTTCGCCGGAGGCGAGACCGGCGCGGCGTTCGGTGCGGCAAGATTGGGGCGGCTTGCTGTCACGGGTGAGGCAATCACCGCCGTGTGCACGCGGCCGCAGCGCGTCGAGACGTTTGAACCCGACGCTGGCTTGGCCGATGCCTATGCCGAGCGGCTTCCCGCCTGGCGCGAACTGTATCGGCCGCGCCACTAGCATCGTCTTTGATGCTGCATTCCCGTGTGTTCGGTATTGCCCTGTGCCGCGGCCTTTTGTTTAATGCGCGAACCGCGCTGACAAGAATGACTGAGACGCGGGTAGGAAACGCATTGTGCGCCGGGAGGCACGATGAACGATCCGATCCTGGAGATGCGCGGGGTCTCAAAGACCTTCTTTGGCATCAAGGCGCTGCGTGCCGTCGATCTCACCGTCTATGCCGGCGAAATTCATGCTCTGATGGGTGAGAACGGCGCCGGCAAATCGACGCTGATGAAGATCCTGTCCGGCGCGTACAGACCCGATCCCGGCGGCGAGATCCGCATCGAGGGCAGCCCGGTGCGGATCGAAGGTCCGCTCGGCGGCCGCGCCGCGGGCATCTCCATCATCTATCAGGAGCTGTCGCTGGCTCCCAATCTCAGCGTTGCCGAGAATATCTATTTGGGCCGGGAGATCTCGCGCTCGGGTTTGCTGGCGCGCGGCGCCATGCGCGAGGGCGTCGGGCCGATCCTGAAGCGGCTGGGCGCAGATTTCCTGCCGTCGACGCTGGTGGCGCATCTGTCCATGGGCCAGCGGCAACTGGTCGAGATCGCCCGAGCGCTGCACGCCAGATCAAAAATCCTGATCATGGATGAGCCAACCACCTCGTTGTCGGCCGCCGAAAGCGAGCGGCTGTTCGCGCTGATCCGCCAGCTGCGCTCCGAGGGGCTTGCCATCATCTACATCTCGCATCGCATGGACGAGGTCTACGCGCTCGGCGATCGCGTCACCGTGCTGCGCGACGGCCGGCTGGTCGGGTCACTCGACAAGCAGGACATTCGCGCCGACACCATCGTCCGCCTGATGGTCGGGCGTGACGTCTCCTCGTTCTACAAGAAGGATCATGATCCGGAGGCGGGGCGAGGACATCCCGTGCTCGCGGCGATCGACATGGCCGATGGCCAGCGCGTCAAGGGGTGCTCGCTGACCGTTCATGCGGGCGAGGTGGTCGGGCTTGCCGGCCTGATCGGCGCCGGCCGCACCGAGCTTGCACATCTCATCATCGGCGCGGCGCCCAAAACCTCCGGCCGGCTCGAGCTGGAGGGACGCCCGGTCGAGATCCGCACGCCGGGCGAGGCGCTCGAGGCCGGGATCGCCTATCTGACCGAGGACAGGAAGGCGCTCGGCCTGTTCCTGGACATGTCGTGCCTGGACAACATCAACCTCGCCGTGCTCGGGCGCGATGCCAAGCTCGGCTGGGTCCTGGACCGCGACAAGGCGCGCGAGCGCGCCGACCGGGCCTTCGCAGGCCTCAGCATCCGCGCCGCCAATGTCGGTGTCCCCGCCGGAGGCCTGTCCGGCGGTAACCAGCAGAAGGTGCTGCTGTCGCGCCTTCTCGCCATTGCGCCAAAGGTCCTCATCCTCGACGAGCCGACGCGCGGCGTCGACGTCGGCGCCAAGTCCGAGATCTATTCGATCATCGACAATCTCGCCAAGGTCGGCACCGCGATCCTCGTCATCTCGTCCGATCTGCCCGAGATCATCGGCATCTGCGACCGCGTCGTCGTGATGCGTACCGGGCACATCGCCGGTGAGGTCACCCGCGGCCCGAATTCGCCGCTGACGCAGGAAGACATCATGGCGCTAGCCACGGGGATGGAGCATCTCGATGCCTGACAATGGCGCCTTGCAGGCCAAGCCCGCGCCGACGACGACCAATGGCGCTGCCGCAGAGACAAGGCGCCAGCGGATGAGGATGCTGATCAGCGCACTCGGCATGCTGCCGGTGCTGCTGATCCTCTGCATCGGCTTCCACGTGTTGTCCGAGGGCCGCTTCTTCACCGGGCAAAATCTCGGCATCGTGCTGCAGCAGGCGGCGGTGAACACCGTGCTGGCCGCCGGCATGACCTTCGTCATCCTTACCGGCGGCATCGATCTCTCGGTCGGCTCGATCCTGGCGGCTTCCGCGATGGCCGGATTGACGCTCTCCAAGCTGCCGGAGCTCGGGATGCTGTGGCTGCCGGCCGCACTGCTCACGGGCCTCGGCTTCGGTATCGTCAACGGCGCGCTGATTGCACTCCTTCGGCTGCCGCCCTTCATCGTCACGCTCGGCTCGCTCACCGCGGTGCGCGGCCTGGCGCGACTGCTCGGCGCCGACACCACCGTGTTCAATCCATCCATTCCCTATGCCTTCATCGGCAACGGCTCGCTGACGCTCGTTCCCGGCGTCGCGTCGATCCCGTGGCTCTCCGTGATCGCTCTGCTCGTCATCTTCGTTTCGTGGCTGGTGCTGCGCCGGACCGTACTCGGCGTGCACATCTATGCGGTGGGCGGCAATGAAAGCGCGGCGCGGCTTGCCGGCATCAAGGTCTGGGGCGTGCTGATCTTCGTCTACGGTGTTTCCGGCCTTTTCGCCGGGCTCGGCGGCGCCATGCAGGCGGCGCGGCTCTATGCGGCCAACGGCCTTCAGCTCGGCCAATCCTATGAGCTCGATGCGATCACCGCCGTGATCCTCGGCGGCACCTCCTTCGTCGGCGGCATCGGCTCGATCTGGGGAACGCTGGTCGGCGCGCTGATCATCGCCGTCCTGTCGAACGGCCTCATCCTCATCGGTGTCTCCGACATCTGGCAATATGTGATCAAGGGCCTGGTGATCATCGGCGCGGTGGCACTGGATCGCTACCGGCTGCAAGGCTCCGCCAGGACTTAGGGGCTCGGCGCAGCTGAGTTGGCATGGCTTGGGATTCCGTTGCGGCAACTGGTCTGCCGCGCCGGAGACGAAGACAGACCAGGGAGGACGTCCATGTTGAAGACGATCACGCTCGCCGGCGCCGCCATGGCGCTTGCCCTAAGCACCGCACCATCCTTCGCCAAGGAGCTGAAGTCGATCGGCGTCTCGCTGGGATCGATGGGCAATCCGTTCTTCGTCGCCCTGTCGAAGGGCGCCGAGTTCGAGGCGAAGAAGACCAATCCCAATGTGAAGATCACGGCGGTCGGTTTCGAATACGACCTCGGCAAGCAGGTCACCCAGATCGACAATTTCATCGCCGCCGGCGTCGACCTGATCCTGCTCAACCCCGGCGATCCCAAGGCGATCGGGCCGGCGATCAAGAAGGCGCAAGGTGCAGGCATCGTCGTCGTCGCCGTCGACACCGCGGCCGAAGGCGCCGATGCCACCGTGACCACGAACAACGTGCAGGCCGGCGAGATCTCCTGCCAGTACATCGTCGACAAGCTCGGCGGCAAGGGCGACGTCGTCATCGAGAACGGGCCGCAGGTCTCCGCCGTGATCGACCGCGTCGTCGGCTGCAAGAACGTCTTCTCGAAGAATCCCGGAATCAAGGTGTTGTCGAGCGACCAGGACGGCAAGGGCTCGCGCGAGGGCGGTCTTACCGTCGCGCAGGGCTATCTGACGCGCTTTCCCAAGATCGACGCCATCTTCGCCATCAACGATCCGCAGGCGATCGGCACCGACCTTGCGGCGCGCCAGCAGAACCGCACGGGCATCGTCATCACGGCGGTCGACGGCGCGCCCGATATCGAGGCGGCGCTGAAAGATCCGCAGTCGCCGCAGATCCAGGCCTCGGCTTCGCAGGACCCGTTCTTCATGGCGCGGCGGGCCGTGCAGGTCGGTGTCGGCATTCTCAACGGCCAGAAGCCCGCCTCGACCGTCGAGCTCCTGCCGTCCAAGCTCGTGACCAGGGACAACGTCGCCGAGTACAAGGGCTGGACCTCGGATCGCTCGCAGTAAGACGCGGTCCGCTACCGAGAACGCCCGAGACACGAGATGACGGGCGGCGTTTTGTTCGACGCCGCCCGCCGCCGACACACCTGCACTGATCGGCCGTACGAGCGCGCTGGGCTGCCTGTTGTGTTAGCCTCGCACGATCTCGATCGGTCGATTCGGAAAGCACATCTCGTGAAAGCCAAGATATCCGGCACTGCGTGGCGGCATGCCAATATCGGCCGCCTGCTCAACAACGCCGTGCGGCGCTTCGAGGGCCGCGTGCTCGAATTGATGAGCGAGCGGGGACACGACGAGACGCGTATCGCCCATGTCAGCCTGACCCGCAATCTCGACGTGGAGGGGACGCGGCTCACCGAGCTCGCCCGCCGGGCGTCCATGAGCAAGCAGGCGATGGGCGAGCTGGTCGATCAGTGCGCCGAGCTCGGCCTCGTCGATCGCATCGCGGATCCGACCGACCGGCGCGCGCGCATCGTCATGTTCACGCCGGCTGGACGCAAATGGCTGGATGCGTTTCGGGACGCAGTCGACGTCGCCGAGCAGGAGATGCGCGCCGAGCTCGGCAAGGCCACCATGGACGCGATCCTGAAGGGGCTGGCGGTCTATGGCGAGAGGTTCGACACGCTCGAGGATGCCGATTAGTCAGGCTACTTGACGATCTCGTCAGGCTACCTTACCATGCAAGATAATGCTGGTAGGGAGAAGCGTCTTGGAAACACGTCTGACGGCCGCGGTGCTCATCGCGGGCGGGGGCCCTTGCGGGCTCATGCTGGCCAACGAGCTCGGCCGCCGCGGCGTGTCCGCGATCCTGGTCGATGAAAAGCCGGGCACGGCATTCAATCCGCAGGCCAATGCGACGCAGGCGCGCTCGATGGAGCATTATCGGCGGCTGGGTTTCGCCGACGAGATCAGGCGCGAAGGTCTGCCCGCGGGCTATCCGACCGACGTTGCCTACTTCACGCGCTACACTGCTTACGAGCTGGCGCGCTTTGCATTGCCGTCATCATCGCGCGCGGGCGAGCTGATCAAGGGCATGTCGGGCTCCTGGAGCGCGGCCGAGCTGCCGCATCGGGTCTCGCAGAAATATGTCGAGGCGGTGCTGCGCCGCCATGCCGAACGGCTCCCCGGAATCAAGCTCAACTACGGTCACCGGCTCATAAGCTATGTCGAAAATGATGACGGCATCGTGGGCGAGGTCGAATGCCTCGATGATTGCAGCCGCTTCCAGGTCCGGGCCGACTTCCTCGTCGGTGCCGACGGGTCGCGCTCGCAAGTCCGTCAGTCGCTCGGCATCGTCTACGGTGGTGAGACCGGGACGCAGCGCGATTTCATGGGCGGCCGCATGCTGGCGGTCTATCTCCGCTCGCCGGAGTTCTACGCCAGCGTCCCGCACGCCAGGGCGTGGATGTACAATTGCTTTAACGGCGACCGCCGCGCCTTCATGGCCTCGGTGAACGGGCGCGATGAATTCGCCTTTCACACGCAGCTCCGGCCGGGCGAGGATGAGAGCGCGATCACGGTCAGCGAGGCCAGGGCTGCGTTCCAGCGCGCCTGCGGCGCGCCCATCCCATGCGAGGTGCTGTCGTTCCTGACCTGGACCGCCGGTCACGCGCTGGTCGCGAACGGGATGCAGCGGGGCAGGGTGTTCCTCGGCGGCGATGCGGCGCATCTGTTCACGCCGACCGGCGGGCTCGGCTACAACACCGCGATCGAGGATGCGGTCAATCTCGGCTGGAAGCTTGCAAGCGTCGTCAAGGGCGTGAGCCCGGCGACGCTGCTCGACAGCTACGAGATCGAACGGCGTCCGGTGGCGCTCCGCAACACCGACTATGCGCGGCGCTTTGCCGACTCCCTCGGTCTGTTCGCGCCCGCACCTGACATCGAGGACGCCACGGACGCCGGCAGCGAGGCGCGGCGGATCGCAGGCGTCTATCTCGAACGGCATGCCCGCGCCGAATTCAACATCCCCGGCGTCACCTTCGGCGGGCGCTACGACGGCTCGCCCATCATCGTCTCCGATGGCAGCCAGCCGCCGCCGGATGCCGCGAACGTCTACATCCCGAGCGCCTGTCCCGGCGGCCGCGCACCGCATGCCTGGCTGGAGGACGGCGTGTCCCTGTACGACCTGTTCGGATTCGAATGGACGCTGCTCCAGTTCGGCGAGGTCGCGCCGGCTCGCGCTGCGGTCGCGGAGGCCGTCCGCAAGCTCGGCGTCGACGTGAAGCTCGCCACGCTGCCGGCATCGTTGCGTGACCTCTATGAGGCGGACCTCGTCCTGATCCGTCCCGATCAGATCGTGGCCTGGCGCGGAGGCGCATCCCAGTCCGGAACGATCGGACACACCCTTGCGCGCGCGCTCGGGCACGGCGCGAGCGACGGCGTCCGACTGGCAAGCTGAGCAATTTCCGCCGCATCCAATGCGGCGGTGCGGCCAATGACTC
This sequence comes from Bradyrhizobium sp. CCBAU 45389, assembly GCF_028128625.1. Classification (NCBI taxonomy): domain Bacteria; kingdom Pseudomonadati; phylum Pseudomonadota; class Alphaproteobacteria; order Hyphomicrobiales; family Nitrobacteraceae; genus Bradyrhizobium; species Bradyrhizobium sp. CCBAU 45389. Next base: position 680,866 of record NZ_LBIY01000099.1, on the reverse strand, counting down.
CCGCGCTGGTCGATATCGCCGTCGATGACGCCTGTTCAGCCATCAGCGCTGAATTGCGAAGCGCCACGACAAACGGGCCGCGCCGCTACGCATCCTACATCCTTTGCGAGCTACGAGCTTCGATACCAGCTCGCCAAGTTCCACGTCGTGACGTCCCAGCCCGACATGTCGACCATCAGGTTGTTGACGCCGGCGTTGACGATGTGGCGCGAGAGCAGCGGCAGGAGCACGTTGGCCTCGCAGAAGATCTCGTCGACCTTGATCAGCAGCGCGGCGCGCTTGACGGGATCGAGCTCGTTCTGCGCGGCCTTGTAGGCCTTGTCGGCCTCGGGATCGGAATAGCGCGAATTGTTGCGGCCCAGCCATTTGTTGTCCTTGGTGGCGATCTCCCAGGAAACGCACTGGTTCAGGAAGCGCTCCGGATCGGGCTGCGGCTGCGTCGTGTTGTACATCTCCATGTCGGCATAGAATTTCGAGTAGGTGTCGGGGTTGCCGACATCGGAGGAGAAGAACACCGATGCGGCGACCGCCTTGATCTCGATCTCGATGCCGGCCTTTTGGCAGGCTTGCTTGATGATGGCCTGGGTCTTCTGGCGCGGGGCGTTGGTGGAGGTCTGGAACACGTATTTGAGCTTCTTGCCGCCCTTCTCGCGGATGCCATCTGCGCCCTTGGTCCAGCCGGCCTCGTCGAGGATCTTGTTGGCCTTGTCGGCGTCGAACGCGTATTTCAGCTTGGGCGACTTGAACTGCTTGGGCGCATTGACGAAGCTCGCGGTTGCGACGCCGCCGCGTCCGTAGATGAACTTCTGGATCGAGTCGCGGTCGATCAGGAGATTGATCGCCCGGCGGACGGCGGGATCGGACAGCGTCGGGTGCTTGGTCTTGAGACTCGAACGCTCGCCGTCGACCTCGGTCCACGGGTCCGTCGTGTTGAGGATGATGAACTCGACGTTGCCCGAGGGCGTGACGTCGAGCTTGCCTTTTCCGCCCGCTTCCATGCGCTTGAGGACCTCCTCCTCCACCTGCATGTTCCAGGCATAGTCGTATTCGCCGGTCTGCAGCACGGCGCGCGCCGCGGATACCGCATCGCCGCCACCCTTGACCTCGAGCGTGTCGAAATGCGGCTGGTTCTTGACGTGGTAATCGGGGTTGCGCTCGGCGCGGATCAAATCGCCCGGCTTGAACTCGACGAATTTGTAGGGGCCGGTGCCGACCGGCTTCAGATTGCCGGGAGCCTCGCGTGATTTTGCGCCGGCATAATCGCCGAAATGATGCTTCGGCAGGATCTGGCCGACCGAGCCGACGAACGGGTCGGCCCAGAACGGCGTCGGCGCCTTGAAGATCACCTTGACGGCGTGGTCGTCGATCTTCTCGACCTTGATGTCCTTGTAGGAGCCCGTGGTGTAGGCCGCGGTTGCGAGATCCGCCGCGTACTGCCAGGTGAAGACGACGTCGTCGGCGGTGAAGGGCTTGCCGTCATGCCATTTGACGCCCTGCTTGAGCTTCCAGATCACGCTCGTGCCGTCGGCCGCAAGGCCGCCGTTCGCCTTGGTCGGGACCTCTGCGGCAAGGCAGGGGATGAGATTGCCGTCCTTGTCCCAGCCGGCGAGCGGCTCGAAGAAGACGCGCGAGGCGATCTGGTCCTTGGTGCCGCTCGCGAAATGCGGATTGAGCAAAGTGGGAGCCTGCCAGAGCAGGATCTTGAGCGGGCCGCCGCCGCCGGCCTTGGTCGGCTTGTACTCGAGCGTCGCATCGGCCATCGCCACGTCGTTCCAGACGAGGATCTGGCTTGCGACCGGCGCTGCGATCCCGACCGCAGCCAGCTTCTGGATGAACGAGCGTCGCGACAGCGTGCCTTGCTTCACCGCCGCGATCGCCGTGCGGATTTCGTTCTCGTTCATCAGATGACCTCCACCTTCGCCAAAAAATATCGTCACCGGCATGCAAGTGACCAGCACTCTAACCCGGGACGGCATCGCGGAGTCAAAGGGGTGCCCTGCGGCGAAATGGCGAACGCGCCTGTGAGAAGCCATAGTTCCGGCCGTCGTTGCGGCGAACGGCCTCGGCCGGGAGGGGCCACCCGCCGCGAGATGCGCGTTCCCGGGCGGTCGGCTGCGTGAGGCGAACATGGCCCGGCCCTTGCCCGCCAGTATGATGGATATGTATAAACATCATACTTGGAGGTGGCGTGGTTCGGTCAGATGATGTCGCAAGGCGGGCGTTCGAGCCTGGCGTGCTGTTCGGCGGGCTGATTGCCGCCAACATCGCCGCATGGGCCTTCGCCTTCGCCTTCGCCGCGTTCGGCGACCGGCCGACGGTGATGGCGACCGCGTTGCTGGCCTGGGTGTTCGGCCTGCGCCATGCCGTCGATGCCGACCATATCGCCGCGATCGACAATGTCGTGCGCAAGCTGATGCAGGCGGGCGATACGCCGCGCAGCGCCGGTCTGTACTTTGCGCTCGGCCATTCCACCGTCGTCCTGGTCGCGACCATGCTGCTCGCGCTCGGCGTCGTGAGCCTCGGCGGCGACGGCCTGCTCAAGGAGATCGGCGGCCTGGTCGGCACCTCGGTGTCGGCGCTGTTCCTGCTGGTGATCGCGGCGATCAATCTCGCCATCTTCGCTGGGCTGTGGCGGATCCTGCGCGAGGTGCGCGAGCAGGGCGTCCATGACGCCGCGCAGCTCGAGGCGCTGCTCGCGTCGCGCGGCTTGCTGGCGCGGTTGCTCGCCCCGATGTTCCGCCTCGTCACAAAAACCTGGCACATGTATCCACTCGGCCTGCTGTTCGGGCTCGGCTTCGACACCGCGACCGAGATCGGCCTGCTCGGCATTTCCGCCACCGAAGCCGCGCGCGGCGTCTCGTTCGCGCAGGTGCTGGTCTTTCCTGCGCTGTTTGCCGCCGGCATGGCGCTGGTCGACACCGCCGATTCCGTGCTGATGGTGAGCGCCTATCGCTGGGCCTTTGTCGATCCCTATCGCAAGCTCTGGTACAACCTCACCATCACCGGCGCCTCCGTCGCGGTCGCGCTGTTCATCGGCGGCATCGAGGCGCTCGGCCTGATCGCGGACCGGCTCGGCCTGTCGGGCGGGCCGTGGTGGCTGGTCGAGGCCCTCAACGACTCTCTCGCCCATGTCGGCTTTGCCGTGATCACGTTGTTCGTGATCGCATGGTTGCTCTCGGTCGTGCTCTATCGCCGCATGGCTCCGAGCGACCGGCGGCGCACGGTCGATCCTGACGAACTGAGCAGGGACGCCGCGCCGGGGTGATCGCACCTCAGTGTGTCGCAACGGCAACAATCGGCGACTTTCCGCGATCCGTGATTAGATCAGAATTCCTCGCGCCCTTGCGAACAGCCAACTCGCGCCAACATAGCGTCCGGTAAAGATCACGCGCCAGGGGGCGGGTGAAACAGACGGCTGTCGACAGCGAGTGAGCATCATGCGCGCGTTCTTCCGATCGCGTTCGTTCTATCTGCCTTGTGGTTTTCTGCTCATCCAAACGCATCCCGGGCCCACGCCATCATCGTCTCGTCCTCGCCGGTATCAGGCGCGACCGTATCGGGCGACACCGTCGTGATCCGCCTGCACTTCAACAGCCGGATCGATCGCGCGCGCTCCAAACTGACGCTGCTGGCTCCGGACGGCGCACCACGCGCCCTGACGCCGGCTTCCGACGCGCCCGCCGACGAGCTCAATGCCGATGCGACGCAGCTGCCGGCGGGGGCATGGCACCTGCGCTGGCAGGTGCTGAGCATCGACGGCCACATCACCCGCGGCGACATTCCGTTCACCGTCCACTGACGTGTACCTGCTCCTCGACATTTTCGGCTATCTGTCGGTGGTCCTGCGGGGCCTGATCCTGATCGCCCAGTCGTTCACCCTCGGCGGTCTCGCGTTTCAGCTGTTGCTGTGGGGACCGCTGCAGCCGCAGCTCTCCGTCTATGGCCTCACGATCGAGCAGCGATGCCGCGCGTTCCTGCGGTTCAGCGCCGCCGCATGGGCGCTCCTCACCGTCGCCTCGCTGGCGCTCAACGCGGCCGCGCTGGTCGGGACGCTCCAGGTGCCCTGGAGCGAGGCGGTCACTGCCGATTTCGGCCGCGCCGACCTCGTCATCGCGGCTTGCGCAGTGGGTATCGCCGTCCTGGCCAACGGTCCCGCGCATCGGCTGCGGTCGGCCGCGCTTCTCGCTTTGTCGGTGCTGGCGCTGGCGATGCAGACCCGGCTCACGCATGCGGCCAGCCGGCCGGATGTGCGCTGGCCGCTGCTGCTGTCCGACGCCGGTCACATGGCGGGCGCGGCGGTCTGGATCGGCGGTCTGCCTTACTTCCTGATCGCGCTGAACGGCTGCAAGGACGCCGGCGATTGGCGCCTGATCGCGCGCCGCTATTCGCTGATGTCGATGGCCGCGGTCGCCGCGATCGTCAGCGGCGGCCTCGTCATGGCGGCGAACTATATCGGCTCGGTCGCCGCGATCTACGGCACCGCCTATGGCGTCATGACCCTGGCCAAGCTCGGCCTGCTCTTGATGCTGCTGACGCTCGGCGCGGGCAACTACTTCCTGGTCGAACGGCTGCGCCGCGACCCCGCGACGCCGATCCTTCGCCTCAAGCGTTTTGCGGAGGTCGAGATCGGCATCGGCCTCACGGTCCTGCTGGCCGCTGCATCCCTGACCTCATTGCCACCGGGCGCGGATCTCCCGCACGATCGTCTCGCCTGGCATGAGATCGTCGAGCGCGCCACGCCGCAATGGCCGCCGCGCCTGACCAGCCCGGATTACGACAAGCTCACCGTCGCGCAGCTCCAGGCGAAGATCACGCTTGCGGACGCCGGGCGCGCCAACGCGCAGGCGGCCTACGTTCCCGGCGAGGGCACGATCCTGCCGCGCAATGCCGAGGACATCGCCTGGTCGGAGTACAACCATCACTGGGCCGGCGTCTTCGTGGTGTTTATCGGGCTGCTGGCGTTGGTCGAGCATTTCCGCTGGGGCCGCTGGGCGAGGCACTGGCCGCTGCTCTTCCTCGCGATGGCGGCCTTCCTGTTCTTCCGCGCCGACGAGCAGGCCTGGCCAATTGGTCCAGCCGGCTTCTTCGAGTCGCTGCGCGATCCCGAGGTGGCGCAGCATCGCATCTTCGTGCTGCTGATTGCCGTGTTCGGGCTGTTCGAATGGCGCGTACGCTTGCGCGGCAGCAAGGCCGGGCCGGCGGCCCTGGTGTTCCCCCTGACCACGGCGCTCGGCGGCGCGCTGCTGCTCACGCATTCCCATGCGATCGCCAACATCAAGGACCAGCTGCTCATCGAGATGAGCCACACCCCGCTTGCGCTGTGCGGCGTCGCCGCCGGCTGGGCGCGCTGGCTCGAACTGCGGCTCGACGGCCGCGTCAGCCGTGCCGCAGCCTGGATCTGGCCCGTCGCCTTCATCCTGGTCGGGCTGATCCTGCTCGATTACCGCGAAGCCTGAACGCGCTATCCGTCGTACTGGTCCGGCCCCATCGCCCACGACGTCTGATCGTGGCCGTAGGCGTAATTGCGGTTGTTGACCACAGGGTTGCGATTGACCATCGGCCGCATGAACATCGGATGGGTCGCGCTGCGCACCTCGTGCTCGACTGTGAACAGAGGCTTGCCGCTGTCGAGATCGACGATGTCGCAGAACCGGTACTGATATTGGTTGTCCTCGCGCGAGATCAAATTGCGCGCGAGCAGCTTGCGGTAGGGACCGGAGAAGTCGGTGATGTACATCTGCACGTGGTGCCCGTCATAGTCGCCCGGCGGCCGGTCGGTCTCGCGGAACAAGAGGTGCTGGTCGCGGCCCGTCTGCACCGCCGCAACCGCGCCGTCGCCATTGCGCAAGGATGCGGGCATGCCCATGACCTCCGGATAGAAGGCGCAGATCGAAGGCGCCGTTCCGATCGGCACGTCGAACTCGACATAGGGGATGCCGAGCGTGATGCGGCCGAAACGCGCCGCGTCCGGCTCATAAACGCGCATGCGGTTGCCCCACGGGCAGACGGCCTCGACATGGTCGTTGTGCTCGGCAAAGGTGAAAGCGGTGCCTTCGAGCTTCTTCGCGACCGATGCCAGTCGCGCCAGCAGCGCCTCGCGTCCCTCGATGACGAGGCCGGTATGGCCGCGCAGCACCTGCGGCCTGCCGCTCGGCAGGTGAAACTGGCTTCGTCCGGCGTTGATCCACATGTTGGTGTCGGACACCATCAGATAGGGATCGCGGGTGAGCCCAAGTCCCGTGACGTAGAATAATGTCGCCAGGCGCTGGTCCGGGACCTGGATGTTGACGTGCTCGAAATGAATCGCGTTGCCGAGATCTTCTGTGGATCGGTCGAATTGTTGCGGCATGGCTGTGCGCTCTGGGTGGGGGGACGGACAGGCCATACTAGAGCACAATTTCCGTCAGCCGAAACAGATCGGCGATCACATCTTGAGGGCGGACATCATGCCTTTCGCCACCTTGTCGCGGCAACCAGTCCCTGTAATCTGGGCAAAAGACATCAAGGAAAGGACCGATGGGGGGAGTTCTGGAAGGCGTGCGCGTCCTCGATTTCGGGCGCTATATCGCGGGGCCGTATTGCGCGACCCTGCTGGCCGAATTCGGCGCCGAGGTCATTCGCGTGGAGAAGCGCGACGGCAGCGAGGATCGTTTCGTCGCGCCGGTCGGTGAGGGCGGCGAAGGCGCGCTGTTCCTCCAGATCAATCGCAACAAGAAGTGCATCACGCTCGATCCGATGACGCCGGAAGGGCAGGAAGTGATGCGCCGCCTGATTGCGACCGCCGACGTCGTCGTCGCCAATTTGCCGCCGCAGACCCTGCGCGCGATGAAGCTCGACTACGACTCGCTTCGAGCGATCAAGCCGGACATCATCCTGACGACGGCAACGGCGTTCGGCGGGCCGGGACCGTGGTCCGATCGCGTCGGCTTCGACGGTGTCGGCCAGGTCATGTCGGGCTCGGTGTACATGACCGGTGCCGGCGATCCGCCGTATCGGGCCGCGGTGAACTGGGTCGATTTCGGCACCGCGCTGCACTGCGCGTTCGGGACGCTCGCCGCCCTGATCGAGCGCGGCAAGTCCGGCCGCGGGCAGATCGTCGAGGGCGCGCTGCTGGCAACCGCGCTGTCCTTTACCAATGCCACGCTGATCGAGCAGGCCGTCATCAACGTCAACCGCGTGCCTACTGGCAATCTCGGCCAGACCGCCGCGCCAGCCGACATCTACCGCACCAAGGACGGCTGGGTGCTGTGCCAGGTCACGGGACATCCGCTGTTCAAACGCTGGGCGAAGCTGATGGGCGAGGAAGACAAATGGCTCAATGATCCGCGCTTTGCCGACGACATCAGCCGCGGCAACAACGGCCCCGTCATCAGCGAGCGGATGGCGCGCTGGTGCGCCGAGCGCACCACGCAGGAGGCCGTCGACACGCTGGGCAAGGCGATGATCCCGACCGGGCCGGTGCTGAGCCCGCAACAGGCGCTCGATCATCCGCACATCCGCGCCGCCGGCTTCATGCAGGATGTCGATTATCCGGGCTTGCCCAAGCCTGCACCGGTGATGCGCGCCGCCGTGCGGCTGTCGGAGACGCCGGGTGAGATCGCGGCGCGACCGCCCACGCTCGGCGAGCATACCGATCGCGTCCTCGCCGAGCTCGGCTACGACACGGCTGCGATCGAAGCACTTCGACAGAGCGGCATCATCTAGCTGGACTGGACCGCCGACTGAAACGTTCAGGCGGCGGTCCAGTGCGATCTAGAGGAACTTGGGGAAGTTCTAAGGCCGCGAGACAACGCTAACCCGTCCCGTGCAAACGCATCAAGTTTCGTAGTGTTGCTCCGGCGACAGATTCGTTGCCGCGGCCCGCAAATGGCCACACTTGCAGCACGCAGCTTTCCGCTCCCCGGCGCTGCTCGATCTAGCCGGTCTTGGTCGTGTAGATGGCAGCGAAGCGCTCGCGCAGCAAATTCTTCTGCACCTTGCCCATGGTGTTGCGCGGCAAGGTCTCGACGAAGATGACGCGCTTGGGCTGCTTGAATTTGGCGAGGCGCCCTGACAGCGCATCGAGAATGGCGCGCTCGTCCACCGACGAGTTGGGCGAGCGGACCACGGCGGCGGTGACGCCTTCGCCGAAGTCGCCGTGCGGCACGCCGACGACGGCGCTTTCCGACACCCCGGGGATGGCGTCGATCTCGGTCTCGATCTCCTTCGGATAGACGTTGAAGCCGCCGGTGATGATGAGATCCTTGCCGCGGCCGACGATGTGGAGATAACCGTTCGCATCGAGCTTGCCGAGGTCGCCGGTGATGAAGAAGCCGTCGCTGCGGAATTCGGCGGCAGTCTTGTCCGGCATGTTCCAGTAACCGGCAAATACATTCGGCCCCTTCACCTCGATCATGCCGACGTCGCCAACGGGGAGGATCGCGCCCGTCTCGGGATCGGTGACGCGAACCTCGACGGCGGGAAGCGGCCGGCCGACCGAGCCGGCAATGCGCGCGCCCTCGTAGGGATTGGAGGCTATCATTCCGGTCTCGGTCATGCCGTAGCGTTCCAGAATCGCGTGCCCGGTCCGCTCCTTCCAGGCCCGGTGTGTCTCGGCCAGAAGCGGCGCCGAGCCGGCGACGAACAGCCTCATATTGGCGGTGGTGCGCTCGTTCAGTTCAGTGCTCTCGAGCAGGCGGACATAGAACGTCGGCACGCCCATCAGCACGGTGCTACGCGCCATCGTTGCCAGAATGCGTTCGGCGTCGAACTTCTGCATGAACAGGATGCGCGCGCGTGCGGCGAAGGTGACGTTGCAGGCCACGAAGAGCCCGTGAACGTGATAGATCGGCAGGGCATGGATCAGCACGTCCTTGCTCGAATAGCGCCACTCCCGGACGAGCGTCAGGGCATTCGAAGAAAGGTTGCCGTGCGTCAGCATGGCTCCCTTCGAGCGGCCGGTCGTGCCCGACGTGTAGAGGATGGCTGCGAGATCGTCATTCGTCCTGGCGATGGTGTCAAATTGCGCCGGGAAGTCTGCCGCGGCATCGACGAGCGAACCCTTGCCGTGGTGATCGAGCGTCTCGACCCGGCCGCCTGCCTTGGCGGCGATGGCGCGCAGATCGGCCTCTTCCCTGGGATCGCACACGATCAATGTCGGCTGCGCGTCGCGGATGAAATACTCGGTCTCAGTCGGCGTATAGGCGGTGTTGAGCGGCAGATAGACCGCGCCGGCGCGCAGCGTTGCAAGATAGAGTGCGACGGCCTCGACCGACTTCTCCACCTTGGCTGCGACGCGGTGGTCCGGGCCGATGCCGTTGCGGCTAAGGAAATTCGCAAACCGACCGCTGAGGGCCGCAAGTTCGGCATAGCTCAAGGTCGTGCCGTCGTCCTTCTCGATGCAGATGGACTGGTCGGACTCCGCACCGGCGAGCAGGCGATTATACAGGTTCGAGGTCATGACGAGATCTTCCGTTGCGAGTTGGTGTGAGGACTGGGAACGAGGTCGCGCGATGACAATTTCGCGCGAAGCGCCTTCTTCACCTTGTCGGACGCCACCACGGTGCCGGCTTCGGCAAAGGCTTCGTGGTTGGATTCGATGTGCTCGAGCGCGTAGAGATAGTTCACCATCAGCCCGTACGACTGCTTCATGCCCTTCGCCGAAGCATCCCCTAGGAAATTCAGCCGTTCCAGGCGCGCGCCGTTGCCGAGATGGAAGCGGGCGACCGGATCGAGCGGCTTGCCCGACGGCAGCTTCGCCTTGAGGAAGTAATAGGCGGCGAGCGCCGTGATCGGCTCTTTCGCCTGCGCGATGTCGCCGCCGTCGTCGAGCGCGACCAGCGCGCGCCTTGTGTCCTCGTCGATCGCCGCGGAGGCCTCGGTCTTGAGCTCACGCCTCGCCCAGCCGGCAAAGCCGGGCACCGGCGACAGGGTGACGAAGGTCTTCAGGTTCGGCAGCTCGCGGGCGAGATCCTGCACCACCTGCTTGATCAGGAAATTGCCGAAGGAGACACCGGCAAGGCCCTTTTGCGTGTTCGAGATCGAGTAGAACACGGCGGTCGTCGCCTCGTGCGCCGCAATCGCCTGGCGCGATTTGTCCAGCAGCGGTCCGATCGCGCCGGGGATCTCCCTGGTGAGCGCGACCTCGACGAAGATCAGCGGCTCGTCGACCAGCTGCGGATGGAAGAACGCATAACATCGGCGGTCCGGCGGCTCGAGCCGGTTGCGCAAATCGTCCCAGTCCTGAATGGCGTGGACGGCCTCATACCTGATGATCTTCTCCAGGATGTTGGCCGAGGTGGTCCAGTCGATCGGCCGCAGCACGAGAAAGCCCCGGTTGAACCAGGACGAGAACAAATGGACGAAATCGTCGTCGACGGCCTGGAGCTCGGGGTGCTCGCGCAGTAGCGAGAGCAGCACCTCTCGCATCCGCACCAGCGAGGCCGTTCCGCCGGGCGCGAGGTTGAGGCGCCGGATCAGCTCCTGCCGGCGTGGTTCCGCGGCGGCATGGAGTGCTTCGAGCCTGGCGCCATCGCCGCCCTCCTTGCGCTGGTAGGCGGCGATCGCGAGCTCGATGGCGCGACGGTCCGGCCCGAACCGGTCGGCGAGGGAGGACAGAAATTTGAGCCGCTGCGGCCCGGCCGCGGCTTCGAACGCGGCGAGCAGCGATTGCGCGATCGCAACGCCGGAGGCCTCGCCGCGACGCGACAGCAGCGCCTCGCCGAGAAGCTCGAGGTCGCGATCCTCGTCCGCCTCGCGATCCGGCTTCATGCCGAGAACCGCGCGGCCGCGCTGCGTCAGCGTGTCGATCAGCCCTTGCAGGAATTCGGGCGCCGCAATGCGTCCGGATCGGATGTCGTTCAGCATGGTTCGTGCCTCCTCGGTTTATCGCGATGGCGGACCCATCACGAGGTTGGGCAGAAGGGTGGAGATCGACGGCACCAGGCACAGCAGGACGACCGCGAACGCCATCAGCACGACGAAGGGCAGCGTTCCCCAGATCACGTCCCGCAGCGGGATGTCCGGCGCGATGTTCCTGATGACGAAGATGTTGAGTCCGACCGGCGGATGGATGAGGCCCATCTCCATCACGATCGTCATCACCACGCCGAACCAGATCAGGTCGAAGCCGGCGTCCTTGAGCGGCGGCAGGATGATCGGAGCTGTCATCAGGATGATCGAGACCGGCGGCAGGAAGAAGCCGAGCACGACCACCAGCACCAGGATCGCGCCCAGCAGCACCCATCGCGACAACTGCATCGCGACGATCGCCTGCGCCGCCGCCTGGCTGATGTGGAGATAGCTCATCACGTAGGAGTAGAGCAGCGACATGCCGATGATCAGCATCAGCATGGTCGATTCCTTCAGCGTCGATTCCAGGATCGGACCGAGATCCCGCGGGCGCCACACGCCGTAGATGGAGGCGATCAGGACGAGGGCCAGGATGCCGCCGAGGCCTGCGGTTTCCGACGGCGTCGCATAGCCGCCATAGAGCGCGATCATGACGCCGCTGAGCAGCACGACGAAGGGCAGCACGCGCGGCAGCGCACCGAACCGCATCGCCATGGTGAAGCGCTCGTTCGACAGGATCGGATGCTGCGCCGGATCGGCCGCATAGGCGCGCTGCGCCGCTTTGTATTCGGCCTTGAACCTCAGCACCGCATAGGTTGCGAACAGCACCACCAGGAGCAGGCCCGGCCCGATGCCGGCGAGGAAGAGACGGCCGAGCGATTGCTCGGCGGCGACCGCGTAGAGGATCATGGTGATCGAGGGCGGCAGCAAAATGCCCAGCGTGCCGCCGGCGGCGATCACGCCCGCGGCGAAGCCGCCGGAATAGCCGCGCTTGCGCATCTCTGGGATGCCCGCAGAGCCGATCGCCGAGCAGGTGGCCGGAGACGATCCCGCCATCGCGGCGAACAGCGCGCAGGCGAAGACGTTGGCGATGCCGAGGCCGCCGGGAATGCGGCCCATCCAGACGTGCAGCGCGCTGTAGAGGTCCTGTCCCGCCTTCGACTTGCCGATCGCGGCGCCCTTCAGGATGAAGAGCGGGATCGCCAGCAGCGTGATCGAGGCCATCTCCTCGTAGACGTTCTGCGTCACCGTATCGAGCGATGCGGCGGGCATGAAGTAATACATGAAGACGACGGCGACCGCGCCGAGCGCCAGTGCGATCGGCATGCCCGAGGCCATCATGGCGAGGGTCGCGCCACCATACATCAGTCCGACGGCAAGCGTGCTCATTTGCTCCTCCATGCGTCGAGGCTCGCGGCGAGCTGAAGCGCGATCTGCAGCGTCATCAGCGTCATGCCCAGCGACATCATGCTGTAGGGAATCCACAGCGGCGGGGCCCAGGTCGATCCGGATACCTGCCCGTCGACCCAGGCCTCGTGGAACAGCGTCCAGGACTTCCAGGCGAAGAAGCAGCAGAACAGCAGGCTCGCGGTGTCGACGACGAGCACGCGGATCGCATTGCCGCGCTTCGACAGATAGCCGGTGAGGGCCTCGATGCCGATATGGCCGCGCCCGGCCTGCACGAACGCGGTGGACAGGAACGTGGCGCCGACCAGCAGGAACACCGCGGCCTCGTCCTGCCAATAGGTTGCCGCGTTGAAGAAGTAGCGTGCGGCCACGCTGTAGCTCAGGATCGTGCTCGCGACGATAAGCGCGATCGAGCAGAGCACGACGATCACCCTGTTGAGCAGGGTCATCGCGCGAGCGATCCGTCCCACCGGGGAGCCGGGTCGCGCCGCCGTCACTGTGGCTGAATGGCCGAGATCGATGCCGTGCGCGCTCATGAGCCCGCCTCCAGGGCAAGCTTGATCAGGCGGGCGCAGTTCTCGTTCTTGTTGGCGTAGTCCTTCCAGGCCGTGTCGCGCGCAAGCTCCCGCCACGCCTGAACCGTCTTGTCGTCGAGATCGTGCACCGTCGCGCCGGCGGCCTGGTAGACCTTGGCCACACGGACGTCGTCCTCCACCGCAGCAGTGCGGCCGAACGCTTCGAGCTCGGTGCCGACCGAGACGATGATGTCGCGCTCCTCGTTCGAGAGCCGGTCGAACACCGCCTTCGACATCACGAGCGGCTCGAGCATGAACCAGTAGCTCTTGGCTCGCCCGGTCGTCAGATGCTTGGCGAGTTCTTCCAGACGGAACGAGGTCAGGCTGGTGGACGAGGTGAGGGCGGCATCGCACGCGCCGGTCTGCATCGCCGCATAGAGTTCGTTGGAGGGCAGCGACAACACCGAGGCGCCGGCAGCCTGCAGCACGAGATCCATCTCGCGCGAGCCGCCGCGGATCTTCATGCCCTTGGCATCGCCGACCTCGACCAGCGGACGCGCACGGCTGGCGACGCCGCCGGCCTGCCAGATCCAGGTGACGATGACGAGGCCTTTGGCGGCGAGGAATTTGCTGAACTCCTGGCCGATCGGCTTGTTCTTCCAGCCGAGGCCTTCGTCGTAACCGGTGACGAGGCCCGGCATCAGGCCGATGTTCAGTTCGGGAAGATCGCCGCCGGCGTAGGAGATCGGAATGAGGCTCATGTCGAGCGCGCCTTTGCGCATCGCCGAGACCTGCGCGTTGGTCTTCATCAGCGACGAGCCCGGATAGATCTCGGCGGTCATCGCGCCCTTGCTGCGCTCCTGGATCAGGGCCGCAAAGCGCCGGCAGAGCCGGTCGCGGAAATCGCCCTCGGTCGCGGTGCCTCCCGGAAACTGGTGCGAGATCTTCAGCGTCGTGGCGGCGCGCGCCTCTCCGAAGCGGAGCAGGGCCGGAGACGCGATCCCCAGCGCCAGGGCCTGGCGTCGTGAAATCCTCATTCCATACCTCCCGTTGCTAGATTGCATTTTTTATTTCTAATCTTGCATACAATTCATATATGAACTGCATGCTGTATGTTTTGTCAAGTCTATGGTATGGAATCGGCCGATAAGGTGCATACAATGAGCCAGGCCTTCAGACTGAAGCAGTCGATCGAAGACGCTGTGATTGCAGGGGAATTCCTGCCGGGCGATCGCCTGGACGAGGCCTCGCTCGCGGAGCGATTCGGGGTGTCGCGCACCCCCATTCGGGAGGCGTTGCTCCAGCTTGGCGCCGAAGGCTTCATCGATGTCCGTCCGCGCCGGGGCGCGATCGTCAGCGTTCCGTCACCGACCCGGCTGTTCGAGATGTTCGAGACCATGGCCGAGATCGAAAGCGCCTGCGGACGGCTGGCCGCGCGTCGGCTGACGCCGGACAATGACGCGGCGATGGAGGCGGCTCACCGTGCCTGCGAGATCGCCGCACACGAAGGCGACAGCGAGCAGTACTACGCGGACAACCGCAATTTTCATGAGGCGATCTATCGCGCCAGCCGCAACAGCTTCCTGGCGGATCAGGCGTTCGCCCTGCACAAGCGCTTGAGCGCCTATCGCCGCATCCAGCTTCGGGCGCGCAATCGTCTGCTGCAATCGCTCCAGGAGCACGCCGGGATTCTCGAAGCGATCCGTGCCGGCGACGAGCAACTCGCCGCGACGCGGTTGCACGACCACGTGCTGGTGCAAGGTGAGCGGTTCTCGGACATGGTGCTCGGCCTTGCCGGCGATCGACGATCGGATGCCGCCGGCAGCAGGAGCGGAACGACGCGATAGAGCGGCGGGACAATGTCCGCCCGCTCATCCGGCGTCACCTGATGCTGGCGACTCCGATTGCCAGCACCGACATCAGCGGCACATCTGTCGGTAGCTCCACCGCCGTCTTCGGCTCAGCCAGCCAGCGCGCGACCTTTTCGGTGAAGGAGCGTGTCGCATCGGCGAACATCGGCGCACTGTTGCGCCGTGATGCGCCTCACGCTTGCAGGACGCGCCGTTGTCGGCCGCGAATTCGTTTCCTATTTTGCGCCGAATGGAGAAAGTGTCTCCGCGTCTGCGAGTCAATATGGATTTCCATTTTATTGATTTCGCGCTGCGGAGAAGCGAATACGGTTCCAATTGTTGTCGTTGAGTGATGGAGACCAAGATGTCGTTTCGCCTTCCCCTGATCCTCGCGGCCGTGCTCGCCACATGGTCCGCCGCAGCCGCGGCCGAGACCATCAAGATCGGCGTGACGCCGGGGCCGCATGCGCAGATCCTCGAAGCGGTGAAGCCGATCGCCGCCAAGCAGGGCCTCGACATCCAGCTGCTCGAGTTCTCCGATTACGTGGTGCCGAACGCCGCGCTCGACGCCGGCGAGATTCAGGCCAATTCGTTCCAGAACCAGCCTTATCTCGACAACCAGAAGGCCGATCGCGGCTACAAGATCGAGGCCGTCGGCCTCACCGTGAACTTCCCGATCGGCGTCTATTCGAAGAAGCACAAGGCGTTCGCCGACATCCCCGAGGGCGGCAAGGTCTCGATCCCGAACGATCCGACCAATGGCGGCCGCGTGCTGCTGCTGCTGCGCGACAAGGGCGTGATCAAGCTGAAGGACGGCACGGGCTTCAAGCCCACGGTGCTCGACATCACCGAGAATCCCAAGAAGCTGAAGTTCATCGAGGTCGATGCGGCGCAGGCCCCGCGCGCGCTCGACGATGTCGATGCAGCCGCGATCAACACCAACTATGCAACCCAGGCGGGCCTCGATCCGGTCAAGGACCCAATCCTGCGCGAGGACCCGAAGGGGCCCTATGTCAATCTGATCGCCGTTCGCTCCGCGGACAAGGACAAGCCCTGGGTCAAGATCCTCGTGGACAGCTATCACACGCCCGAGGTCAAGGAGTTCGTCCTGACCAAGTTCAAGGGCGCGGTGCTGCCGAGCTGGTAGGCAGTCTGCCCGCCCAGAGTCCAGTGCAGGGGCGATCCGGCGGGCAGCCTTGCCTATGAGCCTTGCGCAATGCCCGCTTGTCTGGAGCTGCGGCAACCGACATCATCGCGGGCGTGGCAATCCTCGCCCGACAGGGATCGTATGAAACGCTTTGCAAACCTGAAACGCCTGGGCTTCTTCACGCGGCTGCTCGACGAGGCGCCGCCGGCGGACCGCTATCGCTTCGCGGCCGAGCAGATCGTGCGCGCCGAGAAGGCCGGGCTCGATTCCGCGTGGATCGCGCAGCATCATTTCCATGAGCGCGAGGGCGGCCTGCCGTCGCCCTTCACCTTTCTCGGTTATGTCGCAGCCCAGACCTCGCGCATCCGTCTCGGCACCGGCATCGTGACGCTGCCGCTGGAGAACGCGGTGCGGGTGGCGGAGGACGCCGCCGTGCTCGATCTGCTCTGCAACGGCCGCTTCGAGCTCGGTGTCGGCACCGGCGGCAATCCGTCGGCCTTCGCCGCCTTTGGCCTCGACGGCGCCCAGCGCAACGAGATTTTTGCGCGCAATCTGGACATCGTCCGCAAGGCACTGACCGGAAAGCCGCTCGACGGCGGCGACACGCTCTATCCGCAGAGGCCGCAACTGGACAAGCGCATCTGGCAGGCGACATTCTCCGTCGCCGGCGGCGCCCGCGCCGGCAACGCCGGCGATGGCCTGCTGCTCTCGCGCACCCAGCCGCGATCCAAGGACGCGCCGAAGGCGACGCTCGCCGAGATCCAGAATCCCATCATCGACGCCTATCTCGAAGCGCTGCCGCCGGGCTGCGAGCCGCGCATCATGGCCTCGCGCAGCGTCTTCGTCGCCGACGACCATCGCGAGGCGATGCGTCTTGCCGATATCGGACTGCGCCGCGCGCTGCCGCAATTCATGAAGGGCGGTCACCTTCCCCCGGGCGAGACGCTGGAGGAGATGATCACCGCGTTCGACACCCATGTCGGCGCCGCCGACGAGGTGATCGCCTCGCTTCGCACCGATGCCACGCTGGAGCGGGTGACCGATCTCGTCTTCCAGGTGCATTCGGTCGATGCGCCGCATCCTCACGTCCTGCGCTCGATCGAGCTGGTCGCGGAGAAAGTCGCACCGGCGCTGGGCTGGACCCGGACGGCGGCTAAAGACGTCGCTCTCGCAGGCTAGTCCGGATGAATGTGATCGCGTTGCACGAGGCTGAATGATGGCACCAAAGGATATCATCGACACGCTTGCCGGCATCGAGCCCGGCTCCACCCTGGATGCCATCCGCGCGCGTCGCCTGCATGCGCGCGAGAATGCGCAGAAAAGCTATCTCTCGCTGTTCGAGCCGATCGACGCCGGCGATTTTTCGCTTGCCGAACGCGCCGCGGTCGCGGCGTTCGTGACCGGGCTCCATGGCGAGTCCCCCGTCGCCGCCTTCTATCGCGAGAAGCTCGCAGCGAATGCGGATGGAGCGGCGCTGGTCGAGCCGATCCAGATCGAAATCGAGCGCGGCAAGACATCGGGTCCCTATGGCGCCTTTCCGGCCGGACCGTTGTCGGTCGAGAACAAGGCCGGCTTGATCTACCGCGTGAGTGCGGAACGCAAGCCGCAGCTCGGCACCCGGCTGGTCGCGGCGTTCGAGCATGCGCATCTGCTGGTGTTCCGCCCGCGCGATGCCGCATCCGCCGACATGAAGGCGCTGCTGGCCGCCGGCTGGTCGGAGACGGGCATCGTCACGTTCTCCCAGCTCGTTGCGTTCCTGTCGTTTCAGGTCCGCGTCGTCAGCGGCTTGCGCACGCTCGCAGCGGCAAGCGCGTAGGAGGTTGCATCATGAGCACCGTCAATCCGCCCGTCGTCTTCACCCAGGACGAGCTCGGCTGGGTCTCGTGGATCGACCCACTGCCCGAGGCTGAGCTGACCGAGCGGCATTTCGCCGGCCTCGTCGATCGTGCCCGCGCCAAATCGGAATACTTTCGTCTCTTGGTGCGCGATCCCGAAGCGCTGGAGGCCCGTACCAAGACCGACAAGGACATCTTCTATAATGTTGCCGACGGCCTGCCGCGTGCCGAGCGCGAGCTCGCAGCGGCTGCGACCTCGCGCTACAACGGCTGCATCTATTGCGCCTCCGTGCATGCGCGTTTCGCCAGCACCTACTCCAAGCGCCGCGACGACGTGCAGCGCCTGCTCGATGAAGGCGTTGGTGCCGATCTCGGCGAGCGCTGGAACGCCGTGGTCAGGGCCTCGGTGGCGCTGGCCGAGACGCCGATCGCCTTCGGACCCGACAATATCGCGGAGCTGCGCCGCGCCGGGCTGGACGACGCCGAGATCGTCGACGTCATCAACGGCGCCTCTTTCTTCAACTGGGCGAACCGGCTGATGCTGTCGCTCGGCGAGCCCTCGAAATAGGCAATCTCACCGGCACAAGAATTGCTGCTTGTATCAACTAAAGTGGATGGAGCCGTGCATGAGCAACATCGATCGTCGTACCCTGGTCAAAGGATCGCTCGCCGCCATGATGGCGGGCGCGACCTTCTCGCGCAGCGCCTTTGCGCAATCCGCCGAACCGATCCTGCTCGGCGTCAGCGGCCCCCTCACGGGACCGAATGCGCAATATGGCACGCAGTGGAAGCAGGGCTTTGATCTCGCGCTCGACGAGATCACGGCGGCCGGCGGGATCAACGGCCGCAAGCTCGCCTATCAGTTCGAGGACAGCCAGAGCGACCCGCGTCAGTCGGTGGCGATCGCACAGAAGTTCGTTTCCAATCCCGCCATCGTGCTGGAGCTGGGCGACTTCTCCAGCCCCGCGTCGATGGCGGCATCGCCGATCTACCAGCGGGGCGGTCTCGTGCAGTTCGGCTTCACCAACTCGCACCCTGACTTCACCAAGGGCGGCGACTTCATGTGGAGCACGTCCGTGAGCCAGGCCGACGAGCAGCCGCTGCTGGCGGCCTATGCCGTCAAGCGCCTCGGCCTGAAGAAGCTCGCGGTGCTGCATCTCAACACCGATTGGGGCCGCACCAGCCGCGACTATTTCGTCAAGGCCGCCAAGGAATACGGCGCCGAGGTCGCGGTGACCGAGGGCTACATCGCGGAGGAGCGCGACTTCCGCTCCACGCTGGTGCGCGTGCGTGATTCCAATCCGGATGGGCTGATCCTGATCTCTTATTATTCGGACGGCGCGCTGATCGCGCGTCAGGCCCGCCAGGTCGGTCTGAAGCAGACCATCTGTGCGGCAAGCTCGGTCTATTCGCCGAAATTCCTGGAGCTCGGCGGCGAGGCGGTCGAGGACGTCCATCTCGGCACGCGCTATTTCCCCGAGGATCCCAGGCCCGAGGTGAAGAAATTCATCGCCGGCTTCAAGGCCAAGTATGGCGGGCAGGAGCCCGACGCCTTCAACGCCTATGCCTATGATGCGATGAACATGGCGGCCGCCGTCGTCAAGATCGGCGGCACCGACCGTCGCGCCGTCCGCGACGCCTTCGCGAAGGTGAAGGATGTCTCGAGCGTGATCTTCGGCTCGGCGACGTTCGACGTCGAAAGCCGCCGCGTCAAGGGCGCGATGAATGCCGAGCTCGTCGTGCGCAAGGGCCAGTTCGCGCTCTGGGACGGCAAGCCGACCTGACCTGACGGCCGGAGCACCGCTCCGGCCGCTCTTCTCTCTACGTGGGGACCAACGTTTGTCTTCCTGGCTCGACTACACGATCAACGGGCTGATCGTCGGCAATGTCTACGCCCTCGTTGCGGTCGGGCTCGCGCTGATCTTCGGCGTCAGCCGGCTGATCAACTTCGCGCAAGGCTCGATCTATCTGGTCGGCGCCTATATCGGCTGGGTCGCGGTGGTGCAGCTGCATACGCCGCTGCCGCTCACCATCATCGTCGTCGCGGCGGCCGCCGCGGTGGTCGGTCTGGTCATCGAACGGTTCGGCCTGCGGCCACTGCAGAATTCGGTGCGCATCGCGCCGCTGCTCGCGACCATCGGCATCAGCTTCGTGCTCGACCAGCTGGTGATGCTGACCTTCTCGCCCAATCCGCGCGCGCTGCCGAGCCAGTTGCCCGATGTTCGCTTCCAGCTCGGCGGCGGCACCATCGGCCCGCTTGATCTGCTCATCGCCGGCGTCGGCCTCACCAGCGCGCTCCTGCTGTTCGTGTTCCTGCGCTACAGCAAGCTCGGCTGGGCGGTGCGCGCCGCCTCGCAGGACCGCGACGCCGCGATGCAGATGGGCGTCGACGTCAACCGCGTCAATCAGGCGGTGTTCGGCATTGCCGCCGCGCTCGGCGGCGTCTCCGGCATGCTGGTCGGCATGTACTACAACCAGATCGACACCGCGATGAGCCTGCAGGCGACGCTGAAGGGCGTCGTCGCGGAAGTGGTTGGCGGCGCCGGCAACGTGCCGGGCGCGGTGATCGGCAGCCTGCTGCTGGGGTTGGTCGAGAGCTACGGCGTTGCCGTATTCGGCACCAGCTATCGCAATCTGTTCGCCTTCCTGCTGCTGGTCGTCGTCTTGGTGCTGCGGCCGAACGGCCTGTTCGCCAGCGCGCGGCAGGCGCCGCCCGAGCCGCTCACCGGCACCTTCATCGCGCCGAGCCGCCCGGTGCGCATTCCGCGCTGGGCCCTGGCTGTCGCCGCCGCGATCTTCGCGGTCCTGCCGTTCTTTCCGGTGTCATTCTACGTGCTGCAAACCCTGATCAACGCCTGGCTGCTCGGCATGCTCGCGCTCAGCCTGACGCTGGTCGCGGGCACGATGGGCCAGGTCTCGCTCGGACATGCCGCGCTGCTCGCGATCGGGGCCTATACGTCGGCACTGTTGTCGCTGACGCTCTCCGTCCCTGTCGGCCTTGCCGTGATCGGCGGCGGCCTGATGAGCGCCGCGCTCGGCACGCTCTTGATCTCGCCGTCGTTCCGCCTGCGCGGGCACTATGTCTCGATCGCGACGCTTGCCATCGGCGAGATCGTGTCGCTGGTGATCCTGAACTGGGAAAGCGTGACGCGCGGTCCGATCGGTATCTCCGGCATCCCGCCGCTGTCGCTGTTCGGCTACGACCTGATCAGCCCGACGTCAATCTACTGGTTCAGCTTTGCCGTGATGGTCGTGCTGGCGCTGCTGCAGGGGCGGCTGCTCACCTCGCATCTCGGCCGCAGCTTCCGTGCTATCCGCGACGACGACATCGCCGCGCGCGCCTATGGCCTCAGCCTGAACCGCTATAAATCGCTAGCCTTCATCTTCGGCGGCTTCGCCGCCGGCGTCAGCGGCGGCATCGCCGCGCATCTCTATTCCTACATCAATCACGAGACCTTCAACACGCAGCAATCCATCCTGGCGCTGACGGTCGTCATCCTCGGCGGCCTCGGCAATGTCGTCGGCGCGATCGTCGGGGCGGTGGCGCTGGTCGGCCTGCCCGAGGTCTTCCGGATCGCGGCGGAGTACCGCATCCTGATCTACGGCATCGTGCTCTTGCTGCTCGTGCGGTTCAGGCCCCAGGGCCTGTTGGGGACGATCTGATGGCGGAGCAGCACAATCCCATGCTGTCCCTGCGCGGGCTGACGCGCCGCTTCGGCGGCCTCACCGCCGTCGACGCGATCAATCTCGACCTCACCAAGGGCGAGCTCATCAGCATCATTGGCCCCAACGGTGCCGGCAAGACCACGCTGTTCAATCTCGTGACCGGGCTCGACCGGCCCGATGCCGGTACGGTTCGTTTCGAGGGCCAGGACATCACCGGCCTGTCGCCGGAACGGCTTGCCGCCGAAGGCATCGCGCGCACGTTCCAGCTCGGCCGCGTGTTCGGCAATCTCAGCGTCATGGACAACGTCCTGATCGGTGCCCATACGCGGCTGCGGTCGGTGAAGCCGGCGGTGCCGGTCATCGGTCCGTTGCTCGAACTCGGCCTGGCGCTGCTTCGCCCGGCAAGCGTCAAGGCGGAGGAGGAACGGCTGCGCGAAGAGGTGAAGGCCATCCTCGCCCGCTTCGGCGAGCGCCTGTTGCCGCGCATCGACCAGCCCGCCTACAGCCTCTCCTACGCCAACCGCCGCCGCGTCGAGATCGCGCGTGCGCTGGCGCTGAAGCCGCGTCTCTTGCTGCTCGACGAGCCGACCGCCGGCATGAACCCGACCGAAACCGCGGAGATGCAGGCGCTTGTTGCCGAATTGAAAGCCGAAGGTCTGACCATCCTCCTGATCGAGCACAAGCTGGAGATGGTGATGCGCCTGTCCGACCGCGTCATCGTCATGGACGAGGGCAAGAAGATCGCGGCAGGGCCGGGCGACGAGGTGCGAACCGATCCCAAGGTGATCGAGGCCTATCTCGGCCATGGGCTATCAGGCGCGGCGGAGCAGGAGAGCGCGGCATGACGACGAGCGCACCCGAACCGCTGCTGGCGCTGTCTGGCGTCAACACCTTCTATGGCCAGGCCCAAGTGCATTTCGACCTCTCGATCACGGTCGCACGCGGCCACATCGTCTGCCTGCTCGGCGGCAATGCCAGCGGCAAGTCGACGACGATGAAGATCATTCTGGGCCTGGTGAAGCCGCGCTCGGGCGAGGTGACGTTCGACGGCGCCTCGCTGATCGGCCTTTCCACGCCGCAGATCGTCCGCCGCGGCATCGCCTCGGTGCCGGAAGCGCGGCGGCTGTTCGCCGACATGAGCGTGCGCGAGAACATCCTGATGGGCGCCTTCGTGCGCAACGACCGCGATGCCGTGGCACAGGATCTCGACAAGATGCTGACGCTGTTCCCCAAGCTCGGCCAGCGGCTGTCGCAGCGCGCAGGCTCCTTGTCCGGCGGCGAGCAGCAGATGGTGGCGATGGCGCGCGCGCTGATGAGCCGGCCCCGGATGATCGTGATGGACGAGCCCACCATGGGCCTGTCGCCGCTCTATGTCGACCGCGTGCTGGAGCTGATCCGTACCATCAACCAGGAGGGCGTCTCGGTGTTCATGGTCGAGCAGAACGCCAGCCTCGCGCTGGAGATCGCGCACGAGGCCTATGTGCTGCAGACCGGCAAGATCGTGCTGTCGGGTCCGGCGCGTGCGCTGAAGGACGATCCGCGGGTGCGTGATGCCTATCTCGGCGGCTCCGAGGCCGCCTAGCGCTCAAGCCGAAGCTGCGCTCTGCGTCGGCTCCGCCGGCAGCTCGTCGGCGTTGGGATCGCCCGGCGCGGTCGCCCAGGCGAGCTCCACCAGGGTCACGATCCTGCGGCCGCCGCCATCGAGTTGGCAGACGATCAGGCCCTGCTCCTCCATATAGCTGAGCAGGCGCTGCGCGCGGCGCAGCGAGTGGGAGCCATAGGCGCGCGCGATCGCGGCATCGCCGGGGCAGGGCCAGCCTTCCTTGGCCGCGCGCGCGATCATCATGAACACGCCCTGCATGTCGTCGGGCAGGATCGAGGCGCGCAGCGACACGTCCTGCCAGGTGTCGTCTTCAGTGAGATCGGTGCCGACGCCAGCGCGTGCATGCGTCAGCATGCGGCGGAATTCGTTGAGATCAGGCACCGCCGCCCCTAAGCCCTCGATGCGGCAACGGACCACGAATTCCTGATAGAGCACGCCGATGGCGCGGAAGCCGGCATCGGGCTCGGCGAGCACGGCCCTCAGCGTGCGATCGACGCGCTCGCGCCGCTCCGCCAGTTCCTCGGCGCTGACGGGCATCTCGATCGGCTCCGCGCGCACTTCCGGCGCGGCGGCGGCCTTGGCGGCCCGCAGCTGCTCGAGCAGATCCGGCGCCGGCCGGCGTTGCGGCCGGCTGGCATCGGGCGGCGGCGCGGCCAGGATCACGGCGCGGACGTCTTCAAGCGTCGCTTCCGGCAGCGGCATCAGCCGCGGCGTGGAATTGCGCGGGGAGGTGTCGGTCGGGCCGATGTTCAGACGCAGAGGACGGCGCGACAGCGCCGGTCCCAGCGCCATGAACTGGCCGCGCTCGAGATCGCGAAAGGCTTCCGCCTGCCGCCGCTCCATGCCGAGCAGGTCGGCGGCGCGCGCCATGTCGATGTCGAGGAAGGTGCGGCCCATCAAAAAATTCGAGGCTTCCGCGGCGACGTTCTTGGCAAGCTTCGCCAGCCGCTGGGTCGCGATGATGCCGGCGAGCCCGCGCTTGCGGCCGCGGCACATCAGGTTGGTCATGGCGCCCAGCGACAGCTTTCGCGCTTCGTCCGACACTTCACCCGCGACCGCCGGCGCAAACAGCTGGGCCTCGTCGACAACCACCAGCATCGGATACCAATGGTCGCGGTCGACATCGAACATTCCGCCGAGAAAGGCCGCGGCGCGCCGCATCTGGTTCTCGGCATCCAGCCCTTCGAGATTGAGCACGGTGGACACGCGATGCAGCCGCGCGCGCTCGCCGGCGACCTGAAGGCCACGCTCGGTGTGGTCCTCGGCGTCGATCACGAGATGGCCGAAGCGTTCCGCCAGCGTGACGAAATCGCCTTCCGGGTCGATGATGGCCTGCTGCACCCAGGGCGCGCTCTGCTCGAGCAGCCGCCGCAAGAGATGCGACTTGCCGGAGCCCGAATTGCCCTGCACCAGGAGACGGGTCGCCAGGAGTTCCTCGAGGTCCATGGCCGCCGCGGCACCGGCCGTGGTCAGCCCCATCTCGATCGCAACCGTCATGTCCCCGACTCAAGTCCCCATCATCCGCGGACAGGGGCTTATCAATCCCGCCGCGGCGCGTCGAGCGCTGCAGCGCGAATCAGGCCGCGTTGCCCACGGTGGCGTTCAGGCGTGATTCGAGAGCCCTAGAAGTGCGGGCCGGTAGGGCGGTTGCGGATCGTCGTCCTCGTTCTCTGGAATCGCACAGGAGCCGAACTCCTGCCTGATCCGCTCGATTTCGGCGATGCGCGCGTGCAGCCGCTGCAAATGCTCCGGCGACCTCGCCCTCCAGAACCGGAAGGTGTCGGCCGTGAGCGGCAGGAACGCCGTTCCGAACAATGTCGGCTCGGGAACGACGGTGCGTCCGAGCAGCAGGAACCGCTCGGCTCCGGAGACGACAAGGGTCGCGTAGCCGCGATTTCCGATTCGCCTGATCCCGTTCAGCGACCATTCGGCGAGCTTGCTGAAATACGGCTCCTCGCGCCAGCGATCGGTGCAATCGTCATCGACGGTGACGTTGACGGCGTCCTGGCTGAAATGCACCACGATGCCCGACTTTGCCGGGAACCAGTCGTCGTCGAGATGGCCCTGCAGCCAGGCGCAGACGAAGGACCGGCACATTTGCGGACGGCGCTCGTAGATCGTGCACCCCGTGCCGGCCTGCCAATGCCGGCACAGCTGGTTCACCGGCTTGTCGACGCCCGCCACCTCGAGGATGTCGCAGCAGGCGTTGCACGATCCGCATTCCCGGGCCGGCCGCGCCGTCTTCGGCAGGCCGGTCGCACGAAAGCCCTGGCCGTCGCGGACCAGCAGCTTCTGCTTCTCCAGCGCGATCAGAGCACGTTCGATCTTGAGACGGGAAAGCCCGGTGGCGTCGATCACGCCCTTCATCGTCGTCGCGCCGGCCTCTACCGCGCGGACGACGCTCAGCATCGCCTGGTCCATCGTCTTTTCTTGTTGTTGTCGTCCGATTCCGGACGCCGGCATCGCAGGCCGGTGCCGGGGAGTGGCGGCGAGTTGCCGGTTGTGAAGATAATTATTTACTCACAAAGCTATCTTTCTCCTTTTTGTCGAACAACAAGCTGAGCCCGACATGCACGCATGCAGCACTTGCGCAAATGCGGGATCAGGCATGGCGATCACGATCGCTCTGCGAAGGGGTTTGCAAACGCAAGACGCGGGCGACCGGCTCAATTCGCCCTCAAGCGCGGCCATTTCGGCGCCGCGCTGCGCCAGGAGAGGAGGCGCGACACGCATTGTCGTCACGCAGTCGTGATATCTGCGGTGCGGACGTTCGCGCCGCGTGAGGCGACACGTTTGCGTGATGAGGCGCGCCGGACAACGACATCGCGGCCGCGTTGCTGCTGCATCACACCGGGAACAGTCTCTCGTGGGACGAGAAGGGACACCCCATCATCGCATGACCCAGATCAAGGCCTAGCGGCGCGTTGCCTGCTAGCCGAGGGCATGAACTTCCTGACCTTCTTCACGGCGACCTGTTTTCTTCTCGCCATGCCGGGACCGACCAATACCTTGCTTGCGACTTCGGGGGCAGGGAGCGGCATTGCGCGCTCGCTCCATCTGCTCGCGGCGGAGCTGTGCGGCTATCTCGCCGCGATCGCGCTGCTGCGGCTGGCGCTCGGGCCCGTCGTGAGCGACATCCCGCTTGCGGCCGTCGTGCTCCGCGTCGCCGTCAGTGTCTACATTCTGGGTCTTGCCGTCATGCTCTGGCGCGTCAACGTGCGCGAGCTGCGCCGCGGCGCGGTGGTGACGTTCCGCCAGGTGCTGCTCGCCACGCTCTTGAATCCGAAGGCGATGGTGTTCGCCTTCCTGCTGCTGCCGCTTCAGGCCGGAGCGTCCGAGTTGTTGCCCCGGCTCGGTGTGATAGCGCTTCTGATCGTCATGGCGGGAGCGGCCTGGGTGATGCTGGGCGCCACGCTGGGCCGCGGGGCCTGTCGTCTCGGCCGTCCCGAACTGATCAGCCGAACCGGCGCGGTCACGCTCGTCGCCGTGACCGGCCTGATCTGGCTTCAATCATTTTTGAGCGCATGAGCGCCGCCGCCGCGTGCGTGCGATGGACACGGCGCGTTTACTGCGCGCCGGATCCGCCCTGCACGATCTTCTCGTTCAGCTTCTGATCGACGGTGTCGACCGTGCGGTCGATCTCGGCATTGGGCACGCCGAGCTGATGCGAGATCAGCTTCACCAGGAGGTCGACCCGCTCGATGAAGGGTGCGCCGCTCGCCACCGCGCGCGCGGCCGACGACGGCTTGAGCAGGCTTTCCGCGGCCTTGGCATATTTCGCGAACGGCACCTGGTCCTGCGGATCGGCGCCGAGGCGGCGGGCGAGGGCGTCGACATGGTCGTAGATCGTCTGCGAGCGTGCGAGATCGCCATGCACGGCGTCGCGGATCGACTGCGGCTCGTGCGGGGTGATGCAGCGGTAATTGCCGGTGAGCAGCATCGACCATTTCGCCAGCGGCACGAACAGGGAATCGAACACCTTCAGCTTCACCGGCACGTCGTGGCCGTCGAGCGTCACTGCGTCGATGTCGGCTTCGAGCTCGCGCAGCAGCTTGTTGTGCTTCTCGTCCGCGAAGACCGATGCCTTGAAATTGGTGGGCAGGCCGACGTGAAGCACGTTCGCGGCTTCCTCCGGCGGGCGGAAGGCCTGCGGGTCGGGCGAGCACAGCGTCACCAGCCCCGGCTCGAACCGCTCCCACACCTGCGCATTGGTATAGGCCTCCTCGAGATCCATGTCGGCGAGCGCGGGAATCCGCTTCAGGTAGGGCAGCGGCGGCATGTTCATGATCGACAGGCACGGCAGCTTCGCCGCGGCGATCTTGACCATCAGGACGCGCACCGTGTGGTTGGTGTATTGCGGCTCCTGCATCGCAAGTCCGACCAGATCGTAACGGGAGATGTCGACGTCGGCCGGCGTCACCGCGTCGAGCTTGCCGGGCAGGTCGCGTGAGAAGATCGCCCGGTGCACCGCCTCGTCGCGCAACTTGATGCGCACCTCGGTACCGTCGCGATTGATGAGCTCGGCGGTCTTGGCGCGGCAGACCAGGGTCACATTGTGCCCCGCCATCAGCAGCTTCGTGCCGAGCAGGGAGCCGTAGGAAGCCCCGAGAATCAGAATGTTACGCGCCATGTTTCGTCCCCTGGAATGTCATGTGATTTTTTGTGCCCCGGCCGTCGTCCGGGGGGCGATTTGCCGGCATGTAAAGCGAAGTGGCCGGCAATGGCAACTGGGATAATGCATACAAGATGCGGAAGGTCGGGGTGCCCGGCCGTGCGTAACGACCGAAATGCGACGGATCCCATCCGGCCAGGGCTCTGCAGATCCGAGACAAATTATGTCCCGAAGTCCGGAATGCATGTCTCATCCGGCTCGTCAGGGAGAGGCGATCGTGCGCCCGTCGCGCGATGCGCAAGCGTGCGGGGCGGAGGTCGTCTCGTCGATGAGGCGGCCGCATCGTCATTGCTGCGGTGACTGGCAGCGCGCCGGATGCGCCCATAAGACCTTCATGAAAGGTCGATACCGGTCATGCCTCTTCTGTCATCAAATGGCAGCCAAATTTTAGTCGTCGGCCGCAACAAAAAACTGCAAACGGAAGACCGAAAAAATGGCAAAGTGGCGCGGGGCCGTAACTGTAGATCAGCAACGGAGCTGAGACGTGACGATTGAGTTGGAGCCGGCGTGCAACTTGTGTTGAGACCGGCCGATGGGGGCTGCACACCGCTTGGCCAAGTGCCCCCGCCCGCGCGAAGCGAAGACGAAACGAAAATCGGATGGGGTCTCGCTGCAGCAAAGCCCCGATCCTGCGCAGGGCACGGTGTCTCGTCCCTGCGCGGAGTCGAGATGGCAGCGAGACAGATCGACGAGACGGACGGCATCAGCAGACGCAAGCGCGATGCATGCGACCAGGTACGCCTGGGATCGCATCGAGCAGGCGTGCACGGCGTTGCGCTGACAGCGCAGCCGGCAAACCTGCCCAATCGCTGACGCGCCGTTCGGGGAAAAAAATGGAAGGTAATCATTGGCCTCACGGCGCCAGCGATGGCGCCGGTGGAAGCCTGGTACGCTTGCGAAAGCGCGCGTCCGAATTTTTCGAAAGTCTGTCTGTCGCGGAGCTTGCGCGTGAGGCGCACAGGCATCTGTGGGTCTCAGACTGGTTGAGGCTCGCGGAGGACTATCGGAGCTCCGCCGAATCCGCGCGCGCAGATGGTGCCGGCCGGATTGCGCACGAGGCGTGGATGTGCGCGCTGATGGCGTTCGAGGTCGCGCGAAGCCTGTCTCGTCCGGAAGATCTCGCGAGTGCCGACTTCGCCGACAAGGTCGGTATCAGTCTGCGAAGCTTCGCGGACGATGCGGCCCAAGCGATCGAGCGCGTGGAGATCGATGGCTTCGATCAGGGAGCGTTGACCGGCTTCTTCCTGCCGGCGCTCCGTCACGGGCCTTCCGCGCCCGCGGTCATCTGCATCGCCGACGAGGACATCGCCCTGGCCTCGATGATGAGCAGGCTCTTGCCCGCCTCGCTGCGCCGGAACATGTCGCTTCTGCTCATCGATGCCGGCACTTCGCCTGTTCGCCGCCCGCTCAAACAGGAGCATATCCTCCAATGCTGGCTGGACTATCTGGAGGCTCGCCCGGATGTCGACGCGCAGCGGATCGCGGTCTACGGCGAAGGGGCGGGCGCCAGTCATGCCTCCCGCTTCGTCCTCTCGGATCGCAGGATAGCCGCCGCCGTGTGCGACGGCGGTCTTTTGCGGCTGGTCACGCACCGTGCATCGGTCCATTGGATGACAGGCGTTGAGGAGGTTGCCGCGGGCGAAGCGCCTATGCGTCCGCTGCCGTCGGCGCGCCGAATGGGCTGCCCGCTTCTCATGGTGGTCGGGAGCCGCTCGATGATGCGCGAGCAGGAGGCTCTCGATCTGCAAGCCAGCCATCGTCAGGCCGGAGCCGACTGCTCGGTCGTCGTGCCGAACCGCATTCCGTATCCTCTGGGCGAGGTCGAGAATTTCGTCACGGTGGACGACTTCATTTTCGAGTGGCTCGACGCCAAACTCGGAGCTGCCCGTCGTCTCGATCCTGTAACCTACCTCTAAAGCGCGATGAGATTGGGATGAATCGTCATCGCGCTTTGGATTGCTGCTTACGCATGATCTTTCCGGAGAACCGCTTCGCACTTTGCGCTAGTGCGGCCCCCGGGTCCGGATCATGCTTTAGCGCATGATCCCTGAGAATGCGCCGCGGTCTTCCCGCGATGAACGCGGCGCAGATCATGCTCTGTCAGGAAACCGCGGATCACGAGACGTCGATGGCCAGCAGTCGTGCGGCGAGCCGGGCATTCTTGGCAATGGTCGCGAGCGCGACATTCAGATCGGCGAGAGTCTTCTCGTCGACCTCGTTGAACATGGTCGAATTCAGGGCGAGCTTCCGCTTGGACAGTTTTTCGATGTCCGTCGTCGCCTTTTCCGTCAGCGACATCAGAATGAAGCGGGCATCGTCGGCAGCCGGGCGTCGCGACAGGAATCCGCCCTTCTCGAGGCTCTTGGTCTGGTTGGTCACGAAGGCGGGATGGATCCGCAGCTTGTTCGCGATGTCGATTCCGGCGACGCCGCGCCCCTCGTCCAGCTCGGTGATGGCCATCAGGATCAGCCATTGCGGCTCGGTGATGCCCAGCAGTCCGGCCCAGCTGCCGTGGATGTCCTCCAGCTGCGAGTGGATTTCAACGATATTCCAGATGAAGTCCGTAATCGCCCGGTCGGCCTTCTTCTCGATCATAGGCTTCCCCCAATTCATCATTTTCTTTTTGTCTGGTCGGTCTTTTTACCCGGATATTGGCAAACCGTCTCGCATATCGTGCGTGGAACACTTCATTAGAGAAATCGCGTCGCCACTTAATAGTTGCAGAAAGCAATTGATTAAGTTATCTCTTGCGCACTCAGAATTTGCTGCTCTTGACCTATGTCAAAGGGACGGCGATGTGAGACCTCCAAGAAAGCCCTCGGGATGCCCCCTGAGGGCTTTTTCTTTTGCTTCAGGTACTTGCTCCGTGTCGCGCAACTCCTGTTGCTTGCAGGCAACAGCGCTTTCCGAACTTGCAATTCACCAAATCAATGAATTGAGACGATTGTTTTTATAAACTATATGTGAGGTCACGACGGAGGGGGGGCACCTCGCTGTCGTTTCAGTCCGGACCTTCAGTGCGGACCTGAATTGAACGGAAATTGAGAGGGTCAAGCGGCCTCCACCGAGGAGCCGAGCCCCCTGAACCGACCTGGAGGTTTATCTAATGAAGTTGACGAAGACGCTCTTTCTCGGCTCGGCAGCCGGCCTGATGGCCGTCTCCGGTGCGTTCGCAGCCGATCTCCCCGTGAAGGCCAAGGCGGTCGAATACGTGAAGATCTGCTCGCTGTACGGCGCCGGCTTCTACTACATCCCGGGCACCGACACCTGCATCAAGCTCGGTGGTTACCTGCGCGCCGATGCCGTGCTCGGCTCCAACTCGGACTTCAACCCGAACCAGGGCGGTACTGCCGGTGCTCGCAACCGCCTGATGAACTACTACACCTTCCGCGCTCGTGAAGACCTGAACATCGACACGCGCACCGCGACCGAATACGGCGTGGTCCGTACCTTCTTCGACGGCGTGTTCACCTGGACGACCGGCAACTATACGCCCACCGGTTCGGCCACGGGCGGAACCGTGTACAGCGGCGCGCTCACTCTCAACGCTGCGGGCACCGGCCTCGTCGGTTCGAACGGCTCTGGCTCGGTGAACGGCACCGACGGTAACACCTCGGCCGGCGCGCTCGGCGTGTACTACGCTTTCATCCAGTTCGCCGGCTTCACGATGGGTAAGGCCGTGTCGCAGTTCGACGCGCCCTGGACCAACTATCCCGGCAACATCACCGACAACCTCGTCGGCGGCAGCGGCACCGTGACCGGCGTCACCCAGTTCACCTACACGGCCGATTTCGGCCAGGGCGTGACGGCGTCGTTCTCGGCTGAAGATGCCACCGCGTACTATCAGGCCGGCAACCTCAACATGACCGGCGCGACCGCGGGCGGCATGATCGGCGGCTCGTACGGCACCAACGCTGTCGGCGGCTCGCGTTCGCCGAACCTCGTTGGTCAGGTGCGTGTCGACCAGGCTTGGGGCCTGTTCCAGGCGTCGGTGGCTGCGCATGACAACCACGTCGGTTACTACGGCGCGACCGAGACCACCGGCCACCCCGACGACAAGTGGGGCTGGGCGGTTCAGCTCGCTCTGTCGATCAAGAACATCCCGACCGGCGCGGGTGACACGATCAACATCCAGGGCGTCTACACCGACGGTGCGACCCGCTACAACTTCCAGAACCTGTCGGGCAGCAGCTACGCGCTGTACGGCAACTCGGGTCTTGCCGGTGCTTATGGCAGCATCGGCTTCGCCAACGCTCCCGACACGGTGTTCGTGACCGGCAGCTCGCAGGAAACCGTCAAGACCTGGGGCTTCCGTGGCGCTTACACCCACAACTGGGATCCGAGCTGGAACACCGCGCTCTACGGTGCTTACGCTCAGGCCCAGTTCGGCACGCTGGCCAAGACCACGCTTTGCGGCGCCACCGGCACCGGCGGCGTGTTCGGCGGCCTGGCCGGTGTCACCGGCTGTAACCCGGACTTCGCGATCGGCCAGCTCGGTATCGTCACCCGCTGGACCCCGGTCAAGAACCTGACCTTCTCGGCCGACCTCTCCTGGACCCATCTCGACCAGAAGTACTCGGGCACTGTCGCTATCGCCCCGGGCGTCACGACCGCCAAGCCGGCCGCGACCTACGAGCTGAAGGATCAGGACTCGATCGCCATGATCCTGCGCGCTCAGCGTAACTGGTAAGATCTGTCGAAAGATCTCAAAGAGCACCCGGCGGGAAACCGCCGGGTGTTTTTTGTTGTGCGAGGCTGATCAGTTGAGATGCTGGTCAGTTGAGGCCTGGGCGGCCGAAGCCGCGTAGCGCGGATGGAGCCAACGGGTCGCGCGAATGCGCGCCCGATGACAGGCTCCGCGCAATCCGGGAAAGGTGCCTCGTCGAACCAGCGGTCCCGGATTTCGCCTCCGCTCCATCCGGGCGACGGGACCGGGTGTGTCGTTCCGCTGTCAACCCGATCTCGCAAAAATATTCCGCTTTACCGAAATTCGGATTAGTCGTATGTATGGCCCATCCCGGCTCATCCTTGAGGGGCGATCATGAGGTCCCCCCCCCCCCCCCCCCCCCCCCCCCCCCCCCCCCCCCCCCCCCCCCCCCCCCCCCCCCCCCCCCCCCCCCCCCCCCCCCCCCCCCCCCCCCCCCCCCCCCCCCCCCCCCCCCCCCCCCCCCCCCCCCCCCCCCCCCCCCCCCCCCCCCCCCCCCCCCCCCCCCCCCCCCCCCCCCCCCCCCCCCCCCCCCCCCCCCCCCCCCCCCCCCCCCCCCCCCCCCCCCCCCCCCCCCCCCCCCCCCCCCCCCCCCCCCCCCCCCCCCCCCCCCCCCCCCCCCCCCCCCCCCCCCCCCCCCCCCCCCCCCCCCCCCCCCCCCCCCCCCCCCCCCCCCCCCCCCCCCCCCCCCCCCCCCCCCCCCCCCCCCCCCCCCCCCCCCCCCCCGGTTCTTTTGCGCTACATTTTTGCGCAGCGGACCGCGGGTGTCAGCCGGCACCCGGCCTTCCCTGCGCCCTCTTGGATAAGAGGGTGGAAAGATGAAGCAAAGCTCGGGCGAATTAGGCCGCGAGGATGCAAAGTCGCGTCTGCGACGCCGTAGGATGGGTAGAGCACTTGCGAAACCCATCATGCTTCGGCGAGGAGGATGCGTGATGGGTTTCGCTTCGCTCTACCCATCCTACGAATGCATGTCGGAGAACTGAGGTGCTGCCACACACTCCGTCATTGCGAGCGCAGCGAAGCAATCCAGAATCCCGCCGCGGAGAGACTCTGGATTGCTTCGCTGCGCTCGCAATGACGATATGAGGCGATTACACCGATGCCCGTGAAACTATCGGCAAGCCTTGCTCTCGCTACCGCCCGGAAATTGCGCGTGCCTCAGCCCTGGCTCGCCACGCGGGCGCGATCGAGATGCTCCTCGATCTTGGGGCGGTCGCGGGTGCGCTCGAAACTGGTGCAGAGCAGCTCGGTCTCCTCGAGCGAAACAGGGGCGCGATACAACCGGCACATGAACTCGGCGGTCGCACGTCCCTTTGCTGCGGCCGGACCGATGCTTGGGCCGCGTTCAGCGAGAAACATGCAGTCCCGGCAGATGCTGGCATCGAGTCGTTGATGCGCGGCGTCGAGGTGGTTGAGGACCTCCCGCAAGGAGTCGCGCAAGCGGATGCACTCGTCGGTGCCAAGCGCCGTGACCGCATTCACCACGTGGTTGATCGGGTCGTGCTGGCTCAGGCACTTCTCGCCCTGCGCGGTGACGTGGAGCACCACAGAGCGCTTGTCCTCATGCGATGGCTTTCGCACCAGGAAGGACTTGCTCTCCAGCGTCTTCACGATCTGCGATGCCGTCGCCCTGGTGGCGCCGATGAAGCCGGCGAGTGCGGACGGTGTGCGCGAAAACCTGTTGGCCCGGCCGAGGAAGCGCAGTGCCATCCATTCCCGGTCGCGCAATCCATGCTGATTGCCTTCAAAATACCAAGCCCTCGCCGCCTGGACCAGCAGCTCGACGGCTTCTCTTGCCAATGGCATGGATTCCTACCTCGCCCCCGGAACTTCGTCTGCGGCGTCCCGAAG
Organism: Bradyrhizobium sp. CCBAU 45389; assembly: GCF_028128625.1. Classification (NCBI taxonomy): domain Bacteria; kingdom Pseudomonadati; phylum Pseudomonadota; class Alphaproteobacteria; order Hyphomicrobiales; family Nitrobacteraceae; genus Bradyrhizobium; species Bradyrhizobium sp. CCBAU 45389. The sequence goes on along the minus strand of NZ_LBIY01000099.1, from coordinate 646,785 downwards.
CCGCCTTGCGCCCTGGCTCGCGAATCCTTCGAGGAACGTCAGACCTCTGGAGACGTCCGATGAGCATGTCATACCCGGCCTCTGCTCGAAGGCACGGACTGCAGCGTGTCCGACACGGACCGATGCGCGTGGTGCAGTCCGGAGCGTGAGGTTACGCCGATGGCATACCAATCTCGTCGTCGCACGGGAGCCCGAGTTGCCGTCACCAGCGGATGATGGATCGGAGTTGTTCAACCGAAGCCCCTGAAGTTCAAGTCACACGTACATGTTTCTTATCTTCCGCCAAAACGATGAATGAGCTTCTCAACAAAATCAAGTAGAGACGCTCTCGGAGACTGGATGTCGCTGCAGGCGAATGTAACGTTCAAGACAATCTCGCGCCCAGGGACACATGATGGTGAACGCAATACGCTGTCCCGCGCGCAACATGCACGCAACTATACGACGGTTTGATTGCACAGCATGTTGATGTCTGCCGTTGATGCAGTTTGATCGAAGCTTGTGCATGACCAAGGCGATGTGTGTCGATGAATCATCCACAACTTGTGCGATCCGCGGGAGAATTGCCCGAGGGAACCCGCAAGGATTACACGCGGCAGTTGTTGTCGGCGCGATTCGGAGAATCGACGATTCGCCGCCTGCGACGCAGCCGCCCATGCTCCTCCGAACGGTTGAAGCGCGCTGAGAGGAAGGCGGCGGCAGCCATGGTGTGCATGCGCCGTCAGCGCGGCGCCATGCGTGACCGACCGCCGAAGTCGTGAGCAAGGCGAAACCGCGGACGCCGCGCGCCCCGTTCCGTTCCCGCTAAAGCTGGAGGGCTGCGTCAGCGCAAAGTGCGAAGCGGTTTTCCGGAAAGATCATGCGTAACAACAACCTAAAGCACGATGACGATCCATCCGGATCTCGTCGCGCCTTAGTCGCCCTTGAGCATGTCCCGGAGCTCGCGGAACGGGTCGGCGCTCGGTGGCGCCGAAGCGTCCTGCCGCATGGCGTTGTAGATCCGCGGAACCATGTCGACCGCCTGGTCGAGGCCCGAATCGCGTCCGGACTGGTATCCGCCCATCAGGCGCAGGTCCCGGGTGTCCTCGTATTTGGAGATCATGGTGCGCAGCTTGCTCACCAATTCGCGTTCCTCGGGGTCCCAGACGTTGTGGGCAAGGCGGGAGACCGAAGCGAGGACGTCCACGGCCGGATAGCGGGCCTGGTCGGCGATGTGCCTGGAGAGCACGATGTGCCCATCGAGCGTGCTGCGGATGGTATCGGCGATCGGCTCGTTGTGGTCGTCGCCGTCGACCAGCACGGAGAAAATGCCGGTGATGGTGCCGGATCCCTCCTCGCCGGGGCCGGCGCGCTCCAGAAGGCGCGGCAGATCGGTGAAGACCGTCGGTGCGTAGCCGCGCGCCACCGCGGGCTCGCCGGCGGCGAGCGCGACCTCGCGGGCCGCGTGGGCGAAGCGGGTGATCGAATCGACCATGAGCAGGACCGATTCGCCCCGATCGCGGAAATATTCGGCGACCGCCATGGCCGTCTTCGGCGCCAGCCGCCGCATCATCGGGCTCTCGTCTCCCGTCGATACGACGGTGACGGCGCGGCTGCGGTTGTTGCCGAGCACGTCCTCGATGAATTCGCGCACCTCGCGGCCGCGCTCGCCGACCAGGGCCAGCACGACGGTGTCGAAGCCCTGGCTGCGGGCGAGCATGGCGAGCAGCGTCGATTTGCCGACGCCGGAGCCGGCGAAGATGCCGACGCGCTGGCCGGCGCAGATCGGGGAGAACAGGTCGATGACGCGCACGCCGGTGCGCAGCGGCTTGTGGACGCGCGCGCGCTTCATGGCCGACGGCGCCTCGGCCTCCGCCGAGACGGCGCGCGATCCCGGCGTGAGCGGACCCTGTCCGTCCAGCGGGGCGCCGAGCGCGTTGATGACACGGCCCTTCCAGCTCGGATCGGGCGCGAAGGACAGCGGCGGCATCCGGTAGGCGACGGAGCCGAGGCCGCCGCCGAACTGCCGGTCGAACGGTTTGGCGATGATGCCGTCGCTGTCGATTCGGACCACCTCGCCGATCTGGGGCTTGCCGCCGGAATTGACGCCGATCAGCTCACCAAGCCTGACGAAGCGCGACAGGCCGGAGACACGGAAATGCGTCGGCGCGATCTCCGAGATCGCGCCGCTGACGCTGGCCAGGGGAGTGCTCTGCTGAAGCTCCAGCAGGGCCCACTCGAGTTGCCGAAGAGCGTTCAAGGAAACCGTCCACCCTCATTGCGCACGCGGCGCACTCTACTTGCGAGTCTATTTGCCCGGCTCGCCCAGCGTCCGGATTGCGTTCTGCAGCGAGCTCTCGGTGCCCTCGATCATCGAATTGGTGCCGTCGAAGGCGCGCGAGGCTGCCATCAGCTTGGTCAATTCCATCATCGGGTTGGCGCCGGACCCCTCGACGTAGCCCTGCTTGAAGCCGTCGCGGGAGAAATCGGCAATGGCTGTCGCGGGCCGGTCGGGCGTGACGCCGGAATTGCCGTAGCGCTCGAGATTGGCGTCAGCGGGAATGTTGAACAGGCCGATGGTGCCGATCTCGTTGTTGTCCTGGGTGATCGCGCCGCTGCGCGAGATCGAGACCGGTCCGCCGTTCGGGTCGAGTGTGATCTGGGCGCCGCCGGCATCGATGACGGGGAAGCCGGACACCGTCTGAAGGTCGCCGTTGGCGGCGATCTGGAGCCGGCCGTCGCGCGTATAGACCGTGCCGTTCGGACCGGCGAAGGCGAGAAAGCCCTGTCCGACCACAGCGACGTCGAGCGGATTGCCGCTCTCGGTGATGCTGCCTTGCTCGCGCGAGATGATGTTGTCGCCGGGCGAGGAGAAGGCGACCGGGTTTGCGCCGGCCTTGGACAGCACGGTCTCGAACTTCACCACGTCGGTGCGGAACGCCGCCGTGTTGACGTTGGCGACGTTGTTGGCGATCGTCTGGAGGCGCTTTTCGAGAGCGACCTGCGCCGACAATCCCACATAGAGAGCGGATTGCATGACTTACCTGTTGAACTTGATGTTCTGAAGCGTCGTGAGCATGTCGGTATCCATGCTGATCGACGTCGAGGCGCCGGCGATCAGGACCAGCGCGGGATTGGTCGAGGTATCGCTCTGGGCTTGGGTCGCGTCCCACATCGCCGCGAAACGCTGCACGAATTTGGTGACCTTGGTCGAATCCTGGAAATCGGTGAGATCGATATTGTCGGTGATCAACTTGGCCTGCATGTCGATGTCGGACGAGCTGATCGTCGACGACCAGCCCATTGCGGTCTGCACCACCTGCGTCAGCGCCTTGTCGGCGAGGATCTCGTAGGCGTTGGTGATCGTGGAGGCTTTGCGGGTGAAATAGAGCGCCAGCCGCAGGCCTTCGTTCTGGTCGCCGGCCTTCTCCTCCATCGTCTGCGTGACGTATTGGGTGGCCGTACCGGTCGTGGCTGCCGTGGTCTGGGTCGCCTGGTCGCCGAGCGCGGCGAAATTGAAGGCGGTGGCGAATTGCCGGTAGCGGGTGTCGCTGAGCTTGTTGGCGAAGGCGTCCGAATCCGAGACCCCTTCGGTCAGCACCTTGCGCATGAACGCCTTGGCGTAGGTCATGTCGCTGAGGCCGTAGGCCTTCATCGCATAGGAGTAGAGGCGATAGTCCTTCAGGAAGTCGTCGATCGTCTTCACATTGCCGATATGGCTGAGAAAGTAATCGGTCTCGCGGCTGACGTCCGGCTCCTGCGCGACCTGGGTCATCGACTTGCCCAGGTCCGTGGTCAGTCTGGTGTAATCCGCGATGGTGGATAGCATGACACGCGCCCCTTTGGCCGCAATTGCGACTTCGTCCCAAGCTGCCGCGGATTGCTTGCGCGAGGCTGATGATGCGGCAAGCCAGCTTCGCGCAAGGCTCGCCAACTAGATATTCCCGGTGGGATCGGCGATGGAGCGGCGCGTTGGGCAGTTTCGTGGGGATATTCATCACGGTGGCGGCGCTGCTCGGCGGATTTGCCGCCATGGGCGGGCATCTGGCCGTGCTGATGCAGCCGTGGGAATTCGTCATCATCATAGGCACCGCGGTCGGCACCTTCATCCTGGCCAATCCGTGGAAGACGGTCGTCGACACCGGGGTCGCCTGCATGCAGGCCATCACCAACGCGGTGCCCGGACAGCGCTATTATCTCGACCTGCTCGGCGCGCTGCACGCCCTGATGCGTGAGCTGCGGGGCAAGGGCCGCAACGAGGTGGAGGCGCATATCGACGATCCCTCCTCGTCCGAGATCTTCAAGGCGTTCCCCAACGTGCTCGGCGACCCCTCACTGCTCCAGTTCATCTGCGACTATGTCCGTCTCATCATCATGGGCAACGCGCGCACGCATGAGATCGAAGCGCTGATGGACGAGGAGATCCACACCATCGTGAAGAGCAAGCTGGCGCCTTACCATGCGCTGGTGACGGTGTCGGAGGCGATGCCGGCGCTCGGCATCGTGGCCGCGGTGCTCGGCGTCATCAAGGCGATGGGCGCGCTCGACCAGTCGCCGAAGCTGCTCGGCGGCTTCATCGGCGCCGCCCTGGTCGGGACCTTCGCCGGCATCTTCATATCCTACGGCGTCCTTTCGCCCTTCGCGATCAAGATCAAGATGATGCGCGAGAAGAAGTGCCGACCCTACATCATCGTCAAGCAGACGCTGCTGGCCTTCATGAACGGCGCCATGCCGCAGATCGCGGTCGAGCACGGGCGCAAGATGATCTCGAGCAACGAGCGTCCTTCGATCGACGTCGTCGAGAACGAGACGATCGCAGGTCCCAAGGCGGTCGTTGCCGACGCTGAACCGAAGGCGGCCCGCGCATGACGATGATGGAAGACGTCGAGGTCGACCAGCGGAAGCAGCTGCCGAACTACCTGCTGGATGCGGCGGGTATCTCGATCGAACGCATGCCGATGCTCAATGTGATCTTCGATCGCATGGCGGCATCGTGCACGGACAGCCTGCAGCCGATGGCGGGAACGCCCTGCTATTTCTCGGTCAACGGCATTACCAACGACCCCCTCGGCGACATCATCAAGGACTACGAGGGCAACGCGGTCGCCGCCGTGCTCTATGCCGAGCAATGGGACTCGCGCGTCATCATCATGCTGGATCGCGACTTCGTGTTCACGATGGTCGAGGCGATGTTCGGCTCAGACGGGGCCGAGCCGCCGCTCGACGTCGAGCGTACTTTCTCGAACATCGAGATCCGCCTGGTCCAGGCCCTGTTCGAGCGGTTCGCCAAGGCGCTGCAGGGCGCCTTTGCCGGCACGTCCAACGTCACCTTCCGTGTCGAGCGGGTCGAGACGGCGATGGCGTCGCTGGCGATCGGCCGCAGCAGCAACATGTCGATCTGCGCGAACATGATGGTGCAGGCGCTCTATCGCGGCGGCCAGATGTTCCTGATCATTCCGCACTCTGCACTCAACCCGCTGCGCCAGAAGCTCGCCCATGTCGTCGTCAGCGACGGCCGTGCGTCGGATCCGCGTTGGCGCGAGCAGATGGAGAGCGAGGTCAACAAGACCGAAGTGACGTTGACTGCCGTGCTCGACGAGAAGATGGTGACGCTCGACGACGTCGTGAAGTTCCAGGTCGGACAGGTGCTCGAGCTCGAAGCCACGCCGCGCACGCTGGCTCGTCTCGAAAGCAACAATCAGGTGCTGTTCTGGTGTCAGATCGGCCAGCTGGATGGCTATTACGCCATGCAGGTGGCGGATCCCGTGGATCAGAAGCGGGAGTTCGTCGATGATATCCTATCTCGTTGATGCCGTGCTGCTCATTGCGCTCGCCTTCACCAGCATGCGCGTGACCAAGATGCACCGCGAGCTGGCGCGGTTGCGCAGCTATCAGGGTGAATTCTCGACCATCGTCCACGAGACGGCGGGCGCCTTCGACACGGTCATCAACGCGGCGCATGACTCCACTGCAAACCTCGGGCGGCTCGCCAACGTGCTGAGCACGAAGATCGATCAGGCCCACGAGGCGATCGCGGCGCTCGACGCCAGAAGCGGGCTCGCATCCGCAGGTGGCGTCGACGTGAACAAGCATTGAAGCTCGGACCGGCGGAACAATTACGGTCGGAGCGTCGCGGCGCTTCGAAAGCGGAAATACCAAGAGGCGATACCAAATGGCGCAATCCTTCGACTATGAGTCTGCACCTGCATCGGGAGAGACCGAGACGTCTCCGCTGGAGCGGCTGGCGGAGATCGCCCAGCGCACGGCCGAGGAGACCGGCAAGTTCGCCAATGTCGACGCCATCCTGCGCATTCCCGTCACCATGCAGGTGGTGCTCGGATCGGCGACCATTCCGGTGGCGAATCTGATGAAGCTTGGCCGCGGCGCCGTGGTTCCGCTCGATCACCGGGTCGGCGAGCCCGTCGACGTCGTCGTCAACGGCCGCATCGTCGCCCGCGGCGAGGTGGTCGTGGTCGAGGAGGACAATTCCCGCTTCGGCGTCTCGCTCACGGAGATCGTCGGGCCTTTGGGGCAGGGTGATACCTGACAATGGCTGCACAGGTCGGCATCGCTCCCGTCAAGCAGCGAGGCGTTGCCACGCTGGGTGGAACGGAAAAGGTCGCCGCGCTCCTGCTCGCCATGGGCCGGCAGGCGGCCGCGAGCGTGCTCGCGCAGTTCGAGCCGCAGGAGATCCGGGTCGTCACCAAGGCCGCGGCCGAGCTGCGGCCGATCACGGCGCAGGAGCTTGAAGGCATCGTCGAGGAGTTCGCCCAGCAGTTCTCGATGGGCGCCAACATTCTCGGCACCCTCGGCGGTCTGGAAGCCGTGCTCGGCGACGTGCTTCCGGCCGACCAGGTCTCGGCGATCATGACGGATCTGCTCGGTAATTCGAGCCGGTCGGTGTGGGACCGCGTCTCGTCGGTGTCGGAGAATTCGCTGGCGACCTATCTCTCCAAGGAGCATCCGCAGACCGCGGCGCTCATCCTGTCCAAGGTCAAGCCGTCCTGCGCCGCCAAGGTGATGAGCCAGCTGCCGTCGAGCCTGCGCAACGAGCTGATGCGGCGTGTGCTCAGCCTCAAGCCGATCGTCGACGATGCGATGAAGGTCCTCGAGAAGACGCTGCACGAAGATCTGACGCTGAACTTCGCCCGCAACCTCGGCGCCGACACCTATGCCCGTGTCGCCGACATCATCAACAAGATGGAGCGCGGCCACATCGAGGACATACTGAAGAGTCTGTCGGAGAAGCGGCCGAAGTCGGCCGAGGTGCTGAAGGAGCTGCTGTTCACCTTCGACGACGTCATCAACCTGGCGCCGAAGGCGCGCACCATGATCTTCGACCAGGTGCCGACCGACCGCATCGTGATCGCGTTGAAGGGGACCGACAGGCACTTCCGCGAGCTGATCCTGTCCTCGGTCGCATCGCGCGTCCGTCGCGTCGTCGAGGCCGAGCTCGCCAGCGGCGAACCGTCGAACCAGCGCGACGTGCTCGAGGCGCGCCGCGTCATCACCGACCTCGCACTCGACCTCGCGGAGAAGGGCGAAATCGAGCTCAACCCCGACCAGGAGGATGAGCTGGTCTTCCGCTGACCGCTGAACGGGCATGGCAGAAACATCCGATCAGGAGAGCAAGACAGAAGAGCCGACCGAGAAAAAAGTCCGTGATTCGCTCGAACAGGGCAGAATTCCGGTCTCTCGGGAGGCATCCATCTTCGCCTCGATGGCCGCGCTGATGGTGATCCAGGCATTCCTGATCGGCCAGGGCGTGCAGCAATTGGTGCCGACACTGAAGGGGTTGCTCGATGACCCCGAGGGCTTTCCCCTCAGCACCGGGGCCGATGCTCAGAACCTCCTCACGGTGGTGGGGCTCCAGGCGTTCAGGTTCCTGGTGCCGCTGGTCGTCATCCTGATGGTGTTCGGGCTCGCGGCCTCGCTGCTGCAGAATGTGCCGCGCCTGGTGCTGCAGCGTATCAAGCCGGACCTGTCGCGGATCTCCCCGATCGGCGGCTGGAGCCGGCTGTTCGGGACGCAGGGCCTCGTCGAGTTTGCGAAGTCGCTGTTCAAGCTCGGTTCGGTGAGCGCCGTCGTCGCCGTCGTGCTGCGCTCGTCCGAAGCGAGGGCGTTCGAGGCGATGTACACCGATCCGGTCGCGCTTCCGGAGATGATCCTCAACATCGCGATGCGGATCGTCTCGGCGATCTGCATCGCGACCATCGTGCTGGTCGCGATCGATCTCGCCTGGGCGCGCTTCCACTGGCGGCGCGAACTGCGCATGACCAAGCAGGAGATCAAGGACGAGCACAAGCAGGCCGAGGGCGATCCAATGGTCAAGGCGCGCCTGCGCTCGCTGGCGCGCGACCGCTCGCGGCAGCGGATGATCGCCTCCGCTGCGCGCGCGACGCTCGTGATCGCGAACCCGACCCACTTCGCGATCGCGCTGCGCTACAAGCGCGAGGAGAACCCGGCGCCGCTCGTGGTGGCCAAGGGCATGGACGTGATCGCGCTGAAGATCCGCGAGGTCGCCGAGCAGAACAGGATCCCGGTGATCGAGAACAAGGCGCTGGCGCGCGCGCTCTACGAGGCGGTTCAGGTCGATCAGGTGATTCCGGCGGAATTCTTCCGGCCCGTCGCCGAGATCATCTACTTCCTGCAGTCGAAGCAGGCCCCGCGCCCTGAGAAGGTTCAGTAGATTTCCGAGGATGGTGCTTCGCGCAACAGCTTGACGAAAGCTTAACGCCCTAGGGTTCTCCCGAATGGACCGGAATGGGGCTGTCGTGGGACCGCTTTATCTCTTCGAACTCGCATCGTCGCAGGCGCGGTACCTCGAACTTCGCCAGTCGACCATTGCCACCAACGTCGCCAACGCCAACACGCCCGGCTTCAAGGCGCGCGACGTCGAGCCGTTCAACAAGGTGCTCGACACGATGCCGGTCAGGCTTGCGACGACGTCGTCGTCGCACCTTCAGCTGTCCGCCGCCGAGACCGAAACGCGCGCGACTGCCAAGAAGGACAGCTGGGAAGTGGTTCATTCCGGCAACTCCGTCAGCCTCGAGCAGGAAATGATCAAGGGCAACGACGTCAATCGCGACTACTCGATGAATTCGGCGGTCGTGCGCTCGTTCCATCGCATGCTGCTGTCGAGCGTGAAAACCTGAGGTGAATTGACATGCTGGACGCACTGAGCGCCTCTCTGACGGTTGCGAGCTCCGGGCTCGAGGCGCAGTCGACGCGCATGCGCATCGTCTCGGAAAACCTCGCCAATGCTACCTCGACCGGCCGGACCGCCGGCGCCGATCCGTATCAGCGCAAGACCATCACGTTCGATGCCGCGATGGACCGTGCCTCCGGCGCGCAGCTCGCGAAGGTCAAGGAAATCGGGGTCGACACCACGCCATACCGCGTCGAGTACGATCCCGGGCATCCCGCCGCCGACAAGGCCGGCTACGTCAAGCTGCCGAACGTCAACATGATGATCGAGATGGCGGACATGCGGGAAGTCAACCGGTCCTATGAGGCCAATCTCCAGGTCGTGAAACAGGTGAGGTCGATGCTGGGCATGACCATCGACCTTCTGAGGAGCTGACAATGCTTGAGGCGATTTCATCCACCGCGATTTCCGCAGGCCAGGCGGCGTCGCGCGCCACCGAGACGCAGGCCATCTCGCCCGCTGCGACGGCTCCGGTCCAGACCGGTGACGATGTCGGCTTCGAATCGGTGATGAAGCAGGTGACGACCGACGCAATCGGCACGCTGAAGGCGGGCGAAGCGGCGTCGATCTCGGCGATGCAGGGCAAAGAGTCGACGCGGAAGGTCGTCGAGGCGCTGATGTCGGCCGAGCAGGCCTTGCAGACGGTGGTCGCGGTTCGCGACAAGGTCGTGCAGGCCTACCAGGAAGTCGTCCGGATGTCGATTTGATCTGAGGGAGTAAGGTCTTTGAAATCGCTCGCCATTGCGGCTACGGGCATGAACGCCCAGCAGACCAATATCGAAGTCATCGCGAACAACATCGCCAACATTAACTCGACGTCGTACAAGCGGGCGCGCGCCGAATTCACCGATCTGTTCTACCAGATGGACCGCATGCAGGGCGTTGCCAACGTCAACGGCTCGTCGCCGATCCCGGAGGGCGCCAATCTCGGTCTCGGCGTCAAGTCGGCGGCGATCCGCAAGCTGCACATTCAGGGCGCGCTGACCCAGACCGGCAACCCTTACGACCTCGCGATCAACGGTCGCGGCTGGTTCCAGGTGCTGGGCCCCAACAACGAGGTGCAATACACCCGCGCGGGCTCGTTCAACACCAATGCCAACAGCCAGCTCGTCACCACCGACGGCTACCTGCTGGATCCCGCAATCACGATCCCGCAGGGCACGGTCCAGGTCACGGTCAACCAGACCGGTCAGGTGTTCGCCAAGCTGGACACCGAAGTGAACCCGCGGCAGATCGGCCAGCTCAACCTCGCCAACTTCGCCAACGAGGCCGGTCTCGAGCCGCTCGGGAGCAATCTCTATCGCGAGACCACGGCGTCCGGCACGCCGGTCGTCGGACTACCGGGCGATGCCGGCTACGGCAAGATCAACCAGCAATATCTCGAGGCTTCGAACGTCGATCCCGTCAAGGAAATCACCGAGCTGATCTCGGCGCAGCGCGCCTATGAAATGAACGCCAAGGTCATCCAGGCCTCGGATGAAATGGCCTCGACCGTATCGAAGGGCCTTCGCTAGTTCCGGTGTGTCCATGTTGAACAGGGTGGGCCTGATCGTGCGCGGGTTGGCCACCGTGCTGCTGGTTCTCGTCTCCGCGCGCGTCGCCGCGGCCGAGGAGAAGCGGCTGCCCGTGCCGGCAGTCTCGATCCGAGCCGGCGAGCTGATCCGCGACGACATGATCACGGAGCGCGCCTTCGCGCCGAACCTGCTCGGCGTCGCCATTTTCATCGAAGGACGTCAGGTTCTGGTCGGCCGCATGGCCCGGCGCGCGCTGCTGCCGGGCCAGCCGATCCCGACCAACGCGGTGGAAGATCCCTGGACCGTCGCCCGCGGCGCCATGGTCAAGGTCGTCGTCGAAGACAGCGGACTGTCGATCGTCACTTACGGCTCGGCGATGCAGTCCGGCGCGGCCGGCGCGCTCATTCCGGTGCGCAACACCGATACCGGCGTGATCATCAGGGGCGTCGTCCAGCCGGACGGCACCGTCAAGGTCATGGACGGGTCATGACCAGAGTCCTGCTTGCGCTCGTCCTCGTCCTTTGCGCCGCCAGCGCCCAGGCCGCCGTCCGCATCAAGGACATCGCGGATATCAAGGGGCTGCGTGAGAATCAGATCGTCGGCTATGGCCTCGTCATCGGCCTGAACGGCACCGGCGACACGCTGCGCAATGCCCCGTTCACGGAGCAGTCCCTGCAATCGATGCTCGAGAACATGGGCATCAACGTCAGGAACGAGACCACGAGCACCACCAATCCGACGCGCCCCACCACGCTGCGCACGCGCAACGTCGCGGCGGTGATGGTGACGGCAGACCTGCCGCCCTCGATCGGGCCCGGCGAGCGGATGGACGTGACGGTGTCGTCGCTCGGCGATGCGACCTCGCTGCTCGGCGGCACGCTGGTGATGACGTCGCTGCGCGCTGCGGATGGTGCGGTCTATGCGGTGGCACAAGGCGCGGTCACGGTTGCCGGCTACAGCGTCGGCGGCCAGGCCCAGAACGTCAGCCAGGGCACGCCGACCGCAGGGCGCATCCCGAACGGGGCGCTGGTCGAGCGCGAGGTGCAGGGAAGCCTCCATGAAATGGAATTCCTGGTGCTGGAGCTCAAGAATCCCGACTTCGTCACTGCGACGCGCATCCTGGACGCCGTCAACCGCTACGCCGGCGGCCGCTACCGCTCGCAGATCGCCTTCGAGCGCGACTATCGGACTATCGTGCTGTCGAAGCCGCGCTATGTCGGCCCGGTCCGCTTCCTGGCGGAAATCGGCGAGCTGACGGTCGAACCGGATACTCCGGCGCGGGTGGTGATCAACGAGCGCACCGGCACGGTGGTGATCGGACGCGACGTGCGGATATCGACGGTTGCGGTGACGCACGGCAATCTGACGGTCCGCGTCACGGAGATGCCCGTGGTGTCGCAGCCGGCACCGTTCTCGCGGGGCCAGACGGTGGTCGTCCCCCAGACCGTGGTCGAGGCCAACGAGGCCGGATCGCAGGTGGCCATTCTGAGCGGCGTCGACCTCCAGCGCCTGGTTCGCGGGCTGAACCAGATCGGCCTCAAGCCGTCGGGCATCATCGCCATTCTCCAGGCGATCAAGACGGCCGGCGCGCTGCAGGCCGACGTCATCGTCCAATGATGCATAAGCGTCGTGCAAGCTTGGTCGCTCAATGCTCAAGTCTCGACCGAGAATCGCACGCGTCCCGATGCTGAAGCTGGATCACAAAGCCAAACTCCTTCTGCTGGTCGCGGCCGCGGCGCTCGCGGGCGCTTCGCCCGTGCTAGCGCTGGATGATGCCAAGCCGTCGAAGCCGCTCAACCTGCTTTCCTTCGCCCGTGCCCGCGCGCCGGGACCGCAGAAGCCGCATACGCCGATCCCGGGTGACAATGCGTCGATGCGGGCGACGGCGTGGGCGGCCGAAGATAGCGGCCCCGCGATCACGGGCGCGGTGCCGGCTTCGGAGACGCCTGCACAGGCGCCAGCCCCGGCGCCCGCACGTCCGGCCAAACCCGGCAGCGTCACGGCGCCGCCGAAGCCTGCACCGCCGCAGGCTGCCGTGCCCGCCGATAACGAGGTTGCCCTGTTCTGCAGCAACGTGGCTGATCCCGCCGTCGATGCGAGGCTCGCCTGGCAGGTCAAGGAACTGGAGAAGGCCGAGACCCAGCTCCGCGAGCGGATCGCCGAGGTCGAGGCCAAGCGCGCCGAATACGAGAAGTGGATGGCGCTGCGCGACGACTTCCTGAAGAAGGCCGAGGCGCAGGTCGTCGAGATCTATTCGCGAATGAAGCCGGACGCCGCGGCCACCCAGATCGCCGGCATGTCGGACGAGACCGCTGCAGCCGTGCTTGCCAAGCTCAGCCCGAGGAGCTCGAGCGCAATTTTCAACGAGATGGACACGGCGCGCGCCGCGCATCTTGCCGACGTGCTCGGCGGAATGCGCCGCGTGGATGATGGAAAGACCAAATAGATGAAGAATCTGATCCTCATCCTCTCGCTCCTGATGCTTGCCGGATGCGTCAACGACCCGGCCGAGGTCCTGACCGGTCCGCGATTGTCGCCGGTCGGCAGCGGCCTGAGGACGCAGGCCGATCCGATCCCGGTGACGCCCCGCGTGCGCACGCCCGTCAGCTACCGCTCGACCTGGGACGACGGCACCGACCTCTACCGCGATCCCCGCGCGCGGCGCACCGGCGACGTCGTGACGGTGATCATCTCGATGCAGGACAAGGCCAAGCTCGACAACAAGACCGACCGCTCGCGCGATTCGCAGATCAAGTTCGGGCTGGACTGGCTGATGGACGTCGCGGGATGGGTCGACAAGGGACAGACCACCGCCAACCTCAGCACCAACACCCAGATCAAGGGCAACGGTCAGATCGATCGCACGGAGGACATCAAGCTGTCCATCGCCGCCATCGTCACCGACGTGTTGCCGAACGGCAATATGATGATCAGCGGCTCGCAGGAATTCCGCGTCAACACCGAGATGCGCGTGCTCAATGTCGGCGGCATCGTGCGTCCGCGCGACATTTCACGAACCAACACGATCTCCTACGACAAGATCGCGGAGGCGCGCGTGTCCTATGGTGGTCGCGGAAATCTGTCTGACGTGCAGCAGCCTGGATGGGGACACCGGATCTATGACACCGTGGCTCCGTTCTGAGGTTCGAACCGGCATGACCGCGCCGCGAGGGCAGGGGACGTCATGCGCTTGATTGCGGCTATCGTGGCGCTGACCCTGGTCGCGATCGGTGTGGGCGCACTTGCGGGCCTGCATCTGTTTGCGGCCGCCGAGCGCGTCGCCGACGCGAAGAACAACGCCGCGCCGCCGCCGATCGCGTCGAGCTACGCCGGCAGCGCCCGGCTTCGAAAGCTGTCCCCGATCGTGACCAATCTCGCCGCGCCGGCCAACAACTGGGCCCGCGTCGAAGCCTCCATGGTGACCGAGAGCATGAGCGACGAGGATGCCGGCATCCTGGCCGCCCATATCAGCGAGGACATCGTGACCTATCTGCGATCGTCCTCGGTCGCGCAATTCGAGGGATCGCGCGGGCTCCAGCATCTGCGCGATGATCTGACCGAGCGCGCCAATATCCGCTCGTCCGGCAAGGTCCGCGAGTTGATCATAGAGACGTTGGTGATCCAGTGAGAGTGAAAGTCCTGCTGCTCGCGTTGCTTCTTGCCGTGCTGCCCGAAGTGGCGCTCGCCCAGATCCCGGACCTCAACTCGCTGCTGCCCCCCGGCAACGGCTCGACCAGCGGCCGCATCATCCAGCTGATGGCGCTGATCACGGTGCTGTCGGTGGCGCCGGGGCTGCTCATCATGGTGACGAGCTTCACGCGATTTGCGGTGGCGCTGTCCTTCCTGCGCTCCGGCCTTGGCCTCCAGACCACGCCGGCCAATCTGGTGCTGGTCAGCCTTGCGCTGTTCATGACCTTCTACGTGATGGCGCCGACCTTCGACCGCGCCTGGGAGACCGGCGTCCAGCCTCTCATGAAGAACGAGATTTCGGAGGAAGAGGCTTACCTGAAGATCACCGATCCGTTCCGCGAGTTCATGCTGGCCCATGTCCGCGACAAGGATCTGCAGACCTTCGAGTCGCTTGCCGCCGAAAGCTTCCGCAAGAAGTTCGACGACAAGCGCATCGATCTGCGCGTGATCATTCCGGCCTTCATGATCTCCGAGCTCAGGCGTTCCTTCGAGATCGGATTCCTCATCATGCTGCCCTTCCTCGTGATCGACATGATCGTGGCGACGCTGACCATGTCGATGGGCATGATGATGATGCCGCCGACGATCCTCGCGCTGCCGTTCAAGATGCTGTTCTTCGTGCTGATCGACGGCTGGAACCTGCTGGCCTCCGGACTGGTGCGGTCGTTCTCGTAAGCGCCGCGATCGCCGGTCGGTCGGTTATGGTTAGCGAGAAGTACCGGCTTATGGTTACCGGAGGGTAATGGTAACCATATGATATTACTACGAAATTCAAGCCGATCTTAATCTCGGCGCAAGATTCGACGTGCTAGCAATGCGGCACGGCGGGTTGGACCCCACCCATATCAGTCCAAAGGCATGATGCCGCCCCTCCGTACCGGTGAAAGCCCGGTATGTCCCCTCGTGAAAATGTAACGCGTACATAAAGGGACATTCGCAATGTCAAGCCTGCTTACGAACTCGACCGCCATGACCGCGCTCCAGACCCTGCGGTCTGTCAGCTCGCAGCTCTCCACCACGCAGACCCGCATCTCCACCGGCCAGCGCGTGTCGACCGCTTCGGACAACGCTGCCTATTGGTCGATTGCGACGTCGATGCGCTCCGACAACGCCGCGCTCTCCGCGGTCTCCGACTCGCTCGGTCTGTCGGCCGCGACCGTCGACACCGAATACACCGCGCTCAATACGGTCATCGGCGACAAGGACTCCGGCCTGACCAAGCTCCAGGCGCTGCTGGTCGAAGCCAAGACCGCCGGTATCGACCGGACCAAGATCCAGGCCGACGTCAGCCAGATCCAGGCGCAGCTGCAGTCGACGGCGGACTCGGCGACGATCAACGGCATCAACTGGCTGAGCATCGATACCTCGACCGGTTCCACGGCTACGCCGACGAGCTTCAGCCTCGTGTCGTCGTACTCGCGTGTCGGCAGCACGCCCACCATCGGCTCCATCACGGTGACGACCGCCACCTTCGCGCTCTACACCGTCAACGGCGCAACCAAGACCGGCATCCTGGACACGGTGACCGGCAACAGCACGACCGGGTTCGCGTCGGTCGCCACGCTCGCCATCGGCTCGCTGACCGACTCGGCAACGGACCAGGCTACGCTCGATGGCTACATCGCGCAGGTCACCGCCGCGATCGGCACGGTTGCCTCGGCCGCCGCCAATCTCGGTGCCGTCAAGAACCGCATCTCGACCAACACGGAGTTCGTCAAGAACCTGATGGACTCGGTGGATCGCGGCATCGGCCAGCTCGTCGACGCTGACATGAACCAGGAATCCACCCGCCTTGCGGCCCTCCAGGTCCAGCAGCAGCTCGGCGTTCAGGCGCTCTCGATCGCCAACAACAGCAGCCAGAGCATCCTGTCGCTGTTCCGCTAAACTTCAGGTCATCTGGAGGAGGGCCGCGCTTCACGAGAAGCGCGGCCTTTTTTTGCGTGACGCCATGTCCACGCCATGATCCAGCTCGGTGTTGCAACTGAGACACGGAGCCACAAGCCTCGCACAAGCTTCGGCGGGTAACCTCACCGCTACGACAGGTTGGGTCCTTCACACGCATTTACGTGGCCCAAAGGCATGACGCCGCCCTGCCGTACCGGTGCAAGCCCGGTATGTCCCCAAACTCAATTCAATCGTCAAAGGGACATCAAAAATGGGTTCTAGCCTTCTCACCAACTCGTCTGCAATGACCGCGCTGCAGACCCTCCGCAACGTCAGCTCGCAGCTCGCGACCACGCAGAACCGGATTTCGACCGGCCAGCGCGTCTCGACTGCCGCGGACAACTCGGCCTATTGGTCGATCGCGACGTCGATGCGCTCCGACAACGCCGCGCTCTCCGCGGTCTCCGACTCGCTCGGTCTGTCGGCCGCTATGGTGGACACCGAATACACCGCTCTGAACACGGTCATCGGCGACAAGGACTCCGGCCTGACCAAGCTCCAGGCGCTGCTGGTCGAAGCCAAGACCGCCGGCATCGACCGCACCAAGATCCAGTCGGAAGTTTCCCAGATCCAGGGGGATATGAAGCTCAAAGCCGATGCGGCGACCATCAACGGCATCAACTGGCTGAGCATCGACACCTCGACCGGTTCCACGGCCACGCCGACGACCTTCAACCTCGTGTCGTCGTACTCGCGTGTCGGCGGTACGCCCACCATCGGCTCCATCACGGTGACGACCGCCACCTTCGCGCTCTACACCGTCAACGGCGCAACCAAGACCGGTATCCTGGATACGGTGACCGGCAACAGCACGACGGGCTTCGCGTCGGTCGCCACGCTCGCCATCGGCTCGCTGACCGACTCGGCAACGGACCAGGCCATTCTCGACGGCTACATCAACCAGGTCACCGCCGCGATCAACACGGTTGCCTCGGCCGCCGCCAATCTCGGTGCCGTCAAGAACCGCATCGCGACCAACACGGAATTCGTCAAGAACCTGATGGACTCGGTGGATCGCGGTATCGGCCAGCTCGTCGACGCCGACATGAACGCGGAATCGACGCGCCTCCAGGCGCTTCAGACCCAGCAGCAGCTCGGCGTGCAGGCGCTCTCGATCGCCAACTCCAACAGCCAGAGCATCCTGTCGCTGTTCCGCTAAGCTTCAAACCATCGGCAGAGGGCCGCGCTTCGCGAGAAGCGTGGCCCTTTTCATTTGGCTGGTCGGGCGCCATGACTTTCGCACCTCGCCCCTCGTACCTTGATTTGACGCACCCTGTTGCGGTCCGGTCACGGAGCCACAAGCTTCGCACAAACTTCGGCGGGTAACCTCACCGCTACGACAGGTTGGGTCCATCACACGCATTTCCGTGGCCCAAAGGCATGATGCCGCCCTGTCGTACCGGTGCAAGCCCGGTATGTCCCTAACAATACAATCTTCAAAGGGGCGTCAAAAATGAGTTCCAGTCTGCTCACCAACTCGTCTGCAATGACCGCGCTGCAGACCCTCCGCAACGTCAGCTCGCAGCTCGCGACCACGCAGAACCGGATTTCGACCGGCCAGCGCGTCTCGACCGCCGCGGACAACTCGGCCTATTGGTCGATCGCGACCTCGATGCGCTCCGACAACGCCGCGCTCTCCGCGGTCTCCGACTCGCTCGGTCTGTCGGCTGCGATGGTGGACACCGAATACACCGCTCTGAACACGATCATCGGCGACAAGGACTCCGGCCTGACCAAGCTCCAGGCGCTGCTGGTCGAAGCCAAGACCGCCGGTATCGACCGGACCAAGATCCAGTCGGAAATCACTCAGATCCAGCAGGATATGCAGCTCAAGGCCGACTCGGCGACGATCAACGGCATCAACTGGCTGAGCATCGACACCTCGACCGGTTCTACGGCCACGCCGACGAGCTTCAACCTCGTGTCGTCGTACTCGCGTGTCGGCGGTACGCCCACCATCGGCTCCATCACGGTGACGACCGCCACCTTCGCGCTCTACACCGTCAACGGCGCAACCAAGACCGGTATCCTGGATACGGTGACCGGCAACAGCACGACCGGGTTCGCGTCGGTCGCCACGCTCGCCATCGGCTCGTTGGACGACTCGGCGGCTGACCAGGCCATTCTCGACGGCTACATCACCCAGGTCACCGCCGCGATCAACACGGTTGCCTCGGCCGCCGCCAATCTCGGCGCCATCAAGAACCGCATCGCGACCAACACGGAATTCGTCAAGAACCTGATCGACTCCGTGGATCGCGGCATCGGCCAGCTGGTCGACGCCGACATGAATGCGGAATCGACCCGCCTTCAGGCGCTTCAGACCCAGCAGCAGCTCGGCGTTCAGGCGCTCTCGATCGCCAACCAGAACAGCCAGAGCATCCTGTCGCTGTTCAAGTAGGCCTCGGCTTTGGAAACGACCGTGCTCCCACGGGAGCACGGTCTCCGCCATGAACGGCGGATATGACGGCACAAGATGTGCCCGCAATCGATCCCCTGACGCCAGATATCGAGCGACACACCGCGGCCGATCACGCCGCTATACAGCCGGCTGTGCACCTGTTGCCGATACGCACGGCAGCGTCACCGATTTCTTGTAAATTTACCACGCCTCGCCCGCGAACGGACACATTCGTTGTCTCGCGCAACCTTCAGACAAGGTTGGCAGCGGAGTGTCCTCTACGTTCGCATTGGTACGAGGTCATATGCTGTTCAGTCGTGCGCAGATACAGCAACTGCTCAACAATCTGCTGGAGCTTGGGCCACGACGCCTGATGGCCTTGGGGCTGATCGGCTTTGCCGTTCTCGTCACCGTCGTCGGCGGCGCGTACTATCTGAGCCGGCCTGAATTCGAGACGCTCTATACCGGCCTCACCCGCGAAGACGTGACGCGCATGGGCGCGGCGCTGCGCGAGCAGAACATCGCCTTCGACGTCAATACCGCCGGTGACGCCGTCTCGGTGCGTCCGAGCCAGACCATGCAGGCGCGGATGCTGCTGGCCGAGAAGGGCCTGCCGACCAGCGCCAATTCCGGCTACGAGCTGTTCGACAAGATCGGCTCGCTCGGCCTGACCTCGTTCATGCAGGAAGTGACCAAGCTGCGCGCGCTCGAGGGCGAGATCGCGCGCACCGTCCAGCTGATGAAGGGCGTGAAGGCGGCGCGTGTGCACATCGTTCTGCCGGTGCGCGGTTCGTTCCGCGCGACCCA
This sequence comes from Bradyrhizobium sp. CCBAU 45389, assembly GCF_028128625.1. NCBI lineage: Bacteria > Pseudomonadati > Pseudomonadota > Alphaproteobacteria > Hyphomicrobiales > Nitrobacteraceae > Bradyrhizobium > Bradyrhizobium sp. CCBAU 45389. The sequence goes on along the minus strand of NZ_LBIY01000099.1, from coordinate 627,242 downwards.
GCAGCCGCCTTCGGCGTCGGTCGTGCTGCGCACCGACGGTGCGATCGAGGCGCGCACGGCTCAGTCGATCCGCCATCTCGTCGCGGCCGCCATCCCGGGCATGAGCCGCGACAAGGTGACGGTGCTGGATGCCGACGGCTCGATGCTGCTCGCCGAGGAGGACGAGGCGAGTGCGGCGCCCACCAAGATGGCGAGCCTGCAGAAGACAGTCGGCGGAATGGTGCAGGAGAACATCCGCAAGGCGCTGACGCCGTATCTGGGCCTGGACAATTTCGAGGTCAGCGTCGCCCCGCAGCTCTCCACCGACAAGCGGCAGACCAACGAGACCGTCTACGATCCGGAGGGGCGCGCCGAACGTTCGGTGCGGAACGTGCGCGAGAAGGAATCGTCGCAGAACGCGGACCGTTCGCAGCCGACTACCGTGCAGCAGAACCTGCCCGATCAGCAGGTGAACTCCGGAGGGGGCAAGAACTCCAGCGAGGACAAGACCCGCCGCGAGGACGTGACCAATTTCGAGGTCTCGTCCAAGACCACGACGACCGTGAGCGACGGCTATCTGGTCAAGAAGCTCTTCATCGCCGTGCTGGTCAACCGCGCGCGTCTGGTCGCCGATCTCGGCGACAAGAGCAACCAGGCCATCGTCGACAGCAAGCTCGCCGAGATCAGCCAGCTCGCGGCGACCGCCGGCGGGTTGGACAAGGCGCGTGGCGACCAGATCCAGGTCACGGCGGTCGACTTCATCGAAGGCTCGCGCGAGCTCGCGCCGGTGCCGCCGATCAGCTTCGTCGAGATGATCAACAAGCAGCTCGGCAGCGTCATCAACGCGGTGACGATCCTGGCGGTCGCCTCGATGCTGGTCTGGTTCGGACTTCGGCCCGCGGTCAACGGCATTCTGACCCATCGGGCGGCGCAGGAGCAGACCGAGGCGGCCGAGGCTGCCGAGCTCGAAGCCGCTGCGGCCCTTGCATTGACCGAGAGCCAGGATCCCGAGCTCAATCTCGTCGAGGATCTCGAAGGCAAGATGCAGCGAACACCGCAGAAGCGGCTCGAGCAGATTGTCCGGCTCGATCAGGCGCAAGCGGCAGCGATCCTTAAAGACTGGATGCGACGCGAGGAGGCGGCATGAACGCGGCAATCGGAAAACTCCTGACGCAGTTCGATGCGAACGGCCGGGTCAAATCGCCGCCGCCTCCGCCGCCACCCAAGATCCAGGACGTGCTGACGAGGCCGAAGGAGGCGCGGCGCGAGCCGCAACCGCAGGCCCAGCCGCAGCGTCAGCCTCAATCGCAGCCGCAGCTTCAGCCGGCGCCTCCGGCGCCCGAGGCGGAAGCGCCGCCGGTCAATCTTCTCGACGATGCCTATCGTCGCGGCCATGCCGCAGGCGTCGCCGAAGGCGATGCCAGGGTCGCCGAGGAGCGCGTCCGCAGCGCGATCCGGCTCGGCGAGGAACGCTCCAAGTGGTCCGACCAGCAGGCCGCCGCGATCGTCGGCGGCTTCGAGGCGGCGTGCCGCGAGATCGAGACCAACATCGCGAGCTCCGTCGCGCGCATCCTGCTGCCTTTCCTTGCCGATGCGGTCCGCGACAAGGCGGTTGGATCGCTGGTCGAGCAGATCGCGGCGCTGACCGGCAATTCGCCGGTGCCGGTGTTCAAGGTCACCGGCCCGAGCGAGCTGCTCGACCTCGTGAGGACCCAGCTCGAAGCTAGCAGGCGCACGGGGGTCGAATATGAGGTCGCCGAGACTTCTGAGGTCCGCGTCGTCGCCGACCAGACCGTGATCGAGACGCAGATCACAGCCTGGGGCGAACGCCTGAAGGAAGCGCGCCGGTAGCAGCCATGGAAGAGGTCAAGCAGGAGATCGTCATCGTCCGCCGGCGCAGCGCCTTCGCGGAGGAGGCGCATCACGGCGGCGTCTGGAAGATTGCCTATGCGGACTTCATGACCGCAATGATGGCGTTCTTCCTGGTCATGTGGCTGCTCAACGCGCTCAACCAGGATCAGAAGCAGGTGGTCGCGAGTTACTTCAACCCGATCAAGCTCGCCGAGAATGCGCCGGCGCCGAAAGGTCTGAAGGATCTCACCAAGAAGGAGCCGACCACGTTCGACGGCCAGGAGGGCCGGCGTCAGCCGGGTGGGCCGAGCGAGGAGCGTCGCGGTGACTCCCCGACGGCCGAGAAGCCGCCGTTCTACGAGGAGAAGGTCCTGTTCCGCGATCCCTATGCGACTCTTGCCGAGATCGCAAACAACGCGAACGAGGCCTCGGGCCAGCGCCGCGCCGGCTCGCTGACATCAGCCGAAGAAGACGGTCTAAAGGGCGGCGACGCCTACCGTGATCCCTTCGATCCCGGCTATTGGAAGTTGGCGCCGCAGGCATCGAAGGACGCGGATCGTATCATCGAGAGCGAGTCGAAGCCCAACCCGTCCGCGCGCGACAACGCGTCCGGCGCGGGGCAGGGCGAGCCGCAGGCGCGCCGCGCCAAGGCGGATGATGCCGGCGGAAGCATCGCTCCGAATGCGGATGCGTCGTCCGCGAGCCTGTCGCCCCTGCTGCCGCCGGGGCCCGCGCCGTCGCAGTCGTCCCGCGACGGCAGCGCCCAGGCGAACGCGCAGCCCGGCGCGCAGGCGCGTCCGAACGACGCGAAGAAGGAGTCCGACCCGCGCGAGGCCGCGCAAACGCAGCAGCCGACCGTCAAGCAGCTGCAGTCCGCGATCGCCGATGCGCTGTCGGACATCAAGGCCGGTGCGGGACCGGTCGCCGAGGTGCGCCAGGTCGAGGAAGGACTGCTGGTCAGCTTGACCGACGATGCGAGCTTCGGCATGTTCGCGGTCGGCTCGGCCGAGCCGCGGCCCGAACTCATCCGGGTGATCGACAAGATCGGGCCATTGCTGACGAAGCGCCCCGGCATGATCATCGTCCGCGGCCACACCGACAATCGGCCGTACAAGTCGGAGAACTATGACAATTGGCGGCTGTCGACCGCCCGCGCGCAGATGGCTTACTACATGCTGGTCCGCTCCGGCGTCGATGCACTGCGAATCGAGCATGTCGAAGGTTATGCCGACCGGCGGCCGAAACTTCCCAGCGACCCGGCGGCCGCGCAGAATCGCCGGATCGAGATTCTGATCCGGGAGAAGCGTCCGTGATCAGGCCGCTCCTCTGCGCTGCCCTGTTGGTGGTGTTGCCGCCGATGGCGGCGCCCGCGCTCGCCGATCCGGCGCCGGTCCCCGCGTCGACGTCGAGCGAACCGTATGAGCTCGTGCGTGCCTTGCAGGCGGTGCAGGACGGTATCGCCAACGGCGACACCGCGGCGCATGGCAGCCACATCGCGCTGATCCGGCAGATCGGCGAGAAGTTTCTCGCTGCCGACGCGAACGTGTGGAGCAATCCGCAGAACGGACAGGCCGTCGTCATCTACCTGCTCAGCGGCGGCGCTCCGCAACTGGTCCGCAAGCTGCCGCGCGACAAGATGAACGTCGACGGTCGGCTGTTCGATGGCGCGCTCGCCTATGTCGAGGGTCGTCAGGACGAAGCGCGCGAGCTGCTCAAGGACGTCAAGCCGCGAACGATTCCGTCGGGCCTGGGCGGACAGGTTGCGCTGGTGCAGGGCGCGCTGTTCGCGCGCACCGAGGCATCGCTCGCGATCGAGCGGCTGGACGATGCGCGTCTGCTCCTGCCCGGCACGCTGGTGGAAGAGGCGGCGCTGCGGCGCGAGATCCTGCTGGTCGGGCAGGCTGAGGATTTCGACAAGTTCGAGTTCCTGACGCTCGCCTATATCCGCCACTACCGCAACTCGATCTATGCCGGCGATTTCTGGCAGCGCTTCTCCACAGGCCTGACGCAATCCAGCCTGGCGCTCGACGAGCGCCGCTTTGCGCGGATCGCCGCCCTGCTGGAGCAGATCGACCGCGCCAGCCGCATCAAGCTTCATCTCGTCCTCGCGCGCAACGCGATGCTGCGTGGACGGATGGCCGTGACCCGGCTGGCCGGCGAGCGTGCGCTGGCGCTCAGCGCCGATGCATCGGTGGAGCGTGAACGTGCGCATTTCTTCCGCGGCGCCTCGCGGGCGCTCACCGACGAATATGACGGAGGTCTCGCCGAGCTGAAGGCGCTCGACCGGTCGAAGCTGCCCGAGCGCGATGTAGCTCTGCTGAATGCGACGTTGCAGCTCGCGCTCGACGTTCGCAAGCCATTCGCGGGCGGCGCCGCCGCCACCGCCGACAAGCCTCCTGCTACGCCGGCGCGCCTCGATCTCGCATCATCGACCGCGACGCTCGCGCGCGCGCAGAAGCAGCTCGGCGAACTCGAACTCCTCGCCAAGGATCGCCGCCCATGACCAAACTCAGCGGAACCTCCGGACAGCTCTTCTCGGGGCTCGCCGAGAGCCTGAACATGCGCGGTACGTCGCGCTCGGCGAAAGCGGGGGGGACGAAGTCGCAGGCGGATACCTCGTTCAACGATCTGCTTCACACCGTCTCGAACCTGGCGAAGCGGGCACTCAACGACGAGGCCGGCGACACGACCGTGAAAGCCGGAACGCTGCGCGCGCGCCTGGCGCATCAGTCCGGGAAGGACGACACGGTGGACGATCGCACCGAGGCGGCCGACGAGGCCAAGTCCAGTCACAAATCGTCCGATCAGAAGACCGATCAATCCGCGGAGACGCAGAATCCGGTGGACGCTGCCGCGAAGACGGACGTGACGAACAGGTCGAGCATTCCGGTGATCGTCGGACAGCAGCTCGCCGTCGCGCCGGCCGTGAAGTCACAGGTGCAGTCGCCGGCTGGCGAGGAGAAGGACGCGTCCGCGCGCGACGAGCGCTCCTCCACCTCGAAGGGGGAGATTCCGGGTACGGGCATGGCCAAGATGGCCGCCGCCGACTCTGCGCCGACGGCTGCCGCTCCGGTCGGTGCGCGTTCGCAGGCGGCAGCAGCCGCGCAGCAGGACAACGAGGATCCGTCAAAGGCATTGCCCGCAACGTCAGGCTTCGAGGCCGTCACGGCCAATGTCGAACGCGCCGTCAAGGCCTCGGCCCGGGACGCATTGCCTGAGGCCACCAAGGTCACCGTGGTCCAGCAGGAGACCCATCTGCCCCCGGCGCAGTTCAACGCTCCACAGCAGGTCGCCAATGCGGTGATCACGGAGCTGAAGGAATCCGCGGCGCCGACGGCATCGTCCGCAGCCCCTGATCTCGCCGGGGCCCAGACCAATGCGCCGGACCAGCCGGTCAAGATCCTGACCGTCAACCTGGAGCCGCCGGCGCTCGGCAATGTCACCGTGCGCCTCCGCCTGGTCGGCTCGGAGGTCTCGATCCACCTCGCGGCCGAGCGCAAGGACACGAGCCAGATGCTGGACCAGCAGCGCGACTCGATCCGCGATCTGATGCAGTCGGCCGGTTACGTCGCCGACGTCGCGCCCGTCCAGCACGGCTCGCTCGATGGATTCCAGAGCGGCTCCGGCCAGTCGCAGCCGCAGCTCCCGGGCCAGCAGCAGTCATCCTCACAGTCGCAAGGCACGTTCGGCGGTGCCAGCTCGTCGTCGGGACAATCGGACGGCGATGCGAGACAGGCCCGGCAGGAGCGCCAGTCCAACCAGGAGACGCGTCATGACCAGGACGTGGCGCCGCAGATTCGTCGCGGCCCTGTTTATCTGTAACGCCGGCGCCGCGGAGGCCGCCGCCGACAGCGCGCGCCCGTGCGAGCGCGAGATGGCGCGCGCGGCCCAGCAGCACGGCATTCCGCTCGGCATTCTCTACGCCGTCGGCCTCACCGAGACCGGGCGGCGCGGGGCGCTCTATCCTTATGCGCTCGGCGCCGACGGCCAGACCGTGTTCGCCAAGGACATGAACGATGCGATCGCGAATTTCGAAGCGATGCGAGCCAAGGGCATCAAGCTGATCGACCTCGGCTGCATGCAGATCAACCACTATTACCACGGCGACAAGTTCACTTCGGTGCAGGCGATGTTCGATCCCGCCCGCAACGTCGACTACGCCGCGCGCTTCCTGAAAGAGCTGAAGCAGCGCGAGGGCAGCTGGACCATGGCGGTCGCCCGCTACAATGCGGGCCCCAACAACCAGCCGGCGCAGAAGCGCTATGTCTGTCACATCGTCGCTCATCTCGTCTCGAGCGGCTTCGGAGCCTGGACCGACAAGGCGCGCTCGTTCTGTCAGCCGAAAACGACCTGACAACATGAAGTTGTGCATGGTTCCCGACCATCAGCCCCGCGCAAGCAAGAACCCTCATTGTAGCTGCAACCTACCAAAGGAGCCCAATTCATGAGCCTGTATGGTGTTATGCGCACCGGCGTTTCCGGCATGTCTGCGCAGTCCAACAAGCTGTCGACGGTCTCGGACAACATCGCGAACGTCAACACGACCGGTTACAAGCGGGCTTCGACTGAATTCTCCTCGCTGATCCTGAAGAGCGGTTCGGGCAATTACGATTCCGGCGCCGTCGAGACGACGGTTCGCTACGCCATCAGCGACGCGGGAAATACGCAGTTCACCACGTCGACCACGGACCTCGCCGTCCAGGGCAACGGCTTCTTCGTGGTCTCGAACGCAGCCAACACGCAGCAATATCTGACGCGCGCCGGCTCGTTCGTGCCGGACGCCCAGGGCAATCTGGTCAACGCGGCCGGCTACTACCTTCTCGGCCAGCCCGGCAACGTGACCAATTTCTCGCAGAACAGCCTGTCGGGCATGCAGATCGTCAACATCGCGCAGGTTTCGCAGGTGCCGGTGCCAACGACGGCGGGGACGCTCACGACCGGCAATCTGGATCCGACGGCGGCTGTCATCGCCGGTCCGCCCGGCCCGGCGTCATATTCATCGAAGAGCTCGATCGTGGCCTACAACAATATCGGCCAGGCGGTCACGCTCGACGTCTACATGTCCCACACGGCGACGGCCGCCGGTTCGGACACCTGGCAGGTTCAGGTCTATGACTCCTCGACCGGTACGTCGCTCGCCGCCGCCACCACTTTCACCTTCGATACGACCGCAACCGGCAAAGGCGCGCTGGCCGCGGCGAGCCCGACCGGTATGACCTTTACCGTTCCCGGCGGTGCGGCGATGACCCTGGACTTGTCGAACATGACGCAGGTCGGAACCGACTTCAGCTTCAAGGCGACCGTCAATGGCAGCGTTCCCTCGGACATCGACAAGGTTGATGTCGACGATACGGGCCACGTGACGGCGACCCTCAAGAACGGCCAGCAGTTGACGCTCTACACCATCATGCTCGCCGACGTCGCGAGCCCCGACAATCTGACCCCCGAGGCGGGCAACGTCTATTCGACCAACATGAACTCCGGCAACGCGCAGGTCGGGAATGCCGGCACCGGCGGCCTCGGCACGATCCAGTCCGGCGCCCTGGAAGACTCCAACGTCGACCTCGCGGACGAGCTCACCGGCATGATCGAGGCCCAGCGTGGCTTCACTGCGAACTCGAAATCGTTCCAGACCGGCGCCGACCTGCTCGACGTCGTCGTCAACCTGAAGCGCTGAATTCTTCAGCGCCCGTTCCGGGCAAGTGCAAATCATGTCCCTTACCGCCGCTCTCGACTCCGCCCGCGCTTCACTTATGGCGTCGGGGATCCAGTCCTCGACGATCTCGCGCAACATCGCCGGTGCCAGCACCGCCGGCTATTCGCGCAAGATCGCCGTGCTGGACAATCTTCCCGGGGCCGGCGTCTATGTGGCGGCGATCCAGCGCGCCGCGAGCTCGGGTCTCTACAACAACGTCTTGACCGCGACCTCGTCGTCGGCCAAGCAAAGCGCGATCTATGACGGTCTCCAGAAGATCGCAACTGCCACGGTGGACGATCCGGAGCTCGACCAGTCGCCGACGGCGCAGCTCAATGCGCTGAAGCAGGCGCTGCAGCAATATGCCAACGCGCCGGACAACACTACGCTGGCGCAGGCGGCGGTCACGTCCGCCAAGGACATGGCGACCTCGCTCAACGAGGCGACCAAGACCGTGCAATCGGTTCGCGAGGGCGCGGACGCCGACATGGCGACTTCGGTCGCCAACATCAACCAGCTCCTTACCCAGTTCGACAAGGTCAACAATGCGATCGTAAGGGGAACGATTTCCGGTGACGACGTCACCGACTATCTCGACCAGCGCGACAGCATCGTCTCGAAGCTCTCGGAGGAGGTCGGCGTCTCGATGTCGATCCGCGCCAACGGCGATGCTGCGCTCTACACCGACAGCGGTGTCGTACTGTTCGACAAGACGGCGCGAACGGTCAGCTTCACGGCTACCAACATCTATACGCCCGGCACCACGGGCAATGCCGTCTATATCGACGGCGTCCCCGTGACCGGCGCCAATTCGGTGATGCCACTGAAGTCGGGCAAGCTCGCGGGGCTCGCTCAGCTGCGTGACCAGGACACCGTCACCTATCAGAGCCAGCTCGACGAAATCGCGCGCGGCCTGATCAATACCTTTAAGGAGAGCGATCAGACCGCCGCGGCACTGCCCGACGTTCCAGGTCTCTTCACCTATCCCGGCGCGCCGGCGATGCCGGCGAGCGCCACCGTCTCGGTCGGCCTTGCCGGCCTGATCAGTGTCGCAGCGTCCGTCGATCCGGCCCAGGGCGGCAATCCGAATCTGCTGCGTGACGGCGCGATCAGCGGCAACGCCGCGTACAACTACAACACCGCCGGCAACGGCGGCTACTCGGCCCGGCTGCAGCAGCTCATCGGCGGCATGGATGCGGCGCAGCCGTTCGATGCAACCACGCAAGGCAAGCCGAGTGGCAGCCTGATCGACTTCGCGTCGTCGTCGACGAGCTGGATCGAAAACCAGCGAAAGACCGCCGACTCCAACGTCACCTACCAGAAGACGCTGCTCGACCGCAGCACCGCAGCGCTGTCCAACGTCAGCGGCGTCAACATGGACGACGAGATGTCCTTGATGCTTCAGGTCGAGCGCACCTATTCGGCCTCGTCGAAGATCATCTCGACCGTCGACGAAATGCTGCAGAGCCTGCTGGCTGCCGTGGGGAATTAAGCCATGATGAGCGCGAACTACATCTCGACCTTGATGCTGTCTTCGTCGTTGAGGTCCTCGATCACGAACAACCAGGCCGCGCTGAGCAAGGCGTCGACGGAAGCGACCACCGGCCGTTTCGCCGATGTTGGCCTCGAGCTTGGTGCCACCACGGGAGGCGACCTCACCCTGCGGGCAGACTGGAGCTTCGCCGATCAGCTCGTCGATACCAACGAGCTCGTCTCGGGGCGCCTCGACGTGACGCAAGCCCGGATCACCCAGCTCGGCACGACCGCAACGGACTTCCTCAAGGACCTGATCGCGGCCCGTAGTACCGACAACGGCGGGCGGATCGTCCTGCCGCCTGCGTCCGCCAACCTCCAGGATCTGATCGGCGCGCTGAACGTCTCCTATAACGGTTCGTATTTGTTCTCGGGCATCGACACGCAGAACCAGCCGGTCACGGCCTATGCCGCGGGCTCGGCCAGCAAGAACCAGGTCGACGCCGATTTCCTCGCGACCTTCGGCTTCTCGCAATCCTCAGCCAGCGTGGCCGGCATAACCCCGGCCCAGATGCAGACGTTCCTCGACACCACCTTCGATGCCGAGTTCGCCAGCCCGGCCTGGAACACCAACTGGTCGTCGGCCACCGACCAGGTCATGCAAAGCCGCATCTCCACGACCGAGATCGCCGATACGTCCGTTAGCGCCAACCAGACCGGCTTCCGCAAGCTCGCCGAGGCCTACACCATGATGGCGGATCTCGGTAACGCGAAACTGAGCCAGGAGACGTTCCAGGTCGTCGTGGACAAGGCCATCGGCCTCGTCGGCAGCGCGATCACGGACCTCGCCACGCTCGGCGGCAGCGTCGGCACGGTCCAGCAGCGGATCACCTCCGCGACCGACAAGCTCAAGGCGCAGCAGGACATTCTGAACAATCAGATCATCGGCATGGAGAAGGTCGATCCGACCGAAGCCTCGGTCCGGGTCAACACCCTGCAGACCCAGATCCAGACGGCGCTGGCGCTGACCTCACAACTCCAGAAGATCAGCCTCATCAACTATCTCTGAGTCAGAAGTTCGTTTCCGAGGTTCACGACCCTTGTCTTGTTATTCCGTTTCCTGCGCAGAGTGGTCCTGATGACGTTTGAAGCCTATGCATCGGTCGTCGACGAGAGCGGCTATGAGGCGAGAGGCCGCGAGCGGCAGGCGCTCAGTCTCGGCATCGATCGCCTCGAGCGGCTTCAGAAGGGACGCTACAGTTTCGAGGATCACGTCCAGAGCCTGCTCTATGTGCGCCGACTGTGGACGATCTTCATCGAGGATCTCTCGCATCCGGAGAACGGGCTTCCCGAGAAGCTGCGCGCGGAGATCATCTCGATCGGCTTGTGGGTGGTCAAGGAGGCCGACCGCCTTCGTGAGGAGAAGTCGAACGACGTCATGCAGCTCATCGAAATCAACCGCCTGATCCGAGACGCGCTCTAATGAAGATATCCTTGCGAGCTGGCGAACGGATCTACATCAACGGCGCAGTGCTGCGCGTGGACCGCAAGGTGTCCGTCGAGCTCGTCAACGACGTGATGTTCCTGCTCGAAGGGCAGATCATGCAGGCGTCCGACGCCACCACGGCGATGCGGCAGCTCTATTTCATCGTCCAGCTCATGCTGATGAACCCGACCGACGTCCGGGACGCTTCGGCGCTCTACGCGCAGCACCACGCGGCCTTGGTCGCGGTGTGCGAAAGCCGCGAGATGCTCGAGGGGCTTGCCGCGGTCGACGAACTGGTCGAGGCGACCCGCTATTTCGAAGCGCTCAAGCGGATCCGGGCGCTGTTCCCGGTGGAGCAGGCGATCCTGGCCGGCGCCACGGTCGTTTCCCCATTCCAGGCTGCCTGACAGCGGAGAGGCACATGAACGTCACCAGCGCGACCGACAGCACCAGCAAGTCGACCAGTTCGACCAGCTCCACCACAACCACGTCTGGCAGCGGCATCGACTACAACATGTTTCTCCAGCTTCTCATCGCCCAGATGAAGAACCAGGATCCGACCAACCCGACGGACACTTCGCAATATGTGAGCCAGCTTGCGCAGCTCTCGCAGGTCGAGCAGGCGACGCAGACAAATACGAAGCTGGATGCGCTGCTGTCGTCGCAGTCGTTGTCGCAGGCGGATGGGCTGATCGGAAAGACCGTGAGCTTCACCGACTCGACCGGAGCGACCTTCAGCGGCAAGGTCAAGTCGATTTCCATCAACAGCGACGGCTCCATCGCGACCCTCGAGGACGGCACGAAGGTTGCCGTCGGGCCCGGCCTCACGATCAGCCAGTCATGAACGAGCGGGACGCCCTCGACATCGTCCAGGCGGCGATCTGGACCATCATCGTCGCCTCCGGACCCGCCGTCGGCGCGGCGATGCTGGTCGGCACCATCATCGCACTGATGCAGGCCCTGACTCAGATCCAGGAGGTGACGCTGACCTTCGTTCCGAAGATCATCGTCATTCTCGTGGTCGTCGCCGTCTCCGGCTCCTTCATCGGCGCCCATCTCTCGACCTTCACCGAGATGGTCTATTCGCATATCGAGCGGGGCTTCTGAGCCGCGAGGCGGCCACCACCCTCGCGTAAGCTTTGCGCGGCAGATTACGGGGCGGACCCTCTGCCGGTGACCCATGGCCGATACGTTAGCTGCTAGCCTGCCCAGCCCGCGCCGATTCGGGGCGGACGCCTTCTTTGCGGCCGGCATCGTGACCATGCTCACGATCCTGTTCCTGCCGATACCGCCGATCCTGATCGATCTCGGCCTCGCATTCTCGATCGCACTGTCGGCGCTGATCCTGATGGTCGCGCTGTGGATCCAGCGGCCGCTGGATTTCTCGGCTTTCCCGACCGTGCTGCTGATCGCGACCATCCTGCGCCTGGCGCTCAACATCGCGACCACGCGCCTCATCCTGTCGCGCGGCGGGGAGGGTGAGCACGCCGCCGGCTATGTCGTCGCCGGCTTCTCCAAATTCGTCATGGGTGGTGATTTCGTCATCGGCCTGATCATCTTCGCAATCCTGGTCACGGTGAATTTCGTCGTGATCACCAAGGGCGCGACCCGTATCGCCGAGGTCGGCGCCCGTTTCACCCTGGACGCCATCCCCGGCAAGCAGATGGCGATCGACGCGGACCTGTCCGCGGGTCTGATCGACGACAAGGAAGCCCAGCGCCGCCGCCGCGAGCTCGAAGAGGAAAGCGCGTTCTTCGGCGCCATGGACGGTGCTTCGAAATTCGTCCGCGGCGACGCCATCGCCGGTCTGATCATCACTGCGATCAACATCTTCGGCGGCATCGTGATCGGTGTCACCCATCACGGTCTGACGCTGTCGCGCGCCGCCGACGTCTACACCAAGCTCTCCGTCGGCGACGGCCTGGTGTCGCAGATGCCGGCGCTGATCGTGTCGCTGTCCGCGGGCCTGCTGGTCTCCAAGGGTGGCACCAGGGGATCGGCGGAGCAGGCCGTGCTCCGGCAGCTCGGCGGCTATCCCCGCGCGGTGTCGGCCGCCGCGCTGATGATGTTCGTGCTCGCGCTGATGCCGGGGCTGCCGATGCCGCCTTTCGTGCTGCTCGGCGGCGTCATGGCCTTTGTCGGCTACACCTTGCCCAAGCGGCAGGCGGCCGAGAAGCAGAAGGAAGATGCGCGCAAGGCCGACGAGCGCGCCCAGGCCCAGGCCAAGGAATCGGTCAAGGAATCGCTGAAGACGGCCGAGATCGAGCTGGCGCTCGGCGGGCACCTATCGGTCCACCTCCTGGGCTCGCGAACCGAGCTTGGCCACCGCGTCGCCAAGATCCGCAAGAAGTTCGCCAAGCAATACGGCTTCGTGATTCCCGAGATCAAGCTCACCGACAATCTGTCGATCGATCCCAAGAGCTATCAGATCCGCATCCACGACACCCGCGTCGCCCACGGCGAACTCAGGCTCGGAGAGGTGCTGGTGCTCGTCGACAAGGACGGCAAGCCCGACGTGCCCGGCGAGGAGGTGATCGAGCCCGCCTTCGGCATGAAGGCGTTGTGGGTGACGGAAGCCTTCGCCGACGAGGTCAGGCGGCAGGGCTGCAAGCCGGTCGACAATCTGTCGGTGCTGCTCACGCATTTGAGCGAAGTCATCCGGGCGAACCTCGCCCAGCTGTTGTCCTACAAGGACATGCGGGGCCTGCTCGACCGGCTCGATCCCGAATACAAGCGCCTGGTCGAGGACCTCTGCCCGTCGCAGATCTCCTATTCGGGCCTGCTGGCGATCCTGAAGATCCTGCTGGCCGAGCGCGTGTCGATCCGCAACCTGCATCTGATCCTCGAGGCGATCGCCGAGATCGCGCCCCATGTGCGGCGCTCCGAGCAGGTCGCAGAGCATGTGCGCACGCGCCTTGCCCAGCAGATCTGCGGCGACCTCTCCGACAACGGCGTGCTCAACGTGGTCCGTCTCGGCAATCGCTGGGATCTCGCCTTCCACCAGAGCCTGAAGCGCGACGCCAAGGGCGACGTCATCGAATTCGACGCTGATCCGCGCCTCATCGAGCAGTTCGCGACGGAAGCCAGCGCCGCCATCCGCAAGTTCACCGAGAACGGTACCAGCGTGGTGCTGGCGGTGACCCCCGAAGCCCGTCCCTATGTCCGGATGATCCTGGAGCGGGTGTTCCCGACGTTGCCGATCCTGTCGCATGTCGAAGTGGCGCGCAGCGCCGAGATCCGCGCGCTTGGAGCCATATCGTGATCAGCGGCCTCGCCGACAGCGTGCTGGTGACGTTCATCGTGTTCTGTCGCATCGGCGCCTGCCTGATGTTCGTGCCCGGCTATTCGAGCGTCAACGTCCCGGCCCAGGTCCGGCTGTTCATCGCGCTGGTCACGACGTTCGCGCTGGCGCCGATCCTGATCGCGGTCCTGAAGCCTCTCACGGAGAACGCGGCGCCGCTGTCGCTCGCGCTCCTGATCGGCTCGGAGATCCTGGTCGGCAGCGTCATCGGCCTCGGCGGGCGTGTGTTCTTCCTGGCGCTCCAGACCATGGCGACCGTGATGGCGAGCGCGATCGGGCTGAGCAACATTCCGGGCACGCCGGTCGCCGACACCGATTCGGCGCCGGCTCTCGTGCCGCTGATCATGGCATCGGTCACCACGCTGTTCTTCATGACCGACCAGCACTGGCAGGTGCTGCGCGGGCTGATGAACTCCTACGATGTCTGGCATCCCGGCGGCAGGATCGGCGGCGGCATGGCGCTCGACCAATTTGTCGGTCGCCTCTCCGAAGCGTTCGTGCTGACGCTGCGCATCAGTAGCCCATTCATCGTCTATTCCGTCGTCGTCAATTTCGCGGTCGGTCTGATCAACAAGCTGACGCCGGCGATTCCGGTCTATTTCATCTCAACGCCCTTCGTGCTGTTCGGCGGCTTCCTGCTGCTCTACCTCACCAGCGACGAGCTCTTGACGCAGTTCATCCTCGGCGTCTCCTCCTGGCTGGCGGAGTGACAGATCATGAAGTCGCGCGCGGACAAGCTTGGTCGGATGGTCTCGCTGGTGAAGCTTCAGCTCCGGCTGTCCGAGTGGCAGCTCGCGCACCTGCGGCAGCAGGAGCGCAGCCTGCAGGACGAGCAGGAATGGCTGGTCGGCGCACTGAACGAGGGCAAGCCGCCGGTGGGATCGTCGAGCGAGTCGATCGCACGGCGGCTCAACAGGACAAGCGTCGGCGCGCGCGCCGTGCAGGAGCAGGCCTCGCGGCAACTCGACCAGGTCCGCCTCGAGACCCGCCGCGTGAAGCAGCTCGAGGAAGTCGCCAAGGCGGCGCTCGCAGAGAAGCTTCGCGACGCCGAAAAGCGCTCGCTCGAGGAAATCACGGGAACAAGCCTTACCGTGCGCGCGTGGACGCCACGGCCAGCCAGCCGGAACAAGACATGATCGTGACAGCGACACCCGACCTCGTCCTCGATGTCCTCGAGGCCGCCGATCCCGTGACGCAGCGCGCGGCGACCGCGAAGCTCGACGCGCTGAAATCGTCGGGCGCCGATTTCGCCGCCACGATGGACGCCGAGGTCAGTAAGGCCGCGGCGGCCGCCGATCAATCCGCGGCGAAGGTCGCCGAAGCGCAGTCGGGTGCGGTGAACGGGCCTCCGGTGCAGGTGATCAAGGCGCCGGCGTCCGGCGAGGTCTACCGGAAGTTCGAAGCCTTCATCCTCCAGACCTTCGTCGAAACCATGCTGCCGAAGGAGTCCGAGGAGCTGTTCGGCAAGGGGACCGCAGGCAGCGTCTGGAAGTCGATGCTGGCGGAGCAACTCGGCAACCAGCTCGCGAAGGGCAAGGGCATCGGCATTGCGAGGCAACTCGCCGCAGCGAATCCGGCGGGACCGGACGTAACGGGGAAGGCCGGATGATGATCCGGAATGGGTGACAGAAGTTGAGGGGTGAATTTCCTATGCAGGCACAAGAAAGCGCGGCAGCCCTGGTGATGGAGCAGCCGGTCATGGATACCGAGGCGATGACGGTTGCGGCAACGTCTCCCGATGCGCTGTTGCCCGTGCTGCTGCCCAATGTCGGCGGCGAGGCGGTGATCGACGGCGCTGACGCGGTAAGATCGGACGAGGTGCGCGGCCTGCTGGCGGCGATCCGCCGGCTCGAAAGCATCGTCGAGGAGGAGACGGTCGCGCTCACGACGCGCAAGAAGATCGATTTCGACGACTTCAGCGCCCGCAAGAGCCGGAGCATGCTGGAGTTCGTTCGCCTGATGCGGGCACGGATGCATCTCGGCAGCGAGGTCGAGATCACCGAGGAGATCCAGCGCCTGCGCGAGAAGCTCGAGCGCAACCGGTCCATCCTCGAGATGCATTACGACGCGGTGCGCGAGGTTGCGTCGATCATCGTCAAGGCCATCAAGGACGCCGAGTCGGACGGCACCTATACCGGTCGTTCAGCGCAGGACGGAAAATGATCAGGGTAGTGCTGGCCGGGCTCTGGGTCTGCATCCTCACGGCGGGCACGAGCTACGCCGTGGCCTATTGGAAGGAAAACGGCAGCCTTTTGCCGGCCAAGGACGCCTATCTCGACGGGCTGCAATACCAGAAGACGCGGGCGCTGAGCGTGCCCATGGTCGAGAACGGCAGTGTGCAGGGCTATATCGTCGCGCGCTTCGTCTACACCGTGGAGGCTAAGGTTCTGCACCAGCTCAACGTTCCACCGGAGCCGTTCGTCGTCGACGAGGCGTTCCGCAGGATCTATGCGGACGACCGCCTCGATTTCAGGAAGCTCGCCCGCTACGATCTATCGATCCTCACGACGGCCATCAAGCAGCGCGTCAACGCGCGGATGCAGGCCGACGTCGTCCAGGACGTCCTGGTCGAGGACTTCAACTACGTCTCCAAGGAAGAATTCCAGTCGAAGCCGTAGGCGTCACCGGACCGGCGTGACGTGGCTTTTCGGAAGCACCACGCCCGATGAGATCCTGAGGCGCCATTCTCATCTCTGCGGCTGCGCCCGCGGTGCGAGGCCTGCATTCGCCGCTCCAGGCTCCTGAAAGTGCAACGGCCCCCGCGAAGATGCTCCGCGGGGGCCGTTGTCGGTTTCGTGGCGGCGCCCTGCCGCGTCAGTTTCCGGCCGGATACGCCGCCGGGGCGGCATGCGCCCTGTTGAGGAGAATGCCGACCTCGTCGAGCTCCTGCATCGACTCTTCGAGGGTCTCGCCGGCCGGGATGTTGAGGCGGTATCCGACGTAGCGCCGGGCCACGATCGCATCGAAGCCGAGGCGGTCACGGAGCTTCTTGCGCAGCTTGCTGACGTGGCTCTCGATCACGCTCTCGTCGAAGGTGGACTCGAAGATGCCGTAGACCGCGTTGAAGATCTGCGTCTTGGTGATCCACTTGCCGTGGTTGCTCACCATATACTCGAGAATGCGCAATTCGCGGCGGGGCAGGGTGAGGGCGTGGCCCGCGATCTCCGGGTCACGTCCGTTGAAGAAGACCTGGATCCTGGTCTCGCAGGGCCTCGGCAGCTCGCCGACCCGGCGGCGGGAGATCGCGGCCGTTCGGGCGAGAATCTCGCGGAGATGAATCGGCACGTGAACGACGTCGTCGACACCCGATTCGAACAGCTCCAGCGTGTTCTTGAGCATCTTCTGGCCGCTCATGGCGATGATGGGAGCCGAGGAGCGCTTCCGCATCGCCCGCGGCAGGCTTCCGCGGGCATCGCAATCCCCGAGGAGGAAGGCGTCGACCGCTGCCAGGTCCGATTCACTGGCAGATTGCAACCAGTCCCAGAATTCTCCGGAGGAGAAGCCGATCGACGATACACCTTCGCGAACGAGCCCTCCAACGTAGCTGTTCGTGACGCTCTCGCGATCATCAACGATAATATACATCAGTCTTTCGCCCCTGTTTCGCACTTGTCGCGGCCGGCAGGTTGTTGTGATGCACCGGCTCGGCGACCATGCTGTTTGACGATATTTCCAGCCCGCGAACCGTTGTTATGGTTTCGATATTCGCGGGCAGCCCTACGCATTCAGTGCCTGCGTTTTCCGCGGGCCTGTTACTTCGACTCGATACTGAACGCTTACTGCGTGAGGCCCGGCGGGTGTCTTACGGATCACCTTGCGGGGCGGATTGAGACAGCGACCTAGAACAGTTGCGCCAAGTTGCCTATTGCGTCCGAACGCTACTGAACTTTGCCGATCTCCTCGCCACCTGGCGAGAATCACTTGAGTAGGACCGTAACAATTGCCGATTCCCGATCAAGCGCGCGTAACGAAGCGGTTGCTATGTGTGTTTGATGCTGTTGATTTGTTGCGAGTTGTTTCTTGGTATCTCCGACCACATCAGTTGATTTTGTTTCTGAACTAGTTTTGCACCGTGTCGGGCCTATAGTTCCGCAAACCTGTATAATCACAGCTATTTTGGGTGGTTCTGCGGGTCACGCACATGGAGGGATTTTCAACCCCGGATTGACTCTGTCCACCGCTTTTCCACATGCGACAATTCGACTCATATGTGGCGGGGGGACTCCAGCTTGGCGAAATCTTGGCGAGTGTGTGTCTTTCGAGTCGCACTCTCGCCGCGTGCGTGACGCTTTTGACTCATTCGCCGTCGCTTTGTGCGTGCTGAAAAGTTTTCGATGCGCACGTTTCAGGCAAGCTTCGACAAATAAATTCGTCGCTCGATAGATCGAAGCGAACGGAGCATTTTCACATGTTGTCCGATGGACAAGCTCGTCCTGGCGCAACCGCCGATGTTGCCGCGGCGGCGCAGCCGGCTCCGGAAGCACGCAACACAAAGCCGACGCAGGCGGCGAAGCCTGCAGCAAGTGCAAAGCGCATGTCGGCCGCGGCGAACGACGAAACTCTGGCAAAAGAGGCGCTCGAGGGCTTGAAGCGCATTCGCGCCAAGGCGCGCCTCGACAAGATGGCAATACCCAAGCCGGCGCCGGCCGTGATCAAGCCGGCCGTGATCGTGGCCAAGCCGCCGCCGCCCCGTCCGACCTGGGTGGCGCCGCTTGCGACATTGGCAGTCGCCGCCATCCTGGTGGTCTGCGCCTGCACCGGCGTGATCGCCTATCTCACCACGCAGCCCGCCCAGAACAATGTCGCGGCCAATGCCGAGATCAGGAATCTGCGCGAGACGGTGGCCCAGCTGCGCAAGCAGCTGTCGGGCGTGTCCGAAAATCTCGACGGCCTGCGGACCGCGGTCGATCAATCCAGCAAGGCAACCAATGATCGCTTCGGCAGGTTCGCCGACAACCTCGACCGCATCGAACGGGTGAGCTCGTCGTCCACGGTGAAGCTCGACAAGCTCGCCCAGGCGCAAGCCCAGGCCCAGGCGCCGGCGACCGTGGCTTCGCAGCCGCCCTCGCAGGCGATGCCGATGCTGGCCTCGGTCGCCGCGCCGGAATTCACGGGTTCGGTGCCTGCGTCCGAACGCACGGCGGCACCGCGAAAGGTGGTCAAGGGCTGGTCGGTGCGCCAGGCCTATGAGGGGATCGCGATCCTGCAAAG
This sequence comes from Bradyrhizobium sp. CCBAU 45389, assembly GCF_028128625.1. NCBI lineage: Bacteria > Pseudomonadati > Pseudomonadota > Alphaproteobacteria > Hyphomicrobiales > Nitrobacteraceae > Bradyrhizobium > Bradyrhizobium sp. CCBAU 45389. The sequence goes on along the minus strand of NZ_LBIY01000099.1, from coordinate 608,246 downwards.
CCCGAACGGCGTCATCGAGGCCGTGCTGGGACAGCAGGTGCCCGGCCTTGGCCGCATCGAGGAGATCCGCAGCGAGAACGGACGCCTGGTGGTGGAAACCAGCGGCGGCGTCATCTATTCGTCGCGCAAGGCTACGCCCTGATCGGAGCCTGCCTGTTACTGGCGGTGATGCTCGAAGCTGGTGCAGAGCAGCTCGACTTCCGGCTCGGCGATCGGCGCGCGGAACAGGCGGCAGGAGAACTCGACCGTCGTCTTGCCGTCCGCGCTGGTGCGATCTTCCCGGAGGAAGATGCAGCGCTTGCAGACGTCGGTATGGTGCCGCTGCTCGGCGGCGTCGGACTGATCCAGCACGTGGCGGAGCGCGTCGCGGAAACGGATCTTGGCCTCCTCGTCGAGCACGGCAATCGCCTCGACGAGAACGTTGACGGGGTCGCGCGCCAGGAACTTCTTGCCCTGCTGGGTGACGCTCAGCATCACCGACCGCTTGTCCTTGGCCGAGCGCTTGCGCTCGAGATAGCCGAGCCGTTCGAGCTCGCCGATGATGAACGAGGCGGTGCCGCGCGTAGTGCCGACGTAGCTCGCGAGCGCCGAGGGCGTGCGGGAAAACCGGTTGGCGCGGGAGAGGAAGCGCAGCGCCATCCACTCGCGATCGCGCAAGCCGTGCTTGGTGCCTTCGAACCACAGGATCCGTGCGACCTGCTCCACCAGTTCAATCGATTCACGAGCCAAATTCATTTCAATTCCGGATCGGATAAAGCTTTATTCAATTGAGCCTTTGGGGAGCGCAATCTGGGGGACGACAATGAAGCTCTCGGGCGATCCCTCGTCCTTGGCCGGACGGCGGAGCGCTCTTGGAAGGCGCCTTTTCGGTTTCCCGGAGGGAACCTTCGAACGTGCAACTAGAGCGTCACAAAGAAAGTTCGGGTGAATCGCACGGCTCAACTCTTCGGAAAATTTCAGTCAAATGACTGCGCTTCACCTGCCGGATTCCGATGGCGCGCAGCATCCCGGCAACATGATGTGTCGTTGCCGCCACTGCGCAGCCCATTTGTTGCCGCGGAGTGTTTCGAATTGCGCGAAGCGGCGGCGAGTCTGCAGCTTCTGACCGTGCGGAGTGGGGCGGGAGAACCACAATCTTGGGTTAATGGATGTTGCGCCGCAGTGCGGCCACGCGGTTAAAGCCCGCACACGATCTGTCCCGGCGGACGGCTGATCCGGTCGGGTGGCACGCGTGGTCCTTCGGTGGGCACCGGTGCTCGCGCCAACGAAGGGATGAGGCGGTGGGCATCGTCCTCGCAGGCTGGTGACTTGCGTTTGCCCGGCAACTATTGGCGAATGCGGCGCCCCTGGGGGCACCAGCATGGGAAAGCAGGAAGGGAAAGACCGATGAGCTTTGAAACCACCATGGCATCCGACGTCGTCGGGCTGACGAAAGTCGCCCCGCTCTCGCGCCGCGGATTCATGAGCGCCACCGCGGCCGTCGCCGCCGGCTATACGCTTGCGGCAGGTCCCGTCCGTGCCGACATCATCACGACGGATACCAACGGCCTCCAGGCCGGCGATGCCAGGATCAAGGTCGGCTCCGAGGAGATGCCCGCCTATTTCGCCCGTCCGGCCGGCAACACCAAGGCGCCGGTGATCATCGTGGCGATGGAGATTTTCGGCCTGCACGAATACATCAAGGACGTGACGCGGCGCCTCGCCAAGCTCGGCGCCTTTGCCATCGCGCCCGACTATTACTTCCGCAAAGGCGTCGATCTGACCAGGGTCACCGAGGTCAAGGACCTCTTGCCGATCGTCAACTCCAAGCCGGACGCCGAACTGCTGTCCGACCTCGACGCGGTGGCTGCATGGGCGGGATCGCAGGGCGGCGATACGGCGAAGCTCGGCATCATCGGCTTCTGCCGCGGCGGGCGCACGGTCTGGGAATATGCCGCCCATAGCGGCACGCTCAAGGCCGGTGTGGCCTTCTACGGCACGGTGGTCGACCCCGCCAATCCGCTGTGGCCGAAGAGCCCGATGCAGCTCGCCCCGGAGATGAAGGCGCCGGTGCTCGGCCTCTACGGCGGCGCCGATACCGGCATTCCCGTCGCCCAGGTCGAGCAGCTCAAGGCAGCGCTCGAGCAGAACAAGAAGACGGCCGAGTTCAAGATCTATCCCGATGCGCCGCACGGCTTCCACGCCGACTATCGCGGCAGCTACCGCAGGGACGCGGCGGACGATGCGTGGAAGCAGGCCGAGGCCTGGTTCAAGAAATACGGCGTGCTGAGCTGACGCCGGAGCATGATCCGGAAAAGTGTGCGCGGTTTTCCGGCAAGATCATGCTCGAAAATGAGGGCGGCCCGAGTGGCCGCCCTTTCCTTGTCGAGACGGTCACTTCGTCATCGCACCGTAGACGATGTCCTGGACCTGCTCGCGATAATATTTCCGGAGCTCGCCCGGCGCCGCGGTTCCCACGACAACCACGAGACGCTCCTTCGGGTCGCAGAAGAATTGCGTCCCGTAGGCGCCGTTCCAGGTGAACTCGCCGGGATTGCCAGGGACCGACGACAGGCCCTCGCTGGTGCGAACTGCAACCGAGAGGCCAAAGCCGAAGCCGCCGCGATGCGGCTCGACATTCGCCACGTTGTTCTTGATCTCGGGGCCGAGGTGATTGGTCGTCATGTGATGCACGGTCTTCGGGCCGAGGATGCGCTGTCCCTCGAGCTCGCCGCCGTTGAGCAGCATCTGCCCGAAGCGGACGTAGTCGCCGACGGTTGCGAATGAGCAGGCGCCGCCGCAGTCGAATTTTGTCGGCGTATCGAGCAACTTGATGGCCTGCGGCTTGCCGGTCTGCGGATCGTTGGCGAACGGGCGAGCGAGGCGAGGGCGCTGTGCGTCGGTCGGATGGAAGGTCGCGTCCTTCATGCCGAGCGGCTGCCAGACATTGGCGGCGAGATAGTCGCCGAGCTTCTGCTCGCTCACCTTCTCGACCACGGCGCCGAGCACGTCGATCGAAAAGCCATATTCGAACTCGGTCGAGGGCTGATGCGCCAGCGGCAGCTTCGTGATCCGATCGATGAAGGCCTGGGTGTCGCCTTCGATCGCGGGCGCGACGCCGTCAGGGTATTGCCGCGCCACCGGGCTCGATGAGTCCGGGCGGCCGCCATACATCAATCCGGACGTGTGCCGGTAGAGATCGTGGATGAAGATCGGCGAGGCCTGCGGCTCGAGCTTGAGCGAGCCGTCGGCCTGGGGTGCGCCGACCTTCATGTCGGCAAAGCCGGGATAGTATTCGGACAGCCTGGCCTGGAGCGGCAGCTGGCCCTTTTCCATCAGCGTGAGGCCTGCGACCGCCGCCATCGGCTTGGTCATCGACGCCAGTGCGAAGATCGCATCGACCGGCATCGGCGTGCCCTTGTCCGGATCGAGCATGCCATAGGCCTTGTAGTGCACGAGCTTGCCGTCCCGCGCGACCGCGACGACCGCGCCCGGCACGCGCTTGGCGGCGATCTCGCGTGCGAAGAAATTGTCGAGCCGCGCAAGACCCTGCTTCGAGAAGCCGACGTCGTCGGGATTGGCTTCGGGCAGCGGCGCGGCGTGCGCTGCACTGAACGTGATGGCGGCAGCCGCCGCCGCGATCATGGCGATCGTCTTCTTCATTCTATCCTCCCAGGCGAGCTTATTATGCGAATGGCTCGCTCATGCCTAGATCACGATTGCCCTGAAGCGATGTCAAGCGCGGGCAGGGCATGTCTGGGAGGCGCGAGAGGAGTCGGAACTCTATCGCCCTTCGCCTGCGCGCCACAGCGCATCCAGGGCCTGGCGATAGGTCGGATAAACCAACGTGACGCCGAGCTCGCGCTTCAATTTCGCATTGGAGACACGGGCGCTGCTGGCATAGAAGCTGCGCGCCATCGCCGACATCTCGGCTGTCTCGAACGCCTCTTCCGGCGGCGGCGCGAGGCCCATGAGCTGCGCGGCATAGGCGATCACGTCCTGCGGCGGCGCGGGCTCGTCGTCGCAGACGTTCCAGGTGCCGCCGCTGCCGTGCTGAATGGCGGCCATGATGGCGCTCGCGATGTCGTCGACATGGATGCGGTTGAAGACCTGCCCCGGCTTGATGATGCGCCGGGCCGTGCCTGCGCGCAGCGTCACCAGCGCGTTGCGGCCGGGACCATAGATGCCGGCAAGCCGCAGGATCGCGACATTGCCGTACCCGCCATTGGTCCAGGCCTGCTCTGCCGCGAGCCGCAGGCGCGTGCGCTCGAAGACGGCCCGCGGCGGCGTGTTCTCGTCCACCCAGCTGCCTGCGTGATCGCCATACACGCCGATGGTGGATAGGTAGATGATCTTGCGATGACCCGTTGCCAGCAAGTCTGCGAAGGCTGCGAGTGCGGGATCGCCGGCGCTGCCGGGCGGAATCGATATGAGAAGGACATCGGCGCCGCGGACCAGTTCGGCCGTCTCGCGGGCGGGAGCATTGCCGGAAAAGGCGTGCACCTCGATGCCCGCAAGGTCATCCCGCTTCGCGGGATCCCGCACGGTGCCGGCAATATGCGAGAAGCTGCTGCCGAACTGGCGGACGAAGTGTCTGGCGCTATAGCCAAGGCCAAGGATGAAGAGCCGCATGCGCCTCCCGTGCAGAGTTCCCGTTCGCGCGAGCTCCGCGCCAGTCGCTCATAAGAGATTTTTGGGTCCGGCAAAAGATATTGCGATTTGCCTCGCCCGCCAGCCCGGGCGATTCTCGCCTGGCACAGGGAGGCACCGATCATGCAGGCAGAAGCGTTCGCTCCGGCGCCGGCGGATGCGGCCGATCTGATCCGGCGCGCGGCCGCGCTGATCTTCGATGTCGACGGCACGCTGGCCGAGACCGAGGAGCTGCACCGGCAGGCCTTCAACCACGCCTTCGCCCGCGCCGGTCTCGGCTGGCAATGGGACCGCGCCGTCTACAAGGACCTGCTCCGGGTGACGGGCGGCAAGGAGCGCATGCAGGCCTATCACGCCAGGCTGGGGATCGCCCCGCCTTTGTCGGATGCAGACATCGGCGAGCTTCACCGCATCAAGACCGCGCGTTACGCCGAGCTGATCGAAACCGGCTGCTGCCCGTTGCGGCCGGGCGTGGTGGAACTGCTCGCCGCGGCGAAGGCGCGCGGCCAGCGGCTGGCGATCGCGACCACGACCTCGCACGGCAACATCGATGCGCTGCTGTCGCAGGCGCTGGGCAAGCGCTGGGCGGCGGACTTCGACGCGATCGTCGCCGGCGACGATGTCAGGCACAAGAAGCCGGCGCCGGACGTCTATCTCGAGATCCTGGCGCGGCTGAAGCTGGACGCGGTCGACTGTCTCGCGATTGAGGACTCTGCCAACGGCCTGATCGCGGCCTCGCGCGCCGGAATTCCCGTTCTCATCACCCGCAGCATGTTCTTCTGCGATGACGATTTCAGCGCGGCGCGGGTGGTGCTGGACGATCTGTCGGGGCTTGGATGAGGTCGCCAACAAAAAAGTCGGAAAACAACCCCATGCACAGTAGATCACACGTGCGTGCTCGCTCCGCTCAGTGGACGCGGCGGCTCGTTCTATCGTCCTCAGCCTGCTCGACAATCTGGGCGATCGGGCTCGACTGGTGATGCACCAGGCGCCAGCCGTCGCCGACGCGCCGAAAATGGTTCGCGGCCGCCAAAGCGGTGCCGTCGACGATCTCGATGCAGAGCACGCGGGCGCTGTCGCCGTCGACGATGGCCTGCGGTTCGGCGCAGACGATTTGCGGCCGCTGTGGGTTTTGCAGGATGTCGCGCCAGCTTCCGATCACCGTGGCGCGCCCAATGATGGCCGGCCATCCGGGATGGATGCAGGAAATGCCGTCGTCGTCCGCCCACATCCGTTCCATGCCGGCGAAGTCGCCGCTGGAGAAGGCGGCATAGAAGGCCGCGTTCGCGGCGATGACCTTGCTGTCCTTTGCCATGCCTCTCGGGTGCGGCAATGACAGGCAAAAATCAAGCGCGACTTGCGTTTGATTTTGCGTTCGATTTTGACCGCAGTGCAGCATTGAGGACGCCGCTGCCTGCTTTGTGATCAGGTCGAAACGAGCGTCTCCACCGCCCGCCGCGCGCCATCCTGATAGAGACGGCCGAGCGCCGCGGTGACGGCCTCGCGCAGGCGCGGCTCGGTGCCCAGCGGTCCGAACACCTTCTCGACCCCGAGCAGGGCCGGCGCGAGCCGTTCGGCCACGGGACCAGCCTCGCGTGCGAGGCCTGCGAATTCGGCGGCGAGGGGATCGCGCACGTCGATGGGGCGGCCTTGCTCATCGGTGGCGGTGACGTAGCGCATCCAGCCGGCGACCGCGAGCGCGTGCGTCGCGATCGGCAGGCCCCTCGCGAGGCGATCCTGCATCGCCCCGAGCAGGCGCTGCGGCAGCTTTTGCGAGCCGTCCATCGCGATCTGCCAGGTGCGATGATGCAGCGCAGGGTTGGCGAAGCGCTTGAGCAGCGAGGCGCGATAGGCGGCAAGGTCCGTGCCTGCAGGCATCGTCAGCGTCACCGCAGCCTCTTCCATCACCCGCGCGGCGAGGCGCGCGAAGTGCGGATCCCGCATGGTGTCGGCGATGGTCTCGTAGCCGCCGAGATAGCCGAGATAGGCGAGCGCCGAATGGCTGGCGTTGAGCAGCCGCAGCTTCATCAGCTCGAACGGCTTGACATCGGTGACGAGCTCGACGCCGGCGGCGGCAAGATCGGGCCGGCCCGCGGTGAAGCGATCCTCCACCACCCATTGCGTGAACGGCTCGGTCATGACCGGCCAGGCGTCGCGCATGCCGAGCGCGGATGACACCGCATCGCGGTCGGCATCCGTCGTTTCCGGCACGATGCGATCGACCATGGTGCAGGGAAAGGCGGCCGTATCCGCGATCCACTTGCCGAGATCCTTCGATCGGAGCGCGGCGAACTGCGTCACGATCCGCTGCACGGTATGACCGTTGGCGGCAAGGTTGTCGCAGCACATTACGGTGAAGGGCGGCAAGCCCTGTGCCCGGCGGCGTGCCAGCGCCGCCACGATGAAGCCGGGCGCCGAACGCGGCGCGTCAAAATTGTTGAGGTCGTGAACGACATCGGGATGCCGCTCGTCGAGATCGCCGGTTTGCGGCGTGTGGCAATAGCCCTTCTCGGTGACCGTAAGCGAGACGATGCGGATGGCGGGATCGGCCATCCGCTCGACCAATGCTACCGGCTTCTCGCGCGCGACGACGCTGTCGAGCAGGGCGCCGATGACGCGGTGCTCGGTGCCTTCGGCGGCGCGAACGGCAACGGTATAGAGATGATCCTGCGGGGCGAGGGCGTCGCGCGTGTCCGGGCTGCGCAGGCTCGCGCCGACGATGCCCCAGGACATGGCGCCCGTGGCAAGGCAATCGTCGATGACGACGGCCTGATGTGCGCGATGAAAGGCCCCGAGGCCGAGATGCACGATGCCGGGCGTGACGCGCGAGCGGTCATAGGCCGGACGGCGGATGGCCGGCGGCAAGCGGTCGAGATTGGCGCGGCCAAGGCGCATGGACGTCTCCCCTCTGCTTTGCCGCTGCTTGACATGGCGCCCGTCCTCGGTCAATGCTCCGGTCAATTGGTAAGACCAATTTTCCAAAAATTGGCGGGCCGCGGGTTTCGACGACCCCGCGCGACCCTTCCGGGAGGACCAGCGTGCCGCTGGAAGCTGTGGAGGCGAGACGGCTTTATCGCCAGGTCGCCGATCAATTGCGAAGCCTGATCGACAGCGGCGAGTACGCGGTCGGCAGCCGCTTGCCGACCGAGCGCGAGCTCGCCGAGCAGCTCAAGGTGTCGCGGCCGACGGTGCGCGAAGCCCTGATCGCGCTCGAGGTCGAAGGCCGCCTCCGTATCCGCGTCGGGTCCGGCATCTATGTGATCGAGCCCGCCGCCGTTGCCGCGCCTGCAGCGGCTGCTGTCATCGAGGGACCGTTCGAGCTGCTGCGCGCCCGCGAATTCCTGGAAAGCGCCATTGCCGAGCAGGCCGCGCGCGTCGCGACCAAAGACGATCTGGCCCGCATCGACGCCTCGCTTCTTGCGATGGAGAATGTCGAACATCCCGGTGAAGCCTCGATGGTGCACGACCGCGCGTTCCATGTCGCGATCGCCGGAAGCCTCGGCAATGCCGTTCTGGTGCGCGTGGTCGGCGAGCTGTTCGACCAGCGTCTCAATCCCTATTTCGCGAAGCTTGCGCATTATTTCGAGAGCCCGGGCACGTGGCGCACCGCGCTCGACGAGCATCGCGCGGTGCGCGATGCGATCGCGGCGCATGATCCCGAAGCCGCACGCAACGCGATGCGCGATCATCTGGCGCGGTCCCAGGAGCGCTTTGCGCAGAATTTCGGCGCCGAGAGTGCGGCAGGACCGGTTTCGGGCCACGGCCGTGCGGTGCGAGCGCCGGTAAAGCCATCGAAGCCGAAACCGGCATCGAAGAAGAAGCAGGCTGCGGGCGGCAGCGCGCGGCGGCGATGAGATTGGGCGGCCCGCATCCGCTTAAGGTGCGGGCGAACAAGAAGCAGACTTGAACGATGGAGGAAAAGTCAGTGTTGAAGAAGATGACGATGATGCTCGCGGTCTCCGCCGCGGCGATGTTTGCCACCACTCATGCCGGTATGGCGCAGACCAAGCTCAAATGGGCCCATGTCTACGAGACCTCGGAGCCGTTCCACACCGCCTCGGTCTGGGCCGCGCAGGAGATCGGCAAGCGCACCAACGGGCGCTACACGGTCGACGTTTATCCGGCCTCGCAGCTCGGCAAGGAAGCCGACATCAACCAGGGCCTCTCGCTCGGCTCGGTCGACATCATCATCTCCGGCTCGAGCTTCGCGGCCAAGAGCTTCGCGCCGATCGGCGTGACCTACTATCCCTACACCTTCCGCGACTCGGACCATCTCCTCGCCTACACCAAGAGCGACATCTTCAAGGAGCTCGCCAAGGGCTATGAGGACAAGAGCGGCCACCACATCGTCGCGGTGACCTATTACGGCGTGCGCCAGACCTCGTCGAACAAGCCGATCAAGAGCTGCGCCGACCTCAAGGGCCTGAAGATGCGCGTGCCCGACGTGCCGGCCTATCTCGCAATGCCGCGCGCCTGCGGCGCCAACACCGCGCCGATCGCCTTCGCCGAGGTCTATCTCGCGCTCCAGAACGGCACCGTCGAGGCGCAGGAGAACCCGCTGACCACGATCGAGGCCAAGAAATTCTACGAGGTGCAGAAGCACATCGTGCTGACCGGCCACATCGTCGACCACCTCAACACGGTGGTCGCCGGCGCGCTCTGGAAGAAGCTCAGCGACGAGGACAAGAAGATCTTCACCGACGTCGCGCAGGAGGCCGCCGCGAAAGCGACCGACGAGATCAAGCAGAACGAAGCCAAGCTGGTCGCCTTCTTCAAGGAAAAGGGCCTGACCGTGACCGAGGTCGACAAGAACGAGTTCCGCGACATCGTGCTGAAAAACGTTCCGTTCGAGACGTTCGGTTACCGCAAGGCCGACTGGGAGCGGATTCAGGCGGTCAAGTGACGCGCCCGTCGTTCCGGGGCGACGCGGAAGCGTCGAACCCGGAACCTCGAGATTCCGGGTTCGGTTCTCGGGACCGCGCTTTGCGCGGCCCCGTAGAGCCGCCCCGGAATGACAATGGAGAGGTTTGAGGAGCACACCCATGTCGACCGCCGAAATACACCGGCAGATCACTGCGGACGAGATCGCCCACACCTTCGAGGAGGAGGCGGCGCCGAAGGTCGATCTCGGCGTCTACGCTTTCGAGGACTGGGTGGCGCTGGCGATCTTCTGGGTGATGGCGCTTGCCGTCTTCCTCCAGTTCTTCACCCGCTACGTGCTCAACGACAGCTATGCCTGGACCGAGGAGATCGCGACCTACTGCCTGATCGGCGTGGTCTTCATCGGCTCCTCGATGTGCGTGCGGCTGTCGCGGCACATCCAGGTCGACCTCGTCTACCGCTATCTGCCGCATGTGGTGGCGCGCGCACTGTCGACAATCATCGATCTGATCCGGATCGCCTTCTTCGGCTACGCCATCAAGCTGGTCTGGGTCTACATCCAGATCATCGGCGATGAATCGATGACGACGATCAATCTGCCCAAGGATTACGTCTATTACGCCGTGCTGGCGGGCTTCGTGCTGATGTTCGTGCGCTCGGTGCAGGTGGCCATCCAACATTTGCGACAGGGTTATTCGATCCTCGAACGTCCCGGCGCCTACGACGGTTTTGAAGGGTAACGTCATGCTGCTGTTGCTTGGAGGCTTTCTCATCCTGATGTTGCTCGGCGTTCCCGTGGCGATTTCCATGGCCGCGTCGTCGCTGCTCTACATCCTGGTCAGCGGCGTGACCCCTGATGTCACGCTGGCGCAGCGCATGATCGCCGGCGTCGAGAGCTTTCCGCTGCTCGCCGTGCCGTTCTTCATCCTGGCCGGCAATCTCATGAACATCGCCGGCGTCACCGGCCGCATCTACAAATTCGCGGTCGCGCTGGTCGGCTGGATGCGCGGCGGCCTCGGCCACGTCAACATCATCGGCTCGGTGATCTTCTCCGGCATGTCCGGCACCGCGATCGCGGATGCCGCCGGCCTCGGCACCATCGAGATCAAGGCGATGAAGGACCACGGCTACTCCACCGAATTCTCGGTCGGCGTCACCGCGGCGTCCGCAACGCTTGGGCCGATCATTCCGCCGTCGCTGCCCTTCGTGATCTACGGCATGATGGCCAACGTCTCGATCGGCGCGCTGTTCCTGGGCGGCGTCATCCCGGGCATCGTCATGACGCTGCTGATGATGGCGACCGTCACCTATTTCGCGCACAAGAACAAATGGGGCAGCGATACGCCGTTCTCCTGGCCGCAGCTCGGATCGGCCGGCCTCGAGATCGCCATCGTGCTCGCTTTTCCGATGGCGATCTGGCTGATGGTGCTCGCCGGCCTCTCGGTCAATATGGCCGTCGTCATTGGTCTCGGCACGCTGCTCATTATCGACTGGTACTTCGACTTCTCGGCGGTGATGGCGCTGATGGCGCCGGTGATCCTGATCGGCGGCATGACGCTCGGCTGGTTCACGCCGACCGAAGCCGCGGTCGCCGCGGTGATCTGGTCGCTGTTCCTGGGCCTCATCCGCTACCGCACCATGACGCTGAAGACCGTGGCGAAGGCGACCTTCGACACCATCGAGACCACGGCCTCGGTGCTGTTCATCGTGACCGCAGCCTCGATCTTCGCCTGGCTGCTGACGGTGTCGCAGGCCGCGCAAATGCTGTCGGACTGGATGCTCAGCATCACCCACAACAAATGGGTGTTTTTAGCGCTCGCCAACGTGCTGATCCTGTTCGTGGGCTGCTTCATCGACACCACGGCGGCGATTACCATCCTGGTGCCGATCCTGCTGCCGATCGTGCTCAAGCTCGGCATCGATCCGATCCACTTCGGTCTGATCATGACGCTGAACCTGATGATTGGCCTGTTGCATCCGCCGCTCGGCATGGTGCTCTTCGTGCTCGCCCGCGTCGCAAAGCTCTCGGTCGAGCGCACGACGGTCGCGATCCTGCCCTGGCTGGTGCCGCTGATGCTCGCGCTGATCGCGATCACCTACATTCCCGAACTGACCCTCTGGCTGCCTAAATACATGGGACTCTCCAAATGACCTCGACTGCTCTCGCCGCAACCCTGTTCGGCCCCGAAGACCTGCGCATGATCGAGCATCCGCTCGACAAGCTGGCATCGGGCATGGTGCGCATCCGCTTCGGCGCCGGCGGCATCTGCGGCTCGGACATGCACTACTTCCGCCATGCCCGCACCGGCGACTTCGTGGTGAAGTCGCCGCTGGTGCTCGGCCATGAGATCTCGGGCGAGGTCGTGGAGATCTCCGGCACCGCCGCCAACCTGAAGGTCGGCGACCGCGTTGCGGTCAACCCGTCGCGCTGGTGCGGCCATTGCGTCGCCTGCCGCGAGGGCCGGCCGAACCTGTGCGAGAACATCTACTTCATGGGCTCGGCCTCGAAGACGCCGCATATGCAGGGCGGCTTCGCCAATTACTTCGACGCGATCCCGGCGCAATGCGTGAAGATTCCCGACCACGTCTCCTATCAGGCCGCGGCGCTGGCCGAGCCACTCTCGGTCTGCCTGCACGCGGTCGCGCGCGCCGGCAACATCGAGGGCAAGCGCGGCATCATCTTCGGTGCCGGCCCGATCGGGCTTCTGACCATGCTCGCCGCGCACCGCGCCGGCATGGCCGACGTGACGGTGGCCGACATTGCGCCGGCGCCGCTAGCCTTTGCGACCAAGCTCGGCGCCTCCCATGTCGAGAATGTCTCCACCGGCGAGGAAGGCCTGAAGGCGCAGGCGGCTTCGCGTCCCTACGACGTCGCCTTCGAGGTCTCGGGCACGGCTGCGGGCCTTGCGAGCGCGATCGGCATCGTCAGGCGCGGCGGTGTGGTGGTGCAGATCGGCAACCTGCCGGGTGGCCAGATCCCGACGCCGTCGAACGCGGTGATGGCCAAGGAGATCGACCTGCGCGGCTCGTTCCGCTTCGGCTTCGAGTTCATGACCGCAGTGGAACTGATTGCGGCCGGCAGCGTCGATGTGCTGTCGCTGGTCACCGCCGAGCGGCCGCTGGCGACCGCGCCGGATGCGCTGCGGCTGGCGCTCGACCGCTCGCAGAGCGTCAAGGTCGTGCTCACTGCGAACTGATTAGGAGAACGGGCATGATGCTGGAGGGATGGCGCTGGTACGGGCCCGATGATCCCGTCTCGCTGGACGACGTCAGGCAGGCCGGGGCGAGCGATATCGTCTCGGCGCTGCATCAGGTGCCGATCGGGGAAGCCTGGACGCGCAAGGCGGTCGAGGAGCGCAAGAACTTTATCGAGAACGGCCAGCCTGGCCGCTCAAAGCTGACCTGGTCGGTGGTGGAATCGATTCCGATCCCCGACGACGTCAAGCGCCTCGGCGGCAAGGCGACCAAGTCTATCGAAGCCTGGATCGCGAGCCTGGAGGCGGTCGCCGCCTCCGGCATCAAGATCATCTGCTACAATTTCATGCCCGTCGTCGACTGGTGCCGCACCGATCTCGAATGGGAGTTGCCCAACGGCGCCCGCGCCATGCGCTTCGACCAGGATCGCTTTGCCGCGTTCGAGCTGCACATCCTGAAGCGCCCGGCCGCCGCGCAGGAATATTCGCCCGAGCAGCAGGCGCGCGCCAAGAAGCTGTTCGACCAGATGAGCCAGGCCGATATCGACTATCTCGTCATGGTCATCGCCAGCGCGCTGCCGGGCTCGACCACCGAGCCGATGACGATCCCGCAATTCCGCGACCGGCTCGAGACCTATCGCGACATCACGCCAGAGATCCTGCGGCAGCACCTCGCCGAGTTCCTTGCGCGCGTGGCGCCGGTCGCCGAGCAGCTTGGCGTCTCCCTGACGCTGCATCCGGACGATCCGCCGCGGCCGCTGTTCGGCCTGCCGCGCATCGCATCCAGCGCCGACGACTATCAGGCTCTGTTCGATGCCGTGCCGTCGAAGGCGAACGGCATCTGCCTGTGCACGGGTTCGCTCGGCGTGCGCGCGGAGAACAATCTGCCTGAAATGGCGGAACGCTTCGGCCCGCGCATTGCCTTCGCCCATCTGCGCGCGACCAAGCGCGAGGCGGACGGCCTGTCGTTCTACGAGTCCGATCATCTCGACGGCGACGTCGACATGGTCGCGGTGCTGAAGGCGCTCTTGAAGGAGAACGCGCGGCGTTCGCCGGACAAGCAAATCGTCTTCCGCCCCGACCACGGCCACCGCATGCTCGACGATCTCGCCGCCACCAAGCGCACCAACCCAGGCTACACCGCGATCGGCCGCCTGCGCGGCCTCGCCGAGCTGCGCGGCGCGATCAGGGCGATCGAGCATCGGTAGAGGCTCTTCGCCTCTCCCCGCTTGCGGGGAGAGGCCGGAATGCGCGCTGAAGGCGCGGATTCCGGGTGAGGGGGACTCTCCGCGAGTCCAAACTCTTACCGTCCCCGCGGAGACTCCCCCTCACCCCGACCCTCTCCCCGCAAGCGGGGCGAGGGGGAAATTAGTAGCACGCGTCCATCGCGCCGAGCTTCGGATAGAGCCGGTCGATCGCGGCGATCTCGCTTCTCATCTGCGCGATGATCCAGTCGCGGATCTCGGCGGCGATCGGGCGCATCGGCCGGTTGCGCGGCGGCAGGAATTCGCAGATGCGGCGCGTGGTGGTGAGCGTGTCGGAGGCCGGCACCAGCGCGCCGGTGAGCAGCCAGTGCGAGGCGACCGTCAGCCAGCCGAGCGCGATGCCCTGGCCGAGCAGGGCGGCCTGCACCACGACGGCATAATCGGTGAAGCTCAGCGCCTTGGCCGCGCCGCGGCGCCCGGTGAGAAGCGATGCGTAATCCGCGGCCCAATCGCCCGGCGTCTCGGCGAGGCGGATGATGGTGTTTCCCTCGGCCGGATCGGTCTCGCCGAGATAGCCGGGGCTGCACATCGGCAGCATCACTTCCTTCATGATCAGCGTGCCGCCGGACGGGGGCTCTTCGCGATCGCGGAAGCGCATGCCGAGATCGACATTCTCTACCGCTCCGCGCAGCGCGCCGGAGATGAGCTGGAAGCGCAAATCCACTTGCGGAAACTGCTTCTGCAGCTTGTCGATGCGCGGCATCAGCCAATGCGTGGTGAAGGCGGAGGAGACCGACAGCGTCACGGTCTCGGTGCCCTTGCGCCGCCGCTCGATTTCGACGAGCCCGCTCTCGATGCTGCGGAAGCCTTCGAGCACGCGGCGATAGAGCAGCTCGCCTTCCTCGGTGAGCACCGCGCGGCCCGCCTTGCGATCGAACAGGCGAACGCCGAGATGCTCCTCGAATTGGCCGAGCATCCGGCTCACCGCCGGCTGCGTCACGTTCAGTTCCGCGGCCGCCGCGGTGAAGCTGCCATTGCGCGCCGCTGCGTCGAAGACGAACAGGGCGTTACTGGACGGCAGCATGCGGCGGAGCTCGGGCATAACGTCATGTTATGGGCGCGGTGAGAATTTGGCAATTGCCGAGTTTTCGCAAGTCTGGTGTCATGAGGATGACAGCCTAAAGACAGGGCCTTCGAGAGAAGATTTGGTGCAGCGCACGCTTCGGCCGCGAGTGCCCCAAATCCCTGTCTATAAAGCAGGCTTATGGCGTGCAGTGAGGCACGCCAGCGCAGGGACATGGCGAGGTCGATCGTTGGACAAGCGAGCGGAAAGCGTCGAGATCAGGTCCGCCAGCAAGGCCTATGGCGCCGTTCGCGCCCTCGACGACGTTTCGCTCAATGTCGGCGCCGGTGAATTCGTCTCGCTGCTCGGCCCCTCCGGCTCCGGCAAGACCACGCTGCTCGGCATTCTGGGCGGCTTCATCCTGCCGACCTCAGGCACAATTCTCTTCGGCGGCCGCGACGTGACCTGGATGCCGCCGCACAAGCGCGACATCGGCGTCGTCTTCCAGAACTACGCGCTGTTCCCGCATATGAGCGTCGGCGAGAACGTCGCCTTTCCCCTGCGCGCGCGGCGCCTGCCGAAATCCTCGTGGCCGGACAAGGTGCGCGCGGCGCTCAGCATGGTCGGCCTTGCCGGCTATGAGGAGCGCGGCATCGCGCAGCTCTCCGGCGGCCAGCGCCAGCGCGTGGCCCTCGCACGCGCCATGATCTTCGAGCCGCGCCTGATCCTGATGGACGAGCCGCTCTCCGCGCTCGACAAGCAGCTGCGCGAATCCATGCAGATCGAGCTGCGCGCGCTGCACAAGCGCATCGGCGCCACCATTATCTATGTCACCCATGACCAGCGCGAGGCGCTGACCATGAGCGACCGCGTCGCCGTCATGAAGGACGGCCGGCTGATCCAGATCGACGAGCCGGCGCGGCTGCACGATCATCCCGCCGATTCCTTCGTCGCCAGCTTCATCGGCGAAGCGACGATGCTCCCGGTCCGCCGCGTCGATGCCTCCAGCGTCGCGCTCGGCAATGCCCTGCTGCGCAGCGCGCGCGCCATTCCCGACGGCGATGCCCTGATGCTGGCCGTGCACAGCGAAAAGCTGCTGATCGACGACGGCGCGCAGGATGCCGCCTGCAACCGGCTGACCGGAACCGTCACCGACATCGTCTACCAGGGCGAGAGCCTGCGTATTTTCCTCGCGCTCGCCGATGGCATCGCGCTCAGCCTGCGCCAGCCGAGCTACCACCAGGCCTATCACCGCATTCCGCCGCTCGGCGGCAGCCTCACCGTCACGCTCCATCCCGAGGACACGATCGTCGTCCCCAGGGTGGGGGACTGAACTTCAGCCTCATCCAACCCGAGAGAAGAAACGATATGTCCACCCAAGCCGCGTTCAGCAATTTCAAGGTCTTCACCTTCGACGTCGTCGGCACCTTGATCGATTTCGAGACCGGCGTGCTCTCCGCGGTGCGAAGGATCTCGGGCAAGACGCCGGCCGAGCTCAGCGACGACAAGATCTTCGAATCCTACAAGCGCGGCCGCGACAAGCACTACGAGCGCTCGAGCGAGGTGATGTTCCACGTTTACCGCTATCTCGCCAAGGAGCTCGGGCTGCCGGCGGATGACGCCTCATGCGACGTCTTCCAGCTCGCCGTGCTGCGCTGGGGTCCGTTCTCCGATTCCGTCGAGGCGCTCAAGCGGCTGCGCACGAAGTTCCGCCTGGTTGCCATGACCAATGCCGACCGGGTCGCGCTGTCCTGCTACGCGCATGCGCTCGGCAATCCCTTCGACGACACCGTCTGTGCCGACGACACCGGCGTTGCAAAACCGAACCCGGAATTCTTCGCCTACAACAAGGGCCGCCAGTCCGCCTTCGGCTACAAGCAGTCCGACATCCTGCACGTGGCGCAGAGCCAGTATCACGACATCGGGATCGCGCGGAAGCTCGGCTACAAGGTGTGCTGGATCGAGCGCCGCCAGGGCATCGCCGGCTTCGGCGGCACGCCGGCCGTGGAGACGCTGACCAAGCCCGACTTCCATTTCCCGACCCTGAAGGCGCTCGCGGACGCCGCGATCGGGCCTGTGGCGTAAACGGAGAGCTGTGGCATGACACGGGACTGGAGCGCGCTGCCATCGGTCAATTCGCTGTGGGAAGCCACGGCGGATCCGGCGCGCGACTATCCCGTGCTGTCGAGCGAGCAACAGGCCGATGTGGTGATCATCGGAGCCGGGTATACCGGCCTCTCCGCCGCGCACCACATCGCCAAGAGCGGGCTCAGCCCCGTCGTGCTCGAGGCCAACCGTCCCGGCTGGGGCGCGAGCGGGCGCAATGGCGGGGTGATCACCGCAAAATTCCGCCTCTCGTTCCGCGAGATCGACGCCGCGCACGGCCGCGCCATGGCGCGGCGCATGTACGAGATCGCGCACGAATCGACCGACATGGTCGAGGAGCTCGTCTCCGAGTTCGGTATCACCAGCGCGAACCTCACGCGCACCGGCCAGGTCAAGGCTGCCCATAACGACACGACGCTGAAGGCCGCGATCGACGAAGCCAATTGGATGACGCGCGAGATGGGCTCGGCCGAAGTGCGCGTTCTCGACAAGAACGGCGTACGCGAGGAGACCGGCTCCGACATCTTCGTCGGCGGCGTGCTCAATCCCGGCTCGGGCGGCATCCATCCGTTGAATTATCTGCGCGGCCTCGCCGACGGCGTGGCGCGCCGCGGCGTTCCGATCTTCCAGCAGTCGCCGGTCATCAAGCTCCGGCGCGAGAACGGCGGCATCATCGCGGAGACGCCGCAAGGCGCAGTGCGCGCGAAACAGGCGATCATCGCCACCAACAGCTATTCCGATCTGACCGGCGCGACGGCGCATCTGCAGCGCACGCTGATCCCGTTCCGCAGCGCCATGGTCGCAACCGAGCGGCTCCCCGGCAATCTCGCGGGAAAACTGATGCCGACGGGGCGCACCTACACCGAGACCAAGCGCATGATGCGCTGGTTCCGCATGGTCGATAACCGCGTGATCTTCGGCGGCCGCGGCGCCTTCGGCAAGCAGGATTCGCAAGCCGCGTTCGACGCGTTGCGCAAGGCGATGGTCGGCATATTCCCCGATCTCGCCGATATCAAGCTCGCCTACAAATGGTCGGGCCTCGTCGCGATGACGCTGGATTCGGTGCCGCATATCGGCCGCCTCGACGATCGCACGCTGTTCTCGGTCGGCTACAACGGCGCCGGCGTTGCGATGTCGAGCCTGATGGGCCGCTATCTCGCCGCCTTCGTGCGCGGCGAGACGCCCGACGTCGGCCTGCTCGATGCGCGGCGGATGAAGGCGATACCGTTCTATCCGCTGCGTGAGCCCGCCGTGCGCATGGTCGCCGGCTGGTACCAGTTTCTCGATGCGATCGGTCAGTGAGATCATTTGGAGGAGGTGAGGATGACGATGAAACAGAGCTTTGGATTGGGCTGCGCGCTGCTGGGCGCAATCGGATTGACCAGTGCGGCTGATGCCGCCGAGCAGATCACCTTCGTCTCGCAGGGCGGCGCCTATCAGCAGGCGCAGACGGTGGCGATCCTCGATCCGTCCGCCAAGAAGCTCGGCATCACCATCAACCAGGACTCCATTCCCGACGCCTGGCCGGCGATCAAGACCCAGGTCGGCAGCGGCAAGCCGATCTGGGATGTCGTCGACACCCCGACCGGCAATTGCCTGCGCGGCGGCGAGCAGGGGCTGATCGAGAAGCTCGACTTCTCGAAGATTCCAAACGGCGCGGCGATGCCGGAGGCCTATCGCAGTCCCTATTCGGTATCCTACGAATTCTATTCCAGCGTGCTGTCCTACAGCCAGAAGACCTTCCCGAAGGACGCGCCGAACAGCTGGGCCGATTTCTGGGACGTGAAGAAATTCCCCGGCCGCCGCGCGCTGCGCAACCACCCGTTCGCGACGCTCGAGGCCGCGCTGATGGCCGACGGCGTCGCGCCCGACAAGCTTTATCCGCTCGACGTCGACCGCGCCTTCAAGAAGCTGGAAGAGATCAAGCCGCACATCACGGTGTGGTGGACCTCGGGCGCGCAATCGGCGCAGCTGCTCAATGACGGCGAGGTCGACATGGAGATGGCCTGGAACGGCCGAGTCAGCGCGGTCGCCAAGGAGGGCGCCAAGGTCGCCTTCACCTACAACCAGGGCATCCTGCAGAGCACCTCGCTCTGCATCCTCAAGGGCGCGCCGAACCTCGAGACGGCCGTGAAATTCCTCAACGAGGCCGTCGACCCCGTGCACCAGGCCAATCTGCCACTGCACATCGATTACGGTCCGGGCAATCCCAAGGCGTTCGAGACGGGCGTGATCAAGCCCGAGCGCGCCGCGCAATTGCCGAGCGAGCCGGCCAATGCGGCCAAGCAAGCGCTGATGTCCTACGCCTGGTGGTCCTCGCCGGCCGGAGAGGCCGCCGAGAAGCGCTGGGCGTCCTTCATGCAGAAGTAAGGCGAGGCGAGCGTTGACGACATCCGTGCCAGATCCCTCCCAGAAGCATCAGCGCCGCGAGCACGGCCTGATGCTGGCATTGGTGTCGCCGGCGCTGCTGGTGATCCTGGCCCTGATCGTGCTGCCGGTCGGCTGGCTCGCCTGGCAGTCGATCTATCATGACGGCTTCACGCTGGAGAACTATCGCCGCGTCTTCACCGAAGACGTCTACTGGCGCAGCTTTGCGCTGACCTTCGAGATCAGCCTCGCGGTCACCTTGATCGCGCTGCTGCTCGGCTATCCCGTGGCCTATCTCGCCAATTCGGTGCCGAAGGGGTGGAGCATCCTGATCCTGTCGCTGGTCGTGCTGCCGTTCTGGACCAGCGTTCTGGTGCGCGCCTATGCCTGGCTGGCGCTGCTCCAGCGCACCGGCGTGATCAACCAGTTCCTGCGCTATCTCGATGTGATCTCGGAGCCGCTCGCGCTGGTCCACAACACCTTCGGCACGGTGGTCGCCACCGTGCACATCCTGCTGCCGTTCATGGTGCTGCCGCTCTACGCCACCATGCAGAAGATTCCGAATGATCTGATGCAGGCCGGCGCCAGCCTGGGTGCGAGCCCGTCCCTGACCTTCATGCGGGTGTTCCTGCCGTTGTCGCTGCCGGGTGTGCTCGCCGGCTGCACCATGGTGTTCGTGCTCTGCCTCGGCTTCTACATCACGCCGGAGCTGCTGGGCGGCGGCCGCACCGTGATGGTGTCGATGCTGGTGAGCCGCAACGTCGAGCTCTACAACCAGTTTGGGGCTGCGAGCGCGGTTGCCGTGGTGCTGCTCCTGAGCGTGCTGGCGATCTTCTTCGTCGTCAGCCGCTTCATCTCGCTCGATCGCGTGCTGGGGCAGAAATGATGCGCGCCTCGCCCGCACGGATTGCCCTCTACGTGATCAGCGCGCTGGTGCTGGTCTATCTGATCATCCCCGTCCTGATCATCGCGCCGATCTCGTTCTCCAGCGCGCGCTTCCTGACCTTCCCGCCGCCGTCCTTCTCGCTGCGCTGGTACCAGCAATATTTCTCAAATCCCGCCTGGATGCAGGCGACGCGGGTGACGCTGACCGTCGCGCTGCTGACCGTCGTGATCGCGACCCCGTTCGGGGTGGCCGCCGCCTATGCCATCAGCCAGTCGAAGCTGCGGATCATGCGGCTGATCCACATGGCGCTGCTGCTGCCGCTGGTGGTGCCGATCATCATCACCGCCGTCGGCATCTTCTTCGTCTATGCCAAGGTCGGCCTGGTCGCGACCATGCCCGGCCTCGTGCTGGCCAACGTGATGCTGGGCCTGCCCTATGTCGTCATCTCCGTGCTCGCGGGCCTGCAGAGCTTCGACCCCGCGCAGGAGATGGTGGCGCGCAGCCTCGGCATGAACCGCCTGCGCAGCTTCTTCGCGGTGACGCTGCCGCAGATCAAGTCGAGTGTGGTGGCGGGCGGCATCTTCGCCTTTATCTCGGCGATGGACGAGACCATCGTCGCGCTGTTCATTTCCGGCGGCCAGTACCAGCCGCTGACCAAGCGGATGTTCACCGCGCTCCGCGACGAAATCGACCCGACCATCGCCGCGATCTCGACGCTGATGACGGCGGCGTCCTTCATGCTGGTGCTGCTGGCGAGCACGCGGCAGAAGAAGGGGTGAGCCCCCGATGTCGTCCCGGCCTAGTGCGCAATTGCGCACTAGGCCGGGACGACATCGAATATGTGGTGGCTGTTAAGCCTTCGCCCCCAGCCACGCCAGGATCATCTCCACGATCTGTGCCCGGCTCTTCGCCAATACCTTCGGCTCGCTGAGGTCGCGGTCGAACAGCGCGCCGAACGTGTGGCGGTTGGCGACGCGGAAGAAGCAGTAGGAGGAGATGGCGAGGTGCAGGTCGATGGCGTCGACGTCGTCGCGGAAGACGCCTTCGGTGCGGCCGCGCTTGAGGATGCCGTCGAGGGTGGCGATCACGCTGGCGTTGAGCTGGCGCAGCTGCAAATTCTGCTTCAGATGCTTGCCGTGGTGGATGTTCTCGATCGAGACGAGGCGGATGAAGTTGGGGTTGCGCTCGTCATGGTCGAAGGTCGCCTCGATCAGGCGGCGCAGGCCCTCGCGTGCGTCGCAGCTTTCGATGTCGAGCTGATCCTCCAGGGCGCGGATGCTGCGATAGGCCTCCTCCAGCACCGCGAGGTAGAGCTGCTCCTTGCCGCCGAAATAGTAATAGATCATCCGCTTCGACGTGCGCGTGCGCGCCGCAATCGCGTCGACGCGGGCGCCGGAATAGCCCTCCGAGGCGAATTCGGCCATCGCCACTTCGAGGATGTCGCGCTTGGTGCGCTCGGGGTCGTTGGTGCGCTTCGATGGGGGCGGCATGCGCTCGAGCATTGCTGTTTCTCCCGCCAGTTTCCATGGATCGCCTTGAAGGTGAAGGCAAATTTCGCCTCTTTGGGCGGCGATCCAATGCGTATTGCATAAACGTACTAGTTCGTACATTATCGATCCAAACCAAAGCTGCGGCAACAAGAACAACAAGAGCGCGCGCGAGGCGATCGGCCTGGCGCGAACCGCACCGGACACATGGGGAGGAATTTCATGACTTTGACGTCAACCGCATCGCTGCACGCATCATCCGGCGCGGACGCCGCGCCAAACAAGCTGCCCAAGCGCGCCGCGCTCGTCAGCTTCGTCGGCAGCATGCTCGAATACTACGACTTCTTCATCTACGGCACCGCGGCGGCGCTGATCTTCCCGAAAGTATTCTTCGCCAATGTTGATCCCGGCACGGCAACGCTGCTTGCGCTTCTGAGCTTCGGCATCGGCTACATCGCGCGGCCCGTCGGCGCCGTCATCCTCGGCCATTTCGGCGACCGGATCGGCCGCAAGACGGTGCTGCTGTTCACGCTGGTCCTGATGGGCTGCTCAACGCTCGCGATCGGCCTGCTGCCGGATGCCAAGACAATCGGCAATGCCGCGCCTGTCATCCTGACGCTGCTGCGCCTATTGCAGGGCCTGTCGGCGGCCGGCGAGCAGAGCGGGGCGAACTCGCTGACCCTCGAGCATTCCGCCAACTCCAACCGCGCCTTCTTCACGAGCTGGACGCTGAGCGGCACCCAGGCCGGCGCGATCCTGGCGACGCTGGTGTTCATTCCGGTGTCGAGCCTGCCGGAAGAGCAGCTCCTGAGCTGGGGCTGGCGCATTCCGTTCCTGCTCTCCGCGCTGGTGCTGCTGGTTGCCTATCTGGTGCGGCGGACCATGCCGGAAACGCCTGTGTTCGAAGACATCAAGGACAAGGCGCAAGTGGCGCGCTTCCCCGTCGTCACGCTGCTGCGCGACTACTGGCCGGACGTGCTGCGCGTGATCGTCTGCGCGCTGATCGCGACCGTGAGCACCGTGACGGCCGTGTTCGCTCTCGGCTATGTCACGAGCAAATTCGGCGTCGCGCGTTCGACCATGCTGTGGGCCGGCGTGCTCGGCAATGTCACAGCGCTGGTCGCGCAGCCGCTGTGGGCCTTGCTTGCCGACAAGATCGGCCGCAAGCCGGTGTTCATCGGCGGCGTGCTCGGCTGCGCCGTGCTGCTATTCCCTTATTTCATGCTGGTGACGTCGGGCAGCACGCCCGCGATCTTTGCCGCCGCGATGGGCCTGTACATCGTCTATTCTGCGCCGAACGCGATCTGGCCGTCGTTCTACGCGGAGATGTTCGAGGCACGCGTGCGCTATTCCGGCACCGCGATCGGCACCCAGCTCGGCTTCCTCGCCGCCGGCTTCACACCGCTGGTGAGCGCGAGCCTGGTCGGAGAAGGGCCGAACGGCTGGATTCCCGTTGCGATCTTCGTGGCCTGCTGCTGCGTGGTCTCGGCAGCCGCTGCTGCGACCGCGCGCGAAACCCACACCGTCGACATCGCCGATCTCGGCAAGCGGCGCGCTTGAGCGAAGGACAGGGCATCGCATGCTGACCAATGCTGTTCCGACCACGAACGGTCCCGTCATTGGGGCCGAGCAGGGGGCCGTGCGTGCCTTCAAGGGCGTGCCGTTCGCAACCGCGCGGCGCTTTGCCAGGGCAATGCCGCGACCGGCGTGGACGGAGCCCCGCCGCTGCACGGACTACGGCGCTTATGCGCCGCAGCCCGGACATCTCGATCAGGCGGAGGAGTCCTGTCTCAGCCTGAACATCTGGACGCCGTCAGAGGTGGATCGCCCACTGCCGGTAATGTTCTTCATTCACGGCGGCGCCTTCGTCACCGGCGGCGGCGCCGATTATGACGGCGCCTTCCTCGCCAAGCACGGCCCGGCGGTGATCGTCACGATCAACTACCGGCTTGGCCCGCTCGGCTTCCTGCAACTGCATCGCCATGGCTTGGGCGAGGCGAACAACCTCGCGCTCCAGGACGCGCTCGCTGCGCTCGACTGGGTGCATGCCAATATCGCGAACTTTGGCGGCGATCCGGACGCCATCACTCTGTCCGGCCAGTCGGCCGGCGCCTCCATGGTGATCGCGCTCGCAACCCTGCCGCAGGCGAGGGGCAAGTTCAGCCGCGCGCTCGCGCTGAGCGCGCCCGGACGGACCATCATGAGCGCCGATCATGCCGACGAGGTCGCGCGCCGCGTGCTCGACGAGCTTGAGCTGGCGCGCGATCCGGCCGCGATCGCCTCTGTGGCCTTGCCAAAGCTCTTCGCGGCGGTGGAGCGGGTCGGCCGCAGGCTCGCGGACGAAACGGAATCGGGCACCGTGTTCGGTCCGGTGCTCGATGGCACCGTGATTGCGCGCGAACCCCGCGACGTCTTCGCCGACGGCAGCTTGCGCGACATTCCGCTCTGGCTCGGTTCCTGCCGCGACGAGATGGTGATGTTCCTCAAGAGCACCCCGCCCGCTGCGATGATCCGCACCACCGAGCGCCAAGTGCGCGCCGCCTTCGGTGATGCCGGCTGGGAACGCCTGCTGTCCTATTACCGCGCCACGGCGCGCGTCGACGAGGATCCGTATGAGGCGCTGCTGTCGGACGCGTTCTGGCACCGCCCGATGGCCGATCTCGCGCGGCTGCACGCTGCGGCCGGCGGCGCGGTGTGGCTGAGTCGGTTCGACCATCGCCCGGCGCTGGAGCCGTTCCTGTCGCAGGGGCCCACCCACGGCGCGGACAATGCCTGCCTCTGGGCGCATCTGCCCGACTTCATCGATCGTCCGATCCTGAAGCGCAAGGGCGGGCCGATGACGCCTGCCGATATCGACGTCGCCGCGCGGTTTCAAGCGAGCTTGCTGCGCTTCGTCACATCAGGTGTGCCCGATGTCGCGGAAGCCTGGCCGCGCTTCGAGCTGCCTCAGGAGCCGCTCGCCATTTTCGGCCAGCCGTTCCATATTGTGCCACTCAATGAAGGCGTACGCTCGCGCCTGTGGGTGGAATTGAGCGCGAGCGACAACAACAAGAAAATGAGGGAGGCCGGATGAGTATCTCGAACACGAACGCTGCGCGCGTTCAGTGGCGATCGGCTATTTTGGTCATCTCGCTCGTTGGTACATTCGTCATGCTGGCAGCTTCGCCAGCGTCGGCGCAGGTCGTCGCGACGCCTGTCCCCGGTGATCCCGTCAGCATCGACAGCGGTGCTGTCTCGGGCAAGGTGCTGCCGTCGGGCGTGAGAGCCTATTTCGGCATCCCCTTTGCCGCGCCGCCGCTCGGCGATCTTCGCTGGCGCGCGCCGCAGAAGGTCGAGGCGTGGAAAGGCACCTATCATGCGGACCGGCTCGCACCGGAGTGCATTCAGGTGCTGCGCCGGCACAATCTCAATCATTATTTCGGCGAGGAGGCGACCAGCGAGAACTGCCTCTACCTGAACGTCTGGGCAAGCCCGGATGCGAAATCGGGTGCAAAGCTGCCGGTCGTGGTCTGGATCTATGGCGGCGGCTTCACGCTCGGCTCCAGCGGCATGGCGATGTATGACGGCGAGAACGTCGCGAAGAAGGGCACGATCTTCGTCAGCTTCAACTATCGCGTCGGCATTCTGGGCAATCTCGCCCATCCCGAGCTGACCGCAGAATCGCCGCACCGCGCTTCCGGCAATTACGGCTTGATGGACCAGGTCGCGGCTCTGGAATGGGTCAAGCGCAATATCGCGCAGTTCGGCGGCGACCCCGACAACGTCACCATCACCGGGCAGTCGGCTGGCGCCATGTCGGTGTCTGCGCTCGAGGCGAGCCCGCTGGCGAAGGGCCTGTTCCATCGCGGCTTTGCGATGAGCTTGAGCATGTTCGACAGCCGCTTCAAATTCCCGGCGCTTCCGGCCGCTGAGAAGATCGGCCTCGAGGTGCAGTCGGCACTCGGCGCATCGTCGCTTGCCGAGATGCGGCTGATCCAGGCTGACAAGATTCTGGCGATCCAGAAGGACTGCCAGCTCGGCTGCGCCGGCACGATCTCCGTCACCCCCGATATCGACGGCTATGTCCTGCCCGACACCGTCCCGAACATTTTTGCCGCCGGGAAGCAGAACGACGTCGCCACCGTCGCGGGCTTTACGCGCGACGAGAGCTCGAACGATCTGCGTACCGCCGGAACGGTGGATGCCTATGTCGCTGCTGCGCGAAAACTCTATGGCGATCAGGCCGACCGCTTCCTCGCGCTCTACCCCGCGAAGACTGACGGCGAGGCGAAAGCCATGGGGCTGCTTGCGGCGCGCGAGGGGCTGGTCGAGATCGGAACGCGCAACTGGGCGGTCGCGCAGAGCAAGACCGGCAAGGCACCGTTCTACATGTACATGTTCTCGCGCGTGCATCCGTTCGCGCCCGGCGTCGAGTTCTTCGACAGCCCGCAGAAGATCGGCGCCTATCACACCTCGGACGTGCCCTACTGGTTCGGTACCCAGGATGCCTTCAACAGATTCCGCACCACGCGCAATTGGACCGAGTTCGATCGCGCACTGTCCGAGCGCATGATGGACACGCTGGTCGCCTTCGCGCGCACGGGAAATCCCGCTACGCCCGCGACGCCGTGGCCGCAATGGGCCGAGGGCGCGCAGAAGTATGTCGAATTCGGCGACGACAGCGGAGTGCGCGAGGAGAACCGCGCGCGCCTCGACTTCCACACGCCGGCGAACGTCACCCCGTCAACGCCGCGGGTGTCGCGGGACTAGACGCCCGATCTAGAACTGCACTTCGCTCGGGATGTCCTCGGCGCCGAGGCCGACGGTCTCATAGGCCTTCAGGAGCCTCTCGGCATCTTCGGCCGGCCGTTCCATATTGTGCCGCTCAATGAAGGCGTACGCTCGCGCCTGTGGGTGGAACTCCGCTCGGGTACCAACGACAAGAAGAAAATCAGGGAGGCAGGATGAGCCCCTGGGCGCCGGCTTTCACCAAGCCTGCGCTATCGTTTCCGTTCGTCAGTGTACCACCAACACCGGCACGCTTCCGTCGGCCAGGACCTCCGATGTTTGACTCCCCAGGAATAACTTCTTGAGACCGCGGCGCCCATGAGAGCCCATGACGATCAGGTCGCAGCCTCCCGACTTTGCTGTTTCGATAATCGCGGTGGCCGGGTGCGCATTCGGAACGTGCAAGAGTTCTGCGGATATCCCGGCTTGCTCTGCCATCGCTCGCGCTTCGTCGAGGAGTTTGCCCGCACGTTCCCTGCAGGCCGCGTCGAAGCTATCAATTTCCTGCTGCGACGGTATCCATCCCGAGGCGTGTCCGCTCCCGTAGTCGATCGGCAGTGATTCCGTCACGGCGATGACTGTCACCTTGGCCTTCAGGGCCTTTGCCAAAGCGATCCCATGCCTAATGCCGTTTCTCGCGACGTCCGATCCGTCCGTGCTTAGGAGAATCCGGGTGTACATTTGGAGGCTCCCTTTCTGGACCCTATCGCCATCTTCCGGCGCGGTGGTTTGACTTCAACAGGGGGGCTCACATTCAGGGGCAGACCAGGACGGGAGTCTTTGCGTGCGTCAGCACCTTGTTCGTCACGCTCCCGATGAGAAGCGCGGCAAGTCCGCTGCGCCCATGCGACGACATGACGATGAGATCGCAGCCCTTGTCCGTGGCTGCTGCGATGATGGCCTGATGGGGTTGCCCGTTCTCCGCTTGAATCGTCTCGCAGGAGACACCGGCCGTCCTGGCCGCATTTGCCGCGCCGTTCAATACGCTCGCGGCCTGTTCCTTGCGCAACTCGGCATATGTTCCGACTGCTTCGAGGAACCGTCCTGACACTTCGGAAAACGGTTCCACAACGAAGATGAAGGATACGGTGGCTCCAAGGGATTTCGCCAGCGCCAATCCGTGCGCCACTCCACGCTCCGCTAGCTGAGACCCATCTGTCGGAATGAGAATGTGCCGGTACATGCTCTACCTCCCGATTGTCCGGACGTATCGCTGCCTTGCGAAGGTAAGTTAGCTCGCGTCCCGAATGCAGTCTTGAGATAAATCAACCTGTTGGTTCACCATACCGCGATCCGGATGTCCGCAATTGGCACAACCGCGACGTCTGTCGAGGCGAGCTAGGCGACGTCTGGCCGCAATGGGTTTGAGGGGACGCAAGAGCATGTCGCGTTCGGCGACGATCGCGGCGGGCGCGAGGAGAATCGCGCGCCTCGAGTTCCATACTCCGGCGAACGTCACGCAACGCCGCAGCTGTCGCGGGATTGAACGTGGTGTCCGGCGCCTGTCCCGGCAAGTTCAGCGCAGGAACGGCACGGGATGATCGTAGCAGGCCGTCTAATGCGTTTCGTGAAACCGGCTGAGGAACGACTTCAGCCGCTCGCTGCGCGGCTGGCGGATGGTCTCGTCGGGCGTGCCGATCTCGGCCATGACGCCGTCGTTCATGAAGCCGACCCGGGTAGAAACATCGGCGGCGAAGGCCATCTCGTGCGTGACCAGCACCATGGTCATGCCCTCGGCGGCAAGGCTGCGGATGACGGCGAGCACTTCGCCGACCAGCTCGGGGTCGAGTGCCGAGGTCGGCTCGTCGAACAGCATGACGTCGGGCTTCATCGCGAGCGCGCGCGCGATCGCGACGCGCTGCTTCTGGCCGCCGGACAGGCGGCTCGGAAACGCGTCGGCCTTGTCGGCGAGGCCGACTTTTGCAAGCAGGTCGCGGCCGAGCGCGTCGGCTTCAGCCTGCGTCATGCCTTTCACCTGCACCGGACCCTCAGTGATGTTGCGCAGCACCGACATGTGCGGGAAGAGATTAAAGTGCTGGAACACCATGCCGACGCTGCGGCGGAGCAGCGCGAGCTGCGCATCGCCTGCGGGACGCACGCTCTTGCCGAAGGCGAAATTGTGCGTGCCGATCGCAAGCTCGCCCTGCTGCGGCATTTCGAGCAGGTTCAGGCAGCGCAGGAAGGTGGATTTGCCGGAGCCGGAGGCGCCGATCAGGGTGACGACCTCGCCGCGTGCGACCGTGAGCGATACGCCCTTCAGCACCTCGTGGTCGCCGAACGCCTTGTGGATGTTGCTTGCGATCAGGGCACTCATCGATGCGCTCCCATCTTCAGCTCGACCCGGTCCGCGACCAGCGTCAGCGGGAACAGCACGACGAAATAGAGCACGGCAATCGTGGTGTAGACCTCGAGCGGCCGGTAGCTCGCCGCCGTGATCACCGAGCCCTGGTAGAGCAGGTCGCCGACCGCGACCACCGACACCAGCGAGGTGTTCTTGAGCTGCATAATGGTCTGGTTGATGAAGGAGGGGATCATCACCTGGGTCGCCTGCGGCAGCACGATGCGGCGAAAGATCTTGCCGCGACGCATGCCGATGGCGCGCCCGGCCTCCCACTGGCCGACGTCGACGGCCTCGATGCCGCCGCGGAAGATCTCGGCGTAGAACGAGCCGGCATAGAGCGAGAGCGCGATGAAGCAGGCCATCGCCGGCGACATGTCGACGCCGATCAGGACCGGTAGGGCGTAATACATCCAGACCAGCTGCACCAGCAGCGGCGTGCAGCGGAAGATCTCGATGTAGAGCCGGAGCGGCACCGCGACCCAGCGCGGTGCCGTCGTGCGCAGGATGCCGACGATCAGTCCGATCAGGAGGCCCGCGGCGACCGTGATCACCGTGTAGAAGACGGTGACCAGGAGCCCTTGCCAGATCAGGCCCCAATACGGCTTGAGCGCCGCGAACTCCCAGACATACATCGTCGAACGGCCGTCAGAACTGCACTTCGGGCGGGAGATCGTCCGCGGTGAGGCCGACGGCCTCGAAACCCTTGAGCATCCATTCGCGGGTCTGGCCCATCGAGCGGTTGTAGTCGGCCCAGGCGCTGAGGAAATCCTTATAGCGGCGGTCGCCCTCGGCGCGGATGCCCATGTTGGTCGGCAGCGTCAGCAGCGGGCGCGGGATCGCGAGATCGCCTAGGTTCGGGTTCTTCTTCAGGGTCGAGACCGAGAGCACGGCCAGCGAGACGTTGCAGTCGGCGCGGCCGGTTGCGACCGCGAGGATCGCCTCGTCGCGGTTCTTGAAGCCGAGGATCGTTGCCTTCGGGCAGTAGCGGCGCGCGATCGTCTCATGCGTCGAACCGATGTCGACGGCGATCTTGACCTCGGGCTTGTTGAGCTCGGCCCAGGTCTGCGGCTTGGCAAAGCCCTTCTTGGTGATGACGGTGAAGGAGTGCACCAGGATGGGGGTCGAGAAGTCGATGACGAGGGCGCGCTCCGGCGTCGGGTTCACGGCGAAGGCGAGGTCGACCTTGTCGGCCTGCAGGTCGAGGATCTGGTTGCCCCAGGTCGATTCCAGCGTCTCGACCTTGGCTCCCAGCTTACTCGCGATGTCCTTGGCCATCTCGATGCAGGCGCCCGACCATTCGTTGGTGGCGAGGTCCTTATGGAAGTAGGGCTCCTGGCCGACGATGACGGCGACCCGGAGCACGCCATTCTTCTTGATGCGGTCGAGCGTGGAGGTCGGCGCGTCGGCCTTGGCCGAGCTGCCTGCGGCGGCCATCGCTGCGCCCGCGAGCGCGACTGTGGTGAGAGCGTCCCTGCGATTCATGGTCTCTGTCTCCCTGGAATTTGGGTCGGATCGGCTCCGGCCACTGGACTATTTCTGTATTCAGGATAAAATGCAATACGGTATTTCACGTTGCTGGCCATTTGTGCGGCAAGGCAGAGATGAGCCCAATATCTTGGCAGGATTGCGCAAATTTCCTCGGACTGTGGGGTTGTCAATCGCATGCAAGTCTGTATTCAAGACTGAACGCAACAATCTCGTGACCTGAAGGAGAGGCCTGTGCGCGCTCTATTCGTCGATGCAAACGACACCCTGGCGGCGGTGACCGACAAGCTGCTGCGCTCCCAGGACCTGCCTGTCGGCATCAACCGCAACCCCTCCATCAAGCCCGATGACCTGCCCGGCCTGCTCGGCGACGCCGAGATCATGATCGTGGACCATACGGCCGTGCCGACCGGGATTGCCGAGAAGTGCAAGGCGCTCAAGCATGTCGTCTTCCTCGGCACCGGCGCGCGCAGCTACATGAATCCGGAGGAGTTGGCCGAGCGCGGCATCTCCGTCCACACCATCAAGGGTTATGGCGACACCGCCGTCGCCGAATGCGCGATCGCGCTGATGTGGGCCTCCGCGCGAAATTTTGGCGAGATGGACCGCGGCATGCGCGAGGGCAACTGGCTGCGCCGTGACGCGGTCCAGCTCACCGGCAAGACGCTCGGCCTGATCGGCTTCGGCGGCATCGCGGCGGAAGCCGCGCGCATGGCGGCGGGTTGCGGCATGAAGGTGATCGCCTGGAACAGGACGCCGAAGACGCATCCGGGCGTCGAGTTCGTGTCGCTGGAGAAGCTGCTGGCCGAGAGCCATGTCGTCTCGCTGCACCTCCTGCTCAACGACGAGACCAAGGGCTTTCTGTCGCGCGAGCGCATCGCGATGATGCGCAAGGGCAGCATTTTGATCAACACCGCGCGCGGTGCTGTGGTGGATGAAGACGCGATGCTCGACGCCCTGCGCTCGGGCCATATCGCCCATGCCGGCCTCGACGTCTTCACGATCGAGCCGCTGCCGGCGGGCCATCCCGTGACAAAGCTGCCGAACGTGACGCTGTCGGCGCATTCCGCGTTCCGCACGCCCGAGGCGAGCGACAATCTCATTGGTGCTGCGCTCGATCACTGTTGCCGCATCATCGCCACCGGCAAGTAAAGACATAAGGACAACCCATGTCGGATATCACCCGCATCGACCAGAACGCCCGCCGCAGCCGCGCCTCCGTGTTCGGCGATCTCGTTTTCCTCGCAGGGCAAGTTGCGGACACCAAGACCGCCGACATCACCCAGCAGACAAAAGAGGCGCTGGCCAAGGTCGACGACATGCTGGCGCGCGCGGGCACCGACAAGTCGCGCCTGCTCAGCGTGCAGGTCTGGCTCAAGAGCATGGACGATTTCGATGCCATGAACGCGGTCTATGATGCCTGGGTCGTGCCCGGCAACACCCCGACCCGCGCCTGCGGCAAGGTCGAGCTCGCCGATCCCGCCTACCGCATCGAGGTGATCGCGATCGCCGCACGCAAGTAAGGGCCAGCCGTGACTGTCCAGGCTCCCGCATCCGGCTTTCGGTCCGCCCGGCGCATCAGCGCGATCGGCGTCTCCGAGATCCTCAAGATCGGCGCGGTCGCGCAGCGGCTGAAGCGCGAGGGGCGGCCGGTGATCGTGCTCGGCGCCGGCGAGCCTGACTTCGATACGCCCGACCATGCCAAGGACGCGGCCGAGCGCGCCATCCGCTCGGGGCAGACCAAATACACCATCCTCGACGGCACGGTGGAATTGAAGGCGGCGATCGCCGAAAAATTCCGCCGCGAGAACGACCTCGTCTATGCCACTGACGAGATCACAGCCGGTGCCGGCGCCAAGCAGGTGATCCACAACGCCTTCATGGCGACGCTTAGTCCCGGCGACGAGGTGATCCTCGCCGCGCCCTATTGGACCAGCTATGCCGACATGGTGCGCATCGCCGACGGCACGCCGGTGGATGTGCCTTGCCGCGAGGAGAACGGCTTTCGCCTCGATGCCGCCGATCTCGAACGCGCGATCACGCCCAAGACGCGCTGGCTGCTGCTGAACTCGCCGTCCAATCCGACGGGCGCGGCCTATTCGGCGGCGCAGCTCCGTCCGATCCTGGACGTGCTCAAGCGCCATCCGCATGTCTGGCTGATGGCCGACGACATCTACGAGCACCTCACTTACGACGGCATGCCGTTCGTCACGGCGGCCGCGCTCGAGCCGAGCCTGAAATCGCGCACGCTGACCGTGAACGGCGTCTCCAAGGCCTATGCCATGACCGGCTGGCGCGTCGGCTATGGCGGCGGCCCGCGCGAACTGATCGCGGCGATCGCGGTGGTGCAGAGCCAGAGCACGACCAATCCGTGCTCGGTGAGCCAGGCCGCGGCGATCGCGGCGCTCACCGGCCCGCAGGACGTCCTTGTGGAACGCCGCGCCGCGTTCCAGCGCCGCAGGGACACCGTGGTCGATGCGCTCAACGCCATCGACGGCGTCAGCTGCCGCCGGCCGGAAGGCGCATTCTACACCTATGCCAGCTGCGCCGGCCTGATCAGCCGCCGCACGCCCGATGGCGTCTTGATCGACAGCGACGCGGCGTTCTGCCGCTTCCTGCTGGAGAGGCATGACGTGGCCGTGGTGCCGGGCAGCTGTTTCGGCCTTGCACCTTATTTCCGCCTGTCCTACGCCACCTCGGAACAAAACTTGCGCGAAGCCTTGAAGCGCATCGCCAAAGCCTGCAGGGAGCTGTCATGACCATTCGCAACACCCGCACCGGGGGCCAGATCCTGATCGACCAGTTGGTTGCTCAGGGCGTCGACCGCGTCACCTGCGTGCCGGGCGAGAGCTATCTCGCGGCGCTCGATGCGCTGCATGACAGCCCGATCGACGTCGTGATCTGCCGCGCCGAAGGCGGCGCTGCGATGATGGCGGAGGCCTATGGCAAGCTCACCGGGCGTCCCGGCGTCTGCTTCGTCACCCGCGGCCCCGGCGCCACCAATGCCAGCCACGGTGTCCACATCGCGATGCAGGACTCCACCCCGATGATCCTGTTCGTCGGCCAGGTCGACACCGGCATGCGCGAGCGCGAGGCGTTCCAGGAGCTCGATTACAAGGCGGTGTTTGGCTCCATGGCGAAATGGGCCGTCGAGATCGATCGCCCGGACCGCATTCCGGAGCTGGTCGCGCGTGCCTTCCGCGTCGCCATGCAGGGCCGTCCCGGTCCCGTGGTGATCGCGCTGCCGGAGAACATGCTGACCGAGACCGCCGCCGTTGCGGACGCCATGCGGATCGAGCCGGCGGTGAGCTGGCCGGCGCCTGCTGACATCGAGCAGGTCGGTGCGATGTTGGCGAGCGCCAAGGCGCCGCTGGTCATCCTCGGTGGCTCGCGCTGGACCGAGGAGGCGACCAGGAGCATCGCGCGTTTTGCCGAGCGGTTCGACTTGCCGGTCGCGACCTCGTTCCGCCGGGCCTCGTTGATCGACGCCGATCACTCGCATTATGCCGGCGATCTCGGCATCGGGCCGAGCCCGGGCCTCAAGGCGCGCATCGACAATGCCGACGTCGTTCTCCTCATCGGCGGCCGCATGTCGGAGATGCCGTCCTCGTCCTACACGCTGCTGGATATTCCAACGCCGAAGCAGAAGCTGATCCACGTGCATCCGGGCTCGGAAGAGCTCGGCCGCGTCTACCAGCCCGAGCTTGCCATCCAGGCAACGCCCGCTGCATTCGCCGCTGCCGTCGAGACGCTGAAGCCCGCGGGCGCGGTTGCCTGGAAGGGCGAGGCCGCCAAGGCGCACGCCGATTATCTCGCCTGGACCGACAAGGCGCGCGAGCTGCCGGGCTCGTTCCAGTACGGCCAGGTCATGACCTGGCTGCGCGACCGGCTGCCGAAGGACGCGATCGTCTGCAACGGCGCCGGCAATTATGCCGGCTGGATCCACCGTCATCACCGCTTCCACAGCTTCGCCGCGCAGCTCGCGCCGACCTCGGGCTCGATGGGCTATGGCGTGCCGGCCGGCGTGCTGGCAAAGCGGCAATATCCGGATCGCGTCGTTGTCGCCTTTGCCGGCGACGGCTGCTTCCTGATGAACGGGCAGGAGTTCGCGACCGCCGTGCAGTACGACGCGCCGCTGGTCGTGATCGTGGTCGACAATTCGCAATACGGCACCATCCGCATGCACCAGGAGCGCGACTATCCCGGCCGCGTCGTCGGCACCCAGCTCAAGAACCCCGACTTTGCGATGTACGCAAAAGCGTTCGGCGGCCATGGCGAGCGCGTCGAGCGCACCGAAGAGTTCGCGCCGGCGTTCGAGCGCGCGCTCGCCTCGGGCAAGCCGGCGATCCTCCACTGCATCATCGATCCCAGGGCGATCTCGGTCGGCAAGGACTTCACGCCAGCGGTGAAGGCGTAAGCGATGCCCGACGGCCGCCACGTCGCCATCATCGGAGCCGGCGCGGTCGGCGTGATCAGCGCCATCGAGGCGCTGCGCGAAGGACATCGCGTCACGCTGATCGATCCGGGCGAGCCCGGCGGCGAGCAGGCGGCGAGCTACGGCAATGCCGGCTGGCTCTCCTCCCATTCGGTGATCCCGCCGGCCGAGCCGGGTATCTGGAAGAAGGTGCCGGGCTATCTGATGGACCCGCTCGGCCCGCTCGCGATCCGCTGGTCTTATTTGCCGAAGGCGCTGCCCTGGCTGATCAAGTACCTGCTCTCGGGCTGGACCGCGGCGCGGGTCGAGAAGACGGCGTTCGCGCTGCGCGATCTCCTGAAGGATGCGCCGCTGCTGCACAGGAAACTGGCTGAAGAAGCGGGTGTGCCTGAACTGGTCGAGCGCAACGGCGTGATGCATGTGTTTCCGTCGCGCGGCAATTTCGACAACGATCTCGGCTGGCGCCTGCGCAAGAAGGTCGGCGTCGAATGGCTGGAGCTCAACGCCGACGAGATGCGTCAGCGCGAGCCGGACCTGCATCCGCGCTACACCTTTGGCGTGGTGGTGGAAGAGGCCGGGCGCTGCCGCGATCCCGGCGCTTATGTCGCCGCTCTCGCCAATCATGCGATCGCCGGCGGCGCCAAGCACGTGCGGGCCAAGGCGACCGGGCTGAAGCTGTCCGGCAACAAGCTCGTGGCCGTTCTCACCGAGACCGGCGAGATCGCTTGCGATGCTGCCGTCGTCGCGGCCGGTGCCCGCTCGAAGCGGCTCACCGCATCGGTCGGCGATCCCCTGCCGCTCGAAACCGAGCGCGGCTATCACGTCATGATCGAGAATCCGGAATCAGGTCCGCGCAGCTCGATGATGGCCTCCGACGCCAAGATGGTGGTGAACTGGACCAACAAGGGCCTGCGCGCCGCCGGCACGGTCGAGATCGCCGGCCTCGAGGCCGCGCCGAACTGGAAGCGCGCCGAGATTTTGCGCAACCACCTTCTCGGCATGTTCCCGAAACTGCCGAAGGACATTCCGGCCTCGCGCATCAAGACCTGGTTCGGCCATCGGCCGAGCATGCCGGATGGACTTCCCTGCATCGGCCACGCACGCGCCTCGCGCGACATCGTCTACGCCTTCGGCCACGGCCATGTCGGCCTGGTCGGCTCGGCCCGCACCGGCCGTCTCGTCGCGCAGCTTCTGAGCGGCAAGCAGCCGGAGATTCCGCTCGCGCCGTTCGCACCCAATCGCTTCCTCTGAGATCGCACCCATGACCTATCCTGCCAACTCGCCTTCTCGTATTGCCCGCGGCGGCAAGGCCGTCTATGGCGCGCCGCTCGGCATTCTGATGCTGGAAGCGCGCTTCCCCCGCATCCCCGGCGACATGGGCAACGGCACGACCTGGCCGTTCCCCGTGCTCTATCGCGTGGTGAGCGGCGCTTCGCCGGAGAAGGTGGTGCTGAAGGGCGCGGCCGGCCTGCTGCCCGATTTCATTGATGCCGCGAAAGACCTGGTGCGGCTCGGGGCGGAGGCCATCACCACCAATTGCGGCTTCCTCTCGCTGTTCCAGAAGGAGATCGCCGCCGCCGTCGGTGTGCCTGTCGCGACCTCATCGCTGATGCAGGTGCCGTGGGTGCAGGCGACCCTGCCGCCCGGCAAGCGCGTCGGCCTCGTCACGGTGTCGGGCTCGACCTTGACGCCGGCCCATCTCGAAGGCGCCGGCGTGCCGCTCGACACGCCGCTGGTCGGCACCGAGCACGGCAAGGAGTTCTTCCGCGTCCTGATCAAGGCCGAGAAGGACGACATGGACATCGCACAGGCCGAGCGAGACGTGGTCGAGGCCGGCAAGGAGCTCGTTGCCAAAAATCCCGACGTCGGCGCCATCGTGCTGGAATGCACCAACATGCCGCCTTATGCGGCGGCCTTGCAGGCCGAGGTCGGCTTGCCGGTCTACGACATCTATTCCATGATCACCTGGTTTCATGCTGGACTGCGTCCGCGCGCCTTCGCCTGATTCCTTCTGTCGCAAAGCTCTAGACAAGCTCTGCTAAACTCCGGTTTGCATTGCCATTGTCCACTTTAGCCCGGTATATTGGGCTGTGTTCGGGCATGAATGCAGCTGATGATGAGCAACGTGGAACTGGCTTCCGACAGTATCGTCGATCGCGTCTATGAACAGCTCAAGGCGATGGCCGTGAGCTACGAGTTCAAGCCGGGCGAACGGCTCAACGAGGGCGAGCTGGCCAAGCGCCTCGGCGTCAGCCGCACGCCGCTGCGCGAGGCGCTCAACCGCCTCAACACCGAAGGCTTCCTGCGCTTCACACCGGGCAAGGGCTTCTTCTGCCGCGAGCTCGACGCGCACGAGATCTTCGATCTCTACGAGCTGCGCAAGTCGATCGAGGTCGCCGCGATCCGCCTCGCCATCAAGCGCGCCAGGGACGAGGATATCGACGCGCTGCTGAAATTCCTCGAGGCCACCGGTCCCGATCCCGGCGAGCGCACCTCGGTGGAACTCGTCGAGCTGGACGAGACCTTCCACGAGCGGCTGATGGGCATGTCGAACAATGCCGAGATGCTGCGCGTGCTGCGCAACGTCAATGCCCGCATCCGCTTCGTGCGCTGGATCGACATGGACCGCATCAACCGCTCCAACACCCAGGCCGAGCACCGCGCGGTGGTCGAGGGCCTGAAGGCGCGCAATGAAGAGGCCTGCGTGTCGGTGCTGGAAAAGCACATCGACCGCCGCCTCGATCGCATCACCGCCGCGATCAAGGAAGGCTACGCGCAGATCTACATGCCGGCCACGGCGCGAACGGCGGCGAATTGACGCCCGACACGGCGTCCTGTTTTCGGGAAGCGCACGGATGAAGCTCAAGGACAAGGTCGCCGCCATCACCGGCGCGGCGCGCGGTATCGGCAAGGCCTGCGCCAAGAGATTTTTGGATGACGGCGTCAAGGTCGTCATCTCGGATGTCGATGCCGAGGGGCTTGCCGCGACGGCCGCCGAGCTGGGGCGGCCGGATGCGCTGCGCACCGTCGTCGGCAATGTCGCCAGGCGCGCGGACGTCGACCAGCTCGTTGCGACCGCCGTGAAGGAGTTCGGCCGGCTCGATATCATGGTCAACAATGCCGGCGTCGCCCGCAACCGGGACATCCTCGAGATTACCGAAGAGGAATTCGACGAAGTCATCGGCATCAATCTGAAGGGCGCGTTCTTCGGCGTGCAGGCGGCGGCGAAGCAGATGATCGCGCAGGGCGGCGGCGGGGTCATCATCAACATGTCCTCGGTCAACGCGCTGCTGGCGATCCCGGCGCTTGCGACCTACGCGATGTCGAAGGGCGGCATGAAGCAGCTGACGTCGGTCGCGGCCGTCGCGCTCGCCCCGCACAACATCCGCGTCGTCGCGGTCGGGCCGGGCACGATCCTGACCGACATGGTGGCGTCCTCGATCTACACCTCGGAAGATGCGCGCAAGACCGTGATGTCGCGCACGCCGGCCGGCCGGGGCGGCGAGCCGAGCGAGGTCGCGGCGGTCGTGGCGTTCCTTGCCAGCGACGATGCATCCTACATCACCGGGCAGACGATCTATCCGGATGGGGGCCGGCTCATCCTGAACTACACGGTGCCGGTGAAGGAGAAGTAGGGCGCGAGGTCGCTCCACGCCTTCGATGTCGTCCTGGCGAAAGCCAGGACGACTCGAATCACTCCGCCGCAACCGTCATCCCATGGCCCAGCCGCTTCGAAATGCCGCCGGCGCAGTTGCGCAGCGCATGTGCGATCGGGCTGTCCCATCGCGCATCAAAAGTGCCTTCCGGCCCCATCGCGGTGATGACCAGCGCCACGTGGCCGGCATGGTCGAACACCGGTGCCGAGAACGCGTTGACGCCGGGCAGGGGATCGCCGAGCGCGCGGGCGAGGCCGTGCTTGCGGACCTCGTTCAGCATCTCGGCGACCTTCGCGCCTTTCACCGCCCGCTTCGGATTGTAGCCGACGCCGTGGCGGTCGAGGCCGCTTTCGAGTGCGGCACTGATGGTCTTCTCCGGCAGGAAGGCCGCAAACGCACGGCCGGTCGCAGTCTCCAGCAGCGCCATCACTGAACCCGCGCGCATCACGATATGCACGGGCTGGCCCGGTTCTTCGAGCTGCACCACGGTCGGGCCATGCGTGCCCCAGACCGCCAGCGAGACCGCGTGCCCGATCTGGCTCGCAAGCGCAGCGATCCTGGGACCCGCGATGCGCACGCCAGACAGACGGCGCAGGCTGATCAGGCCGAGCTCCAGTGCCAGCGCACCGATCTCGTAACGGCCGGTGGTCTCGTCCTGCTCGATCAGCCCGATGCGCGAGAAGCTGGCGAGATAGGGATGCGCTTTGGCCGGCGTCATGCCGGCCTCGCGCGCGAGATCGCGCAGCATCATCGGCTCGCCGCTGCGGGCGAGAGCGCGGAGCAATTCTCCGCCGACCTCGATCGACTGGATGCCGCGGCTTTCTCTCTTCATGCGCCTCCTGGCGTCGCGCTTACGCCGCGTCGCGCCTCGCGGCGCTGTCGGCGAGATGACGGCCGGCAATGTAGCCGAAGGTCAGCGCCGGCCCAAGCGTGATGCCGGCGCCGGGATAATTGCCGCCCATGATGCTCGCCAT
Organism: Bradyrhizobium sp. CCBAU 45389; assembly: GCF_028128625.1. Taxonomy (NCBI): domain Bacteria; kingdom Pseudomonadati; phylum Pseudomonadota; class Alphaproteobacteria; order Hyphomicrobiales; family Nitrobacteraceae; genus Bradyrhizobium; species Bradyrhizobium sp. CCBAU 45389. The sequence continues at coordinate 568,770 of NZ_LBIY01000099.1, read as the reverse complement.
GTCATTGCCGGCGGCATAGAGGCCGGGAATCACCCGGCCCTCGGCGTCGAGCGCGCACGCGTTTTCGTCGGTGACGATGCCGGCATAGGTGCCGAGATCGCCGATCACCATCTTGACGGCGTAGAACGGGCCGTTCTCGATCGGGGCAACGCAGGGGTTGGGGCCGTGCAGCGCGTCGCCCTGATAGCGGTTATAGGCTTTTGAACCCTTGCCGAAGGCGGCATCCTGGCCTTGCGGCGCCGTCGCATTGAATTGCTTGACGGTCTCGACGAATGCCTTTGCGTCGATACCGGCTTTCGCCGCCAGAGCTTCAAGCGTGTCGCCGCGCATGAGGTAGCCGGTATTGAGGTGATGACCCGTCGGCATCGGGAAGGGCGGCACGCAGCCGAGGCCGTATTTGCGCAGCGTCGGGTGATCGCAGACGAGATACGCTGCGATCTCCTCGCCGGGTTTTGCGGCCTTGATCATGGCCTGGACGAAGTCGTGATAGGAATTGCCCTCATTGGCGAAGCGCCTGCCGTCGCGCATCACCGCGATGACGCCGGGCTTGGCGCGGTCGATGAAGTGCGGCATCACGCCCTTCGAGCCGTCCTTGCGCGTGGTCAGCGACACCGGCACCCAGGCTGCCGCGTTCGGCAGGCGATCCTCGATATGCCCGCCGGCGCTTTCCGCAAGCCGCAGGCCGTCGCCGGTATTGCCGGTGGGGCCGGGCGAAAAGTGCTCCTTGCCGGTCGGTGCGTGCGGGAACATCTTCTTGCGACGTTCGACATCGTGCGGGAAGCCGCCGCAGGCGAGCACGACCCCCTGTCGCGCGCGAACACGCACCTCGCGGCCCTCGCGGACGACGATGGCGCCGGTGACTGCGCCGTTCTCGACCGTCAGCTCGCGCACCGGGGAGGACAGCCACATCGGAATCTTCAGATCCTGCGCGGACTTCGCGAGGCGTCCTGCGAGCGCATTGCCGTTGGTCAAGGTCATGCCGCGGCCATAGCGGAGCACGTCCATCAGGTGCCGCGACAGTCGCTTGGCGACATAGACCGCCGAGGTCAGCGATTTCGTCGCGCGCATGAAATGGACGATGTCCTTGCCTGACCCCAGCATCATGCCGAATACGGTGAGCTCGGGGAGCGGCATGCCCAGCGTCTTGATCTGGTCGCCGAGCTCGCGGCCGTCGAACGGACGGGCCACCATGGAGCGGCCACCCTGCGTGCCGCCCGGCGCCTCGGAGTGGTAGTCGGGAAAGACCAGCGGCATGTCGAAGCGCAGCGCGGTCCTGGTGGTGAAGAAATCAACGGCCTCGGGGCCGGCGTTCAGGAAGGCATCGACCCGCGCGGCGTCGTAATTGTTGCCGGCTTCGTGCCGCAGGTAAGTTCGCGCCTGCTCGGGCGTTTCCTCGATGCCATAGGCCTTCGCCAGCGACGTGCCGGGAATCCACAGCCAGCCGCCGGAGCGGGCGGTGGTGCCGCCGAAGCGCGGCTCCTTCTCCACGATCAGCACGTTGAGCCCGCGAGAGCGCGCGGTGATCGCGGCCGACATGCCGGAGCAACCCGATCCGGCCACGAGCACGTCGCACTCGTAAGTCTCAACTGCGTTGTGCTCGCTGCCGGTCATCGCTCACCTCACTTCTTCAGAAGCGGACATTTGGACTCCGAGACCGGGCGAAAGGCGTCCTCGCCCTTCACGGTCTTGACGATGTCCAGATAGTCCCACGGTTCCTTCGACTGCTCGGGTGACTTCACCCTGGCCAGATACATGTCGCGAATGACGCGGCCGTCCTCGCGCAACTTACCGCCATGGACGAAGATATCCTCGATCGGCAGTTCGCGCATCTTGGCCATTACCTTGGCGGGATCGTCGGTGCCGGCGGCCTTGATGCCCTTGAGATAATGCAGCACCGAGCCGTAGACGCCGGTGTGGATCATGGTCGGCATCACCTTGGTGCGCTCGTAGAACTTCTTCGACCAGGCGCGGGTTGCCTCGTCCATGTTCCAGTACGCGGCCGTGGTCATGTAGGTGCCCTGCGCGGCCTTGAGGCCGATCGCGTGCACGTCGGTGTCGAACATGAGGAGGCCGACCAGCTTCTGGCCGCCCTGGACGAGGCCGAACTCGCCGGACTGCTTGATGGCGTTGTCGGTGTCCTGGCCGGCATTGGCGAAGGCGACCACGTCGGATTTCGAGCTCTGCGCCTGCAGCGCGAAGGAGGAGAAGTCGGCGGTATTGGTCGGATGCTTGACGCCGCCAAGTACCTTGCCGCCCATCTCGTTGATGAAGCGCGTCGCGTCCTTCTCGAGCTGCTGGCCGAAGGCGTAGTCCGCCGTGATGAAGTACCAGGACTTGCCGCCTTCCTTGATCACGGCGGACGCCGTCACCTTGGACAGCGCATAGGTGTCGTAGGTGAAGTGCACGGTGTTCGGGCTGCACAGCTCGTCGGTCAGCGAGCTCGCGCCGGGGCCGGAGAGCAGCGCGATCTTGCTCCGCTCGCGCACCATGTTGTGCACGGCGATCGCGATGCCGGAATTGGGGATGTCGACGACGGCATCGACCTTGCCGTTGTCGAACCAGCCGCGCACGATCTGCACGCCGACATCGGTCTTCATCTGGTGGTCGGCACTGATGATCTCGATCGGCTTGCCGAGCACCGTCGGCCCGAACTCCTCCACCGCCATCTTCGCGGCCTCCACAGATCCCGGCCCGCTGTTGTCGCGGCCCCAGCTCGACAGGTCCGTCAGCACGCCGATCCGCACCGCGTCGTCGGAGACTTGCGCAGTCGCGGCTGTTGTCATGGCAGCCGAGGTCATGGCCGCGAGCATGGCGCAGGCCAGAAAGCCTCTCATCGTCGTTCCCTCACTTTTATGGGCCGCTTGTTGTGGCCGTTGCTCTGGCGATAAATTAGATATTGGCAAATGAATTTGTCAATGGCGAATAGAGGGGTGAGGCGGGTTCCACGGGGCGGCGGCTTGGAGCGGTGAGTTGGAATGTCGGTGCCCAATACGCGGTGTCGTCCTGGCGAAAGCCAGGACCCATAATCACCGCAGGCTGTTGTTTCGGACGCTTTAGCCGCAGCGCGTGTTTGATAACGCTGACCGGGGTAATGGGTCCTGGCTTTCGCCAGGACGACGATGAATGGGCAGAGTGCCAAACTGGTTCACCAACCGTCATTGCGAGCGCAGCGAAGCAATCCAGAGTCTTTCCGCAGAGGCAGTCTGGATTGCTTCGTCGCATCAGCGCAAAATTGCTGCGCAATTTTGTCGCGATCTCCTCGCAATGACGGGCGTTGCGAAGCGGCCCACAAATCTCTCGCTGTTATCCTGTGAGAGCCTTCACCTCCGCAGGTTGCAACCCTCCCTGCGATTGGCCATGATGCCATCCGGAATTTTTGGGGCAGGGCATGACGGCAGCAACGGGGGTCTCCGCGGCGACGGAGAGATCGACGACGGCGCATGTGGTGTGGGCGAGCGCGCTCGGCACCGCGATCGAGTGGTACGACTTCCTGATCTACGGCACGGCCGCTGCGCTCGTCTTCAACAAGCTGTTCTTTCCGAGTTTCGATCCGTTCGTCGGCACGCTGGTCGCGTTCTCCACCTACGCGGTCGGCTTCGTGGCGCGGCCGATCGGTGGCGCGATCATCGGGCATTACGGCGACCGGCTCGGCCGCAAGACGATGCTGGTTGCGACCATGATCGCGATGGGGCTCGGCACCTTCCTGATCGGCTGCCTGCCGACCTACAGCCAGATCGGCGTCTGGGCGCCGATCCTGCTGATCGCCTTGCGCTTCGTCCAGGGCATCGGGCTCGGCGGCGAGTGGAGCGGCGCGGTCGTGATGGTGATCGAGCATGCCGGCAACCGCCGCGGCTTCTACGGCAGCTTGGTGCAGATCGGCTTTCCCGTCGGCGTTGCCGCCTCCACCGGCATCTTTGCCCTGATGACCAAGCTGCCCGAAGCCGATTTTCTGAGCTGGGGCTGGCGCGTGCCGTTCCTGATCAGCATCCTCTTGGTCGGCATCGGCTTCATCGTGCGCTTGCGGCTTGCGGAGACGCCGCATTTCAAGGAGGTGGTCGAGCGCAAGGAGGTGCTGGCGCAGCCGGTGCTCGAAGTTCTTCGCCGCGACTGGCGCAGCTTTCTGCTCGCGATCGGCATCACGGTCTCGGAGGTCGGGCTCGCTTATCTGCTCACCGTCTTCACCGTGGTCTATGCCACGACCAAGCTCGGGCTGCCGCGCCAGGTGATCCTGGATGCGGTGGTCTATGCCGCGATCGTCGAGTTCGCGACGCTGCCGCTTGCCGGCTGGCTCTCCGATATCTTCGGCCGCAGGGCGCTGTATCTCGCCGGCGGCGTGTTCTCGGTGGCGCTGGCGTTTCCGCTGTTCTGGTTCCTCGACACCAGGGAGCCGGCACTGATCACGCTCGCGCTCGTCGTCACGATGACGCTGACCCACGCGTTGCTGTTCGGGCCGAAGGCTGCGTTCATGCCGGAACTGTTCCGCACCCAGGTGCGCTACAGCGGGGCATCGCTCGGCGCCAATGTCGCGGCCGCGCTGAGCGGCGGTTTCTCGCCATTGATCGCAACCGCACTGCTGGCTTGGGCGGGATCCTACTGGGCGGTGTCGGTGTATATCATCGGGCTCTCGATCATCACGATCATCGCGACCTTGCTGGCGCCGGAGACGGCGCGCGACGCTCTGAAATAGCAGCTTGCTTCAGCGACAGGCCGCGGCGTCCGGCATCACCAGGAAGGTGATGCTGGCGGGCGGCAGCCGGAGCCGGCCCGCCGGCGCGGGACGCCCCTGAAGGCGCGGCAGGCCGTCGTTGGCGGCCAATTCGAGGGGCTCGCCATTCAATCGGACCGTCGTGCTTTGCAGGCGATCGGCTTGCAGCGTGTAGCGCTCGGCCGGGCCTGTCAGCGTCACGAATTGCGGTGTTTTCCGCGACGTATTGATGAGGAGCACGGACACGGCGCCCTTGGTCGCGGGATGACAATGCGCGTAGATGTGAAAGTCGGGCATCGATGGAGTCTCCGCCTCGAGCACGGTCGTGCCCATCAGGCGCCGCCACAGCAGGGCGGCCCAATAGTTCGGTCTTGGACGAAACGATTGCTCGTCGAGCAGGCCGTAGTCGCTGGCCGCGAGCGTGTTGTGCATCACCACCTGCACGCCGGCTCTCGCCAGACGGCCGAGCTGGTCGAGATAGCGGAAGGTGTCGAGGAAGGTCGCATCCCAGGGATTGCCGCCGCAGGCAGCGTCCGCCGTTTCCGTCAGCCAGATCGGCTTGTCCGGCTCGAACGCGTCGCGCAGCGCGCGGTAGACGGCGAGCGTGGCGTCAGTGCGGGCCAGCCACTCCTCCGACAGCGCCTGCAACGGATCGTCATGGACACCGCAGCGGGGCGAGAGCGTGTTGTAATGGTGATAGGAGAAGCGATCGACACTGGGACCGGATGCGGCAAGCAGGTCGCGTGTGGTGATGCCCGAGCCGGACGGTGATGGTGCATCGCCGATCGAGCCCGGGCCGAGGATCAGTGTCTCCGGCGCGCTGCGTCGCATCCAGTCGCGGAAGATCCTGAAGTCGCGGCCATAAGCCTCCGCGTCATATCCCGGCGGCGCGCCGTTGTTCGCTGCAAGCGTCGGCTCGTTCATGAACTCGGCGGCGGCGATGCGGCCGCCGAGCGAGCGTGTCGCATCGATGAGGCGCTGCGCCTGGTCCGGCATCCACGCGCCATTTGCGTCGCGGCTGCCGGGGCTGACCGCAAAGGACGTCACGATCTCCGCATCGGCCGCGCGGGCGAAGTCGATGACGCCGCGCCATTGCGCGCGGGTGAGCACGGTGTTGAAGCCGGCAGGCGCAGAGGCCGGCGCGTGCTCGGTATCCGCAACATAGGTTGCGTTGGCCCAGGTGCCGCTGATGCGGATATAGGCCGGCGACAGCGCCGCTGCGAGCTTGCGAAGGCGAGTGTTGGCGAGATCGATCGGAGGCCTGCCGCTGTAGCGATCGCGCTGCATCCGGCCTTCCGCGTAAGGTTTCCAGAAACGTCCGCCCGTCACCTCCACCATCTCGACATTGTAGGATTGGAAGCGCGAGTCGACTGTGCCGATCGCCTTCATGCGCGACGGCGCGATCACGACTTCGCTCGCGCATGCTGTGCGACTTGTCGCCGCGACGAGCAACGCGACGCCGATCACGTGCGCGATGCGGACGTTGCCGCATCGTCCAGTCGCCGTCCTTGTATGCACGTCCTGACGCCTTCTTATGCGCGCTGCCAAAAGCCAATGCAGCGGTCTGACCCATTAGCCGCGTTTATATCGCGAATTTTTACTTCCAATTTTACTTCGCAAAATCTCAGCCATAGCCTCACGCGCAACTGATCACATCCGCAGCCGATCAGCGGCGATCGGGGCGAGCGTTCATCGTAACCAATGAGGGTTGCCATGTCTGACAGGATTAAGGGGACGTCCACTTCCGATCCGGCGGGAACGGAAGCGACACTTACGAAAAAGCTGAGCCGGCGCACGCTGTTGAAGGGGGCGGCCGCAATTGCGGGCGCGGCCGCAGGGTCGGACGCGATCCGCGGTTTCCCGACCATCTGGGCGCAGGAGATCAAGGACATCGAGCTGCGCCATGTCGGCGTGTCCTATTCGGTGGTGAAGGCGATCGGCGACCAGGCGGCCAAGGATCTCGGCTTCAAGGTGACGATGCAGAACCTCGACACCTCCGCCGCCATCAACCGCTTCATAAGCCAGCCTAATACGGTCGACATCGCCGATCTTGAGGGCTGGCAGGCCAAGCTGGCGGCGAAACGCGGCGTGATCCAGGGCATCGAGGTCAAGAAGGTCAAGGAGTTCGACAACATCCTGCCGATCTTCACCAAGGGCGAGATCGACGGCCACAAGATCCCGCGCCAGGGCATTTCGCCCTATGAAGCCATGTACATCGCCAAGCCCGACGCGACCGACCTCAATGACGGCGTCACCGAATGGGCGACCTTCCTGCCGCAGGTCTACAACGCCGACTCCATCGGCTATCGCCCCGACCTCGTCGGCCATGAAGTGACCGAGTGGAAGGACCTGATCGATCCAAAATTCAAGGGCAAGGCCGCGATCCTCGACGTGCCCGCGATCGGCATCATGGACGCGGCGCTCTGCTTCGAGAGCGCCGGGCTGATCAAGTACGGCAACAAGGGCAACATGACCAAGGAGGAGATCGATTTCACCTGCAACAAGCTGATCGAGCTGAAGAAGCAGGGCCAGTTCCGTGCGACCTGGACCACCTTCGACCAGTCGGTGCAGCTGATGGCGGCGGGCGAGGTCATCATCCAGTCGATGTGGTCGCCGGCGGTCGCCGCCGTCCGCGTCAAGGAAATTCCCTGCGTCTACGCGCCCGTCAACGTCAAGAACGGCAAGGAAGGCTACCGAGGCTGGTGCAACGGCATGGGCCTGATGAAGCACCTCACCGGCAAGAAGCTCGACGCGGCCTATGAATATCTCAACTGGTACCTGTCGGGCTGGCAGGGCGGCTTCGTCGCACGCTACGGCTATTACAGCCCGGTGCCCTCGACTGCGAAGAAATTCCTCACCCCGGCCGAATGGGCATTCTGGTACGAGGGCCAGCCCGCGCCCGAGGTGGTCAACGATCCCTATGGCGTTGCGATGGAGAAGGCCGGCACCAAGCGTGACGGCGGCTCGTTCCTCGACCGCGTCAAGAACATCTCCTGCTGGAACACGCTGATGGACGAGGCCGCCTACATGAACAAGCGCTGGAACGACTTCAAGGTGGCCTGAAACCTGCTTTCCCTGAAAATGCGCCGGCGCGGCGACGCGCCGGCGGATGAGATCGACGTCGAGGCGTTCGCTGACATGCAGCCGAGTCCAACTCCATCGCGATCCAACCTGGCCGGCTGGCTCTATGTCTCGCCGCTGGTCCTGGTGCTCGTGCCGTTCTTCGTGGCGCCGATCCTGGTGGTGCTGGCGGCGAGCTTCTTCGCCACCGACGGGTTTGGCGGGCTCACACCCGGCTTCACGCTGGCGAGCTATGTCGAGGTGCTTCATTCGGCGCTGACGCTGAAGCTGTATCTCGCGACGATCAAGTTCACGGTGCTGACCTGGATCTTCACGCTGATCATCGGCTTCTTCGTCGCCTACTTCCTGGTGTTTCACGTCCGCAACCAGCTGCTCGCGATCGGCCTGTTCCTCCTGTGCACGGTACCGTTCTGGACTTCGAACATCATCCGGATGATTTCCTGGATTCCGCTGCTCGGCAAGGAGGGCCTGATCAACCAGGCGCTGCTGGCGACGGGCGTGATCCGTCAGCCGCTGGAGGTGCTGCTGTTCTCCGATCTCGCGGTGGTCATCGCCTACGTCCACCAACTCACGATCTTCATGATCGTGCCGATCTTCAACTCCATGGCGCGGATCGACAAGAAGCTGATCGAGGCCGCGATCGACGCCGGCGCCAGTCGCTTCGACATCATGCGCCTGATCGTGGCGCCGATGTCCAAGAGCGGCATCGCGCTCGGCACCATCTTCGTGGTCTCGATCGTGATGGGCGACTTCTTCGTGGTCAAGGTGATGTCCGGCGGCGGTTCGGCCTCGGTGGTCAGCGCGTTCTACGAGGACGTCGGCGTGCTGCAATATCCGACTGCGGCCGCGAGCGCCGTGCTGCTGACGCTGGTGCTGGTTGCGATCGTCTCACTGATCCTGCGCACCGTCGATGTCAGGCAGGAGATCACGCGATGAGCGCGGTTCTCGCCGACATGCCGGAGACGATTGCCCCTGCAACCAGCAAGGCGATCGCGCCGAGCAAGGGCGGAAGGCCTTGGACGTTCTACGTGCTGGCGACGCTGTTTGCGGCTTATGTGCTCGCGCTCTACGGCCCGATGTTCTGCATCTATATCCTGTCGTTCCAGGACATCCGCGGCGGCCTCGTCTTCCCGATGAAGGGCCAGTCGCTGCACTGGTTCGTCGATCTTTTCACCCAGGTGCGGACCGGCGACGTCAAGGGCTCGTTCGACCGCTCGATCAAGCTCGCGGTCATCGTCACCATCATCACGGTGGTGGTGTCGTTCCTCGCCGGCCTTGGTTTCCGCCGGCGGTTTCGCGGCGACACATTCGTCTTCTACATGATGATCGGCAGCCTGGTCGCGCCCGGCCTCGTGCTCGGTCTCGGCACGGGGCTTCTGTTCCAGGCGCTCGGCCTGAATGCGAGCTGGTACACCTCGGCGCTGGGCGCGCAGCTGTCCTGGACGCTGCCGTTCGGCGTGCTGGTGATGTTCGCGGTGATGTCGCGCTTCAATCACGTCTGGGAAGAGGCGGCCTACGATCTCGGCGCCAGCCGCTGGCAGTCGATCCGTCTGGTGATGATCCCGGTGCTGGCGCCCGGCCTGGTCGCGGTCGCGCTGTTCGGTTTCACGCTGTCCTATGACGAGTTCGCCCGCAGCCTGCAGACGGCGGGCTCGCTGAACACGCTGCCGCTGGAGATCTGGAGCATGACGCTGAACGTCACCTCGCCCTCGCTCTACGCGCTGGGCACGGTGACCACCATCGTCTCCTTCATCGTCATCGGTGCCAGCCTCGGCACCATCGTGCTGATCCAGAAGAAGCGCGGCAGCAGGTCCAAAGGTTGAGCTGGGAATGAAGAACGATCGCGGCGATATCGAACTGGCAGGCGTCTGCAAGAGCTTTGACGGCGTCACCAATGTGGTTGACGGCGTCAATCTGAAGATCGCGGACGGTGCCTATTGCTGCTTCATCGGCCCCTCCGGCTGCGGCAAGACCACGATTTTGCGCATGATCGCCGGCCATGAGGACCCGACCGCAGGCGAGATCGTGATCGGCGGCCAGAATGTCGTCGGGCTCGCGCCGGTGCAGCGCCGCACCGCGATGATGTTCCAGTCCTACGCGTTGTTCCCGCATCTGACCGTGCGCGAGAACATCGCCTTTGCCTTGCGCGTGCGAGGTCAGTCCAAGGCGGATCGTCTGCGCGCGGCCGACGCCATGATCGAGAAGGTGCGGTTGACGCAGTTCGCCGACCGCCTGCCGGCGCAGCTCTCCGGCGGCCAGCAGCAGCGCGTGGCGCTGGCGCGGGCCGCGATCACCGAGCCGCGCGTGCTGCTGCTCGACGAGCCGCTGTCGGCGCTCGACGAGCAGCTCCGCGTCCAGATGCGCCAGGAGCTCAGGCGGATGCAGCAGGAGCTCGGCATCACCTTCATCCACGTCACCCACACCCAGCTCGAGGCGATCGCGCTCGCCGACCTCGTCGTGGTGATGGAGCAGGGCAGGATCAAGCAGGCTGGTGCGGCGCGCGAGGTCTACGCCCATCCGCACGACCGCTATGTCGCGGAGTTCATGGGTGGGCAGAACGTGCTCTCGGGCCGCGTCGAGAAGGTCAACGGCGCGAGCTTCACGCTTGCACAGGCGGCGCCATCGGGCATCGAGGTGCCGCTTCAGGCCCGCCCGACCGTCAGCATCGGCGACAAGGTCGATATCGCCGTGCGCCGCGACGACGTGGCGCTGGTGAGGCCCGGCAGGGAGCTGCCGCCCGGCTGCACCACATCGCTGCCAAGCCGGGTGCTCGCGATCGAATACCAGGGCTATTTCGTCAAGGTCATGCTCGACACCGTGCCCGACGACGAGTTCGTCGCTTACGTGCCGGAAAAGACCTTCTTCGCGGATCCTTTCACCGTCGGCGATGTCGTGATGGCCACATGGGCCACCGGCAGCGCACTTCCACTCGCCTGAAGACCTCATCGCGCACAGGAGTATGACCGTGCAGATATCCTTTACCCTCAACGGCCGGCCAACCACCGTGGACGTCGAGCCCGCAACGCTCGTCGCCGAGCTCCTGCGCGAGCAGCTCAATCTCACCGGCACGCATATCGGCTGCGATACCAGCCAGTGCGGCGCCTGCGTGGTGCACCTCGACGGTCTTCCTGTGAAGAGCTGCACCTTGCTTGCCCCCGCACTCGATGGCGCGAGCCTGCTCACCATCGAAGGTCTGCAAGGCGCGCCGGGCTCGAACCAAATGCATCCGATGCAGGAAGCGTTTCGCGAGCATCACGGCCTGCAATGCGGCTTCTGCACGCCCGGCATGCTGATGACGGCCGTGGCAATGGCCACCGAGAAGCCGAACCTGACGGAGGCCGATGTCCGCCACGGCCTCGAAGGCAATATCTGCCGCTGCACCGGCTACCAGAACATCGTCGTCTCGGTCATGGCCGGCGCTGCCGCCATGCACGCCGCCAAGGGAGAGTGACCATGGGCAATGTGATCGGCATCGGCGCCGCCCCGAAGCGGAAAGAGGACCAGCGCTTCCTCACCGGCCGCGGCAATTACGTCTCCGACATCAAGCGCCCGGGCATGACATCAGGCGTGTTCGTGCGCTCGCCGCACGGCCACGCGGTGCTGCGCGGCATCGACAAGAGCGCGGCGCTGGCTTCGCCCGGCGTTATTGCCGTCCTGACCGGCGACGATGTCGCCGACGATGCGCTGGGCTCGCTGCCCTGCGGCTGGGGCATCACCGACGCCAAGGGCGTGCCGATGAAGGAGCCGCCGTTCCCGATGCTGGCGCAGGACAAGGTGCGCTTCGTCGGCGACATGGTGGCCTTCGTCATCGCCGAGACGCCGGAGCAGGCGAATGCCGGGGCCGAACTCTTGAAGATCGATTACGAGGTGCTGCCCTCCGTGGTCGGCGTGCTCGAAGCTGTCAGGCCAGATGCGCCGCAATTGTTCGATGACGTGCCGAACAACATCTGCTGCGACTGGGAGCTTGGCGACAAGGCCGCGGTCGAAGCCGCCTTCAAGAAGGCGGCGCATGTTGCAAAGCTCAGTCTCGTCAACAACCGCCTGATCGGCAACCCCATGGAGCCGCGGGCGGCGATCGCCGAATACGAGCCGGGCACCGATCGCTTCACGCTGTGGACCACCAGCCAGTTCCCGCATGTCGTGCGCTTTTTGATGGGCGCGCTGGTGCTGAACATTCCCCAGCACAAGCTGCGCGTGGTCGCGCCCGATGTCGGCGGCGGCTTCGGCGTCAAGCAGTTCCATTACGGCGAGGAAGCCGTGATCACCTGGGCCGCCAAGCGCGTGAGGCGGCCGGTGAAATGGGTGGCGAGTCGTTCAGAAGGCTATGTCTCCGATCGTCACGGCCGCGATCACGTCACCGAGGCCGAGCTTGCGCTGGATGAGACCGGAAAATTCCTCGCCTTCCGCGTCAACACGCTCGCCAATATGGGCGGCTATCTCTCGACCTTCGGGCCGAACATCCCGACCAATCTCTACGGCCCCTTGCTCGGCGGCGTCTACACCACGCCGGCGATCTACTGCAATGTGAAGGTCGTCTTCACCAACACCGTGCCGGTCGACGCCTATCGCGGCGCGGGCCGGCCCGAGGCGACTTTCGTGCTGGAGCGCATCGTCGATGTCGCAGCCGCCGAAATGGGCATTGACCGCGTCGAGATCCGCCGCCGCAATATGATCCCGAAGGAAGCCTATCCGTACCAGACGCCGGTGCTGGTGCAGTACGATTCCGGCGATCCCATGGGCTGTCTCGACGGCGCGCTGGTCGCGGCCGACGTCAAGAACTTTGGCGTGCGCAAGGCCGCGTCAGCGAGCAAGGGCAGGTTCCGCGGGCTCGGTTACTCCACCTATGTCGAGGCCTGCGGCCTTGCGCCCTCTCGCTTTGCAGGACGGCTGGGGGCGCGCGGTGGCCTCTATGAGAGCGCCACGGTGCGTGTGCATCCGACCGGCCAGGTGACGGTGATGATCGGCACCCACAATCACGGCCAGGGTCACGAGACGACCTTCGCACAGATCGTCTCGGACAAGCTCGGCGTCGCCTTCGAGAATGTCGATATCGTGTTCGGCGACACCGACCGGGTGCAGTTCGGGATGGGCACGTACGGCTCGCGCTCGCTGGTGGTCGGCGGCGCCGCGCTGTCGAAGGCGACCGACAAGGTGATCGTCAAGGGCAAGAAGATCGCCGCGCATCTGCTCGAAGCGTCCGAGGGCGACATCCAATTCGAGGCCGGCAAGTTTTCCGTCGCCGGCACCGACCGCATCAAGTCCTTCGAGGAGATCGCGGGCGCGGCCTATGTGCCGCACAATTATCCGCTCGAGGTGCTGGAGCCGGGGCTGGAGGAGCAGGCCTATTACGACCCCGTCAACTTCACCTATCCCGGCGGCTGCCATATTGCCGAGGTCGAGGTCGACCCCGAGACGGGTACGGTGACGCTGGTCAATTACACCGCGGTCGACGACGTCGGCACGGTCATCAACCCCATGATCGTCGAGGGCCAGCTGCATGGCGGCATCGTGCAGGGCGTCGGCCAGGCGCTGTTCGAGAACGCGGTCTATGACGAAGGTTCCGGCCAGCTTCTGTCGGGGTCGCTGATGGACTACTGCATGCCGCGCGCCGACCATCTGCCGATGATGAAGGTCGCGACGCATTCGACGCTGTGCACGCACACGCCGATGGGCGTGAAGGGCTGCGGCGAGGTCGGCACCATCGGCTCGCCCGCCGCCGTCATCAATGCCGTGGTCGACGCGCTCTCGCATCTCGGCGTCACCCATGTCGACATGCCGGCGACGCCAAACCGGATCTGGCGCTTGCTGCAAAACGCGTCGCTGCCGGTCGCCGCGGAATAGGGAGGACAACAATGAAACCGTTTGCCTATCATCAGCCGGACCAGATTCCGGACGCGGCCAAGCTCCTGACCTCGATCGAGGACAGCAAGCTCGTTGCCGGCGGCATGACGCTGATCCCGACGCTGAAGCAGCGGCTGGCCAATCCGCCTGCGCTGGTCGACCTGTCCAAGCTCGGAAGCCTCAAGGGCATCACCGACGACGGCGCCACCATCACCATTGGCGCGATGACGCCGCATGCGGTGGTCGCAGCTTCGAAGGTGGTCCAGACGAAAATCCCGGGGCTCGCTGCGCTGGCCTCGATGATCGGCGATCCCGCCGTGCGCAGCCGCGGCACCATCGGCGGCTCGGTCGCCAACAACGATCCGGCAGCGGACTACCCCGCCGGCGTGCTCGGTCTCGGCGCGACTGTCGTTACCAGCACGCGGGAAATCGCTGCCGACAAGTTCTTCCTCGGCCTGTTCGAGACCGCGCTTGAGCCGGGCGAGATCATCACCGCGATCCGCTTTCCCGTGTCGCTCAAGGCCGGCTACGCAAAGTTCAAGGCGCCGGCATCGCGCTATGCGCTGGTCGGCGTGTTCGTCGCGAAATTCGCCGATGGTGTTCGCGTCGCCGTCACCGGCGCGGGACCAGGCGTGTTCCGCGTGCCGCCGATGGAGGCGGCGCTGTCGGGCAATTTCGATCCCTCCGCGATCGCGGCGATCAAGATCGATAATGACGGCCTCACCTCCGACATCCACGCCGAAGCCGATTACCGGGCGCATCTCGTCACGGTGATGGCCAAGCGCGCCGTCGACGCGGCGCTCAGCTAATTCCTTAGGGTTGATGATGACTGATGGTTCCGGCCGAACGGCCTTCCCGCCGGCGCCGACTGGTCTTGGCGCGCTCTCTGTGACCGAGATCATGGCCGGCTACCGGCGCAAGGCGTTTACCCCGCGCGATGTCGTCGACGACACCATCGCCGCGCTTCAGGCGACCAACGAGGCCTGCAACGCCGTGGTGACGCCGATGTACGAGCAGGCGAGGGCGGAGGCCGACCGTCTCACGAAGGAGATGCGTGCGGGCGAAGCCAAGGGGGCGCTTGCCGGCGTGCCTGTCACGATCAAGGATCTCGTCTTCGTCGCGGGCGTGCCGGCCTATGGTGGTTCGCCGATGAACAAGACGTTCGTGCCCGACGTCGATGCCGCCGTGGTCTCGGCGCTGAAGGCGTCCGGTGCGATCATCACCTGCAAGACCACCACCTGCGAGTCCGGCTACAAGCTGACGGCCGACAGCCCGGTCACCGGCACGACCCGCAATCCCTGGAATCCAGGCCGTACCAGCGGCGGGTCGAGCGGCGGCGCGGCAGCCGGCGTTGCCGCCGGCTGCGGCCCCATCGCAATCGGTACCGACGGCGTCGGCTCGATCCGGGTGCCATCGTCCTTCTGCGGCGTGTTCGGCCTCAAGCCGACCTTTGGCCTCGTCCCGCGCTCGCCTGGTTTCGCGCCACCGTCCTGGGCCTCGCTCGCGCACACCGGACCGATCACGCGCACCGTTGCGGATGCTGCGCTGACGCTGGAGATCATCGCCGGCTACGACATGCGCGATGCCGCGAGCCTGCCCGTGCCATCCCGTCGCTTCGACACCAACGCTGCGGGGTTGAACGGCATTCGCATCGGTGCCAGCGCCGATCTCGGCTACGCCGCGATCAGTCCCGATGTGCGCGCGGCGTTCAACAAAGCGATTGCCGTTCTCGATTCCTGCGGCGCGCAGGTCACCATGGATGGTCCGGCTCTCGATCCCGGTATTCTGGAGCACACGCTGAAGCCGATTGCTTTCACCGAGCAGGCTGCTGCCGTCGCGACCAAAACGGCGGCAGATCTCGCAAGCTCCGAGGCTGACTATCGGGATGTCATCACGGCCGGCCGTCACTACAGCGGCACGGACTATATCGAGGCCGGCTACCGGCGCGGCCAGGCGCGCAATGCATTCCTGAAACTGTTCGAGCGCGTCGATGCGCTGGTGACGCCGACCGTCGCGGTGACCGCGTTCGAGGCCGGGCAGATCGGTGTCGGCTCGATCGACGGCCGCGAGGTGGACTCGCATCTCGGCTGGTCGCCCTTCACCTGGCCGATCAATCTCGCCGGTCTTCCGGCCGCGACGCTGCCCTGCGGCTTTGACAGTGATGGCCTTCCGATCGGCCTGCAGATCGTCGCGCCCTGGCTCGACGAGCCCACCATCTTCCGCATCGCCGCGGCGTTCGAAGCGGCGCAGCCTTGGTCGAAATTCTGGCCGTCGCTGGCGTTGCGCGAGCAAAGCCCGGCGCACGTCAGGGCGTGACGGTGCTTGCGCAGGTCGCTGACGAGGAGTCTTGCGGGCATCTACGCAGCAGATTCTATATTCACCAAGACTTCTCCGGCGATGATCTCGGGATCGCCAAGATCGAGGTCGTGCAAGCTTGCTCGAACGAATTCCAGCACCTTGGCGTTCGCCGCATTCGCGCTTTCGCGGTCCTCAAATATCATCACGGCGACACCAACGCCTTCACCCCCGTCCAACACATAATAAGACTTGAAGCCGCGCGACTCTCTCAGGATCTGACCGACGCCGCTTTTGGCGCGGCGGGCAGCATCCGCGACCGAACGAACCTTGGTGTATTTTCGAATGAATATGAACATCGGGCCATCCCCTTGCGTCTCGGTTCCTGCCCCGCGCATCAAAGCACACCGGGCCGCTGCTGGACTAGGGCGTACTTACGAAATGGATCAAAAACGGAGATCGAAGCAGACGCCGAGCAATGTCCGATCGCGTGACGGGTGGACGCAGTTGGGGTCGTCTTCGGGGTATCTTTGACTACCTCTGCGATACACTTCAGGAAAGCTCAATCGGTGCGCCGCGACCACTGAGCTCTTCGTCGAGACGCAGATAGTGCGCGAGATAGTCGTGCAAGGCGGTTGCGGCCTTCGAAGTGGCGCCGCTCGACTTGTAGAGCAAGAGCTCGATCTTCGGCAGTGGCGGCAGACCTTCGTTCGGGCCGATCTCGCGCATCGCCGGTACCAGCGCGCTGCGGCCGAGCACGGTGACGGCCATGCCGGCGAACGCCGCGGCTTGCAGGCCGCCGACGCTTTCGCTGACGCAGGCGATGCGCCAGCGCAGGTTTGCGCGCTCCAGCGTGTCGATGGCGTAGTCGCGATAGATGTTGCCGGGCGGCAAGAGCGCCAGCGGGATCGGGCGCTCCTGGTGTGCGGCGGATTGCTCGCCGGTCATCCAGACCAGTTGCTCGCGCCGCACCACCTGGCCGCCGGTGAAATCGTTCATGCGGGTGACGAGCGCGATGTCGACGTCGCCGCGCTTGACGAGGCCGACCAGCGGCGTCGACAGCGCGCAATTGAGCTCCACCTGCACGCGCGGAAATGATTTCCGGAACACGCTGAGGATCTGCGGCAGCATGAACGCCGCGTAGAGATCGGGCGTGCCGAGCACGACCTGGCCCTCGATCTCCTGTGACGCCAGCTGCGAGATCAGCTCGTCATGCAACCTCAGGATGGACTTGGCGTAGGTCAGGACCGTGGTGCCGTCATCGGTCAGCGTCAGCCTGCGGCCGCCATGCTCGAACAATTGCTTGCCGGTCAGCTCCTCCAGCCGCTGCAATTGCAAGGTGATCGCCGGCTGGGTGCGGCCAAGCCGTCGCGCGGTCTCGGTGATGCTTCCTGTCTCGACCACCGAGATCAGCGACCGGAGCATGCGGATGTCGAGGCTGATGAGGTTCATACGGTGTCCATGTCGCCCAGAATTTATGCAAGTTCCGTGCTAAGGCCGGATACCCCCTGATGTTTCCTACCTCGCTCGCGGCGCTGAAGAAGCGGATTTTCCCGCCGGCCGGCCCTTGCGGACCGCATTCCAGAAATTCTCGGCCGCCCGGGTCATGCGGGCCCGCGTGCGGAACAGCGACACGCTGATCGGAATATCCCATTCCACGCCGCCGGCGCGCAGCAGGCGTCCGCTGTCGAGATCGGCGCGGACGAGGGTCAACGGCGCCCATGTCACACCGCGCCCTTCGCGCGCCATGTCGATCAGCAGCATGACCGGCGCGGCGAAGCCCGGGGCGAGCCAGGCCGACGGATCCTTCGCCGCCAGGAACGAGGTGACGAGCCGGCCCACGCCCGAGCCCGGATGATAGGCGAGATAGGGCAGCGGCGCGCCCGATGCGCCGGGCAGCGCATAGCGCGCCTGCGGCTTCTTGCTGCTGCGCCCGCCGCGGCCCGGCTTTGTGGCCGGTGCGCTGATCGGGATCAGGGTGTCAGTCGCAAGCTCGATGCGCTGGAAGCGGTCCATGTCGAGCCGGCTCACCAGCGAAGGGTGATAGTGCGCCAGCATGAAGTGAGCCTGCGCATCCAGCAGCAGCTTCTCGCAGCCGGCGAAATTCGAGGCGACGAGCTGCACCGCCGCGCCGGCCCGCGCGCTTTCTGAACTGCGGATCCACTGCGGGAAGAAGGTTTGCGACAGCGCATGCGTTGCCGCGAAGGTGACGGTCTCGGCCTTCAGCCGCGCCACCTCCAGCGCTTCTTCCCGCCCGACCTGGACCCGGCGTAGCACGTCCTCGGCCACCGGGCGGAAGCTCTCGCCCGCGGCCGTGAGCGTGACCGTATGCGTGGAACGTTCGAACAGCGGCGTGCCCAGCCACTCCTCCAGCGACCTGATGCGGCGGCTGAGCGCGGGCTGCGTCACATGCCGGCGCTCGGCCGCCCGCGAGAACCCGCGCTCGTCGGCGATGGCAAGGAAATCCTCCAGCCAGATCAGGTCCATAATAACGTTTTGTCCTCAAATCATACCGATACGGCATTAGCGCCTGAAACGCTGCTGGTCCAATGTAAACGGCATCGCGAGACAAGAACAAAGCGCCACCTTCGCATGGCGCGTCGATGCCGTTGGAGGAAGTGAATTGCAGGTTGCCGCAACGCCGCTGTCCGAGCCCCTGTCGAGCCCGGTCTCGGAACGCCGTCGCAAGCCGCTCTGGCGCGAGCAATATGTCCTGGTGGTTGCCGGCGCCGCGCTCGGCGTGCTGTTCGGCGCCCTGTTTCCGGCCATTGCCGTTGAATTCAAGCCGCTCGCCGACAGCTTCATTTCGCTGATCAAGATGACCATCGCGCCGCTGATCTTCCTGGTCGTGGTCACGGGTATTGCGCAGGTCGGCGACATGAAGGCGGTCGGCCGCATCGGCCTCAAGGCCTTCGTCTATTTCGAGGTCGTCACGACCCTGTGCCTGATGTTCAGCTTCGTCGTGGTGCGCTGGGTGCAGCCCGGCGCGGGCGTGGCGCGCGCCACGGCGCAGCAGGCGGAGACCGTCGCCCGCTATTCGCAGGCCCATGTCGGATCGCTGTCGGCCTATATCCAGCACATGATCCCGGAAAGTTTTGTGGGCGCGTTCGCGGCCGGTGACGTGCTCCAGGTCCTCGTGCTCGCGCTGCTCTGTGGCATCGGCTTGTTGCTCTTGGGCGACAAGGCCGCGCCGCTGCGCTCCGGCATGGAGCGGGTGACCGAGCTGGTGTTCAGCGTCGTGCATGTCGTCGTGGCGCTGGCGCCGATCGGTGCCTTCGGTGCCATGGCGTTCACGGTGGCGAAGTTCGGTGCCGCCACGCTCTATGCGCTGGCGCTGCTGGTCGGCACCGCCTGGGCGATGATGGCGTTCTTCATCTTCGTCGTGCT
The DNA here is from genome assembly GCF_028128625.1 of Bradyrhizobium sp. CCBAU 45389. Lineage (NCBI taxonomy): Bacteria > Pseudomonadati > Pseudomonadota > Alphaproteobacteria > Hyphomicrobiales > Nitrobacteraceae > Bradyrhizobium > Bradyrhizobium sp. CCBAU 45389. The sequence goes on along the minus strand of NZ_LBIY01000099.1, from coordinate 549,461 downwards.
CGGCACCATCTGCCGCATGGCCGGCATCCGCCTGATGGATCTGCTCCGCCTGTTGCGCAACGAGCTGCTGGTCGTGCTCGGCACCTCATCGTCGGAAACCGCCATTCCCGGCATGATGGAGAAGCTGCCGAAGGCGGGCGTCGGGCGGGCGGTCGCCGGCCTCGTCATTCCCTCCGGCTATTCCTTCAATCTCGACGGCGTCGCGCTGACGCTGCCGCTGTCCACGATCTTCGTCGCCCAGGTCTACGGCATCGAGCTTTCGGCCGCGCAGCAGCTCAGCCTGTTCGTGGTGATGCTGTTCACCAGCAAGGGCGCGGCCGGCGTCACCGGCGGCGCATTCGCTGCGCTGGCTGCGACCGTTGTCGCGGCCGGCCTGCCCGCAGAGGGGCTGGCGCTGCTGCTCGGCATCGACCGCTTCATGTCGCTGGCGCGCGCCATCACCAACACCATCGGCAATGCGGTGGCCGCGATCGTCGTCGCGAAATGGGATGGCGAATTCAACCGGGAGGACTGGGCGCAGTCCGCGGCTCAAATCCAAGCAGTGAAATAAGGATCCAAGGTTTCTTCCATGACTACCAGCACCAATGAACTGCCCGTCATCGCGCTGACGCCGGGCGACTGCACCGGCATCGGCCCCGAGCAGATCGCGCGTATCCTGTCCGATGACCGGCTCGCCGATGCCGCGCGCCTCGTCGTGGTCGGCGATGCCCGCGTGCTCGAGATGGGCATGGTGCATGCCGGTGTGAAGCTGAAGCTCGAGCGGATCTCCTCGCCCAAGGCGGCGAGCTGGGGTCGCGGCGCGGTGCAGCTCGTCGACTTGGGCAATACCGATCCCGCCAAATTCCCGATCGGCAAGGCCAGCGCCGAATCCGGCCGGCTGACCGGCGAGACGCTGTCGCGCGCGATCGATTTCTCGAGGGCGGGCGAGGTCGATGCCATCACCTTCGCGCCGCTCAACAAGCGCGCGATGTTCGACGGCGGCTGGAAGTTTCCCGACGAGCACAAGATGTTCGCCAGCCTGCTCGGTCACAAGACCTACTTCTCCGAGATGAACGTGCTCGACGGGCAGTGGATGTCGCGCGTCACCGGGCACCAGTCGCTGCGCGAGGCGCTCGACGGCATCCATCCGCAGAGCATCACCGACTCGATCGTGCTGGTCGACCGCATGATGAAGAGGGCCGGCGTCGCCAAGCCCCGCATCGCGGTCGCGGCGCTCAACCCGCATGCCGGCGAGAACGGCCTGTTCGGCCGCGACGAGATCGAGATGATCCGCCCGACCGTCGAAGCCGCCGCGAAGACGGGCATTGCCTGCACCGGGCCTTACCCCGCCGACACCGTCTATATCCGCGCCTTCGCCGGCGAGTTCGACAGTGTGGTCGCGATGTATCACGACCAGGGCCAGATCGCGACCAAGCTGCGCGGCTTCAACCGCGGCGTCACCGTTACCGCTGGGCTGGAGACCGTCTTCACCACGCCGTCGCACGGCACGGCGTTCGACATCGTCGGCAAGGGCGTCGCCAACACCGGTGCGCTGGAGAGCGCGGTCCGCCTTGCCGCGAAACTGGTATCGATCAAGGTCAAGGAGGCTGCCTATGCAAACTGATCGCAGGACCCTGCTCCAGGCCGCAGCCGCGCTTCCACTCGCCACCGCCGGCGCCAACGCTGCCTTCGCGCAAACCCCGGCCGCGGCGCCTGCCGCCGCACCGCCCAAGGAGGTCACGCGCGCGCTGGCGCGTTATCTCGTCACCGCGAGCTATGACGATCTGCCCGCCAATGTCCGCAAGGAGGGCGTCCGCACGCTGCTGAACTGGGTCGGCGTCGCGATCGGCGGCTCGCATCACGAGACGGTCGATATCGCAGTCGCAGCGCTCGGGCCGTTCTCGGGTCCGCAGCAGGCCTCCCTGTTCGGGCGGCGCGAGCGGTTCGACATCATGAATGCGGCCTTCATCAACGGCGTGTCGAGCCACATCTTCGACTATGACGACACGCATCTGAAGACGATCATTCATCCGGCCGGCCCCGTGGCCTCCGCCATTCTCGCGGTGGCGGAGATGCAGCCGGTCTCCGGCAAGGACTTCCTGAACGCGCTGGTGCTGGGTGTCGAGACCGAGTGCCGGATCGGCAACGCGGTGTATCCGAACCATTATGATGTCGGCTGGCACATCACTGGCACCGCCGGTGTGTTCGGCTCCGCGGCGGCCGTCGGCAAGCTGCTCAAGCTGAACGAGCAGCAGATGACCTGGGCGCTTGGCCTTGCCGCATCGCAGCCGGTGGGCCTGCGCGAATCCTTCGGCTCGATGAACAAGAGCTTCAATCCCGGCCGTGCCGCCTCGAGCGGCATCTTCGCGGCGATCCTGGCCTCCAAGAACTTCACCTCGTCGGACGCGATGATCGAGGCCAAGCGCGGCTGGGCCAACACGATCAGCACCAAGCAGGACTACAACGAGATCCTGGGCGATCTCGGCAAGCGCTATGAGGCGGCGCTGAACACGTACAAACCCTTTGCCTGCGGCATCGTCCTGCATCCGGCGATCGATGCGGCGATCCAGCTCCGCAACGAGAACAAGCTGACGGCCGACCAGATCGAACGGGTCGACCTCAATGTCCATCCGCTGGTGCTGGAGCTGACCGGGAAGAAGACGCCCAAGCTCGGCCTGGAGGGCAAGTTCAGCATCTACCACGCGGTCGCCGTGGCGATCGTCGAGGGTGGCGGCGGCGAGAAGCAGTTCAGCGACCGCGCGGTGACGGATCCGACCGTCGTCGCGCTGCGCGGCAAGGTGAATCCGGTCATCACGTCGGGCATCAAGCCGGAGCAGGTCGATCTCACCATCGTGTTCAAGGACGGCCGCAAGCTCAACCGCTACATCGAGCACGCGATCGGCAGCGTCGAGGTGCCGATGACCGACAAGCAGCTCGAGACCAAGTTCTCCGATCTCGCGGACGGCATCATTCCCGCCGCGATGATCAGGCGTGTCATGGACGCATGCTGGAACGTCGAAGGTCTGGCGAGCGCAGCGGAAATCGCCAAGATGTCGGTCTCGTCCTGATTCTGGAGTCTATTGGAATGCCCTCACGTCGCCGTTTCCTTCAATCCGCCGGCTCGATTGCCGCTTTGGCCGCAACAGGTGGCCGTACGGCCCTCGCGGCAGGCCCTGGCGTCACCGAGCGGCTTGCGCGCTACATGGTCGCCGCGCGCGACCAGGAGCTGCCCGAAAAGGTGCTGCTCGAATGCAAGCACCGCATTCTCGACACGCTCGGCGCGATCGTGTCCGGCGCGCGCATGCGGCCGGGCGAGATGGCGCTGAAATATGTGCGCACGCTCGGCGGCGAGGCGCAGGCCTCCGTCGTCGGCTCCGACTTCCGCACCACGGCGGTCAACGCGGCGCTGGCGAATGCGATGTGCGCGCATGCCGACGAGACCGACGATTTCGAGCCGGTAACCAAGGCGCATCCGGGATGCGCGGTGGTGCCGGCCGCGCTTGCGTTCGGCGAGCGCGAGCATCGCAGCGGGCAAGACGTCATTCGTGCCGTCGCGCTCGGCTACGACCTGACCTGTCGCCTCCTGATGGCGCTGGGGCCGGATCTCGTGCGCGGCTCGCATCGCAGCGCCGAAGGCACGTCCTCGACCTTCGGTGCGCTCGGCGCCGCCGCCTCGCTGGCGCGGCTGGACGAGAAGGGGATGCGCTACGCGATCTCCTATTCGTCGCAGCAGGTCTCCGGCCTGTGGAGCTGGGTGAAGGATCACGACCACATCGAGAAGGCGTTCGATTTCGCCGGCATGGGCGCGCGCAACGGCGTCATGGCCGTCGACATGGTCAAGAACGGCCTGACCGGCGTCGACGACGTGCTCGACGGCACGCATAATCTTTTCATCGCGCTGTCGACCGATCCGAAGCCCGAGGAGATGGTGAAGGACCTCGGCAGCCGCTTCTATGTCACGGAGACGGCGATCAAGACGTTTTCGGTCGGTTATCCCATCCAGTCGCCGCTGGATGCGACGCTGACGCTGCGCAAGCAGCATGGCCTCACCCCCGACAAGGTGAAGAGCATCCTTGTCAAGCTGCCGACCGACGCGATGGGTATCGTCGGCGAGAGCGCGATGCCTGATGTCAATTGCCAGCATCTCGTCGCGGTCGCGCTGGTCAAGGGCGCGGTCTCGTTCAACGACAGTCATGACGTCGCGCTGATGCGCGATCCAAAAATCCTCGAACAGCGCGCCAAGGTGACGCTGGTGGGCGACAAGGCCCTGATGGATCCGGCCGCGCCGCGCGGCGCCGTCGTCGAGGTGACATTGACCGATGGCAAGAAGGTGGAGCACTTCACCAAATATCCGCCGGGCACCAAGGAAAATCCGCTGAATACGGAGGCCGTGGCCGCGAAAACCAGGGATCTGATCGCGCCTGTGCTGGGCACCGAGAAATCGGAGAAGCTGATCGAGCAGATCAACAATCTCGAAAAGGTCGACGACATCGGCAAACTGAGGCCGCTGATGACGACCTGAGATACCGGGGCGGCCAACGATAAATAAAAGGGGAGGAAACGCCTGATGTACCGATACTGCCGCCGCTGGGTTCTCGCCGTCTGCGGCGCCATCCTGCTGTCCGGTCCGACGCTCGCGCAGGATTATCCGTCCCGTCCGGTCAAGATCATCGTGCCGTTCCCGGCCGGCGGCTCCAACGACATCATCGCCCGCATCGTCGCGCAGAAGCTCGCCGAGGGGAGCGGGCAGACGTTTGTCGTCGAGAATCGTGGCGGTGCCGGCGGCAATATCGGTGCCGAGGCGGTCGCGAGCGCCGATCCCGACGGCTACACTTTGCTGCTGACGGCGCCGCCGCCGCTCACGATCAATGGCTCCCTCTACAAGAAGCTGCCGTTCGATCCGGCCAAGGCGTTTGCGCCGGTGGCATTGATCGCCTCCGTGCCGATCGTCCTGGTCGTCAATCCGTCGGTGCCCGCAAAGAACGTCGGCGATCTGATTGCGCTCGCCAAGGCCAAGCCGGGGACGATGAATTTCGGCTCGTCCGGCATCGGCTCGACCAATCATCTGGCCGGCGAGCTGCTCAAGAGCATGGCCGGCATCGACATCGTCCACGTGCCCTATCGCGGCGCGGCACCGGCAATGAACGATCTGCTTGCCGGGCAGATCCCGTTCATGTTCGACAACATGCCGGCGGTGCTGCCGCAGGTTCAGGGCAAGGCGATCAACGCGATCGCGATTGCGGGTGCGAAGCGCGCGGACGCGTTGCCCGACGTGCCCACGGTTGCAGAGACTGTTCCAGGCTTCGAGGCGTCGTCCTGGTTCGGACTGGTGGCACCTGGCAAGACGCCCGCGTCGGTGCTCGCCAAGCTGAGCAGCGAGGTCGAGACCATTCTGAAGATGCCCGATGTCAAAAAGCGGCTTGCTGAGCTCGGAGCGGAGCCCGGCACGGTTTTCGGCGCCGCCTTCGGACAATTCATGACGGATGAGACCGCAAAATGGGGCAAGATCATCAAAGCCTCCGGCGCCGCGGTGGATTAGGCGGGATGATGGCGTCATGGATTTGAATCTGGGCGGCAAGGTCGCAATCGTCACCGGCGGCAGCATCGGCATCGGCCGGGCGATTGCCGCCGAGCTCGCGCGCGAGCAGGCGCATGTCGTGATCGTCGCGCGCGACGCCGAGCGGCTCGCGGCGGCGGCTGGCGAGATGTCGCGCGACACCGGCCGGCGCGTGATCGCCTGTGCCGGCGACATGACCAAGCCGGACGACATTGTGCGGGCGATGAACACGGCGCGCGAGGCCTTCGGCCGCATCGACATCCTCGTCAACAATGCCGGGGCATCGCCGATGGGCCGGATCGCGGAGACGCCGGATGCGATCTGGGCCAAGTCGATCGAGCTGAAGCTGCTCGGCTACATGCGTTGCGCCCGCAACGTATTGCCGGAGATGCGCGACCGCCGCTGGGGCCGGATCATCAACATCATCGGCCGCAGCGGGCATCAGCCGCGCGCGGCCTATATGGCGGGCGGCGCGGTCAATGCGGCGTTGCTCAACTTCACATTGGCGCTCGCTGAGGAATGCGCGCCCGACAACGTGCTCGTCACCGGCGTCAATCCCGGTCCGGTCCAGACCGATCGCTGGGACAGCCTGATCGCGCAGGGCGCAGCGATCGCGGGACAGGATCGCGGCGCGGCGAACGCCGCGGCGATTGCCTCGGTGCCGCTCGGCCGCGTCGGGCAGCCGCATGAGGTCTCCGGCCTCGTCGCGTTCCTCTGTTCAGACCGCGCATCCTTCATTACTGGAACCTGCATCAATGTCGATGGCGGTGGAACGAGGTGTATCTGATGGCTAGCGAACTCAGGAAGATCGGTGTCGGCGAGGATTGCGAGCTTGCGGTTCGCCTCGATGACTATCTCCTGCCTTGGGACACCAGAGCGCCGGTCGTGATGCTGCACGGGCTGGCCGAAAGCGGTGAAGCGTTCCGGCGCTGGGTGCCGTATTTCGCCACGCATCATCTCGTGGTGCGGCCGGACTTGCGCGGCTATGGCGATTCGACGCCGATGCAGGGCGACTATGTCTATCGCTTCTCCGGCCTCGGTGACGACATCATCCGGATGCTCGACGCGCTGAAGCTCGACCGCGTGTTCCTGATCGGCGGCAAGATCGGCGGCACGCTGGCCATGCATCTCACCGCAAAGCATCCGGATCGCGTGATCGCGGTCGCCGCTGTCGGCGCGCCGGCTTCGCTGACCTCGTTCAACGAGCGGGCGCCGACCTGGCGCAAGCAGATCCGCGAGCAGGGCGTGGAAGCGTGGGTTCGCGAGACCACGGCCGGCCGGCTCGGCTCGTCGCTGCCGCCGGCAGCGCTGGACTGGTGGATCAAGCTGATGTCGAAGACCAAGGCCTCGACGCTGGAGGCGTTCCTCCAGATGGTGCCCACGGTCGACGTCACCGGCGAGCTGCCGTCGATCAGGCGCCCGGCGCTGGTCATCACCACGACCGGCTCCGGTCTCGGCAGCGTCGATTCCGTGAAGGCGTGGCAGGAGACGATCCCGGGCTCGAAGCTCGAGGTGTTGCCCGGCGATTCCTACCACGTCGCCGCCACCGACCCCGACGTCTGCGCGCGAAAAGTGAGGGAGTTCTTCGACCGGCTCAAGGCATGAGAGACACGTCCGATTAAGGCCCGATAGAGGCCCGGACGAAACACAAAAGCGATGGGAGGGAATGATGAGCTTGAGGCGAATGCTTGCCGGATATCTCGGCGCGACGGCGCTGCTGCATGCCGGCGCCGCGATGGCGGCGACGGTGGAGATATCCGCCAATGACATTGGCGGACAGGTGATCAGCGACAAGGGCGCGGAGGCCGGCGTCTGGGTGATCGCCGAGACCAGGGATTTGCCGACCAAATATGCCAAGGTGGTGGTGACCGACGATCAGGGCCGGTTCGTCATCCCGGATCTTCCCGCGGCCAATTACAAGGTCTGGGTACGCGGCTATGGCCTGCAGGACACCGCGCAGCAGGAGGCCCGTCCAGGCAAGGTCCTCGACTTCAGGGCGGCGCAGGCTTCGCCGAAGGAGGACGCGCAGAACTACCCCGGCATGTACTGGTATTCGATGCTCGACATCCCCAGGCCGGAGGAATTTCCCGGCACCGGCGACAAGGGCAACAAGATGCCGGAGACCATGAAGTCGCAGGCCCAGTGGGTCGATACGGTCAAGAACATGTGCCAGTCCTGCCACGCGCTCGGCACACGCGGCATCCGCGAAATCCCGAAAGTGTTCACCGACGGCTATGATTCCCACACGGCCTGGGCGGTCCGCACCCAGGCCGGCCAGGCCCAGGAATACATGGCCACCGTGCTCGCCAGCATGGGTCCGGAAAAGGTCTACGACCTCTTCTCGAAATGGACCGACCGCATCGCCGCCGGCGAATTGCCGTTCGCCAAGCCCGAGCGCCCCCGGGGCATCGAGCGCAACGTCGTGTTCACGATGTGGGACTGGGCGGCGCCGACGCGTTATCAGCACGATGCGATCTCGACCGACAAGCGCAACCCGCGCCTCAACGCCAATGGCCTGATCTACGGATCGTCGGAAGAAAGCTCCGACCTCGTGCCGACGCTCGACCCGGTGAAGAACATCGCCGGCACCATCAAGCACCCCTATCTCGATCCGAACACGCCGTCATCGACCGATGCGCCGCGCGGGCCGTCGGCCTATTGGGGCGACGAGCCGATCTGGGACGGCCACACCAGCATCCATAACGTCATGATGGACGAGCAGGGCAAGGTCTGGTTCACCGCGCGTCTGCGCCCGCCGGCCAATCCCGATTACTGCAAGCCGGGCTCGGACCTTCCCTCGGCGAAGGTCGCGCCGCAGGCAACCTCGTTGCGCCAACTGTCGCGCTTCGATCCCGCGACGGGCAAGTGGGACCTGATCAACACCTGCTTCACCACCCATCACCTCTATTTCGACGACGATGCCAACCAGACGCTGTGGACCAGCTCCGGCGGTCCCGGCCTCGGTGGCGGGCTGGTCGGCTGGCTCAACACCAGGCAGTACCGCGAAACCCTGGACGTCGTGAAGTCGCAGGGCTGGACGCCTTTGATCATCGACACCAACGGCAATGGCAAGCGCGATGCCTATGTCGAGCACAAGGATCCCGTCGATCCCACCAAGGACAAGCGCATCGCGGCGTCGTTCTACGGCATCATGCCGAGCCCGGTGGACGATACGATCTGGGGCCAGGCGATGGATCGCGGTTTCTCCCGCATCGACCAGCCCGGCTACATCGTGCGCGTCGTGCCTGGGCCGGACCCGGCGAACACTGCGCTCGCGGAAGTGTACCAACCGCCGGAGGGCACGTTCGGCCCGCGCGGGCTCGACATCGGCCTCGACGGCGTGGTGTGGACGGTCATGTCCAGCGGCCATCTCGCAAGCTTCGATCGCAAGCACTGCAAGGGGCCGCTGAACGGCCCGACAACCGCCGACGGCAAGCAGTGTCCCGAGGGCTGGAAGACCTGGCGCATGCCCGGGCCGCAGTTCAAGGGGCTCGATGCCAGCGGCAGCGCCAACCACGCCTATTATGTCTGGGTGGATCGCTACAACACGTTCGGCCTCGGCGCCAACGTGCCGATCGCAAGCGCCAACGGAAGCGAGTCGCTGCTGGCGCTGGTCAACGGCGAGCTGGTGAACCTGCGCAATCCCTACCCGCTCGGCTTCTTCACCAAGAATGTCGACGGCCGGATCGACGACCCCAACACCGGCTGGAAGGGCCGCGGCCTCTGGAGTACGACCGGGACGCGCGCGAGCTTCCACGGGGAGGGCGGCAAGGAGTCCTCGCCTAAAGTCTACAAGGTGCAAATGCGGCCCGATCCATTGGCCCATTGAGTGTTTTCGACTTAAGAATAGCCACGCAGGAAACGAATGCCCAAGCCAGGGACTATGACGATGACAAAAACTTCACGACGTGACGTGCTCACCGCCGCAGCCGCGATGACCGCGGCGGGCATCGCCGAAGCAACGCCGGCCGCCGCGCAGGCCGCGCCCAAGCCGATATTCCCGGTGCCGATGATTGCGATTCCGATCGTCGGCGAGACCCAGGTGTTCCAGGTCCGCCGCATCTATTGCATCGGGCGCAACTACGCCGCGCACGCGATCGAGCGCGGCTCGGACCCGAACCGCGAGCCGCCGTTCTTCTTCCAGAAGCCGACGGACGCGATCCAGAATGTCGCGATCGGCGAGGTCGCCGACCATCCCTATCCCTCGCTGACGAAAAACTATCATCACGAGGTCGAGCTGGTCGCCGCGCTGAAATCCGGCGGCACCAACATCCCGGTCGATAAGGCGCTCGACCATGTCTATGGCTACGCGCTCGGCCTCGACATGACCCGGCGCGATCTCCAGAACGGCATGGCCTCGGAGAAGAAGCCCTGGGAGATCGGCAAAAGCTTCGACCATGCCGCGGTGATCGGCCCGATCCATCCCGTCAGCAAGACCGGTCATTTCGAGAAGGGCGCCATTTCGCTCGCGATCAACGGCACGGTGAAGCAGAACTCGGATCTCAGCAAGATGATCTGGAGCGTCGCCGAGCAGATTGCAAAGCTCTCGGAAGCGTTCGAGCTCAAGGCCGGCGACATCATCTATTCCGGCACGCCGGAAAATGTCGGTCCCGTGGTGAAGGGCGACGTGCTCCTGTGCAAGCTCGAAGGCCTGCCGGATATGTCGATCAAGATCGTCTGACCCTCTTCGCCTCTCCCCGCCTGCGGGGAGAGGCCGGAATTTGCATCAGCAAATTCCGGGTGAGGGGGCTCTCCGCGAGTCCAACTGTCACCGTCCCCGCGGAGACTCCCCCTCACCCCAACCCTCTCCCCGCAAGCGGGGCGAGGGAGCACACCGTCGGCTTTGTTGACGGGGCGTTCAACTTTGGAGGCGGAGATGCTGCGGCATGGTTTGATTGCTGCGTTGGGTTTGATTTTCATGATCGGCACTCCCTCCGCGAACGCCGAAGGCCCCAGCGACATTGCACCCACCGGAACGCTGCGCGTGGCCGTCGCCGTCGGCCCCGCGGCATCGGCGTTCTGGACCACGCGCGATCCTTCGACCGGAAAGCCGCGCGGCGTCACCGTCGAGCTCGCGAGGGCCGCCGCCGACAGGCTGCACGTGCCGCTGCAACTCGTCGAATACCAGAGCTCCGACGAGATCGCTGCGGCCAGCAGCAAGGACGTCTGGGATCTCTCCTTCATGCCCGCCGACGTCAAGCGAGAGCAGTTCGTCGACCAGGGCCCGGCTTACGTCGCCTATATGAGCGGCTATCTCGTGCGTGCCGGTTCGGACATCCGCTCCGCTGCGGATGTCGATCGGGCCGGAATGCGTGTCGGTTGCATCGAGGGGACGTCGACATCGCGCACGGTCGAGAAGTCGCTGAAGCAGGCGAAGCTGACGAAGTTCGTGAAGCCGGAAGAAGCCGCTGAACTCATTGGCAAGGGCGAGCTCGATGCGCTCGCGATGGGCATGGGCGCCCTGGAAGACCTGTCGCGAAAGCTGCCGGGAACGAAGGTGCTGGACGAGGTGATCCAGTCGACCGGCGTGGTCGTCGTCGTTCCCAAGGGCAAGCGCGCGGCAAAGGTCTGGGCTGCGCATTTCCTGGATGAAGCCAAGGCGGACGGCACCGTGCGCCGCGCGCTCGACGGCAACGGGTTCACCAGCGACAAGGTCGCGCCGTAGTTGCGCTGATTGGCCTCCGGTGGGCTTTGCCCTTGAATTGCCGGAGTTCCATCGGCGATTGCCCCGTGTTGGGCAACGGACAAACGTCCTGCGGCCATATTTGAGTAAGAGTGGTCTTCCCTCGAGGGAGGCGCTCCGATGAAGAAAGCTCTGATCACTGCCGTCGTTCTGTTGGCCGGCGTGCCTGCGGGCGCTGCCGCACAGGAGCGTGCCGGTGCTGCGGCAATCGGAGCCGTGTCAGGCGCCGTGGTGTTGGGTCCGATCGGTGCGATCGCCGGCGCGGCGATCGGTTACACCGCCGGACCTGCAATCGCCCGGTCCTGGGGCGCGAGAGATTCGCGCTCGGCGCGACAGCGGCCGCCGCGTCGCGAGGCTTACCGCGCAGCCGGCACGCCGCCGCGCACGCGCCAGGCGATGGATGCCAGCGGTCAGATGAGGGCCGCCAGCAATCCGCCAGTTCAGGCCGCGCCTGTGGCGCAGCCTGTTCAAGCAGCTCCTGCGGCTCCTGCTGCGCCTGCGGAGACCACGCCGCCGCCCGCTCAGGGATTCGATTGAGGCCTCGTCTTCAGGCCGCAGTGGTCTTCGGCCGCAGCCGGTCGACCGTCCGCGCGATCAGCGCGGCCACTTCGGGCACCTTCGGACCGATCCGAAACTCCGGCCCGGCGACGACGACGGAGAGCCGGCGGTCGCCGATCGGCAGCGGGATCGCGGCACCCGCAAGATCGCGGCTGTAATCCGCGAAACTCTGGCAATAGCCCCGCGAGATGGAGCTGCGCAGCTCGGTCTCCACGGCCTCGATGCTGATCGGCGTCGACGGGCCGTACTGCTTGAACTCGATCTTGCGATAGACCGAGTCGCGCTCTTCTTGCGAATATTGCAGCAGCAGCGCGCGGCCGCTGGCGGTGGCGTGGATCGGCACGCGATGGCCGATGGTCGCGAAATAGCGGATCGCTGCCTTGGACTCGACGACGTCGATGAACACCGCCATCACGCCGGCTGGCGCCACGATCGATGCGGTCTCGCCGGTCTCGGCGGAGAGATCGGAGATCAGCTGATGCGTCCAGGGCGGCAGCGGCTCGACCTCCGAGATCATCCGCGCCATCGCCAGCCACCGCGGCGTCGGATAGAAGCCGGCACGCGGCCGCGGCTCATAGAGATAGCCCTTCTCCGACAGCGTCGCGAGCAAGTTGAAGGTCGAGGAGCGCGGCCAGCCGAAATGATCGGCGATCTCGGCAAGCGTCGCCGGCTTCTTCACTTGCGCGAAGAATTCCATGATCTCCAGGACATTTGCAGCTTGGCGAACGATCATGGCGAGACTTGCGTTCCGATCTAGGGCTGGCCAAGGATCTTCTTGGCGGCACGAAGGTGCGGCTTGTCGATCATCTGGCCGTCGAGCCGCAGCGTGCCGGAATTCGGATTGCTCGCGAACGCCGCGATGACTTTTTCCGCCCAGCTACGCTCGGCGTCCGTCGGCGCGAACGCCGCATTGACGACGTCGACATGCTTGGGATGGATCAGCGCCTTCGCCGAAAAGCCGTCGCGGCGCGCCGCGCGCGTCTCGGCTTCGAGGCCTGCGAGATTGTCGATGTCGGTATAGACGGTGTCGATCGGCGCGACCTCGGCCGCGGCCGCCGCCATCAGGCAGAGATCGCGCGCGAGGCGGTAGGGGCTGTGGAACACGCCGCCGCTCGCTTTCTCGGTGGCGCCGAGCGAGGCGGAGAGATCCTCCGCACCCCACATCAGGCCGGCGAGGCGAGGGGAGCAGCCCTTGTAGCTGCCGAGCCCGAAGATCGAGCTCGCGGTTTCAGTGGCAACGCAGACGATGCGCGTCGTGCCGACCGTGATGCCGGACGCAGCTTCCAGCGCTTCGAGCCAAGTCGCGACCTGCCGCACGTCGTCGCCGCCTTGCGATTTCGGCAGCACGATGCCGTCGGGCCTGCCCGGCATCACCGCGGCGAGGTCGGCGAGCGTCATGCCGGTGTCCAGCGCGTTGACGCGGACATAGAGCTGATGCGGGCCGGGACGGCTCTTCAGCATCGCCAGCGTCAGTCCGCGCGCCTCCGCCTTCTTCTCGGTGACGACGGAGTCCTCGAGGTCGATGATCAGCGCGTCGGCCTTGCCTTCGCTCGCCTTCTCGAATTTGCGCGGGGAATCGCCCGGCACGAACAGCATCGAACGCATCAGACCGGCCTCTTGTGCATCATCGCCATGCGGCGGCATTTTCCGACGATCTCGTCGTTCTGGTTCAAGGCGTGATGCTCGAACTCGACGATGCCCGCTTTCGGGCGCGATTTGGATTCCCTCAACGAAAGCACCTTCGTCGTCGCCCGCAAGGTGTCGCCATGGAACACCGGTTTCGGAAAGGTCACGTCGGTCATGCCGAGATTGGCGACGGTTGTCCCCAAGGTCGTATCATAGACCGTCATGCCGATCATGATGCCGAGGGTGTAAAGGCTGTTGAAAATGCGCTGGCCGAACTCGGTCTTTTCGGAGAAATGCGCGTCGATATGCAGCGGCTGCGGATTGAGGGTCAGCAGGCTGAACATGGTGTTGTCCATCTCCGTGACGGTCCGGGTCAGCGGATGCCTGAACTCCTGGCCTACGGAAAAGTCTTCGAAATAAAGTCCGGCCATCGCGATTTCCTCCCTGTGTTCTGCGATTTTGGCTGGCGCTGCGGTTTAAGGCGGCGCGGCCAGATGAACTGCCTTTTGCTCTGCGAGTTGGTCGATCTCCTCGGCCGAGAAGCCGGCCTCGTGCAAAATGTCGCGGCCATGCTGGCCAAGCGTCGGTGCGGGGCCGGCGGCCTCCGGTTGGGTTACGCTCCAGGTCGAGGGCACACGCATCTGGCGGATGCGGCCTTCCACGGGGTGCTCGACCGTCCTGAAGAAACCGGTCGCCTTGAGATGCGGATCCTCGAGGATCGTCTCCAGCGTATGCATCGGCATCACCGGAATGTCGGCGCGCTCCAGCAGTTCGCGCCACTCTGCGGTGGTACGCGTCGCGAAGATGTGGCCGATCTCCTCGTAGATCTCGTCGATATGCCTGGTACGCGCGGCGTGGTTGGCAAAGCGCGGCTGGTCGAGGAAATGCGGCTGCCCGATCGCCTCGAAGAAGCTGCGCCAGTGCTTGTCGTTGTAGATGAGGACGCAGAGATAGCCGTCGCTGGTCTTGTAGGGACGGCGATAGCGCGAGAGCAGGCGGGCGTAGCCGCCATGGTCGAGCGGCGGATCGTAGGTCAGGCCGCCGAGATGATCGACCAGGACGAACTCCGCCATGGATTCGAACATGGGCACGTCGATGCGCTGGCCCTCGCCGGTGCGCTGCTGGTGCATCAGCCCGCCCATGATCGCATTCACCATCATCAGCCCGACGATGCGATCGGCGATGGTGACGGGAACGTAGCGCGGCGTGCCGTCGCCGGCGGCCGCAAGCAGCGTCGGAATGGTCGCCGCGCCCTGGATCAGGTCGTCGTATGCGGGTTTTGCAGCGTAAGGGCCCGACTGGCCGTAGCCGAATGCACCGACATAGACGAGCGCGGGATTGATCGCGGCAAGCGTCTCGTAGTCGAGGCCGAGCCGCGCCATCGCCTGCGGGCGCACATTGTAAACCAGCGCGTTGGCGCGCTTGGCCAGCCGCAGCAGCGTGTCGCGTCCTTCCGTCTTCTTGAGGTCGAGCACGATGCTGCGCTTGCCGCGATTGGCGTTGTGGAACATCCCGCCCATGCCGGGCGTGCGGCCGGGACCGATCTGGCGAACGATGTCGCCCTCGGGGCTTTCGACCTTGATGACATCGGCACCCATGTCCGCCAGCACCTGGGTGCCGTAGGGGCCCATCAGCACCGAGGTCAGGTCGAGAATGGTGAAGCCGGCGAGCGGTCCCATGGGGCCTCTTGGGATGAATTCATATCCGTGGAGTTAGAGTTCATAAAAGTTGGGTGTCAATTCGACGCTGCTCATCCCACGCGCATGGGGCTATGCATAGTTCATATACTTGACAGATAAATTCACATATATGTACATTTTCCTCAAGCAAGAAATGGAGTGAGGGCCGGACTGTGCTGCAGCGTTTCGCTGCCGCCTTCGGCATGGGGACGCGTCAGGGAGAACAAGATGAAGACGAAACTGGTCTGGGCCGCCGCGGCGTTCGCACTCTCGCTGCCGGTCTCGACGCTTCAGGCGCAGGCGCTGGAGCTGAAGGTCGCCGATAGCTTCCCCGCCGGTCACTATCTCGTCCGCCTGATGCTCAAGCCGTGGATGGACGACGTCACCAAGCGCACCAACGGTGCGGTGACTTTCACCTATTATCCGAACCAGCAGATCGGCAAGGCGGCCGACATGCTGCGGCTGACCCAGTCGGGCGTGGTCGACATCGGCTACATCGGGCCGTCCTATGTCTCCGACAAGATGCCGCTGTCGGAAGTCGCGCAATTGCCGGGGGCCTTTGAGACGAGCTGCCAGGGCACGATGGCCTATTGGAAGGCGGCGCGCGAAGGCGTTCTGGCCAAGCAGGAATATGCGCCCAACAAGATCAAGCTGCTGTTCGAGGTGGTGCTGCCGCCCTATCAGGTGTGGACCGCGAAAGCCAAGGTCGACATGACCAAGGACATGCAGGGCCTGAAGCTGCGCACCACCGGCGGCGCGCAGGATCTGACCTTGCGTGCGCTCGGCGCGGTGCCGGTGCGCATGGCCGCACCCGATGCTTATGAATCGCTGTCACGCGGTACCATGGATGGTCTGCTATTTCCGATGGAAAGCGTCGTGGCCTACGGCCTCGACAAGCTGGTCAAGCACGCCACCGAAGGCGTCAGCTTCGGGAGCTTCATCGTCGCCTATTCCATCAACCAGTCGGTCTGGGACAAGCTGCCCGACGACGTGAAGAAGGCGATGAACGAGGCGTCCGAGGCGATCGAGCCGACCGCTTGCGCGCAGGTCGACAAGGAAACGGAGACCACCAAGAAGCACCTTCAGGATCAGGGTGTCAGCTTCGATCCGCTGCCGGAGGCGACCCGAACCGAGATGAAGGACAAGCTCAAGGGTGTCGGCAAGGAATGGGCGAGCGGGCTCGACAGCCGCGGCAAGCAGGCATCCGCCGCGCTGAAGGAGTTCGAAGACCTGCTCGCCGCCGGCGGCAAGTAAAGCGTCAAGTCATCCGACAGAGAGAAGGAGGCGCCAGAGGTGATCAAGCGGGCAGGAGATGTGCTCGGCGCGCTGGAGCGCGCGCTGACGGTGATCGCGGTGGTGTTCCTGTTTGTGATCATGCTGCTGGTGGTGACCGACGTGTTCATGCGTTACGTGCTGAACAGTCCGTTCGCCTTCACCTATGATCTGATCGGGCTCTATCTGCTGGCTGGCGTGTTCTTCTTCACGCTGTCGGACGGCCTGCGCGAGCATGCACATGTCGGCGTCGACATCCTGCTGTCGCGCTTCTCGCCGGCGGGACGGCGGCTGTCGGAGATCGTCACCGCGCTCGCCGGTCTGTTCGTGTTCGTCCTGATCTGCAAGGTCGGGTTCGAACGGGCGTTGGAGAATTACGAGCAGCACGATGTGCTGGCCGGCGCGATTGCCTGGCCGACCTGGATCTCGGCGGCGCTGGTGCCGTTCGGCTGCGGCGTGCTGGTGCTGCGCTTGGTGCTTCAGCTCGTCGGCAATGTGCTGAGCCTCATCAGCGGGCGCGATCTCTATCCGCTGCCGCCGGTGACCGGCGTCGGTGAAGCACGCAGCTTCGAGTAACGGGCGATATCCATGACACCCTTCATCGTTCTCGCCCTGCTGTTCGGTCTGCTCGCGCTCGGCACGCCCGTCGGCTTCGCCATGGCCTTTTCCGGCTCGGTCGGCCTCGTCATGGTCGGCGGATGGTCCACGCTGTTCGGCATCCTGCAGACCGCGCCGCTCTCGACGGTGTCGTCCTACGAGCTGATCACCATTCCGATGTTCCTCTTGATGGCGGACCTCGTGCTGCTGTCGGGCGTCGCGGATGATCTGTTCAAGACAGCGTCGGCCTGGGTCGGGCGTGTCCCGGGCGGTCTCGGCATGGCGACCGCGCTCGCCGGCGCCGGTTTTGGTGCGATCTGCGGCACCTCGACCGCTTCGGCGGCGACACTGTCCTCGACCAGTCTGCCGGCGATGATCCGTCAGGGCTACGAGCCGAAGATGGCCGCCGGCGTGGTCGCGATATCAGGCACGCTGTCGATGCTGCTGCCGACCAGCGTCGCGCTCGTCATCTTCGGCCTGCTGGCCGAGGTGAACATCGGAAAGCTCCTGATCAGCGGCATCATCCCCGCGATCCTCGTCACCATCACCATCATGGCCACGATCTACTTCCTGGTCTGGCAGGATCCGTCGCGCGCGCCGGCCGCGAAATCGGTGCCGTGGCGCGAGAAATTCGCGCTGCTGTGGCAGGTCTCGCCGATGGTGGTGCTGTTCTCGATCGTCACAGGCACGATCTATCTCGGCGTCGCCACGCCGACCGAAGCTTCCGCTTTCGGCGCGTTCGGCGCCTTCCTGCTCGCGATCGTCAAGGGCAAGATCACGCCGTCCTCACTCTATCACACGCTGCTGCGCGCCTGCCACGGCACCTGCATGATCATCATGATCCTGGTCGGTGCCTCGATCTTCGGCTATTTCTTCACGCTCACGCATGTGACGCAGGATCTCGTCGCCTGGATCGGCTCGCTGCCGGCCTCGCGCTGGGTGATCATCACGCTGATCCTGTGCGGCTATATCGTGCTCGGCTCGTTCATGGACCAGATCGCGATCCTGGTGCTGACCGTGCCGATCGTGCTGCCGCTGATCAAGACGCTCGGCTTCGACCCGATCTGGTTCGGTGTGATCAAGATCGTCACCGCCGAGGTCGGCATGATCACGCCGCCGGTCGGGCTGAACTGCTTCATCGTCGCCCGCTACGCCAAGCGGCCGGTGGCGGAAGTGTTCCACGGCACCTTCCCGCATTTCATCGCGCACCTGATCGCGATCGCGATCCTGGTGGCGTTTCCGTCCATCATCCTCTGGCTGCCCTCGCAGATGGGGCGCTAGGATCGGAGCCCGGCTCCCAAGAAGGAGATCAAGAACATGGATTTCGCGCTCACCGATCAGCAGGAAGCCATTCGCGATGCCATTGCCAAGATCTGCGAAGGCTTTCCCGATGCCTACTGGCTGAAGAAGGACCACGACGGCGGTTTCCCGCATGATTTCCACAAGGCGCTGGCGGACGCCGGCTGGCTCGGCATCTGCGTGCCTGAGGAATATGGCGGCTCCGGGCTCGGCATCACCGAAGCCGCCATCATGATGCGCACGATCGCGGAGTCGGGCGCCGGCATGTCGGGGGCGTCTGCCGTGCACATCAACGTGTTCGGGCTTAACCCGGTCGTGGTGTTTGGCACGGAAGAACAGCGTAAGCGCATGCTGCCGCCGATGGTCGAGGGCCGCGAGAAGGCGTGCTTTGCCGTCACCGAGCCCAACACCGGCCTCAACACCACGCAACTGAAGACCCGCGCGGTCGCCAAGAACGACCGCTACATCGTCAACGGCCAGAAGGTGTGGATCTCGACCGCGCAGGTCGCGCACAAGATCCTGCTGCTGGCGCGCACCACGCCGCTGGAGGAGGTGCGCTCGCCGACCCACGGGCTCAGCCTGTTCTACACCGATTTCGACCGCAGCAGGATCAAGGTTCACGAGATCGAGAAGATGGGCCGCAAGATCGTCGATTCCAACGAGCTGTTCTTCGAGGATTTCGAGATCCCGATGGAGGACCGCATCGGCGAAGAGGGCAAGGGCTTTCAGTACATCCTCGAGGGCATGAACCCCGAGCGCATCCTGATCGCGGCGGAAGCCGTTGGTCTCGGCAAGCTCGCGCTGTCGCGCGCGACCGAATACGCCAAGACGCGCGTTGTCTTCAACCGTCCGATCGGCAAGAACCAGGGCATCCAGCATCCGCTCGCGGTGAACTGGGTCGAGCTCGAGGCGGCCTGGCTGATGGTGATGCAGGCGGCCTGGCAATATGACAAGGGCTTGCCCTGCGGCGCCGGCGCGAACGCCGCGAAATACTTCGCAGGCGAAGCCGGATACCATGCCTGCGAGCAGGCCGTGATGACCCATGGCGGCTTTGGCTACGCCAAGGAATTCCACGTCGAGCGCTATTTGCGCGAAGTGCTGATCCCGCGCATCGCGCCGGTCAGCCCGCAGCTTGCGCTCAGCTTTATTGCGGAGAAGGTGCTGGGGCTCGCCAAGTCGTACTAGACTGGCCGTGGAGGATCGCCCATGAACCTCGCTCAGCATCTTCTGCGTGCCGCGAAGGCCGATGCGTCCGCGCCGGCGCTGTTCAAGGGGCTGACGCCGGTCGCGGACTACGGCCGGCTCGCCGCGACGGTGGCGTCGCTGGCGGCGTCGTTGCAGCAACGCTTCGGCCTCGCCAAGGGCGAGCGCGTCGCGCTGCTGATGAAGAACGTGCCCGACTATGTCGCCTGCCTCTATGCCTGCTGGCATGCCGGTCTGGTCGCCGTCCCGATCAATGCAAAACTGCATCCGCGCGAGGTTGCCTTTATTCTCGACAACTCCGGCGCTGCGGTGATGTTCGTGACCGAGGATATGGCAGGCGTCGCGTCGGAGGCGTTGGCGCTCGGCACGGCCAAGCCGCGCGTGATCGAAATCGGCTCGGCCGAGCATCGCGCGCTGGAGAAGGCCGACGGCATCGCCATCGCCGACGTAGGGATCACCGATCCCGCCTGGATCTTCTACACCAGCGGCACCACCGGCCGGCCCAAGGGCGCGGTGCTCAGCCATCGCAATCTGCTTGCGATGTCGCTGAACTATCTCGCCGAGATCAATCCGATCGTACCAGGCGAGGCGCTGCTGCACGCCGCGCCGATGTCGCACGGCTCCGGCCTCTACATGGTGCCGCATGTGCTCGGCATGGGTGCGCAGATCATCCCGGAGAGCGGCCGCTTCGAGCCCGACGAGATCCTGGAGCTGACGGCGAAGCGCGACAACATCTCCTTCTTCGCCGCGCCCACCATGGTGCGGCGCCTGACGGTTGCGGCGGAAGCGGCGGGCGCAACCGCGCCGGGACTGAAGACCATCATCTATGGCGGTGGCCCCATGTATGTCGCCGACTGCAAGGCCGCACTCGGCGTGTTCGGGCCGAAGCTCGCGCAAATCTATGGTCAGGGCGAGACGCCGATGACCATCACCTACCTGCCCAAATCCATGCATGTCGACGCCGGTCATCCGCGCCACGAGGAGCGTCTTGCCTCGGTCGGCATCGCGCAGGGCGTCGTGCAGGTGCGCACCGTGGACGAAGCGGGTCGCGACGTTGCGCCCGGCGAGGTCGGCGAGATCATCGTGCGCGGCGATACCGTGATGTCCGGCTATTGGCAGAACCCGGATGCCACAGGGAATACGTTGCGTGAGGGCTGGCTCTATACCGGCGACATGGGTGCCTTCGATGTCGACGGCTTCCTGACGCTGAAGGACCGCTCCAAGGATGTCATCATCTCCGGCGGCACCAACATCTATCCGCGCGAGGTCGAGGAGGTGCTGCTGCGGCATGAGGCCGTCGCCGAGGTCTCGGTGATCGGCCGGCCGCACCTGGAATGGGGCGAGGAGGTCGTGGCCGTTGTCGTTCCCGTTGCGGGCAGGGCGGTGACGCGGGAGGAGCTCGACCAGATGTGCAATGCCTGGATTGCGCGTTTCAAAAGGCCCAAGCACTACTACCTCACCGCCGAGTTACCCAAGAACAGCTATGGCAAGATCGTGAAGACGGAGCTGCGCACGCTGCTGGCTGAGTCCTCCGCGCGCCTCACCCCGATGGGCTGAGCCGGCAATGTCCGGGGGCCCGCCGCCGATCGATTTTTCCGGCCTGATCCGTGAAGGCGATCTCGTGGTGTGCGGGCAGGCGACGGCGGAGCCGGTCACCCTGACCGAGGCGCTGATGACGCAGGCGGCGCTGCTTCCGCCGTTCCGGATGATGATCGGGCCGGTGTTCTCGGAGACGTTTTCCGTGGCAGCTGCGAATGTGTCGTTCCAGAGCTATGGCGTGATCGGCAATGCGCGGCGGCTCGCCAGGGCCGGGCGGCTTGATGTGATCCCGAGCAACTACAGCACCTTCTGTGCCGATTTCGCTGCGCACCGCCACAGGGCGGACGTCGTCCTGGTGCAACTCGCGGAGGCCGACGACGGAAGGCTCAGTGCCAGCCTCTCCAACGACTATGTCATCGATGCCGCGCGCGGCGCCCGCCTCGTCATCGCCGAGATCAATCCGGATGCACCCTTTACGTTCGGTGCGGAGTGGCCGGAGGACGTGCCGATCCAGATGCGCGTCGCGGCGCTCCGCCCGCCGGTCGAACTGGTATCGACGCCGCTCGACGACGTCTCGCGTCGGATTGCCGCCCACGCGGCAAACCTGATCTCCGACGGCAGCACGCTCCAGTTCGGCGTCGGCCGCATTCCGGATGCGATCCTGTCGTCGCTGTCCCATGTGCGCAATCTCGGCATTCATTCCGGCCTGATCAACGATGCCGTCGTCGATCTGATCGAGCGCGGCGCGGTGACGAATGCGGAGAAGGGGATGGATGCCGGGATCACCGTCACCAACCAGGTGATCGGGTCGCAGCGGCTCTACCGCTTCGTGCACGAGAACAAGGCGGTGGCGGTGCGGCCGACGTCCTACACGCACGGTCAAAACGTGCTGGCGCGGATCGATCGCCTGGTCGCGATCAACTCGGCGCTTCAGGTCGGGCTCGATGGCAGCGTCAATTCCGAGACGCTGAATGGCGTTGCGGTCGGCGCGATCGGCGGGCAACTCGATTTCGTGCGCGGCGCCAATGCGTCACGCGGGGGCAGGGCGATCATCGCGCTGCCGGCGACGGCGTCGGACGGAACCAGCCGGATCGTCGCCAATGTCGAGACCGTGACCACACCGCGCGCCGATGTCGATGCCATCGTCACCGAATGGGGCATCGCCGAGCTGCGCGGCTGCGGCCTTGCCGAGCGGGCGCGCCGCATGATCGCGATCGCGGCGCCCGGGCACCGCGACGCGCTGTCAGCGCAGGCTCGCAGGTCCGCCGGCTAGCCTCAGTTCATCATCGCAAGCGTCGGGCGCTGGTTCTCGCCGGACCCGATGATAGCAGGGATATCCGTCGCCTCGCCGGCGATCATGCCCGACATCTGCCAGAACAGGTGCGCAAGGCGGGAGAACACCAGCCGCTCGCGTTCGGCAGGGACGGTGCCATCAGGGATCGTCACGGTCTCCAGGCCGACCACCTTCTTGAAATCAGGCCAGATCGTCATCGACTGCGCGATCACCGAATAGCAGCGCGGATCCTCGTCGCTCTCCTCGGGCGCCGGCGGCAGGCCCGGATATTGCGTCGGTGCGACGTAGAACTTGTAGGCGCCATAGCCGAGCCGGAGCAGGAATTTCTCGGGGACGGCGACGTCGGCGGCGAAGGACACCAGCCGGGCTTCGCTCAGCACGTCTGCCTCGATCGCGCTGAGGTCCGATGCGCGCAGCGCCGAGCAGAAGGCGAGGTCGCGATTGTGCTCGCGGAGCAGATTGGCCAGTGGCTGCTGCTGTTGCACGGTATCGGTGAGCAGGATGATGGTCTTGAGCATCGTCTGATATCCGTCAGGGGAAGAGATGGCGGGCGGTCATGGCCGCTTGGTCGGAGGCGTGGGTCGCGAAGAAATCGTTGGCAATGCGCTGACCCGGCGCGATCTCCAGGATGCGGTAGCGCGCGAGCGCGGCGGCTTCGCGCGCGGCGCCGACGTCGCCTTGCCAGGCACAGAGCGACAACTCGAGCCGGCCGTAGCCGCCGCAATCGGCGGCATAGGCACCGGTCACGGCTTCCACCGTCGCAGCCACCGCGCCCGCGTCGCTGGCCGAGACGTCGCGCAGGATCACGGCGATGCCGTCGCCGGTCGCGGTTTTCGAGGTCATCACCATGAAGGCATCGCGGGAACCGGTGCGTCCGGCGCGGCGGGCCGCGCGCGCAGTGCCGCCAAAGCCGGGATCTGGGCCGAGATCCAGCGTCGTGGTCTGCTGGTCATGCAGGATCGTGGCGCGCATCGCGCCGAGGTCGCCTTTCAGCGAATGATAGGAGCGGGGGAGCCACACGGTGTCGAGCGGCAGCTGTGAGGAGGTCAGGCTCCAGGCCTGATCGAGCAGATAGCCCTCCCAGATCGCAGGATAGGACGCGGCGAGTTGCTGCCAGGTGCGGAGCAGTGTCTCGGCGGCCCTGGTGCGCCCCAGATAGAGCGTGCGCGCCGACATTTCCCAGCGATTCCATTTGTGCAAGGCGACATCGCAGCCGAGGACCGTCGGAAGCAGTGGCGCCTCGCGCAACACCGCGCGGGCCTCGACGAACAGCAGCGGCTCGCGATACTTGTTCCACATCCGCATCATGAACTCCGCCTTCTCGAAGCAGAGGATGCGGTCGGCGAACTGGGTCTCGATCGGCTCGATGTGGCAGGCGAGGTCGAAGCGCTCGAGCGAGTGCCGCAGCGCGAAGGCCGCGGTCGCATCGGCCCCGCGCGGATAGCAGGAGACGATCCGCGGGCGACCGGTGGATGTGTTGGCGGCGGTGAGGAATTTCGACCAGCCGATGCCGCCCCACCACATCTCGTGCGGGCCGTCCGCGCCGCAGGGGCCGACGGTGCCGAATTCGGTCAGCTTGGACTTGAGGAAATCGAAGCCGGGATTCTCGCTTCTGGGAATGACGACGGCGCAGCCGGGGGTGAGCGAGCGATAGAACAGCTCGGCGGCCGCCCCGCTCGGTGGCTCCCTGAGAATGATGACGCCGTTTCGCCGGCCCTTGCTGAAATCGTCGAGCGTCGGCGCGCCATACTGATCGACCAGCCAGCTCAGGCGGTCACGCTGGGGCGGGCCGAGCCTGACACCGCCGGATTGCAGCAGCTGATCAAGGTTTTCGTGCGTCTCGTCCGTCAATTCCGTGCCCCCTCGCGCCAGCCTTGGACTTCAACGTCCCGGGCGGCGCGATCAGGCGCACTATTTGGTGCCGGCGCCGAGCGGGGTGATCGCGACGGAATAGATCGCGAGCTCCTGCGTCATCGGCGCCACCGGGATCAGCAGGCAGCCGTCGTCGCTCTCGGCGCGATAGTGCTCGCCGTTCCGCTGTACGCCGGCATAGACCAGGCTCCCGGCTGCAATGCCGATGACGTCCTGACTTGCGGCGGCCTCGCGGATCTCGCCGGCGGATTGCAGGGTGACGCCATGCAGGAGGCCCTCGGCCGCGAATTTCGGCAGCGGAAGCGCGAGCATGGCGATACCCATGGCGCGCGAGACCGGAATGCGCACGCGCAGCTCCCCGAGCCCGGTCCGGTGCACGGCGACCGATTCCAGCGCCGCCTCGCCATTGGCGCGAAACAATCCGACCTGAACCACGCCGCAGGGGCTCTCTTCGAAGACGTCGGCGGGCAGGCGGTTGGCGCCGAACAGCGTATAGAGATAGGCGTAGGACGGCGACATCAGCGCGAAGCTGCCGGCAAGCCACATCGGCGGCCCGGCCGACGTGCAGGCAGCCGAGAGGCCGCGGGCGGTGATCTGATTGCGGACGAAGTCGCGGTCGAGCATCGGCGCCAGCGCCTGCGTGCCGAGATTGACATCATGCTGCAGGCCGCCAAGCAGAGCCAGCTCGTCGCCATCGGGCAGCAGCAACAGGCGCGCCAGTGTCGCGGCGCTCCACCGTGCAGCGACGTCGGGCGCGGCATAGGGGCTCAAAGAGAAGTCCCGTGCAACGTCCGCGGCGCCTGCCGCGAAGGCGAGCGCGCCGGCCTGGATGTCGGTGGCCAGCGCGATCTGGCTGGCGGAATGTGGGTTGATCTCGCGCAGGATCTTACCGCCGTCATAGTCGCGCACCGAGCCATCGGCGGAGCAGCAGGCCTGCTCCAGCAGCGCGACGTTGCGCACCAGCATGCGCTTGACGTGGGGCGTGATCACGAGATCGGAGATGAAGCCTGTGGCGCTGTCCTGCTCGGCGAGATCGTCGAAGGAATCATCAAGGGAGATGAGATAGACGCCATGGAGGCGGATCCTGATCCCTTCCAGGTCGAAGACACGCCGGAGAGCCTTCTGCACGCTGCCGGAATAGCCGAGGTCGGCAAGCACGAGGTCGGTACAGTCGTCAAAGCCCGGTATCGTGCGGCGCAGATAGGCGAGCAGCCGCGCACGCAGGATTTCGGCTAGCTCGAGAAGCTCGCCGGTCTCCATCAGGGCGGGCAGCGCCTCGGCGAGCTCCTGGCCGGTCACGATCCCGTCGGGCGATCTCGCGAAAAACGCGGCGACCTTCGGTGGCACGACCTTGACCATGTCGCGGAAGGTCGGTGCGTCGAGCTTCGCTATCTTGGCGAGGAAATCGACGAGTGGCTGCATCGTGTCGGCCGAGGCCATCAGGCTGACGCGGCGGTTGATCTCGAGATAGGCCGAGGTCGCCCCGTGCAACTCCTGCCAGATCCGCTGCGACAGAAAGCCGTCACGACCGAGAAAGCCGAGCGCGACCCGCCGGCCGGGACCTCCGATCTGCTCGCAGCGCCCCGCGACAAAGGCGTCGAAGGCGGTCATCACCGGTCCGAGCACTGTCGCGCCCAGGTGATAGGCCGGAGACTTCTCGGCGCTTCGTGCGGCCATCATGCGCCGCAGCGTGCGCGAACCGTGATCGAGCCGCGAAGGGGCGGCCGGGCACAGCAGCTCGAACAGCGAGGTTTCACGCTGCAGCTTCGAAGCCAATTCGCGCGAAGCCTGGGGGTAGTAACGCGGCCGGATGCCGTGGCGTCGCGCGCCCTTGATGTCGGCTTGCTCGTTGTCGCCGATGTGGACGGAGGCGCCGGCGTCGACGCCCTGCTCGGTCAGGTACTTCGCGAACAGCGCTTCGCTCTTGCCGCTGCCATGGTCGCAGGAGGCGTAGAGAAAGTCCCAGACGAGGCCGGGGCGGCAGGCGCGCAGCAGCCGCGCCAGCCGATCGGAATCCCAATAGGTATCGGAGATGAATCCGACGCGATGGCCGGTGCGTTTCATTTCCGAGTATTGCCGAAGCATGTCCGGATTGACGCGGCAGAGCTCCAGCTCGGCCGCGAACTCCGATTCGACGAGGTCGCTCAGATCGCTACGCGTGAGACCGAACAGATTGAACGGAAAGAACGAATAGATGTCCTCGATGTGAACTTCGACCGCGCCGCGCTTGTCCTTCGCGGCCCTGCGTGCGCGCCCTTCGGCCTGGATTCGATGCTGAACGAAACTGACGGAAACATTCGGACAAGTTCTTGAAATGCCCGAGAGCTCGTAAGTCCTTTCAAATACGCCATCTGGTGTCGTGCAGGCTCGAACCAGAAATGTATCGAAAACATCGAACGACCAAGCAGAAACAATTTGGGCGCTGCGCGCTGCGCCGGTCGTTGCGATCGTCATGCTGCACTTCCCCGTCCACCAGGACGATTAACGTGCGCATTTGACGAGTCAGGCGCCGCACGCGCGAAAAAAGTTCACGCGCGATTCAAAATCGCATTCGCAGCGACTGACAGATTCAAAAAAATCGCTAGGTTCGAAAAAGGTGATTCGGAAAAAATTGCCGGGTGCGGAAGTCGTCTCGCGTTCATTCACACTCGGAAACAATCGCGTCTTGATGCGCTGCGCGCGCGTCGCGTTCGATCGCCTAGTGCCGCGTAATGTCAGCGTTTTCTCTCCACGACATCTGTTCAGGATGGATGATCCGCCATGGCGCGAGACGATGTGATGATTGCAGGTGTGACGCGCGAGATGATCGCGCGGTCGGCAATTATTGCCCGACACTCGGCAAAAACGACCGGCTAACATCTTGAAAAATAACAAAAATTCTCCGCCTGGATCGTTTTGGTGGCCCGTTCAACGCCTGGAAGCCGTGTGGCATGTGCGCCGCCGGCGTTGCGGGTTGGAGGTTGCGGGATGAGTTACGCTGCTGATGTCTGGGCTCCCGCCGAGGCCGAGATCACGACGACGGCGCCGGTCGATGCGGTCGTGCAGGTGACGCCGTCGGTGCCGCTCGCGCCGGACAGCGCGCCCGCTGCCGACGATGTCGTCTTCGACGAAGACAGCGAGTTGCTGGACAGGCTCGCTGCCGACGACGAGGCGGCGTTCCGCATGCTGGTCGAGCGTCACATCGATCGCGCCTATGCGATCGCCCTGCGCATCGTCGGCAACGCGGCGGATGCCGAGGACGTGGTGCAGGACACCATGCTCAAGGTCTGGAGCCATCGCGGTCGCTGGCAGCACGGCCGCGCCAAGTTCTCGACCTGGCTCTACCGCGTCATCTCCAACCGCTGCATCGATCTGCGTCGCAAGCCGCGCAACGAGAATGTCGAGACGGTGCCGGAAGTCGCCGACGGTCAGCCCGGCGCCGTCGAGATCATCGAGCGCAACGAGCTGAACGATATGCTGGAGCTCGCGATGCAGCGCCTGCCCGAGCAGCAGCGCATCGCGGTGATCTTCTCGTACCACGAGAACATGAGCAACGGCGAGATCGCCCAGGTGATGGACACGACGGTCGCCGCGGTAGAGTCGCTGCTCAAGCGGGGGCGCCAGCAGCTCCGGCAGCTGCTGCGCAAGCACGAACGCGACATCCGCACCGCGTTTACCGACTGCTAACCATAAAGTTCACGCCGCAAAATTTTCCGCGCCTGATCTCTCTGCGCTCCGCCGTTTGAGCGAACGGACGGGGCTGCGGTCCGCGTCGTCGTAAGTCGATTTCAACGATGCGGCACGCCATGCCCATCAGCACAGGAGCTTCCAATGCCCGCAATCAATACCAATACCGCCGCCAACGCCGCGGTCCGTTACCTCAACATCAATTCGTCGCAGGAGACCAGCTCGCTCTCGAAGCTGTCGAGCGGCTCGCGCATCACCTCCGCGTCCGACGACGCCGCCGGCCTTGCGATCTCGACCCGCATCTCCTCGGACGTCACCACCCTGCAGCAGGCCGCGACCAACGCCTCGCAGGCGACCGCGATCCTGCAGACCGCCGATGGCGGCGCTTCGAACATCTCCGACATTCTGGCCCGCATGAAGTCGCTCGCCTCCGAGTCCGCCTCGGGCACCACGACCGACTCCAGCCGCGCCTACATCAACTCGGAATTCACGCAGCTCACGAGCGAAATCGACTCGATCGCGTCCGGCACCCGCTATTCCAGCCAGAGCCTGCTCGACGGCTCCAGCGTGTTCGCCTCGGGCGTCTCGGTGCTGGTCGGCTCGTCCGGCTCGGACACCATCACGATCACGCTCACCAGCCTCACCGCATCCTCGCTCGGCGTCTCCTCGCTGGACGTCAGCACGCTGTCGGATGCGACCTCGGCACTGACCACGCTCGATACGGCAATCGATACGGTTTCCGCCGCCCGCGCCAGCATCGGCGCCCAGGAATCGCGCTTCAACTTCAGCGCCGACTCGATCTCGACCCAGACCCAGAACCTGCAGTCAGCGAATTCGGCGATCAAGGACGTCGACATCGCGGCCGAGCAGTCCAAGCTCTCGTCCGCGGAAGTGAAGACCCAGGCCGCCGTCTCGGCGCTGGCCGCGGCGAACCAGATGCCGCAGTACCTGCTCAAGCTGCTGGGCTGATGATGATCCGGGCGGGCCGGCATGACGCCGGCCCGCTCCCTGCCAGGGGATAGTCAGGCAAAGTGACCAGCGTCAGCTCAACCAGCAGCAGCACAAGTTCCGGCGTCACCGTCACCACGAGCGGGACGACCAATTCGAGCAGCATCGACTGGTCCGCGCTGATCCAGTCCGCAGTCGACGCGAAAACCGCGCAGGCGGACACGATCTCGACCACGATCACGAACAACGAGGCCAAGATCTCGGCCTATCAGACGCTGCAGACCGATCTGCAGACGCTGTATTCGGGCCTGTCGTCGCTCTCGACCGCGGTGGTCAACTCGCTCTCCAGCAGCGCGTTCGCGACGCGCGCCGCGAGCATCAGCTCGACCGGCGATGTCAGCGCCTCGTCGGCGCTCTCCATGACGATCAAGAACGGGGCTGCGATCGGCGACCATACGCTGACGATCAGTCAGCTCGCGACCGCACACAAGGTTTCCGGCACCGCGCAATCGAGCCAGACCGACGAGCTCGGCTATTCCGGCACGTTTTCCATCGGCCTTTCGGGCGGTGCTACGTCCGACATCACCGTCACCAGCACGATGTCGCTGCAGGACGTCGTCGATGCCATCAATGCACAGACCTCGACGACCAACGTCCAGGCCTCCATCGTGCAGGTCTCCAGCACGTCGTACCAGATGGTGCTGACCGGCACCGAGGATGCGGCCGATATCACTTATTCCAGCACGTCCGGCGACGACATCATGAACGAGCTCGGCGTGACCGACAGCTCGGGCAGCTTCACCAACGTCATCCAGGAGGCGCAGTCGGCCGAGTTCACGCTCGACGGCATCTCGATGACCCGCGATACCAACGACATCTCGGACGTCCTGAGCGGGGTCACCTTCAGCCTGCTCCAGGCGACGCCGGACGGAACCTCGCTGAACATCAGCATCGAGACCGATACCAGCCAGATCGAATCGGCGCTGGAGACGTTCGTCACCAACTACAACGCCTTTCGCGATGAGGTCATCGCCCAGCAGGCGACCGCAACCGATGGCACGGCGGACTCGAGCGCGGTCCTGTTTGGCGACGGAACGATGCGCAACATCATGGATGCGCTGCAGAACGCCCTGAACAGCACCGTAGGCGACATGACCATGGCCGATCTCGGCCTGTCCTTCAACGAGAAGAACGAGCTCGAGCTCGACACCTCGACGCTGTCGGATATCCTGAGCACCAATCTGAGCGGCGTGACCAAGCTGCTGTCGGCGCAGACCACGACGTCGTCGAGCCAGCTCAGCGTCGTCAACACCGGGACGTCGCCGCAATCGTTCACGCTGGATCTCACCGTCGATTCCGACGGCAATCTCACCGCGGCCTCGGTCGGCGGCGACTCCTCGCTGTTCACGGTCAGCGGCACCACCATCATTGGCGCCTCTGGCTCGATCTATGCCGGCATGGCCTTCACCTATAGCGGTTCGACCTCGCAGTCGATCACGGTGA
This sequence comes from Bradyrhizobium sp. CCBAU 45389, assembly GCF_028128625.1. Lineage (NCBI taxonomy): Bacteria > Pseudomonadati > Pseudomonadota > Alphaproteobacteria > Hyphomicrobiales > Nitrobacteraceae > Bradyrhizobium > Bradyrhizobium sp. CCBAU 45389. The sequence goes on along the minus strand of NZ_LBIY01000099.1, from coordinate 519,186 downwards.
CCTCGACCACCGGGATTGCATCGCAGATCTATCAGATCGCGAAGAACTATTCGTCGTCGTCAGGCGCGCTGCAAACGCAGATCACCAGCCTGACCAACCGCGACGACGAGCTTCAGCAGAAGGTCGACGACATCAACAGCGCGGCCTCGACGCTGCAGTCGCAGCTCCAGACGCAATACGCGAAGTACCAGGCCGCGATCGAGAGCGCCAACAGCACGCTCGACTATCTCAAGGCCCTGCTCAATTCCAGCTCGAGTGATTGATGATGCACAATCCGATGGCGTACATGGCCAACCAGGCCTATCGGGGAACGGCGACGACCGTGCCGCCGCTCAAGGCGGTCTCGATGCTGCTTGGCGGCACGATCACGTTTCTGCAGAAATCGCTGGCGGCCCAGGAGGCGCGGCGCTTCGAGGAAGGGCACGACTACCTGATGAAGGCGACCGCGATCCTGCGCGGGCTCAGCCACAACCTCGATTTCGCCAAAGGCGGCGACGTGGCGGAGCGTCTGTTCCAGACCTACAACGCGATGATCCTGGCGAGCCTCAAGTCCTATGGCCGTCCGCACGCCCGCCAAAGTTTCGGCCGCATCATCGCCGGGCTGACCGAGCTGCGGGAGGCCTGGGAATTCGTCGACACGACCGTGCGGAGCGGCAAGCCGGGGCCAGCCGATCCGGTCTGCAAGGGCTGACGACGCCTGCTCCTCCGCGACGTGGGGAGGGCAGGGTGCCGTTTCCACCGCTTTCCGTAGCGCCGCGGGCGCTTTTGGCGCCCGAGGCCGTTGAAATCCGGTTTCCGCCGCGCCTGCAATGCTTTATGACGAGCCTGACCGAGGCGGGATCGGCGGGCGATGGACGTCACCGAGTTTGAGGAACTGATCGATCGGCTGGGCGAGGATCTCTCCCTCTGGCCCGACGACCGGCGTTTGCCCGCCGAAGCGCTGCTGGCGCAATCCTCCGCCGCGGAGGCCCTGCTGGACGAAGCGCGCGCGTTGCGCCAGGCGCTTACTGCGCCCCCGGTCCGTGCGCCGAAGGGCCTCGCCGACCGCATCGTCGCTGCTGCTGCGAAAATGAAAGGCGACACCGCCGAGCCGCGCACGGAAGGCGAGACGGCGGAGAGCTGAACGGCCTCTCTCGACTAGAACTCGTTTCTTGCTTCGCCTCTCCCCGCTTGCGGGGCGAGCGAGCGCAGCGTCACCGACGATGCAAATCACCTTGAACTCACCGCTCTTTTAAGACGCGCGAGCGGCAGATTTTGCCGTGTCGAAAGCCATTTTCTCACGCGCGAATCCTCGCCTGAATCCGCGCGTCCATGCGTTTCATCAGCACACAGATTTCAAGCGCCGCGACCCGACACCGGCTCGCCGACCGCGCAAGAAAGCGGAGTTTCTGATGACCGTTTCCGCCGTAAGTTCAGCGACGACCGCGACCACGACGACGTCGTCGTCGAGCACGTCATCGAGTTCGTCGCTGACGTCGAGCGACTTTCTCAGCCTGCTCGTCAGCGAGCTCCAGAACCAGGATCCGCTGAACGCGACCTCGACCACCGACTTCATCAACCAGCTCACCTCCTACGCCAATTTCACCCAGCAGGAGTCGATCAACTCCAACATGTCCTCGCTCGCGAGCTCATTCTCGAGCCTCGTGACGCTGAACTCGGTGAACTATATCGGCCACACCGTCGAGGCGAAGACCGACACCTCGACCCTGAGCAACGGCTCGGCAACGTTCGGCTATTCGCTGTCCTCGGCGGCTTCGAACGTCTCGATCAGCATCTCGGACTCCTCCGGCAACGTCGTCTACACCGGCACCGGGACGGGAAACTCCGGCTCGAACACCTTCACCTGGGACGGCAAGGATTCAAGCGGCAATCAGCTCTCTGACGGCGGCAAGTACACCATCTCGGTGACCGCGACTGATAGCGCCGGCAACTCGGTCCTCAATTACACGACCGTCACCGGCACGGTGACCGGCATCGACACCTCGACGTCCACGCCTTCGCTGACGGTGAACGGCGTCGCCGTCAGCGCCGCCAACATCCTCGGCGTCACGTCCTGATCTCAAGGCCTGCTTTTCTAGGAGTTTCATCATGAGTCTCACCGGTGCATTGTCCTCGGCGATCTCGGCGCTCAGTGCGCAGAGCCAGTCCCTGTCGATGATCAGCGACAACATCGCCAACTCCGATACGACCGGCTACAAGACGACGTCGGCGATGTTCGACGCGCTCGTGACGGCTTCGAGCAACACCACCTCCTACGCGTCGGGCGGCGTCACCGTCTCGGGCCGTTCCAACATCACCCAGCAGGGCCTGCTCGCCGCGACCTCCAATGCCACCGACGTCGCGATCCAGGGCTCGGGCTTCTTCGTGGTGACCAGTGCCACGTCCGGCGGCATCACGTCCTATACCCGCAACGGCGCCTTCACGATCAACAATGCCGGCTATCTCGAGAACAGCGGCAGCTATCTCGAGGGCTGGCGCACCGATGCGGACGGCAATGTCGTCGGCAGCGAATCGGCGAGCAATCTCGAGGCCATCAACACCCAGGTCGCCTCGACCAGCGGCAGCGCCACCACCAAGACCACGATTGCGGCCAATCTGCCGTCGGATGCCGCCACCGGCGACACCTATACCAGCTCGATGACGGTCTACGATTCGCTCGGCGCGGCGAATACGATGCAGATCACCTGGACCAAGACCGGCACCAACGCCTGGAGCGCGAGCTTCGCCAATCCGACCTCGACCTCGGACACCACGACCGCGACGGGCACCGCCTCGGGCACGATCGACATCACCTTCAACAGCGACGGCTCGCTGGCGAGCACCAGCCCGGACCCGGCGACCGTCTCGATCACCGGCTGGACCGACGGCGCGGCCGACAGCACGATCACCATGGATCTCGGCACGGTCGGCGGCACCGATGGCCTGACGCAATATGCCTCCGGCGAGACCACGCCCTCGGTCAACGTCACCAGCATCGATTCGGACGGCCTCTCCTACGGCAAGCTATCGAGCATCTCGATCGGCGACGACGGCCTCGTCAACGCGACCTATTCCAACGGCGAGACCATTGCGATCTACAAGATCGCAGTTGCGACCTTCGCCGATCCCAACGGGCTCGCCGCGTCCAGCAACGGACTCTATTCGGCGACCGTTACTTCGGGCAATGCCTCGCTGCAGGGCTCCGGCGAGAACGGCGCGGGCACGATCTACGGCAGCGAGCTGGAATCCTCGACCACCGATACCTCGAGCCAGTTCTCGAGCATGATCTCGGCGCAGCAGGCTTATTCCGCCGCGTCCCAGGTCATCTCCACCGTCAACAAGATGTACGACACCCTGATCTCGGCGATGAGGTGAGCGATGGCCGGTGAAAAGGCAAACGCGGCCGGCGAAGCGCTGTTGCGCAGGATGCAGCGGCTGCTGGCGCGAGCCGCGACCGTCAGGGGCCGTGACCGCAAGCAGCTCCTTGCGCTGCTCGACGACGTCGAAACGACACGCCGCGGTCTCCTGCGGGAATGCGCGGAGATCGAGGGCGAGATGAGGCAGGCAACCGTCAGGGCGACCGCGATCGGTGCGTATTTGCGCAGCTCGCAAGTCCGTCGCGGCAACCGGCATAACTAGAAGAAGGCGATGACCATGAGTGTAGCCCAGGCCAAGATGACGAACGCTGCGAATGGCGACGTCAGGATCAAGTCGCTGATCACGCTGATCGACACGCTGACCGCGCTTGTCGCCGAGGAGAATGCCGAGCTCGCCAAGGGCCTGCCTGCCTCGCGCCTGAAACAGGTCGACGAGAAGAACCGGCTGGCGGAGATGTTCGAGCGGACGGTGGCCGAATGCGCGGCGGGCTCGACCAGCCTGCATGTGCGCGACCGCATCCTTCGCGAGCAGCTGATGGACAAGATCCTGAAGCTGCGTGCGGCGATGGACGAGAATCTGGTGCGGCTGCGCGCGGCGATCGAGGCCAGCAACCGCCGGATCGAGGCGGTGATGCAGGCGATCCGCGAGCAGATCGCCGCGGTGTCGCCCTATGGTGCCTCCGGCCGCGTCGCCGCCGCTCGGGCGGTCTCCAGCGGCACCAGCCGCAGCGCCTGACGGTTCGAGGAGCCCGCCGTGTCACTCGATATCGCACGATCGATTGCTTTCAGCGGATTGTCGGCGACGTCCGTGCAGATCAGCGTGACGTCGTCGAACATCTCGAACGCCGACACGACGGGCTATACCAAGAAGTCCGCAAGCCAGTCGAGCAGCGTCACCAACGGCGTCGGTACCGGCGTCACGGTGACGGGCATCACCTCGACGGTCGACAAGCTGCTCTTGAAGTCGCTGGTCGGTGCGGATTCCGACCTCGGCGCGGCCGACACCACCAACACCTACCTGACGTCGCTCCAGAAGCTCTACGGCTCGATCAGCAGCAGCGACGATTCCTCGTCCGGGACCTCGCTCGCCAACAGCATTGCATCGCTGGAATCGGCGCTCTCGTCGCTGGCGAGCACGCCGAGCAGCGCCTCGCTGCAATCCAACGTCGTCAGCGCGCTCGACGACGTCGCAAGCCAGTTGCGGGAGACATCGAGCGGGATCCAGAAGCTGCGCTCCGACGCCGACCAGGACATCGCGTCCTCGATCGACGACGTCAACACGGACCTGCAGCAGATCGCGGATCTCAACGCCCAGATCAAGCAGACCGCGGCGGCGGGCCAGTCGACGGCGGACCTGGAGGACCAGCGCAACACCGCGCTCCAGGATCTCGCCTCGAAGATGAACATCAGCTATTTCACGGCATCGAACGGCGATCTCCAGATCTACACCACGTCCGGCCAGGCGCTGGTGGACTCGTCCGCGCACACGATCAGCTATACCGCCGCCGCCAATGTGACGGCGGCGACGACCTACTCGGCCGGCTCGTCGTCGAGCGGCTTCAGCGCGATCACGGTGAACGGCGTCGACATCACCTCGCAGATCACCGGCGGGGACATCGGGGCGCTGATCACCCTCCGTGACGACACCTTGCCGGACGCGCAGTCGCAGCTCGACCAGCTCGCACAGCAGCTTGCTTCGGCGATGAACAGCGTCTCGAATAGCGCCTCCTCGGTGCCCGCGCCGACGAGCCTGACCGGCACGACATCCGTCACCAGCAGCACGGCGCTGTCGGCCACCGGCACGGTGCGCCTTGCCGTCACCGACCAGAGCGGCAATCTGGTCTCTTACAGCGATCTCGACCTGTCGTCCTATGCCACGGTCGGCGATCTCGTCACCGCCATCAACGGCATCTCGGGCCTGTCCGCGTCGGTCGATGCGGACGGCCATCTCTCGATCACCGCGACCGGCTCCGGCAACGGCGTCGCCATCAACGAGATGACGAGCGCGGTCGGAAGCGCGGGCGAGGGGTTTTCCGAGTATTTTGGTCTCAATGACCTCGTGACGGGAACGAGCGCGGCGGATATCGCGGTCAACAGCAAGATCCTGTCCGGAACGAACGAGCTGCAGCTCGCGACGCTGGATTCGTCGTCGACGCTGACGGTCGGCAGCACGGTGCTGTCCTCGGGCTCCGCCACCGTGATCAATGCCTTCTACGACGCGTTGACGGACTCGCGGACCTTCGCGTCGACCGGCGGCCTTGCCGCCACCACGGGGTCGCTGGCCGATTACGCTTCGGCCATCGTGTCCGATGTCTCGAGCAAGGCCTCGCAGGCGTCGGCCGACTACACCTCCAAGGAGACGGCGCAGTCGACCTACGCGAATTCGCTGTCGTCGCAGTCCGGCGTCAACCTCGACGAAGAATCGGCCAATCTCAGCACGCTCCAGAACAAATATTCGGCGGCTTCGGCCCTGATCCAGGCCATCAACTCCATGTACTCGGCGCTGCTCACCGCCGTGCAGTCGACGTAAGAGGGCACGCGGATGGTCGCGATGCGGGTTGCCACCTTCGCCCAGTCGAACAGGATGATCGCCGACGCCATGCGCGTGGAGTCGGTCATGGCCAACAAGCAGATCCAGGAATCCTCGGGCGTCGTCTCGACCGATTTCGGCGGCTACGGCTCCGACGCTCAGCACGTCGTCAATCTCCAGGTCTCGGTGACGCGCGCGCAGTCCTATATCGATGCCGCAACGCTCGCCGACAGCAAGGTCCAGGTGATGTATTCGGCGGTCGGCTCGGTCACCGACATCCTCACCCAGCTCCGCTCCCAGCTCAGCGCCGCCTCGACGGGGAGTTCGACCGAGGTGAATTCGGTGATCGGCTCCGCCCAGCAGATGCTGGAGCAGATGGGCTCGTTGATGAATACGCAATATGACGGCCAGTACGTCTTCGCCGGCGGCAAGACGGAGACGGCCCCGGTCGATCTCACGACCTTTTCAACCGGCACCGGCTCGACGACCACGGCGGACACCAGCTACTACAATGGCGACAGTGAGATTGCATCGGTGCGGGTTGCGGCCGACGAGACCGTGTCCTACGGCGTCACCGCCGACAATTCCGCATTCGAGGAGGTGATGCGTGTGCTGAAGTTCGTGGCCAACAGCACCACGCTGTCGTCCTCGGACATCACCAGCGCGCTGGATCTCGCCAGCACGGCCCTCGACGACACCGCGGCGGTGCAGGCAAAGCTCTCCAGCGCCGCGTCCTCGATCGAGACCGCCAGCGCCCGCCAGACCGACTATAAGAGTTATGCCGAGACGCTCTCGAACGACCTCACCAGCGTCGACGTCGCCGCCATCACGGCGCAGCTTTCGACCTACCAGACGCAGCTCACCGCGTCCTATTCGGCGCTCGGCAAGATCCTGAGCATGAATCTCGCGAGCTACCTGAAATAGGACGGGCTCATTCGGCGGCGATGCGCTCCATCGCCATGGTGCGAAGCCTGGCGCGCTGGATCTTGACGCCATTGGCGCTGTCGGTGACGGGGAAGGCGTCGACGAGATAGATCCTCGCGGGCACCTTGTAGCCGGCGAGCCGCTCCCGCAATCGCGCGGTCAGAGCCTCCTGATGCGGCGGCTCCTTCGTCGGGATCACGAAGGCGACACAGCGCGCCTGGCCCTTCAGGTCGACGGCGACGACCTGGGCATCGGCAACACCCGCGCAGGATTTGAGCTCGTCCTCGATCTCGCCGGGCGCCACGAGAAAGCCGCCGAGCCGCATCGCATCGCCTGCGCGGGTCTCGTAGACGAAGGCACCGCCGCCGCGTAGCCGGCCGATGTCGCCGGTGCGGAAGAACCCGTCGGCGGTGATCGCATCGCGGGTTGCATCTAGGTTGTTGAAGTAGCCGAGGAAGCGCGAGGGCGCGCTGATTTCGATCTCACCGGAGACGCCTTTAGCCACGAGCTCGCCAGTTTCGGTGTCGCGAATGCGCAGCTTCGCGTCCGCCGACATCGGCCAGCCGCCGCCCTCGATGCGATCGGCGAACGTGTCGTGCGGACGGCCAATCGAGAACAGCGCCTGCACCTCGCTCGAGCCGTAGAGGCCGAACAGCGGCAGGCCGCGGGCCTCGGCCTCTGCAGCCAGCTCGCGCCAGCCGGGTTGGAACGCGGCGAAACCACAGAGTTCGAGATGCGGAAACGGCCGCGGCGCATCGGTAAGGGCGAGAATGCGGCGAAACATCTCGTCGGAGCCGAACGAGTGCGTGATCCTTTGTTCACCGAGGATCTTCAGCGCCGGCGCGGCCTCGAAGGCGTCGAGCACATGGACGGTTGTGCCCGCCGCGAAGAAGCCGAGCAGGCTCGTCATGCCGAACGTGCCGCAGAACGGCAGCATCGCCAGCAATGAATGACGCTGCGGCGAGAGTTTGAGTGCCCTGGCTACGGAGGTCGCGTGCGTGGCCAGCGTCCGCTGCGAATGCGCGACGAGCTTTGGTCCCTTGGTCGTACCCGACGTCGTGTAGAGCAGCACGGGCAGGTCGATGTCATCCTGAGCCGGCGGGGCGGCCGGATAAGACCTGTCGAACGCGTCGAACCGGACGCAGGGCCAGTGCGCAGGAATCGTATCCGCGCCGACCACGGCGAGCTGCTGCAGTGCCGGCGCCTCTGCCCTGGCGACATCGGCGAGGATGGCGGCAAAATCGATCGAGCGGAAGGCGGCCTCGACCACCATCAGCCTGGCGCCGGACACCTTGAGCAGATGTGCGACTTCCGCGCCGCGGTAGCGCGTGTTGACGGCGGCAACGATCGCGCCGAGGCGGGCGGCGGCGAACAGCAGCGCGATCCACTCGATCCGGTTGACCAGCCAGACCGCGACGACGTCGCCCTTGCCGATGCCTTGGGCCGCAAGCCAGGCCGCGGTCTGCTCGATCCTCTGTGAGAAATCCGCGCGCGAGATCGGTACGCCGTCAAACACCAGGGCCGGATCGGCGGCGTCTTCGATCCGGATCAGCGATTGCAGCGAAAAGTCGTCGGCGCTCATAGCAACCGGAGTAACCCGATCGCGCAAACCTGTCTACTTGGTGCCGAACATCCGGTCGCCGGCGTCGCCCAGGCCCGGCACGATATAGCCGTGGTCGTTCAGGCGCTCGTCGATCGCGGCGGTCCAGACCGGCACGTCAGGGTGTTCGCTCTGGAACTTGGCGATGCCCTCGGGCGCGGCCAAAAGGCACACGAAGCGGATGTCGCGGGCACCGCGGTCCTTGAGCAGGGACGCGCCGGCGCAGGCCGAGTTGCCGGTCGCCAGCATCGGATCCATCAGGATCACGGTGCGGTCGGACAGGTCCTGCGGTGCCTTGAAGTAATATTCCACGGCCTGCAACGTCTCGGGGTCGCGGTAGAGCCCGATATGCGCAATGCGCGCCGAGGGCATCAGCGCCAGCATGCCGTCGAGGAAGCCGACGCCGGCGCGCAGGATCGGCGCAAGAGTGAGCTTCTTGCCGGCGATCTTCGGCGCCTGCATCGCCGCGATCGGCGTCTCGATCTCGACCAGCTCCAGCGGCAGGTCGCGCGTCACCTCGTAGCCGAGCAGCATCCCGATCTCATTCAGGATCTCGCGAAAGCTCTTGGTCGAGCGGTCCTTCTCCCGCATCAGGGAGAGCTTGTGCTGGACCAGGGGGTGGGCGACGACGTTGACGCTGCTTGTGCTCATGAAACCGCTCTACACGGTTCCGTGAAATTGCGCCAGATCGGGCGGCTTTTTTCCGCGGGATACGGACCCCTCAGGCAGGCACCGCGACCGCGCTGCGCGCCCGGTTGCTTGCCTCATAGGCAGCCATGGTCAATTCACGGTCGATCGCCGCCCGCATGGCATCCATGGTCGGCTGGCGCAGGCGCTTCTTTGCGATCGCATGTGATGGCTTGTGGATCGCACGCAAGACCGCGATGATCTCCTCGAGGGCGTCATCGATGGCCTCCGGCGCAACCACGCGGTCGAGGAAGCCCGCCGTCCGCGCCTCGTCGGGCTCGTACATCTCGCCCAGCGTTGCGGTACGGCTGAGCCAGGCCGGATGCACGCGGCTGCGCGCGAGCTCGATGGCGAAGCTCGGCGGGGCGATGCCGATCGCGACCTCGTTCAGTCCCATGCGGTGCGGCCCCCGCGCGCCCAGCCTGACGTCGCAGGCGAGCAGCAGGAATGTCCCCATCGGAAAGGCATGGCCCTCCATCACGCCGATGGTCGGATGCGGAAACGCCATCAGCCGCAGCGCAAGCTCCGCGCCGGCCCGGACCATCTCGAGGCTTTTGGCGGCATCGCCCGAGGCGAACACTTTTAGGTCGAAGCCCGCGGAAAAAATGCCCGGCCGCGCCGAGCGCAGCACCACCATCTCGGCTTCCTTTTCGGCGCGGTCGAAGGCGCCGCCGATCCCGCCCAGCATCGCGGCCGACATCACATTGACCTTGCCGTCGTCGAGGACGATCCGGGCCACGCCGTCGTTCAGCTCGTAGGTCACTCCCTCAGGCATCTGCCTCTCCCTGTCGTTGTCATGTCTTGACTGTCGGAGGCTCATGTAGACCAATCAATATAATTTTCGACCGAAAGGAGAGCGCCATGCCGGCCGTGCCAAAGCACCGCCAACCCATCATCGATGCTGCGGTGACGCTGTTCCGCCGCCAGGGATTTGCCCGCACCGGCCTCAACGATATCGTCGACGTCAGCGGCGCGCCGAAGGGCTCGCTCTATCACTACTTTCCCGACGGAAAATCCTCGATCGCCGTGGCGGCGGTCGGGGAGGCCGGCCGCCGTGTGGCGGAAACCGTCGCAAAGCTTGCGGAAGAATGCGGCTCGACCGGCGAGCTTCTGCGCGCCCATGCCCGGCTGCTGGCGGGGTGGATGCGGGGCTCCGGCTTTCGCAACGGATGCCCGATCACGACCGTACTGCTCGAGCTAGCACCGCGCGAGCGCGCGGTTGCGGAAGCCGGACGCAAGGCCTATGCGGCTCGGATCGCACTTCTCCGCGACAGGCTGATTGCGGATGGGTTCGCAAGGCCGCGGGCGGAAGCGCTTGCCGTGCTCTGCACGTCGGCGCTCCAGGGGGCGCTGATCCAGGCCCGCGTCGAGCGCAGCGGCAGGCCGATCGAGGTCACGGCGGCGGAACTGGCCCGGCTGATCGAGGCGGAAGCAAAGAGGTGAGGGCTAGACTCCAAACCCGCGCGCGACGAGCGTGATCACGATCGTCAGGATCGCGCCCCAGACCAGGCTCAGCGTCATGGTCAGGATGGTCGTGGTGACGGCGTGCTCGAGATTTCCCTTCAGGAGCTGCACGCTACTTGTCCTGGGCGGGCGTTGTACCGAAGCGCATGCCGAGCAGCAATGCACCCATCAGCGCAACCAGGATGGCGATCTTGAGTTCGATCATGTCGTCAACCTTGCGACGATGCGCGTAAGAAGCCGCCTGGCTCCTTCCGCCAGCACGATGACGGGATTGCCGCGGTTCTCGATGTCGAGCTCGAAGCTTTCCAGGGGGAACACCAGGGCGCAGCGCGCCGGCGCGCTCTGGCGGTTGGCGAAGTCCACCGCCGAGCTCTTGAACAGGAACAGACCGCCGACGCGTCCATTCGCTTCGCGCGCCACCCAGAGGCCGGCGCGGTTGCGTCCAATGAAGAAGGCGGGGATGGCGGCACTGACGACATCCGGATCGAGTGGCTTGAGCGTCGATGCCGGTCCATGCGTGGTGTTGGCCTGGTGACGCGAAGCCTGAATGGCAATTGCGGCCATGGCGGCCTCCTCACACATCTGCAAGGTCATGATGGCCTCCCGGCCGGTCAGGCATGAAGGTGCCAGACATAGATTGCCGTCCTCAGCGCGATCAGCGCGGTGAGCACGCTACCCATCGAGAGCAGCGTCAGCACGCCGATGGCGAAACGTTTGAGCTGCGTCTTGCGTCCCTCGGAAATGCGCGCCGGACGCTCAGGCACGAAGGGGCGGTCAAGGGCATGTGTCAGGATCGACATTTTTTTAGTCCTTATCCGGTGCGGCGAGACGGCCGCTCCAATCTGCCTTCCATGATGACCATCGCGGCGTATGATTGCGAGGTGACCACTGCGGCTGCCGTATAGGAAAGTCATAAAGGCGCCGGCGGTCGCGCCGGCAGCCCCCTGAAGAGGTTCGGGTCGCGCTTCGATTGGGGCTTGGATGGTGCCGGCTTCGATCGCGCGAGCCCGACGGCGGCGGCGAAGGCAAGCTGTAGCCGCGGCTCGTCGATCTGCTTGCAAAAGCAGTCCAGGATCGCCGCCGCGTCCTGCCGCTGGCCGCAGATGGCCGCGCAGAGATGGGAGCTGGTGCGCCGGAAGAAGTGCAGCGAGTCTTCGCCGCTGCGCCGGCCGCCGAGACGATCGAGCTCGGCTGCGAGCGCGGCAACATTGAGTCGGTCGGAATCGCTTCGCGTCACGGCAAAGCGCAGCATGGCCAGTTGCCAGGCGCAGAGCAGCCTGTGATGGTCGTCGATTGATGGAGGCATGCAAGATCCGAACGGCGGCGCGAGGCGTCAGGCGCCGACGCTGTCGATCAGTTCCTCGTCGGCGATCGCGGCGAAGGCGCGTACCACTTCCCTCTGCGCGGCCGCGTCCAGCGGCACGATCGGCAGCCTTGTCGCCGGCGACATCAGACCCAGCACGCTCAGGGCGCTCTTGAGCGCCGCCGGACTGTCCTTGGAAAGGCAGGTGATGAGCGGGGTGAGGCGCTTGTGCAGGTAACGTGCCGACTGCAGGCGGCCTTGCCTGACCTGCGAGAAGATCGTGCGGCACAGATCGGGGGCGATGTTGGAGACTTCCGAGATCGCGCCGTCGCCGCCGCTTGCGATGGTGCCGAAGGCGGTGACGTCGTCGCCGGAGAGCAGGCGAAAGCCGGCCGGCAGCAGCCGGTTCAGACGCATCGGGCGGGTGATGTCGGCGCTTGCGTCGCACAGGCCGACGAACTGGCGGGACTCGACGAGACGCAGCAGCGTTTCGTCGGCGAGCGGGCGCAGCGTGCGGGCGGGAACGTCGTGCAGGATCACGGGCAGGCCGATCGCGCCGGCGATGGCGCGGAAATGCGCGAGCATTCCCTCCTGCATCGGCTTGTTGTAGGCGGGCACCACCGCCATGACGGCGTCGGCGCCGGCCGCTTCCGCACGCCGCGCAAGTTCGATGGCGTGGCTGGTGGCATTCGACACCGTCCCGGCGACGATGCGCGCGCGGCCGCAGACGGCCTCGACCGCGGTGCGGATGACGAGCTTCTGCTCGGTCGGGGAGAGCGTCGGCGCCTCTCCGGCCGTCTCGCAGACCACGATTGCGGGCACACCGGCTGCGACCTGGCGCTCGCAGAGCGCGGCGAACGCCTCGACATCGATCGCGTCGGCCGCGTTGAACGGCGTCGGCAGGTCCGGAATGAAGCCGGTGAACCAGGCTGAGGGAGGGATGAACATGGTCTTTCGCCTGTTGGCGCCGGCTCAGGCGGCGCGCTGCGAGACGATGATGTCGGGGCGCTTGCCCATGTCGAGCTCGAGCTCGCGCGGCAGCTCGACGACGGTCTCGGGATGCTGTCCGTTCTCGAACAGCGCGTATTTGACGGCCTGGGCGCGGCTGACGAACAGGCCGCCATAGAGGCCGTTCTGCTCCTGCGCAACCCATTGTCCCCGGCGGTTGCGGCCGATGAAGACGATGGTCGAAGGGGAGCTGCACGAGGGAGGTTCGACGAGTTTCACGGATGTATTCCTTCCGATTGACGCCGGTGGCGAGCGCGAGCCCGCAACCGTCCGATCAATATCTGTTCAAGCGAATATGATTTCGAGTGAGGCGCTGCGGCGATCTCATAGGAAGCTCATAAAGCGTTCCGTTCAGCTCTGCTCGTTGACAAGGTGAACCAGCGCGAACAGCGCCCCGAATGCCGCGCATTCGTCCCAATGATTGAGGACGGCGCCAAACAGCTGCTCGCGCCTGAGAACCGCGACGGCGGCGCAGAGGATGATCGACATCCAGAGCAGGGCGGCGAGGCTGCGGCCGAAGCCGATGCTGCCGAACGCTGCAAAGGCTCCGAGGAGGACAACGCGCACGGCAAAGCGCGCGATCACCCGCGCCGGGCTCAGGGCCCGAGATGTGTTCGAAGATTGCGGCACGGCGCGAACCTGTCCGGCTGGCTTAGCTGAAGTTCTCGCAGGCAACCGGCTCGTAGAGCGGATCCGGGGCAGGGCGCACGGTGGGAACGCTTGGCCGCGAAACCTCCACGGCCAGCGCCTGCACCTCGATGAACGCCGACAGCAAAGCGAGCGCGAGGTCGCCATGGTGTGCCTCGATCGCGGCGTCCAGCCAGTCCGGCAGTTCGCGCTCGCGCGAGAGCGCGCAATGCCACTCGCCCTCGTCATAGGCGATGCGGCGGACCTGCCACAGCGGCAGCTCGAGCTCCATCAGCGCCAGCGCCGCGTCGGTCCAGGCTTCCGCATCGATCAGGCGCTGGACGCGTGCCCTGCGTTCGCCCTGGCCCAGCGACGGGAGGCGCCGGCAGGACTTGACGATCTCGAGCATCAGCGGCCGCGTCACTGCCGGTGCCGCGCGAAGCTGCCGGGCGAGGGAAGGTGGGTCTATGCGTCGGAGAGCAGCGGTCATGTCAGGCCTCCTGGAAGTGGCGTCGGTCAGTCGGCCGGCCTCTCCAAGATGGCTGGAAGGACATTTGAAAACGAGATGGGGACCGGGCGAGAGATATAGGGATTTCATAAGTGCCCGGATTCTTCCGGGTCAGACCGATAGAGTCCGGATTACCGTCTCCGCCGAGGTGGAGGCTTATGGAAGCAGGGCGTTTTGAAAAGACCTGAGGCGCAGCCTGCCGTATCAACGGAGGGCAAAGGCGTCGGTGGATTGCGTCGCTGCACCGCCTGCACGGAGCGTGCTCCCGGAAATGCGTTGTCGGTGTCGCATGGCGGATGGCACGACGTGCCGGCCTTTATGAGATTCCTATAACGTCGCCATAGGCCTCATCTCGAAAACCTATGTGCGCAATGGCACTTCAGCGCGGTGAAGTTCCCGGCCGGGGAGACACGTGCTGCATTCGCTCGCAGCAAGCGGCCTGCCGGGAATCCGGAGACAGGCAATGCCGGATATCGTCTCGTATTGAGGAGTATCGCCATGATGGACATTCTGATGCTGGCGCTGGGCTTCGCCTTCTTCGCCCTCGCGATCGGCTACACCTACGCCTGCGAACGGCTGTGACGGAGCGCGCCATGATCTTCGATTACGCGCTCGCCGGCGCCGTCTCGTTCGGCCTCCTGGTCTATCTCACCTACGCGCTGCTGCGGCCCGAGCGGTTCTGAGTCGTGCTGCTGCTTGTCGAATTGCTGCTGGCCGACGCCGTGCTCGTCACCGGCCTGCTTGCGCTGCTCCTGCCGCTTTTGCGCTGGACACAATGCCTGAAGGGTTAATGCCATGACTGTGATCGGTTGGCTCCAGATCATTCTCTACTGCGCGATCATCGTCGCGCTCACCAAGCCGCTCGGCTGGTACATGACGCGCGTGTTCAACGGCGAGCGCACGTTCCTGTCGCCGGTGCTGCGCCCGATCGAGGCGGGCATCTACTGGATCTCCGGCGTTGACGAGAGGCGCGAGCAGCATTGGCTGACCTATACGGTCGCGATGCTGCTGTTCCATGTCGGCGGCTTCCTCATCATCTACGGCGTGATGCGGCTCCAGGCCGTGTTGCCGTTCAATCCGGCCGGGCAGGGCGCGGTTGCGGAAGACCTTTCCTTCAACACCGCGATCTCCTTCGTCACCAACACCAACTGGCAGAATTACGGCGGCGAGAGCACGCTGTCATATCTCGTCCAGATGCTTGGCCTGACGCACCAGAACTTTCTGTCGGCCGCAACCGGCATCGCGCTCGCGGTGGCCCTGATCCGCGGCTTCTCGCGCGCCTCGGTGCGCACCGTCGGCAATTTCTGGGTCGATGTCACCCGCACCACGCTCTATGTTCTGCTGCCGATCTGCGTCGTCTACACGCTGTTCCTGGTCTGGCAGGGCATGCCGCAGACGCTCGGCGCCTATGTCGATGCGACGACGCTCGAGGGCGCCAAGCAGACCATCGCGGTCGGCCCGGTCGCCTCGCAGGTTGCGATCAAGATGCTCGGGACCAACGGCGGCGGCTTCTTCAACGCCAACGCCGCCCATCCCTTCGAGAATCCGACCGCGCTGTCGAATTTCGTGCAGATGCTGTCGATCTTCCTGATCGGCGCGGCCATGACCAACGTGTTCGGCCGCATGGTCGGCAACCAGCGCCAGGGCTGGGCGATCCTCTCCGTCATGGGCGTCCTGTTCGTCGCCGGCGTCGCCGTCACCTACTGGGCGGAAGCGAACGGCACCTCGACCCTCCACGCTCTGGGCCTGACCGGTGGCAACATGGAGGGCAAGGAGGTCCGCTTCGGCATCGTCGCCTCCTCGCTGTTCGCTGTGATCACGACGGCCGCCTCCTGCGGTGCCGTCAATGCCATGCATGACAGCTTCACTGCGCTCGGCGGCATGATCCCGCTGATCAACATGCAGCTAGGGGAGATCATCATCGGCGGCGTCGGCGCCGGCCTCTACGGCATGCTGCTGTTCGTCGTGCTCGCGATCTTCGTCGCAGGCCTGATGGTCGGCCGCACGCCGGAATATGTCGGCAAGAAGATCGAGGCCCGCGAGGTCAAGATGGCGATGCTCGCGATCCTGGTGCTGCCGCTGATGTATCTCGGCTGGACCGCAGTCGGCGTGGTCTATCCGGCGGCAGTCGCCTCGATGGCGAATGCCGGCCCGCACGGCTTCACCGAGGTGCTCTACGCCTTCACCTCGGCGACCGGCAACAACGGCTCGGCCTTCGCAGGGCTCACCGGCAACACCTTCTTCTACAACCTCACGCTCGCATCGGCGATGTTCGTCGGCCGCTTCTTCATGATCGTCCCGGCGATGGCGATCGCGGGCTCGCTCGCCGCCAAGAAGTCGATTCCGCCTTCGGCCGGTACGTTCCCGACGACCGGTGGGCTGTTCGTCGGCCTCGTCGTCGGCGTGATCCTGATCATCGGCGGCCTGACCTTCTTCCCGGCACTCGCGCTCGGCCCGATCGTCGAGCACCTCGCGATGAACGCCGGCCAGGTGTTCTGACAGCTGCTCTGATCGAACCTCTTCTGACTGTTTGGAGTGACCTCCATGGATACGATGAAACTGCAAAAACGCGCCCCGATGTCGGCGATGCTCGATCCCAGGATCGTGCTGCCCGCGATCAAGGCGTCCTTCACCAAGCTCGACCCGCGGCTGATGGTGAAGAACCCCGTGATGTTCGTGGTCGAGATCGTGGCCGCGCTCACCACCGTGATCTTCCTGCGCGACCTCGTCACGGGCGGGGCGAGCCTCGGCTTCACCTTCCAGATCATCCTCTGGCTCTGGTTCACGGTGCTGTTCGCCAACTTCGCTGAAGCCGTTGCGGAAGGCCGCGGCAAGGCGCAGGCCGAATCGTTGCGCAAGACCCGCACCGAGAGCCAGGCCAAGCTCCTGACCGGCGCAGGCCAGGCCTTCAAGCTGGTCCCGGGCACCAGCCTGAAGGTCGGCGATGTCGTGCTGGTCGAGGCCGGGGACACCATTCCCTCCGACGGAGAGGTGATCGAGGGCGTCGCCTCCGTCAACGAGGCCGCCATCACCGGCGAGTCCGCGCCCGTGATCCGCGAATCCGGCGGCGACCGCTCGGCGGTAACAGGCGGCACGCAGGTCCTGTCCGACTGGATCCGCGTGCGCATCACCGCGGCGCAAGGCTCGACCTTCATCGATCGCATGATCAAGCTGGTCGAAGGCGCCGAGCGGCAGAAGACGCCGAACGAGATCGCGCTCAACATCCTGCTCGCCGGCCTCACCATCATCTTCGTGTTCGCCACCGTCACCATTCCGAGCTATGCGGCCTATGCCGGCGGCTCGATCTCCGTGATCGTGCTGGTTGCGCTGTTCGTGACGCTGATCCCGACCACGATCGGCGCGCTCTTGTCGGCGATCGGCATCGCCGGCATGGACCGCCTGGTGCGCTTCAACGTGCTGGCGATGTCGGGCCGCGCGGTCGAAGCCGCCGGCGACGTCGACACGCTGCTGCTCGACAAGACCGGCACCATCACGCTCGGCAACCGGCAGGCGACCGCGTTCCGTCCCGTTCGCGGCGTGACCGAGCAGGAGCTGGCGGACGCCGCCCAGCTTGCCTCGCTCGCCGACGAGACCCCGGAAGGCCGCTCCATCGTCGTCCTGGCGAAGGAGAAGTATGGCATCCGCGGCCGCGACATGGCCGAGCTGGGTGCCACCTTCATCCCGTTCACGGCGCAGACCCGCATGAGCGGCGTCGATGCCGGCGGTTCGTCTGTGCGCAAGGGCGCGGTCGATGCCATGCTGAACTATGTCGGCGGCGGCGCGCCGCTGGCGGTTGCCTCCGGCAATGCCGCCCGCGCGATCCAGCCCGCCGGGCTCTCGGAGGTCGGCCGCGAGATCCAGACCATCGCCGACGAGATCGCCAAGGCCGGCGGCACGCCGCTTGCGGTCGCCAAGGACGGCAGGCTGCTCGGCGTCATCCAGCTCAAGGACATCGTCAAGGGCGGCATCCGCGAGCGTTTTGCCGAGCTGCGCCGCATGGGTATCCGCACCATCATGATCACCGGCGACAATCCGATGACTGCCGCCGCCATCGCGGCCGAGGCCGGCGTCGACGACTTCCTGGCGCAGGCAACCCCCGAGGACAAGCTCAAGCTGATCCGCGACGAGCAAGCCAAGGGCAAGCTGGTGGCCATGTGCGGCGACGGCACCAACGACGCGCCCGCGCTCGCCCAGGCCGATGTCGGCGTCGCCATGAACACCGGCACGCAGGCCGCCCGCGAGGCCGGCAACATGGTCGACCTCGACTCCAACCCGACCAAGCTGATCGAGGTGGTCGAGATCGGCAAGCAGCTCTTGATGACGCGCGGTGCGCTGACGACCTTCTCGATCGCCAACGACGTCGCAAAATACTTTGCGATCATCCCGGCGATGTTCCTGGCGTTCTACCCCCAGCTCAATGTGCTCAACGTCATGAACCTGTCGAGCCCGCAGAGCGCCATCCTGTCGGCGATCATCTTCAACGCGCTGATCATCATCGCGCTGATCCCGCTCGCGCTGAAGGGCGTCGCCTATCGCGCCGTCGGCGCCGGCGCGCTGCTTCGCCGCAACCTCTTGATCTACGGGCTTGGCGGCATCGTCATTCCCTTCATCGGCATCAAGGCGATCGACCTCGTCGTGACCGCCTTGCACCTGGCTTGATCGCCATCGTGCGGGACGCGCGGCGTCCCGCACGATGACGAAGATTTTGGAGACCCAACATGCTCAGAGAAATCCGCCCCGCCATCGTCCTCTTGCTGGTGCTCACTGCCATCACGGGCCTCGCCTATCCGCTGGCGATGACCGCCATTGCCGGCGCGATCTTCCCCGCCAAGGCACAGGGCAGCCTGATCGAGAAAGACGGCAAGGTGATCGGCTCCGCCCTGATCGGGCAGGAGTTCAAGGACGACAAGTACTTCCACGGCCGCCTCTCGGCGACGCTGGCCCCGGACCCCAATGATTCGACCAAGACGGTGTCGGCGCCCTACAACGCCGCCAATTCGGGTGCCTCCAACCTAGGCCCGACCAGCAAGGCGCTGGCCGACCGGCTGAAGGAGGACGTGGACAAGCTGAAGGCGGAGAACCCGTCTGCGCCGGTGCCGGCCGATCTGGTGACGACGTCGGCCAGCGGCCTCGACCCCGACATCTCGCCGGAAGCGGCGGAATTCCAGGTGCCGCGCGTCGCCAAGGCCCGGAATATGCCGCAGGACGCTGTGAAGCAGATCGTGGCTGCCAACGTTCAGGGCCGTTTGCTCGGCCTGCTGGGCGAACCCCGCGTTAACGTACTGGCGCTGAACCTCGCGCTGGATCGCGCTGCAGCCAAGTAGCAGTCTAGGCTCGCGGCGCGCAGATGATTATATTGACAGCATGGTCCGAGAGCGCCGCGATCCCGAACAACGTCCGTCTCCCGAGGCGCTGCTGGAAGCTGCGCGCCGGGAGGAAAGCGCGAGCGGCAAGCTGAAGATCTTCGTCGGCGCCGCCCCCGGTGTCGGCAAGACCTACGAGATGCTGCAGAGCGCTCATGCCAAGCGCAAGGCCGGCATCGATGTCGTGGTCGGCTTCGTCGAGACCCACGGCCGCGCCGAGACCGAGGCGCTGGTGCGGGGCCTCGAAGTGATCCCGCGCAAGCGGCTCGATTACCGCGGCCAGATCGTCGAGGAGATGGACCTCGACGCCGTGATCGCGCGGCGGCCGCAAATCGCGCTGGTCGACGAGCTCGCCCACACCAATGCCGCGGGCAGCCGCCATCCCAAGCGCTATCTCGACGTCGAGGAGCTGCTGTTCCACGGCATCGACGTCTACACCGCCGTCAACATCCAGCACATCGAAAGCCTGAACGACGTCGTCGCCCAGATCACCCATGTGCGGGTGCGCGAAACCGTGCCGGATTCGGTGTTCGACCGCGCCGACGCCATCGAGCTGATCGACCTCACGCCCGACGATCTGATTCAGCGGCTGAGGGAGGGCAAGGTCTACGTCCCCAAGCAGGCCGAGCGGGCTCTGGAGCATTATTTCTCGCCCGGCAATCTGACCGCGCTGCGTGAGCTCGCGCTGCGGCGGACGGCCGAACGGGTCGACGAGCAGCTGCTCAACCACATGCAGGCGAATGCGATCGCCGGCCCCTGGGCCGCGGGCGAGCGCATCCTGGTCTGCGTCAGCGAGGATCCGCGCGCCGCCGGCCTCGTGCGCTATACCAAGCGGCTGGCCGACCGGCTGCATGCACCGTTCACCGCGATCTCGATCGAGACCCGGCGCTCGCTGCAATTGTCCGACGAGGAGCGCGATCGTCTCGCCGATACGCTGCGGCTCGCGGAGGCGCTGGGCGGCGAAGCCTTGACCATTCCCGCCGTCGGCCGCCGCATCGCCGACGACGTCATCAACTTCGCCCATGGCAACAACGTCACCCAGATCGTGATCGGCAAGTCGACCCGCTCGCGCTGGTTCGAGATGACGCGCGGCTCGGTCGTGCATGATCTGGTGCGCCGTGCGGGCAATATCAGCGTTCACGTCATCCCCGGCGACGAGCTCTCCGAAGAGGCGGCGCCAAAGACAGTGGTGCAGACCGCGGCACGGTCCGAGCCGTTTGATGCACTTCCTTATCTGAAGGCGCTCGGGATCACCGCACTCGGCCTAGCCGCAGCGGTGGCCATCAAGCCCTATTTCGGCATCGAGAACGTTGATCTGATGTTCCTGACCGCGGTGGTCGCCGTGGCTGTCCGCTATGGGCTGTGGCCGTCATTGCTTGCGAGCGTTGCGGCGTCGCTGGCGTATAACTTCTTCTTCCTGCCGCCGGTCTACACCTTCACCATCACCGATCCAACCAACGTCGCGGCGTTCTTCTTCTTCATGTTGATCGCGTTCGTGGTGTCGAATGTAGCAGGCCGCGTGCGCACGCAGGCCGATGCAGCCATCGGCCGGATCAGGATGACCGAGCAGCTCTATGCCT
Source organism: Bradyrhizobium sp. CCBAU 45389 (assembly GCF_028128625.1). Lineage (NCBI taxonomy): Bacteria > Pseudomonadati > Pseudomonadota > Alphaproteobacteria > Hyphomicrobiales > Nitrobacteraceae > Bradyrhizobium > Bradyrhizobium sp. CCBAU 45389. Next base: position 498,236 of record NZ_LBIY01000099.1, on the reverse strand, counting down.
TCAGCCGCAAGCTCGCCGGCACCGCCACCCTCGACGATGTCCTCTGGGCGAGCGCCTACCAGATCGCGTTGATGCTGAAGGTGCGTGTCGTGCTGCTGCTGCCGGAGGACGGTCTGCTCACGGTGAAGTCAGGCTATCCGCCGGAGGACCAGCTCGACCAGGCCGACCTCGCCGCTGCCAACTGGGCCTGGAGCAATGATCGCTCCGCGGGCCGCGGCTCGGATACGCTGCCCGGCGCAAAACGGCTGTTTCTGCCGATGCGCACCGGGCGCGGCCCGATCGGCGTCATCGGCATCGACAACGATCGCACCGGTCCGCTGCTGACGCCGGATCAGCGCCGGCTGCTGGACGCGCTGGTCGACCAGGGTGCGCTCGCGATCGAGCGCGTGCTGCTGGTCGAGGACATGGATCGCGTCAAGCGCACGGTCGAATCCGAGCGGCTGCGCTCGGCGCTCCTGACCTCGATCTCGCACGACCTGAAGACGCCGCTCGCTTCCGTGCTGGGCGCGGCCTCGACCATGCGCGATCTCGCCGGCGCCTTGTCCGACACCGAGAAGCGCGACCTGCTCGCCACCGTGATTGACGAATCCGAGCGGCTCAACCGCTTCATCGCCAATCTGCTCGACATGACCAAGCTCGAGTCCGGCGCCATCGTGCCCAACACGGCCTTGCACGATCTCGGCGAGATCATCGGCAGCGCGCTGCGCCGCGCCAGCAAGATCCTGACCGCGCACAAGGTCGAGCTGGTGCTGGCCGCCGATCTGCCGATGCTGCAGCTCGATGCCGTGCTGTTCGAGCAGGTGCTGTTCAACCTGCTCGACAATGCCGCGAAATATTCGCCGCCCGACACCACCATCTCGATCCGGAGCCGGCGCGAGCGCGATCAGGTGGTGCTCGAGGTTGCCGACGAAGGCGACGGCATTCCGTCCCACGAGCTCGAGAGCGTGTTCGACAAGTTCTACCGCGCGCAGAAGGGCGATCACGTCCGTCCCGGCACGGGCCTCGGGCTCGCCATCTCCCGCGGCTTCGTCGAGGCGATGCGGGGCACGATTTCGGCCGCTAACCGCAATGACCGGAGCGGCGCGATCCTCACCATCCGTCTGCCGGTTCCGGCACAGACCCACGCATTGGATACCGCCGCATGAGTGCCGCCCCGATCAAGGTCCTGGTCATCGACGACGAGCCGCCGATCCGCAAATTGTTGCGGATGGGGCTGACGACGCAGGGCTATGAGATACTGGAAGCACCGAACGGCAAGTCGGCGCTGGAAAAGCTCGCTGAAGGACCCGCGCTGATCATCCTCGATCTCGGCCTGCCCGACATCCAGGGTCATGAGCTGCTCCGCACCATCCGGGCCCGCAACGAGGCCGTGCCGATCGTGGTGCTGTCGAGCCGGGGCGACGAGGCCGGCAAGGTGCAGGCGCTCGATCTCGGCGCCGACGACTATCTGACGAAACCGTTCGGCATGGACGAGCTTCTCGCGCGCCTGCGCGCCGCGCTGCGGCACCAGCTCCAGGTGCAGGGTGAGCGCCCGGTGTTTCGCACCGGCGATCTCTCGGTCGATCTCGTCCGCCGCATCGTCAAGGTCGGCGAGCGCGACGTCAAACTGTCGCCGAAGGAATACGACCTGCTGCGCGTGCTGGTGCAGCACGCCGGCAAGGTGCTGACCCATCGATTCTTGTTGAAGGAGCTGTGGGACGAGCTGACCGATGCGCAATACTTGCGCGTCTATGTCCGCCAGCTCCGCCAGAAGATCGAGGCCGATCCGGAGCGCCCGCAATATGTGCTGACGGAAACGGGAATCGGCTACCGGCTGAAGGCGGGGGATTGACCCCACAGACTGAAGGCGGGGGATTGACCCCACAGGCCTGTAGGGTGGGCAAAGGCGCAAAGCGCCGTGCCCACCATTCTCTCGATTTCGATAAAGGTGGTGGGCACGCTCCGCTTTGCCCACCCTACGATATCGAGTATGGGGCGAGCGGTCTCCTCACCCCGCCTTCCTGTGCCTCGCCGCTGCCCGGTGCGACTTTCGCGGACTGCGCTGCCGCCCCGTGGCACGGCGCGCATGCGACTTCGCCGACGTTTTCCCCCCGCGCCGCTTCAGGCTCTGCTTCAACGCATCCATCAGGCTGACGACGTTGCTCGGGCGCTCCTCGGGCTCGGGCAATTCGATCTTCTTGCCGCTGGCCTTGCGCTTCACCAGCGCCTTCAGCGCGTTCTCGTACTCGTCCTTGAATTCGCCGGGATCGAAATGCGCGGCCTTGGTGTGCAGGATGTGGCCGGCGAGCTCGACCATGTCCTTGGTGATTTTCGGGCTCTTGATGTCGTCGAAGAACTGGTCCTCGTCGCGGAGCTCGTAAGGGTAGCGCAACGTGGTGCCGAGCAGGCCCTTGCCGAGTGGCTCGATCGCGATGATGTGCTCGCGGTTGGTGAGCACGATCTTGGCGAGCGCCACGCGATCCTGATCCTTCATGGCATCGCGGATCACCGCGAAAGCGTCGGCTGCGGCCTTGCCGTCAGGCGCGATGTAATAGGGATGGTTGAGATAGCGCTGGTCGATTTCCTCGCTCGGCACAAAGCTCTCGATGTCGATGGTGTGGTTGCTCTCGATCTGGACCGCCTCGAGTTCCTCCGGCTCGATCTCCACATATTTGCCCTTGCGCAGCTCGTAGCCGCGTCCCTTCTGGTCGCTCTCGACGACGTCGCCGGTCTCGGCGTCGATCATCTGTTGCTTGAGGCGGTTGCCGGTCTCGCGGTTGATCATGTGAAACCGGGTCTTCTCGGCGGCCGTCGTTGCGGGGTAGAGCACGACGGGGCAGCTGACCAGCGAGAGCTTCAACGTTCCCTTCCAATAGGCACGCGGGGCCATTGCATTCTCCAGCGTTTTCAATGTGTTTTGGAACCCCAACCCCTCCATTGTGTTTTGGTTCCGGGTGGGACTTTTGCCGTGATAGGCTTTGAAAACCAAAAGAGAAGCGGGACCGGTCGTGCTGCGAAAACTCTCCACCTACCGACAGAAGCGTGACTTCGAGAAGACGCCCGAGCCATCCGGCAAGACCGCGGTGGCACCATCGGAACAGCGTCGTTTCGTGATCCAGAAGCATGACGCGTCGCGGCTGCACTACGATTTCCGGCTCGAATTCGACGGCGTATTCAAGTCCTGGGCCGTGACGAAAGGGCCTTCGCTCGATCCGCACGACAAGCGCCTCGCGGTCGAGGTCGAGGATCACCCGCTCGACTATGGCGATTTCGAAGGCACGATTCCGGAAGGCCAATATGGCGGCGGCACCGTGATGTTGTGGGACCGCGGCACGTGGGAATCCGACGATCCCGAAGCCGGCTTCAAGAAAGGCGACCTCAAGTTCACGCTCCACGGCGACAAGCTGCATGGCAGCTGGGTCCTGGTGCGTATGCGCAACCGCGGCGGCGAAAAGCGCACCAACTGGCTGCTGATCAAGCATCGCGACGACTATGCCCGCGAAGGCAAGGCCAACGACATTCTCGACGAGGACACCTCGGTCGCCTCGGGCCGCGCGATGGAGCAGATCGCCGAAGGCAAGGGCCGGGCGCCAAAGCCGTTCATGCTGGCGAAGGGCACGGGCAAGGCCAAGGCGAATGCGGTCTGGCAATCCAATCGGGCCGAGGAGACGAAAGGCAGGACCTTGCAGCCGGCGCCGCGCACGGCGTTGAAGGCCGCCGGAAAGAAAGGAAAGAAGACGACGACGGCCACGAATGCCAGGAAGGTCTCGGCGATGCCGGATTTCGTGGCGCCGCAGCTCTGCACGTCGGTCGAGCGGCCGCCGGCCGGCGCGGGCTGGTGCCACGAGATCAAGTTCGACGGCTACCGCGTGCAGCTCCGGGTCGAGGACGGCGAGGCGACGTTGAAGACGCGCAAGGGCCTGGACTGGACCGACAAGTTCGCCGCGATCGCGAAGGAGGCGGGCTCGCTGCCGGATGCCATGATCGACGGCGAGATCGTCGCGCTCGACCACAACGGCGCGCCGAATTTCTCCTCGCTCCAGGCCGCACTGTCCGACGGCAAGACCGAGGACCTCATCTTCTTTGCCTTCGATCTCCTCTTCGCGGAAAATCAGGACTATCGCCGGCTGCCGCTCGGCGAGCGCAAGGCGCGACTCAAGGAATTGCTTGAGGCGCGCAAGCGGAAGTCGGCCCAGATCCGCTATGTCGAGCATTTCGAGAGCGGTGGCGATGCCGTTCTGGAATCGGCTTGCAAGCTCGAGCTGGAAGGCGTGGTGTCGAAGAAGCTGGACACGCCGTACCGCTCGGGGCGAACCGAGAGCTGGACAAAAGCAAAGTGCCGCGCTGGGCATGAGGTCGTGATCGGCGGCTACAAGACCACCAACGGCAAATTCCGCTCGTTGATGGCCGGCGTGCATCGCGGTGATCATCTCGCCTTCGTCGGCATGGTCGGCACTGGCTTTGGCGCCGACACGGTCAAGCGCATCATGCCCTCCTTGAAGGCCATGGAGGCCAAGGAGAGTCCGTTCGGAGGCAAGAATGCCCCGAAGAAGACGCGCGACGTGCACTGGCTGAAGCCGGAGCTCGTCGCCGAGATCGAGTTTGCCGGCTTCACCGCCGACGGCAATATCCGCCAGGCCGCGTTCAAGGGCTTGCGGCAGGACAAGCCAGCCGAGGAGGTCGAGGCCGAGACGCCGGTCGATACCGCGCTCGCAAAACCTTCGGCCCGGAAGCGTGTCGTTTCAAAAGCTGGCAAGAAGGACGCCGGCACCGCCGAGGTCATGGGCGTCGTCATCTCGAAGCCCGACAAGGAGCTATGGCCGGACGGCGGCGACGGCGAGGGCGTCACCAAGCTCGATCTGGCGCGCTATTTCGAATCCGTTGGCGCATGGATGATCGCGCACATCAAGGGCCGCCCCTGTTCGATCCTGCGCGCACCCGATGGCATCGGCGGCGAAAAATTCTTCCAGCGGCACGCGATGCAGGGCACATCAAACCTGCTCGAGCTCGCAAAAGTCTCCGGCGATCGCAAGCCCTACTTGCAGATCGATCGCGTCGAGGGGCTCGCGGCGGTGGCGCAGATCGGCGGCCTCGAGCTGCATCCCTGGAATTGTGCGCCGGATGCCTATGACACGCCGGGCCGGCTGGTGTTCGACCTCGATCCCGCGCCGGACGTCGACTTTGCCGACGTCGTCGAGGCGGCCAAGGAGATGCGGCAGCGGCTCAGCGATGTCGGTATGGAAAGCTTCTGCAAGACCACGGGCGGCAAGGGCCTGCATGTGGTCGTGCCGCTGCTCCATGGTGCGCGCGACAAGGTGAGCTGGAAGGAGGCCAAGGCGTTTGCGCAAGGAATCTGCCAGTGGATGGCCGATGACGATCCCGAGCGCTATCTGCTCAACATGTCGAAGAAGCTGCGGGACGGAAAGATCTTTCTGGACTATCTGCGCAACGATCGGCTCTCGACGGCGGTAGCGCCCCTGTCTCCCCGCGCGCGTGACGGCGCCACGGTCTCGATGCCGCTCGCCTGGGCGCAGGTGAAGAGCGATCTCGATCCGAAGAAATATACGGTGAGGACCGTACCCGGCCTGCTGGCGCGTTCGAAGGCGTGGGAGGGCTATGATGATGCGGCCGCGTCGATCAAAGCGGCGATGAAGAAGCTTGCGGGGAAGAAGTAGGGTGGGTTAGCCGTAAGGCGTAACCCACCTCTTTGGTTTCCGCAGAGACAGAGGTGGTGGGTTACGCTCGCGGACCGCGCTTTGCGCGACCGCGTGCTAACCCACCCTACGAAGTCTGCAACTAGATCCGTCCCATCAGCAGCAGGATCAGCAGGATGACGATGACCAGCCCAAGGCCGCCGCCGCCGTAATAGCCGGTGCCGTAGAACGGGCCGCCGCCAATGCCGCTGAAGCCGCCGAGCAGGGCGATGACCAGAATGATCAGAATGATCGTGCCGATTGACATGCGAGTCTCCTCCAGCCCTTGTAGAAAGGGTCGTTTGCACCTGTCCCGTGTGTGAGGGCAACTTGCCGCAGGTTTTAAAGTTCCGGTTTTGAAACGGGGCGACAGGTGCAAGTTGCATGGAACCTTTATGGTCGCAGACAGCATCACTAAGTGAGGATCAATCAGCACGGGGCAGGACCATGTCAGCACCGCTTGTCGTTTCCATTCCGCATCGCCTCGGCCGCGAAGAGGCGGTGCGCCGGCTCAAGGCCGGGCTTGGCCGCGCGGCGGCCAGCATTCCCGTGATGCAGGTCGAGGAGGAGCGCTGGAGCGGCGACAGCATGAATTTCCGCATCCGCGCGCTCGGCCAGGTCGCGACCGGTCAGGTCGACGTCGCCGACGATCACGTCAAGGTTCAGGTGGTCTTGCCGTGGCTGTTGCAGCGCTTTGCCGAGATGGCGCAGGCGACGATCAAGAAGCGCGGGCAGCTGCTTCTGACCAAGGACGACGGAAAGTGAGTTTCAGGCGCTTACGCGCTGCCGCGCAGGCCTGATCGCGCTTGCTGCGCGGGCCGCAATGACAGCCGCCGGAAGATCACGGAAAGCCTGTGCGATCGGCAGTGCGTTGCCTGCAAGTCCCGCTGCGGCATAGCCCGTGATATCGACGGTCGCGTCGAAGCTCTCGCGGGCGGGCCATTCCCGGCCGGCTTGCGTGAACGGCGCAAACCGGCGTCCGACGATGACGATCGCTGCCGAGCGGCCTCGGCGGCGAGCGAACGCGATGACGTGCTCGGCATGCGTGCCGCGCACCTCCAGCGGCTGATAGTCGCCTTGCGCGAAAACGTCGCCGAGCTCGTTGCGCTGCCTGAGCAGGCGCCGCGTCCAGGCGAGCTTGAGCCGGCCGTCCGGCCAGGTCCTGCTCAGCCCGCTCCAGTCCGGTGCTTGCAATGACGCCAGCGCCGTATCGCGCGCGGAAAAATCCACGGGGCGGCGGTTGTCGGGATCGACCAGCGACAGGTCCCAGAATTCGGTGCCTTGATAGAAGTCGGGCACGCCCGGCAGCGTCGCCTTGAGCGTGAGCTGGCTCAGCGAGTTCAGCGCGCCGAGCAGCGCGAGACGGCGGGCCAGGGTTTGCAGCGCGTCCAGGAATTCGCCTGACAGCGCGGGATCGAGGATTTTTTCGATGAAGCTCTTGATGCCGTTCTCATAGGCCTCGTGCGGGTTGAGCCAGCTCGTCTCCTCCTTGCCCTCGCGCGCGGCCTTGAGCGCATAGGCCTGGATGCGCTCGACGAAACCGGCATCGGGCGGCCCCTGCAGCGGCCATGCGCCGAGCAGGGTCTGGTAGAGCATGTATTCGAACGTCGCCGACGGCGCGCGCAGATGGCCGTGGAGCGCAAGATGCGGCGCATTCAGAACCTTCCAGCGCGACACCGCGCTGGTCCATTCCCCGGGGATTTCGCTGAGCGCCGCGATCCGGGCGCGCGCGTCCTCACCGCGCTTGGTATCGTGGGTAGCGGTCGCCGTCATCCCCAGCGGCCACTCCCGGGCACGCGCCCGCATCGCCTCATGGAAAGCGGGGACGGTGAGGCCGGTGCTCGCGGGATCGCCGCCGACCTCGTTCAGCGCCAGCAGCCGATGGAACTGGTAGAACGCGGTGTCCTCCAGCGACTTTGCCATCATCGGCCCGGTGAACTGCTGCACCTTCAGCGCGAAGCGGCGCACGCGCGGCGTGCTGTGAGGGGGACGTCCGGGCTTGAGCAGATCCATGGTCAGGGCATCGCGCAGGAAGTCGAAGATGCCTTCGTCCGCGGCGAACCACTCGGCGCGGGCGCGCGCGATGGTGTCCTCGATCAGCTTGCGGTCGTGCGCGGTCGCCCCGGCCGTGGTCAGATAGGTGCGATAGACCGGGAAATGCAGCACATAGAGCTCGAGCGCCTGGCGCAGGCTGTCGGCCGAGAAGTCGCGGGTCGAATAATGCCCGTTGGCGATGCGCGCGAGCAGGCGCGTCAGCACGGTGAATTCACTCGTCAGCAGCGTCTCCAGCACGCGCCGCTTGGCCTCCTTGACGTAAGGCGCAAGCCGCGGCGAGCGGTTGCTGACCTGGCGCCAGGTCTCGTCCAGCGCCTCCAGCCCTTGGGGATCGACCAGCACCTGCGTGATGACGTTCATCCACTCATAGCCGGTGGTGCCCCGGACGCCGGCGAAATGCGGCAGCTTCTCGTGCTCGCAGAGGATCTTCTCGATCACCGTGTAGAACGGTTTTGTCTTGCCCTGCGCATCGCGCACCAGCCGGCGCAGCCGCTGGCAATATTGCGCGGGATCGCGCAGGCCGTCGATGTGATCGAGGCGGATACCCTGCAATCTGCCGTCGGCGACGAGCTGCTTCACCAGGCGGTGCGTGGCGGCGAAGGTGCCGGGATCTTCGACGCGCAGGCCAGCGAGGCCGTTGACGTCGAAGAAGCGGCGATAATTGATGTCGCTGGAGGCAAGCCGCCAGTGTCCGAGCTTGTAGTTCTGGCGCTCCAGGAGGTGATGCAGCGCCAGTGTCTGCGCGGGACGGTCCTTGGCGGCGCGGTAGGCGGCAAGACCGCGGCTGATGATGTCGGCCGCGCCCGCGATCTCCTTGAGCTCCGACTTGAATCCCGGCGCTTCCTTGCGATTGGGGCGGCGTAATCCCGTATAGCGCGCCGCAAGCGCGAGCAGGCGCTTGCCGGCCTCCGTCTCCGCGGCATCCGCCTCCTTCACGATCACGCGCAGTATTTCGCCATAGCGCTCCGGCGCGATCGGCAAGCGATGCTCGAAATACCAGGCCGAAAAGCTTCCCTCATCGGGATCGTAGCGCAGCTCGATCTCGCCGCGCTCCAGCGCCTCGCCATAGGAGGAGCCGAGGATCGGCAGCAGCACGCCGCCGCGGGCGCGATAGGCCAGTTGATCCCAGTCGATGTCGAAGGAGTTCGCGTGCGGCGAGGCCTGTCCCCATTCCAGCACGTCCAGCCACCAGGGATTGTCGGCAAAGTGCACGCCGACATGGTTGGGCACGAAATCGATGATGAGGCCGAGATCGTGCTGCCCGAGCGCCTCGCTCAGCCGCGCGAAGCCGGCTTCGCCGCCGAGCTCCGGACTGAGCTGGCTGTGGTCGACGGTGTCGTAGCCATGCGTCGAGCCCTTGCGCGCCTTCATCACCGGCGAGGCATAGAGATGCGTGATCCCAAGTGCCTTCAGATACGGCACCACCGCGGCGGCCTCGTCGAAGCCGAAATCCGCGGTGAGCTGAAGCCGGTAGGTCGCAATGGGAATCGCGGGAGGCATGTCAACCTCCGAGGCGCCAGACCACCGACCAGGGCGGAAGCCGATCGCCGGCCGCGCCGCCCCAGATCGGCGTGCCGGTGCTGACATTGGAGGTGATCTCGTGGTCCGACAGATTGGCGATGAGGCGCAGCGTCGTGCCGTCGCCCATGCGCCAATGTGCGCTGAGCAGACCGTTGTCGGCCGCCTCCGCATCGCCGAAGCTTGCGCCCTTCAGCCGCGGCATGATCTCCTTGCGCCGGAGCGCGAGCAGCTCTCGTACCAAAGCTAATCGTGCGTTCTGCTCCGGCGTACGCCCGGTCCAGTCGAGCACAGCCGATTGCAGTGTTGCGGGATCGAGCGGGTCGGGCACCTCGTCGCCGTATGTCTCATAGGCCCAGCCATATTCCTGCCTGCGGCCCTTGCGCACGGCATCGGCAAGGCCGCCCTGGAAATCGCAGAAGAACGGGAAGGGGACCTTCGAGCCCCATTCCTCGCCCTGAAACAGCATCGGCACCATCGGCGCGAGCAGGGTGACTGCGAGCGCCGCCTCGATCTGCTGCGGCGATGCGAGGGCCTCGAGCCGCTCGCCGAGCGGGCGGTTGCCGATCTGGTCGTGGTTTTGCAGGAAATTGACGAAGGTCGAAGGCGGCAACTGGCCGCTCGGCTCGCCGCGCGGCTTCTTGCCCCAGAATTCCGAGATCTCGCCCTGATAGACGAAGCCGGAAGCGAGCGCGCGGGCGAGATCCATGCGCGGGGTCTGGTAATCGCCGTAGTAGCCGGCGAGCTCGCCGGTCAGCATCACGTGCCAGACATGGTGGTAATCGTCGTTCCACTGGCCGCGATATTTTCCGTTCGGCGGCTCCTGAGCGGCGTCGAGCAGGCTGGCGCGATTGTCGCCGTTCTCCAGCACGAGATGGATGTGCCGCCCCGTCGCCCTGGCAAGCTCGCCGGCGGTCACGCTGAGGTCCTGCAGCATCGATTGTTCGCCGGGGACAGCCATGATGTGGTTGGCGGCGTCCAGCCTCAGTCCGTCGATGCGGTAGTCGGTCAGCCAGGACAGCGCGTTCTCGACCGCAAAGGCGCGCACCTGCGGCACCCGGTAGTCGATCGCGCTGCCCCAGGGTGTGTGCGCATCGGTGAAGAAAGACGGCGCATAGCGGCCGAGGTAGTTTCCTTCAGGGCCGAAGTGATTGTACACGACGTCGAGGAACACCATCAGCCCGCGCAGATGGGCCTCGTCGATCAGCATCTTCAGATCTTCGGGGCGGCCATAGGCGCTGTCGGGCGCATACCACAGCACGCCGTCATAACCCCAGCCGCGGCGTCCCGCGAAATCGGCCAGCGGCATCAATTCCAGCGCAGTGATGCCGGTTGCTACGAGATGATCGAGCTTGCCGATCATGGCGCGGTAGGTGCCTTCGCGCGTGAAGGTGCCGACATGGGTCTCGATCAGCACCGTCTCTTCCCACGGCCGGCCGCGCCAATCCTGCGCGCGCCAGGCGAAGGCGTCGTGATCGATCACCTCGCTCGGGCCGAACACGTCTTCGGGCTGGAAAGCCGAGGCCGGATCGGGCACGTCGATCTCGTCGTCGATCCTGAATTTGTAGGGGCTGCCAGGGGTGAGGCCGGCAATCTCGGCCACGTACCAGCCATCCTGCCGGCGCTGCATCGCGTGCCTGCGGTCGAGCAGGAGATCGACACGGCGCGCGCCGGGAGCCCACAGCCGGAACGACACGCCGTCTTTCGTTGGCCGCGCCCCGAAGGATGGCCTCATGACGCCCCCGCGAAGGCGAGCACGGAGCGCGGCGCCGCCTTGCTATCGCTTCCGGACAGGAAGTCGATGGTGTTCAGCTTGGCATCGGTCGTGTTCAGGATCTGCTGCCAGCTCTTGTATTCGGTCATCTCGGGCAATTTGAATGCGATCTCTTCGGGCGCGGCGTTCAGGACGATAAAGATCGCAGCCCCGCCCGGTTCCATCGGTCCCATCACATAGGAGAGAAACCGCCCATCCGGGAATGTCCAGTCGCTCTCCGTCATCTCGCTGCCTGTGGGCGTCAGCCACAGCGCGCCGTAGGAGCTGCCGTCCTTGGGGCGACCGTCGAGCCAGCGATGGCTGCGAAGCTGCGAGAAGCGGCGGCGGATGTCGGCGAGATGGCCGACGAAGTCGACCATGTCCTCGCCCTCCGCGCCGAGTTTGTCCCAGCCGACCCAGCCGACCTCGTTGTCCTGGCAATAGGCGTTGTTGTTGCCGGATTGCGAATTGCCGACCTCGTCGCCGGCAAGGATCAGCGGGACGCCCTGCGCCAGCATCAGGCAGGCCAGCACGTTCCTGCGAAGCTGCCGGCGCAGCTCCAGGATTTTCGGATCGTCGGTCGGTCCCTCGACGCCGCAATTGTTGCTGTGGTTGTCGTTGGAGCCGTCGCGATTGTCCTCGCCATTGGCCTCGTTGTGCTTCTCGTTGTAGCTGAAGAGGTCGGCGAGCGTGAAACCGTCATGCACGGTGATGTGGTTGATGCTGGCGCGTGGCCGCCGTCCGTCATGGTTGAACAGGTCTGATGACGCCGTCATGCGGCTGGAGATGTCGCCGATCAGGCTGCCTTCGCCGCTCCAGTAACGGCGCATGGCGCTCCGATAGCGGTCGTTCCACTCCGACCATTGCGAGGGGAATGCGCCGACCTGGTAACCGCCGAGGCCGAGGTCCCAGGGCTCGGCGACGAGCTTCACGGCGGCCAGCACCGGATCCTGCCGGATCGCGGTCAGAAACGAGATGCCGCGATCAAAACCGTTCGGTCCGCGCGCGAGCGTGGTGGCGAGATCGAAGCGGAAGCCGTCGACATGGCAGACCTCGACCCAGTAGCGCAGCGAATCCATCACCATCTGCAGCACGCGCGGATGGGTGAGGTTCACCGACGAGCCGCAGCCGGTGAAGTCGTCGTAATAGCGCGGGTTCTCGCGGTTGAGCCAGTAATAGGAGGCATTGTCGATGCCGCGGTAGCACAGCGTCGGGCCGAGATGGTTGCCCTCGGCGGTGTGGTTGTAGACGACGTCGAGCATCACCTCGATGCCGGCATCGTGCAGGCGCGCGACCGTGGTGCGGAAGGAATCCAGCGCATTGTCCTGGGCGTAGCGCGGCTCCGGCGCGAAGAAGGACAGCGTGTTGTAGCCCCAGTAATTGGCGAGCTTCTTTTCCACCAATATGCGGTCGTCGACGAAGCTGTGGATCGGCAGCAGCTCGATGGTGGTGACGCCGAGCTTCTTCAGGTGATCGATCATCGCCGGCGAGGACAGGCCGCCATAGGTGCCGCGCAAATTCGGCGGCACGTCGTCGCGCTTCTGCGTCAAACCTTTGACGTGAGCCTCGTAGATGATGGTGTCTTCCCACGGGATGTTCGGCCGGATCTCGCGCCGGCCCCAGTTGAAGGTCTCGTCGACCACGACGGCCTTGGGCATGCCGCGCGCATTGTCGCGCCGGTCGAACGACAGGTCCTCGCGCGGCGAGCCGGTGCGGTAGGCGAAATGCGCATCGCTCCAGACCAGCCGCCCCGAGAGCCGCTTCGCATAGGGGTCGAGCAGCAGCTTGTTGGCATTGAAACGGTGACCGTGCTCGGGCTCGTAGGGGCCGTGCACCCGGTAGCCGTAGAGCTGGCCGGGTGAGACGTCGTTGAGATAGCCGTGCCAGACGTCCTCGGTCCTTTCAGGCAGTTCGACGCGCTCGAGCTCGCGGCGGCCTTGGGCGTCGAACAGGCAGAGCTCGACCTTCTGTGCGTTGGCGGAGAACAGCGCAAAATTGGTGCCGCGTCCGTCCCAGCTTGCGCCGAGGCGTGCGGGCGATCCGGCGGTCAGGCGCATATGTCAGCTTTCCGGAACGAGGAAGATCGCGGCGAGCGGCGGAATGGTGAGGCGGAGCTCGGGGGTCTTGCCGTCAACGGTCTGGACCTCGCCGATGTTCCCGACATTGCTGCCGCCGTAATGGGCGGAGTCGGAATTGAATGCCTCTTTCCACTTGCCGGCCAGGGGCACGGGGACGCGGTAGTTGCGATAGACGTTGGGGGAGAAATTGACGATGACGAGGCACCGCGCGTGCTCGTCAAAGCCCTTGCGCAGCCAGGCGAATACGTTGCGGTTGGCATCGTCGGTGATCAGCCATTCGAAGCCGGCCTGGTCGCAATCCATCTGGTGCAGCGCCGGCACCGCGCGATAGAGCCGGTTGAGGTCGCGGATCAGCGCCTGGATGCCGGAATGGACCTTGTACTCGAGCAGGTGCCAGTCGAGCGACTGGTCGTGATTCCATTCGCGGCTCTGCGCGATCTCGGCGCCCATGAACAGGAGCTTCTTGCCGGGGTGGCCGAACATGAAGCTATAATAGGCCCGCAAATTCGCAAAGCGCTGCCATTCGTCGCCGGGCATGCGGCCCAGGATCGAGCGTTTGCCGTGCACGACCTCGTCATGCGACAGCGGCAGGATGAAGTTTTCAGAGAAGGCGTAGTGCAGGCCGAACAGGATCTCGCCGTGATGATGCTTGCGGTGGATCGGATCCTTGCTGATGTAGTTCAGCGTGTCGTGCATCCAGCCCATGTTCCACTTGTAGCCGAAGCCGAGCCCGCCGAATTCGACCGGACGCGAGACCTGCGGCCATGCGGTGGATTCTTCCGCGGCCGTGGTCGCCTGCGGGAAGCGGGCAAAGACCTCCGTGTTGAAGCGGCGCAGGAAGTCGATCGCCTCGATGTTCTCGCGGCCGCCATACTGGTTCGGAATCCACGCGCCGGGCGGCCGGCTGTAGTCGAGATAGAGCATCGACGCCACCGCATCGACGCGCAGTCCATCGATGGCGTAGCGTTCCATCCAGAACAGCGCGTTCGACACCAGGAAGTTCGTCACTTCGGTGCGGCCGTAATTGTAGATCAGCGTGCCCCAGTCGAGGTGGCGGCCCTGGAGCGGGTTGGCGTGTTCATAGAGCGCCGTGCCGTCAAAGCTGCCGAGCCCGTGCGGATCGTCGGGGAAATGGCCGGGCACCCAGTCGAGCAGCACGCCGATGCCTTCGCGATGGCAGGCATCGACCAGCGCGGCGAAATCCTCCGGTGTGCCGAACCGGCTGGTCGGGGCATAGAGGCCGGTCGGCTGATAGCCCCAGGAGCCGTCGAACGGATGCTCGCTGACGGGCAGGAATTCGAGATGCGTGAACCCCATGTCGCGCGCATAGGCCGGCAGCTGCTCGGCGAGCTCGCGATAGGTCAGCCATTCATTGTTGTCCTTGCGCCGCCACGAGCCGAGATGGACCTCGTAGATCGACATCGGCGCCGACAGCGCGTTGATGCCGTCGGGTGCGGAGCGCGGCCGCGGCAGACGCGCCTCGTCGAGCACGATCGAGGCCGTCTTCGGCCGTACCTCGCTTGCAAACGCCAGCGGATCGGATTTCAGCGGCAGCAGATGGCCATGCGGGCCGATCATCTCGAACTTGTAGTGATCGCCGATCTTCGCATGCGGGATGAACAGCTCCCAGTACCCGCTGCCGCGTACCCGCATCGGATGACGCCGCCCGTCCCAGAAGTTGAAATCGCCGACCACGGATACGCGCCGCGCATTCGGCGCCAGCACCACGAAGCCGATGCCGTCGACGCCGTCGAGCCGCATCGGATGCGCGCCGAGCTTGTCGTAGAGGCGCTGGTGGGTGCCCTCGCCGAGCAAATAGAGGTCGAAATCGGTCAGGATCGGCGGGAAGCGGTAGGCATCCTCGAACTCGACGACGTGGTTGCCGAATTTCGCGCGCAGCTGGTAGTGCTTCGAGCCGTTGGGCAGGGCTCCGATGAACAGGCCGGAGTCATGAACGCGGTCGAGCGGCGCGACCTCGCCATGCTCGCCGACCGCCTCGACATCGGAGGCCTCGGGCAGGAAGGCCCGCACCACGCTCTTGCCGCCCTCGGGATGCAGGCCGAGATAGTGGAAGGGATCGGAGTGGCGGCCCTCGATGATCGCGTAGGCTTCCGCTGGCAGTTTAGGCATGGGCTTCGCTCTCGGCACTGGACAGAATGCGAAGCAGTCCGGTCAGCGGCGCATGGAGCCCCTCGGGCCGGTGGGACAGTTCGTACTCTACGTCGTCGAACGCTTGATCAAGCAGGAAAAACCTTAACAGGCCGTCCGCGGCTTGCGGATTTTCGGGCCATAGCCGCCGGTCGGTCATGGCCTCGCGATAGGCGTGCAGGAACGTCGTGGTGGCGCGTTCGCGCCATTCGCCGAGCGCGGCGGCAAGCCGGTCCTGTTCCTCCGAGGCGCCCGTGAGGGCTCGGGTGAGGGCGACGTTAACCGAAAGATCAATCGAGCGGATCAGACCGGCGACGTCGCGCGCGGCAGGCAGCTTGCGCCGCTTGCCGGCCAGCGGCCGGTGCGGATGTCCGTCGAAGTCGATGATGAAGATGTCGTCCTTCACGATCAGAGTCTGCCCGAGGCGGAAGTCGCCATGATGACGGATGTTCAACCCGCCGATCCCGGAAGGCAATAGTGCATTGAGGTGGTCGGGCAGGGCCGCGCGCGCTGCGCCGAGCTGGTCGATCAGCGGCCGGTCCGCCTCCCGCAGGCCGTCGCGGCTGTTGGCCAGGTGCTCGAAAACGCGCTCGGCCCGCGTCTCGAGGTCGGAGACCCAGCGCTTGGCGTGTTCGGAGCCGATCGGCTCCGGAGCGAGATTGTCCGGCTTTGCCGCGGCCAGGGCAACATGCAGCTCGGCAAGCCGCCGGCCGATCTGCGCGATGAAGTGCAGGTAGGGCGCCTGCTCCTGGGTCTCGCGGGGCGCCTCGCCCGCGGACAAGACCCGCTGCTCGTCGATATAGCGATCGAGATAACCGGTGGTCACGGTCCAGCCGTCGCCCTGGTTCTCGACAAAGGCATGCAGCACGCCGAGTGTGCTGCGCCGATCGTCCTCGACCAGCTCGACACTGCCGAGCAGCGCCGGCGTATTGGCGAAGCGCGCCACTTCCGTGAGGTAGTGGCCGATCTCGATCTCGGGACTGGTCCCGCTTTGGAGCCGGCGGTAGAGCTTGGCGACATATTGGTTGTCGACCAGTGCAGTGCTGTTCGACTGCTCGATCGCGCGGATGCGCTGGGGCTCCTTGATGGTGTAATCGGCGAACCGGCTGGTGGCCTTGAACTCCAGCCGCAGATTGTTCTCGTCCACAACCAGGTTTTGCGACAGACCCCGCAGGAAAAGTCCGATGAAGATCTGCTCAGTCGCAACGTCAAGCAGCGTACCCTCGCGCGCGCCCTGGCGCACGGCGGCGAGTGCCTTCGGGTTGAAGCGTTCGCGGTCGAAGCGCACCCACTCGATCTGCATCGGCATCACGTAGCGCGTGGTGACGTCGTCCCGCGTCGTCTCGAAGAACGCGATCCAGGGTCTGTTGTCGCCGATATCGCTGAACGGCACCGCCGAGGTGAGCGTGGCCTTGATGTGCTTGGGATTGTGATCGGGATACCAGCGTGTCCTTGCCAAAAATCCCGGCAGCACGTCGCGTTCGAACACGCCGCGCTCGCGGGCGAGAGAGACCCAGTTCGAATTCACCGGCACGACCAGGGTCTCGAACTCCGGCACCGCGCGCGGCGCCACCGGCTCGGACTTGTCGCGCTCCTGAAGCTGGAACCAGTAGAAGCCGTAGGGCCCCAGCGTGATCATGTAGGGCAATTCGCCGATCGCCGGGAAGCGCGTCCGTCCGAGCATTTCCTGCGGGATGCGGTCCTTCCAGGGCGACAGATCGAGCTCGGTCGCCTGTGCGGCGCGCGAGAGATTGGCGACGCAGAGGATCACCTCGTCGCGATACTGCCGGACATAGGCCAGCACGGCGCGATTGGCCGGACGGATGAAGGTCATGGTGCCGCGGCCGAAGGCCAGCGTCGACTTGCGCACCGAGATCAGCCGCTTGGTGGCGCTGAGCAGCGACGACAGGCTGCGCGACTGCGCCTCCACGTTCACCGATTCATAGCCGTAGACCGGATCCATGATCAGCGGCGCGTAGAGACGGGCGGGGTCGCAGCGCGAGAAGCCGCCGTTGCGGTCCGGGCTCCATTGCATCGGCGTGCGCACGCCGTTGCGGTCGCCGAGATAGATGTTGTCGCCCATCCCGATCTCGTCGCCGTAATAGATGATCGGCGTTCCCGGGAAGGACAGCAGCAGCGAGTTCATCAGCTCGATCTTGCGGCGGTCGTTGTCCATCAGCGGCGCGAGGCGCCGCCGGATGCCGACATTGATGCGGGCCCGCGGGTCGTTGGCGTAGGTGGTCCACAGATAGTCGCGCTCGACGTCGGTGACCATCTCCAGCGTGAGCTCGTCATGGTTGCGCAGGAACAGCGCCCATTGGCAGCTCGCCGGAATGTCTGGCGTCTGGCGCAGGATGTCGGTGATCGGGAAGCGGTCCTCCTGCGCGATCGCCATGTAGATGCGCGGCATCAGCGGGAAGTGATAGGCCATGTGGCATTCGTCGCCACGACCGAAATATTCCTGCACGTCCTCCGGCCATTGATTGGCTTCGGCCAGCAGCAGCTTTCCTTTGGAATAGGCGTCGAGTTCCTGGCGCAGGCGCTTGATGATCGCATGCGTCTCGGGAAGGTTCTCGTTCGAGGTGCCCTCGCGCTCGCAGAGATAGGGAATGGCGTCGAGGCGGAAGCCGTCGACCCCGGCGTCCAGCCAGCGCTTCATCACCTGGATGAGCGCGCTGACCACGCGCGGATTGTCGAAATTGAGATCCGGCTGGTGCGAGAAGAAGCGATGCCAGTAGAAGGCGCCGGCCTCGTGATCCCAGGTCCAGTTCGACTTCTCCGTGTCGGTGAAGATGATGCGCGTGCCCTGGTATTTCTGGTCGGTGTCGCTCCAGACGTACCAGTTGCGGGCGCTCGAACCGGGATGGCTGCGGCGCGCGCGCTTGAACCATTTGTGCTGGTCCGAGGTGTGGTTGACAACGAGCTCGGTGATGACGCGCAAACCGCGCTTCTGCGCTTCCTGGATGAAGCGCTTGAAATCCTTCATCGTCCCGAAATCGGGATTGACCGAGCCGTAGTCGGCGATGTCGTAGCCGTCGTCGCGGCCGGGCGAGGGATAGAACGGCAGCAGCCACAGCGCGGTTACGCCGAGCTCCTGCAGATAGGGCAGCTTCTCGGTCAGCCCGGCAAAATCGCCGATGCCGTCATGGTTGCTGTCGGCAAACGCCTTGACGTGGAGCTGATAGATAATGGCGTCCTTGTACCAGAGCTCATCCACGATCTCGGCAGCCTCAACTTTCTTGGTGTCGACGGAAGACAGAACATTCATGGCGTGACCCCTTACGCCAGGCAGCGGAACAAGAGCGCCGGATCGCGGTCGGGATCGATACGCAACCTGACCCCGCCCCATTCGATGCGGGACTGTTCGCCGGTGAGGAGGTTTTCGAGTGCCGTCACATGGTGTCGCCGTCCATCGGCGTCAACGGTGACGTCGCCGAGCGGCAGCCAAAATTCGCGCGCATGGCGCGAGAGCGCAATCACGACGACGACGGTGTTCGCGGGATCGGCCGTCTCCTTGGCCAAGGCGATCGTCTCGCCGTCCTCGACGTTGAGGAACCGCAAGTTTGCGGTCTGCTGAAGTGCCGCGTTTTCGTTGCGGATGCGGTTGAGCGCGGCAATGTAGGGCTTGATGTTGCCGGGCGTGTTCCAGTCGCGCTGCTTGATCCGGTACTTCTCGGAATCGAGATATTCCTCGCGGCCGGGAATCGCCTCGTGCTCCAGCAGCTCGAAGCCGCCGAAGATCCCGTAATTGTCCGACAGCGTCGCGGCCAGCGCGAGCCGCGATTTGAATACCCAGGCTTCGCCGCTCTGGAGATGATAGGGCAAGAGGTCCGCGGTGTTGACGAACAGGTTCGCCCGATAGAAGTCCCGCTCGGGATAACGCGTCAGCTCGCCCAGATACTGTTCCAGCTCCCACCTCAAAGTGCGCCAGGGGAAATAGCTGAAGGACTGCGCGAAGCCGAGCTTGGCGAGACCCTTCATCAGCTTCGGTCGTGCAAACGTCTTGGAGAACAGGATCACCTCGGGATGCCGGCGGCGGATGTCGCCGATCAGCCATTCCCAGAACGGAAGCGGCGTGGTGTCGTGATTGTCGATGGCGAAGATGGTGACGCCATGGTCGATCCAGAACAGCAAGGCGTCGCGAAAAGCGTTCCACAGCCCGGCGCGATCGACGCAGCCGAAGTCGGGGATGACGATGTCCGAATAGGGGCCATCCGCTGCTCGCACCGAGCGGTCCGGCCGCCATTTGAACCATTCCGGATGCTGGGTCAGCCAGGGATGGTCCGGCGAGCACTGCACCGCGAAGTCCAGCGCAAGCTCGAGCCCGTATTCGAGACATGTGGCGACCAGCGCACGAAAGTCCTCGATCGTACCGAGCTCGGGATGCAGCGCATCGTGCCCGCCCTCGGTGGAGCCGATCGCATAGGGCGAGCCGGGATCGCCCTCGCTCGCCACCGGCGCGTCGTTGCGGCCCTTGCGGTGTGTGTGGCCGATCGGGTGGATCGGCGTGAAGTAGAGCACGTCAAAGCCCATTGCGGCGATATCAGGCACGCGTGCAATGCAGTCGCGGAGCGTGCCGTGCCGGCCGGGAATGTCGCTCTGGCTGCGCGGCATCATCTGGTACCAGGCGCTGAAGCGCGCCTTGTCGCGGTCGATGATCAGCGGGAACAGCGGCGAGCGCGTCAGGTCGGGCCGCGACTGGCTCTCGGCCATGGCTTTGCCGAGCTCGGCTGCCAGCAGCGAAGCGACGTCGCCGGTCTGGAGATAATCCTCGCATCGCTTGATGATGATCGCTGCGGCGTCCTGCCGCGCGCCATGCGCCTTGGTCAGCAGTCCCGCGCCCTCGATCGCATCGAGGCTGACATCGGCCCCGGTGCGCCGCTTGCGCGCGATGGCGTGCGACCAGGTCGCGAACTCGTCGGTCCAGGCTTCAATTGCGTAGACATATTGGCCGGGCTCAACGGGCGTGAACGTGCCGGACCAGCGGTCATTGCCGTGAGGGGTCATCGGCTCGCTCCGCCATTCGCGGTCCTGCTCGCGGCGCCAGATCAGCGCGGCGGCGATCACGGCGTTGCCATCGCGGTAGATGTCGGCCCAGACCTCGACCCGTTCGCCCGCGATCCGCTTCACGGCGAAGCGGCCGCCGTCGATCAAGGGATAGACGTCTTCGATGAGGAAAGCGCTGCCGGCTGCGGCACTTTCGACAGTTTGAATTGTCTTGTTCACGGTGATGCCATTGACAAGAAAGCAGGAGCCCGTTTCCCTTGTCGGGAACCTACGCTTGGTACCATTATAGAAAGCCGCTTGTGTGTCATTGGTTCCCTGGGGAACGGCAAGCGCAGTTTGCGAGTTACCCCTGACTAACCTCTTCCGCGACCTCGTTAAAATCCCTGCCCTTGGCCAAACGATGGCCTGCAAGCTGCGTGCCGAATGGATCTTTTAGCTCAAGCCCGGATCAAGGGCGTTCAGTCCGAATTCATCGACGCCCTGGGCAAGCTGCGGGTCACCGCGCCCGAGGCGCTCAAATCCATCCTCGATGCCCTGCCGGAGAAGCGGGTCTACCGCTTCGTCAGCGGGCCTGTCGTGGTGCGCGCCCTGGGGCATCCGCGCACCGAACTGGCGGCAACGGGAACGCCGCCGCTGCAATGGAAGATCTCCGGCAACGGTAATGTGATCGCGCAAGGCGAGACGCGCGAGCCTGTCATTGCCTGGCCCGCCGGCCTGCCGCTCGGCTATCACCGCTTGACACTGACGGATGCCGGTGGTGCGAGCGAAGACGTGCCGATGATCGTGGCGCCCGAGCGCGCCTTCGGCGGCGATTTCGACCGCGGCTGGCTGCTCGCCGTGCAGCTCTACAGCGTCCGCTCCGACCGCAATTGGGGCATCGGCGATTTCACCGATCTCGCCGGTCTCGTCCGGCTCGCCAAGCAACTCGGCGCCGACGGCGTCGGCCTCAATCCGCTCCACGTGCTGTTCGACGACCAGCCGGCCGATTGCAGCCCCTATTCGCCGAACAGCCGGCTGTTTCTCAATCCGCTCTATATCGACGTCGAGGCGATCCCGGAATTTTCCGCCGATCTCGTCCCCGATGCGGCTGCAACGGCCGCGCGGCTGCGCGAAGGCGACCGCGTGCCCTATGCCGACATGGCGGCGCTGAAATGGCTGGCCTTGCGCGCGGCCTTCAACAGCTTCGTGACGAGCGCGAGCGCGGCGCGCCGCAAGGAGTTTGACGCCTTCCGCGCCGCCCGCGCGCCGCTGTTATCCCGCTTTGCCTGCTTCGAGGTGCTGCGGCATCGCTTCAACCGGCCGTGGTGGGAATGGCCGTCCGAATGGCAACAGCCGGACGTAGCCAAATGCGCCGAGCTGCGCAACGGTCCGGACAAGCGCGAGGTCGAGTTCGTCGAATTCGTGCAATGGACGGCCGACAGCCAGTTGCATGCCGCCAAGGAGCTGGCCGGCCAGCTCGGCATGCGCGTCGGGCTCTATCTCGACGTCGCCGTCGGCGTGCAGTCCAACGGCTTCGATGCCTGGAACGAGCAGACCGCGATTTCCCGCCACCTCGCCGTCGGCGCTCCGCCGGACGTGCTCAACACCGTCGGCCAGGACTGGGGCCTCGCCGGCTTCAACGCCGGCGGTCTCGAGGCGCAGTCCTTCGTGCCGTTCGCCGACATGCTGGCGGCGTCGATGCGCCATGCCGGCGCCATCAGGCTCGATCACGTGCTCGGGCTGAAGCGGCTTTATCTGGTGCCGCGCGGCTTCAGGCCCGACAACGGCGCCTATGTGCAGATGCCGTTCGAAGCGCTGCTCGCCGCGGTGGTGCGCGAGAGCGCGGCCCACAAATGCATCGTGATCGGCGAGGACCTCGGCACCGTGCCGGAAGGCTTTCGCGAGACCATGCAGGATTTCGGCATCTGGTCCTACCTCGTCATGATGTTCGAGCGCGACGATGCCGGCCATTTCCGCAATATCGACCACTACCGGCCCAACGCGCTGGTGACGCTGAACACGCATGATTTGTGCACCTATGCGGGCTGGCGCTCCTTCAGCGATCTCAAGATGAAGCGCTCGCTCGGGCTCGATCCCGGCGAGAACGACCAGGCGCGCTGGGACGCCCTCGGCGCGCTCGACGAGATCCTGCGCCAGAACGGCATCGGCGCCAACGACCTCTATTCGGTGCTCGCCTTCCTGTCGCGCACGCCCTCGCGCCTGCTCGCGGTGTCCATGGAGGATCTGCTCGGCGTGATCGACCAGCCCAACATTCCCGGCACGATCGACGAGCACCCGAACTGGCGCCAGCGGCTTCCTGTCGCGCTCGACAAGATCGCGGCCAAGGTCGATCTCGCGGCTTTGAAGGCCGCGACGCGGGAACGATCATTGACCGGCGGGAGTTGAAGGCCGGGGCTTCCCAGGCTCGTACGACATTGACGCAAAGGATCGAGGACTATGCGCTGATCGGCGACTGCGAGACCGCGGCGCTGGTCGGGCGCAACGGCTCGATCGACTGGCTGTGCTGGCCGGCGTTCGATTCCGACGCCTGCTTTGCCGCGATCCTCGGCACGCACAGGAACGGCCGCTGGCTGGTCGCGCCAAGCGGGGAGGTGAGGGGCATCTCGCGCCGCTATCTCGGCAATACGCTCATCCTGGAAACGCAATTCGAGACGAAGAGCGGCATCGTCGCGCTGATCGATTTCATGCCGCCGCGCGGCAAGGCGTCCGACATCGTGCGCCTGGTCCGCGGCGTCAGCGGGAAGGTCGAGATGCGGATGGAGCTCGTCATCCGCTTCGGCTTCG
Source organism: Bradyrhizobium sp. CCBAU 45389 (assembly GCF_028128625.1). Taxonomy (NCBI): domain Bacteria; kingdom Pseudomonadati; phylum Pseudomonadota; class Alphaproteobacteria; order Hyphomicrobiales; family Nitrobacteraceae; genus Bradyrhizobium; species Bradyrhizobium sp. CCBAU 45389. The sequence goes on along the minus strand of NZ_LBIY01000099.1, from coordinate 475,221 downwards.
GCGTGGATATCCCCTGGGTGCGACGGATCAATCATTCCCTGCTCGCGATTTGCGGCCAGGACATGACGGTGCTGCGCACGCCGGTCGAGACCCGCGGCGAGGATCTGACCACGGTGTCCGACTTCGAGGTGAGGGCAGGCGAGACGATCCCCTTCGTGCTGACCTACGGTCCCTCGCATCTCGATCCACCCGGGCCGATCGACCCGGAGCTCGCGCTGCGAGAGACGGAAGAATTCTGGAAGGATTGGTGCAGCCATTGCACCCGCGACGGCGACTATCACGATCTGATCGTACGCTCGCTGATCACGCTGAAGGCGCTCACCTTCGGCCCCACCGGCGGCATCGTCGCCGCGCCCACCACCTCGTTGCCGGAAAAGCTCGGCGGCAGCAGGAACTGGGATTACCGCTTCTGCTGGCTGCGCGATGCCACCTTCACGCTGCTGGCGCTGATGAACTCGGGCTATACCGAGGAAGCCTCGGCCTGGCACAATTGGCTGCTGCGCGCGGCCGCCGGATCGCCGTCCAACATGCAGATCATGTACGGCATCTGGGGCCAGCGGCGGCTCCTGGAATGGGAGGCGGGCTGGCTCGCCGGTTATGAGGGCGCCAAGCCTGTGCGCGTCGGCAACGCCGCGCATGCGCAGCTCCAGCTCGACGTCTATGGCGAGCTGATCGACGCCTTCCACCAGTCGCGCATGGCCAAGCTGAAGCTCGACGAGGAAAGCTGGGCGCTGGAATGCAACGTGCTCAACCACCTCGCCGAGGTCTGGGATCGGCCCGACCACGGCATCTGGGAACGGCGCGGGCAGCCCCGGCACTACGTGTTCTCGAAGGTCATGACCTGGGTCGCCTTCGATCGCGGCATCAAGAGCGCCGAGACTTTCGGCTTCAAGGCGCCGCTGCTGCATTGGCGCGCCTTGCGCGAAGCCATTCATCGCGACGTCTGCAACAACGGTTTTGACGCCGAGGAGAACGCTTTCGTCGAGTCCTACGGCTCGAAGCTGCTCGACGCCAGCGTGCTGCTGCTGCCGGCGGTCGGCTTCCTGCCGGCCGAAGACCCGCGCATCCGCGGCACCATCGCCGCGGTCGAGAAATGCTTGATGCGCGACGGCTTCGTGCTGCGGCACGATCCGCGCGAACTGCCCGCGGGCCAGCCGCCGCTCGAAGGCGCGTTCCTCGCCTGCAGCCTGTGGCTCGCCGATGCCTATGTGCTGGCGGGCGATCTCGACAAGGCGCAAGTCTTGTTCGATCGCGTGGTCGGCATCGCTAACGATGTCGGGCTACTCGCCGAGGAATACGACTCCGTGGCCCGCCGCCAGACCGGCAATTTCCCGCAGGCGCTGACCCACATCGCATTGATCAACACGGCGCATAACCTCTCGGCGGCAAGGCAGAAGAGCGAAAAGCCGGCGATGCAGCGGTCGAAGTAGTGATGCTCGCTTGGGTCCTAGACCCCAAGCCACTCCAGGCCGCCCGGGAGCTTGCTGACGGCAAAGTCGACTTGCAGGACGCGGCGATGCATCGGCGCGGTGGCGGCGTCCGAAGCGTGGAGAATAGGCGTCGCGTACAGCCAGATGTCGCCGGCATCAGCCAGACATGCAACCGTGCCGGAACGTCGTACGACGTTCCGCACTTCATCTTCCGGAATCCGGCCAAGCTTGTGCGATCCGGGCGCAATCAACAGCGGCGCATTGCTGACCGGGACCGGATCGATATGAACCCGCAGGGTCACCATGCCCGACAGCAGGGCGAAGGGCGGTTCGACATGCTGCATGCCGCTCTTGATGCTCCAGGTCTCGAAGCCTTCAGCGGCGACCCGTTGCTTCACGGCGATGGTGCGATCCTGGTGCCACCCCAGCGCCCAGTTCGTTGCGGCCGTCTTGTCAAACAGAACGGCCCTGACCGGACGGCAAGCTTCTCCAAGCACCGACGCGGCGCAGCTTCCGATCAGCCCACTCGCGGCAAGGATGGGCGCGAGACCCTCGACGCCTCGTAGCCTTAGTCCGGCGTGATCGGGCGGCAAATGGGACAGGATCTCTTTGAGCCGACGCAATTGATCGGGGGGCAGCACTTGCCGGAACAGCTGCGCGCCGTCGTCCAGAAAAGTCAGCCGTTCGATGTCCAAGGTCGCGCAACCCATAGCCGATCGCTCAGCCAACCCCGTTCCGCTTCAAGATCATCTCCATCGCCTCCGCAAAACCGTCCTGCTCGTTGCTCCCTGTGACGTGGGTCGCCTCGTCCTTGACGTTGTCGGTGGCGTTGCCCATGGCGATGGAGGTGCCGCTGACGCGGAACATCGCCAGATCGTTCTGCATGTCGCCGATGGTGGCGACCGCGTCGGTCGAGATGCCCAGGCGCTTGGCCATAAACTCGACGAACGTGCCCTTGTTGAATCCGGGCGGGGTGATGTCGAGATAATAGGTCTGCGAGCGCACCGCGGTCGCCTCGCTGCCGAGCGCCTCCTGCATCGCCTTCTCGCACGCGGCAAGCCCGGCCGCGTCGGCGCTGGCGCCGACGATCTTGCAGGCGCTGGCGAGATACGGCGAGAAATCAGTGATGATGGTCGGGTCGGACCGGATCGTGTGCTGCTCATGCGCGACGTATTTGCCGCTGGGATTGTCGATCAGCCATTTGTCGGCAGTGAACAGCCAGATGTCTGCGCCGAAGTCGCGCAGGATCTGCAAGGACCGCTCGGCGGCGCCCGGCGGAATCAGGTGCTGCTCGACCGGCCGCATCTCGGGATCGACGATCGAGGAGCCGTTGAACGGGCCGACCGGCAGCCAGAGCGCCAGCGGTTCGATCAGGAAGCGCATGCCGATCGCGGGACGGCTGGAGGTGATGGTGAAGCCGATGCCGGCCTGGTGCAGCCGCTGCACTGCGCTTCGCGCACGCTCGGTCAGCGTCTTGTCCTTGGTCAGCAGCGTGCCGTCGACGTCGGAGACCACGAGTGAGATGGGAGTCATGGCAGAACCTTGGGTATTGCCCCGCCCAGCTTCAATTGCCGCACGATGCCGTCCACGATCGCCTCGACGGTCTCGTCGATCGAGACGGTGATGACGTGCTCGCCCGCTTCCGGCGGCTCCAGCGTGTCGAACTGGCTCGTCAGCAGCCCGGGCGGCATGAAATGGCCCTTGCGCTGCGCGAGCCGCTCGGCGATCAGCTCCTTCGTGCCCTTCAGGAACACGAAGCGGACGTCACTGCGTCCGCGCAGCAGCACGTCGCGATAGGTGTGCTTCAACGCCGAGCAGGCGATGATGACATGCTCGCCGCGTCCGCAAACCCGCTCGATCTCGTCGGCGATGGCATTGAGCCAGGGCCAGCGGTCCCCGTCGGTGAGGGGATGGCCGGCCCGCATCTTCTCGACATTGCTGGCGGGATGAAAGCTGTCGCCGTCCTCGAAGCGCCAGCCGAGCCGCTCGCCGAGCGCCGCCGCAACCGTGCTCTTGCCCGAACCCGACACGCCCATCACGATCAACGCACAAGGTGCTTCAACGCGGCCCACGAATTTCCTCCGGAAGCGCGGCCCTGTCGACCAGCCAGACGGTCTCACCATTCGAGCGCGCGCGTAAGGCCGGCAGATTCTCGCCATTGAGGAGGCGCGTCAAGATCGGCTGCTTGTCGTGCCCGGCAATCTCGAACAGCATTTCGCGGCAGGAGGCCAGAGCGGGCAGGGTGAGCGAGACCCGCGGCACGAGCGGCGCGACATTGGCCTTGGGGACGCCGATGACCCAGCGCCCGGTCTCTTCGATCTCGGGAAAGCCGGGAAACAGCGAGGCGGTGTGGCCGTCCGGTCCTGCGCCCATCAGGACGAGGTCGAACAGCGGCCGCGCCGGATCGAGCCGGTCTGCGCCGTAGAAAGCTTGCAGCTCGCGCGAATAGGCTCCCGCACCGGCATCGGGATTTTCAGTGGTCGTCGGGATCGGATGGATATGGCTGGCAGGCGCATTGCGATCGAGGAATGCCGCCCGCGCCACCGCCATGTTGTTGAGGGGATCGCTGTCAGGCACGAACCGCTCGTCGCCGATGAACCAGTGCACGCGGTCCCACGGGATCTTGCCGCGCCAGGCATCGCTGCCGAGCAATTGATAGAGCTTCTTCGGGCTGGAGCCGCCGGTGAGGCAGATCGCGATACGCGAGGGGTTGGCGACGATCCGCGCCATCACCCGTTCGGCCGCGGCCTGCGCCAGCGCCTCGGCATCCGACGCAACGATCAGTTTCGGCTGTCCGGCTGCAATCACGAAAATTTCCGCCAGCTTCGCCCGTCGCGCCGGAGCAGTTCGTCGGCGCAGGCGGGGCCGTCGCTCCCGGCTTCATAGGTCTCGATGCCGTTGGTGCCGGCACTTTTCCACGCGTCCAGGAACGGCTGCACCGCCTGCCATCCGGCCTCGATGCCGTCGGCGCGCTGGAACAGGATGTTGTCGCCGATCATGCAGTCGTAGATCAGCGTCTCGTAGCCGGTCGACGGGTCGGCACGGAAATAGTCGCCGTAGCGGAACTTCATCTCGACGCCGTCGATGGTGATGCTCGGCCCCGGGATCTTGGCGTTGAACTGCAGCTCGATGGTCTCGGTCGGCGCGATGCCGATGGTGAGGAAATTCTGCGACAGGCGGTCGACGTCCGTGCCCGAGAACATCGACAGCGGCGCCTGCTTGAACTTGATCGCGACCTCGGTGCGTTTGTGACCCAGCGCCTTACCGGTGCGCAGGTAAAAGGGGACGCCGGCCCAGCGCCAATTGTCGATCATCAGCTTCAGCGCGACGAAGGTCTCGGTGGTGCTGTCGGACTTGACGTCCTCGGTCTTGCGATAGTCCGTGATCGCGTCGTCGCCGCTGCGGCCGGCGAGATATTGCGCGCGCACCGAATTCTTCAGCGCCTCTTCCCGGCTCGGCTGCTGGATCGATGTGAGCACGTCGGCCTTCTCGGAGCGCACGGAATGTGCGTCGAAACGTGCGGGGGGCTCCATCGCGACCAGCGACATCAGCTGGAACAGATGGTTCGGCACCATGTCGCGCAGCGCGCCGGTGGCATCATAGAAGCCGCCGCGATGGCCGACGCCGAGCTTCTCCTCCACCGTGATCTGGATATGGTCGATATGGTTGCGATTCCAGATCGGCTCGAACATGCCGTTGGCAAAGCGCAGCACCAGGATGTTCTGCACCGTCTCCTTGCCGAGATAATGATCGATCCGGTAAATCTGGTGCTCGTCCATGATCTTCAGCAGCTCGCCATTCAGCGCCTTGGCCGATGCGAGGTCGGTGCCGAACGGCTTTTCGATCACGAGCCGCCGCCAGGCGCCATTCTCCTTCATCATGCCGGTGCGGCCGAGCTCGCGCGCGGTCGGCGCGAACGCGGCCGGCGGGGTCGCCAGATAGAACAGCCGGTTGCCGCCGGTCTCCTGCGCGCATTCCAGTGAATCCAGATGCTCGCGCAGGCGATCAAAGGAAGGCGGATCCTTCGGATCGGCCTCGACGAAGGTCACGCATTCCAGCAGCTTCTTGGCGATGTCGTCGTCCACGGGCCGGGTCGCGAATTGCCGCAGGCCCTTCAGCAGGCTGTCGCGCAGCTCGTCATCCGACTGACCCCTGCGGGCCACGCCGACGACGCAGAATTTTTCCGGCAACAAGTGCTCGGCCGCGAGGTTGTAGAGCGACGGCATCACCAGGCGATGGGTAAGGTCGCCGGTGACACCGAAGATGACGAAGGCGCAATTTTCCGGCTTGCGCTTGGCTTGCGGGTCTTTTGTCACGAATTGTCGGCCTTCGCTTGTCTACTTGTTACTCAGGCTTCTATTTGGGTTTCGAAGCGCCCGGCTGCTTCGGCTCCTTGTGGCCGCCGAAACCCGCGCGCATCGCGGAAAGAATTTTTTCGGCGAAGGTGTGTTCCTTGCGGGAACGGAAACGTGTGTAGAGCGCCGCGGTCAGGACTTCGGCCGGCACGGCCTCGTCGATCGCAGCATTCACGGTCCAGCGCCCTTCGCCGGAATCCTCCACGAAGCCCGAATATTCCGAGAGCTGCGGGCTGTCGGCGAGGGCGGTCGAGGTGAGATCGAGCAACCAGGACGGAATCACGCTGCCGCGCCGCCACACTTCGGCGATGTCGGCGAGATCGAAGTCGTAGCGATGATCCGCCGGCAGGGCGTCGATATTGGCGTTCTTGAGGATGTCGAAGCCTTCGGCATAGGCCTGCATCAGGCCGTATTCGATGCCGTTGTGGATCATCTTGACGAAATGCCCGGCGCCGACAGGGCCGGCATGGATGTAGCCCTGTTCGATGCGGGGATCGCGCCCCTCGCGTCCTTCGGTGCGCGGAATGTCGCCGGCGCCCGGCGCGAGCGCGGCAAAGATCGGATCCAGCCGGTCGACCACGGCCTTCTCGCCGCCGATCATCATGCAATAGCCGCGGTCGAGGCCCCAGACGCCGCCCGATGTGCCGACGTCGACATAGTGGATGCCGCGCGCCTTCAGCGCCTTGCCGCGGCGGACGTCGTCCTGCCAGAAGGTGTTGCCGCCGTCGATGATGACGTCGCCTTCCTGCATCACCTTTGCAATCGTGTCGATCGTCGTCTCGGTGATGTGGCCGGCCGGCAGCATCACCCACGCCGTGCGCGGCCGCTCCAGCTTCGAGATGAATTCCTCGAGTGTCGCCGAGCCGACCGCGCCGTCGGCGGCAAGGCCCGCGACGGCCTTGGTATCCTTGTCGTAGACCACGGTCGAATGTCCCTGGCGCATCAGGCGGCGAACGATGTTGCCGCCCATCCGGCCGAGGCCGATCATGCCGAGTTGCATGTGAGAGATTCCCTTAATTCAGTGCGTCGTTGAGCGCCGCATTGAGTGCGGCGAGACCTTTCTTGAGCCCACCCTTCAGGTGGACACGCAGCGCGCGCCGGCCGCGTTCGGTGAGCACGTCGAAATCGCCCCGCGCCTGGGCCGCCTTGATCACGCCGAAGCTCGCCTTCTGGCCCGGCACGGACAGGTCCTTGGCGTCGTCAGCGGTGATCTGGAGGAACACGCCGCTGTCGGGCCCGCCCTTGTAGGCCTGGCCCGTGGAGTGCAGGAAGCGCGGGCCGAACTCGGCGCAGGTCGCGACATGCCGCTTCTCGCGCACCTCGAGCCGCATCGCCTGGAGGGCATCGATGGTGGCCTTGTCGCGCGCGATGTAGCCAAGCAGGGCAACGTAATCGCCATCGCCTGAGCGCGAGAGGTGCGCCTTCAGCCAGGAGGTGAGGTCGCCATTGGCGCCGGCAGCGCGTAGCGCCGTGGCGTTGGCCTCGTCGGTGTAGAGATCGGCCTCGACCGTGCTGACCACGGGCTGTTCGTCCGGCAGCGCGCCGGTCTTCTCGAACGAGGCCGTGAGCTCGCGGGTCTTGATCTTGGCCGCTTCGACGTCGGGCTGGTCGAACGGGTTGATGCCGAGGATCGAGCCCGCCACCGCCGTCGCCATCTCGAAGCGGAAGAACTCCTGGCCGAGATGGTCGATCGACTTCATCGCGATGCGCACGACGGGATGGCCGGCCGCTTCGATTGCGGCAAGCTGGGAGTCGTGTGCGGCGTCGGCTTCGCCCTCGATGCGGATGTCGATGAAGAAACGGTCATTGCCGTAGACCGAGGGATCGCCGAGCGGCTCGCCGTCGATCGGGATCAGGCCCTTGCCCTCCTTGCCGGTCGATTCCGCGATCAGCTGCTCGGCCCAGGCACCGAAATCGGCGATCTTCTTCGACGACAGGATCGTCACCTTGTCGCGGCCTTCGAGCGCGGCAAGCCCCATGGCAAGGCCGAGTTGCACGCCCGGGTTTTCGGACGGCGGCACGTCCGGTCCGCAGGAGCGGGCCATGGAGAGCGCGTGCTTGACGAAGGTCTTGACGTCGATGCCGGCAGTCGCCGCCGGCACCAGGCCGAACGGCGAGAGCACCGAGTAGCGCCCGCCGATCGAGGGCTCGCCATGGAAGATGCGGGCATAGTTCAGCGTCTTCGCCGCCTTCTCCAGCGACGATCCGGGATCGGTCACCGCGATGAAGCGATGGCCGGTCTTCACCTTGGGGCCGACCGCCTTGGCAACTTGCTCATGGAAATAGTCCTTCATCGCGTTCGGCTCGGTGGTGCCGCCGGACTTGCTGGAGACGATGAACACGGTGTTGGCGATGTCGATCTTCCCCTCCATCGCCCGCACCTGCGCGGGGTCGGTGGAGTCAAGCACGTGCAGCTTGGGGAAGCCGGGCTTCTTGCCAAAGGTCTCGGCCAGCACCTCGGGTCCGAGGCTCGATCCGCCCATGCCGAGCACGACGGCGTCGGAGAATTTCTGGCCCTTCACGCGGCCCGCATAATCCTCGTAGTCGGCGACATCGGCCTTGGCCGCGCTGTCGAGCCAGCCGAGCCATTTGTCCTCGTCGGTGCCGGTCCAGACCGACTTGTCGCGCTGCCAGAGCCTGCGGATTTTTGCCAAGGCACGCCATTCCTCGGTGCTCTTGGCCACGGCCTTGCCGAGCCCGTCGCCGAGCGATAGCTGCTGGCGGTCGAGCGCCGGCCCGAGCACGGTGGCGCGCTTGTGCGCGACCGCGCCGTAGAGCTTGTCGGCGGCGTCCGCAAACAGCTTGACGCCGTCCTTGACCAGCTCCTCGGTGATCGCGTCGAGCGAGATGCCCGAGCGCTCCAGCTCCTCCAGCACGCGCCTTGCGTCCTCGACATTCTCTTCCAGGCTGTCGCGCGGCTTGCCGTGGTCGCGGAACGCATCCAGCGTCGCCGGCGGCACGGTGTTGATGGTGTCGGGGCCGATCAGCTCCTCGACATAGAGGACGTCGCTGTAGTCCTTGTTCTTGGTGCCGGTCGACGCCCACAGCATGCGCTGCGGCTTGGCGCCCTTGGCGGCGAGCTTCTCCCAGCGGGGACCTGCGAACAGGCGCTTGTAATCCTGATAGGCGACCTTGGCGTTGGCGATTGCGACCTTGCCCTTGAGGGCGGCAAGCCGCTCCTTTTCGGATGGGTCATTAGCGCGCGCGATCTTCTCATCGAGCTGCTTGTCGACGACGCTGTCGATGCGGCTGACGAAGAAGCTCGCAACGCTTGCGACATGCGAGGGGTCGCCGCCGCCTGCGACATATTTTTCCAGGCCCGCGATATAGGCCTCCGCCACCTGGAGGTAGACGGCCTTGGAGAACAGCAGCGTGATGTTGATGCTGATGCCGTCGCCGATCAGCGTCTCGATCGCCGGAAGGCCTTCCGGCGTCGCCGGCACCTTCACCATCAGGTTCTTGCGGCCAACGTCCTTCCACAGACGCCGCGCCTCGGCCACCGTGCCGGCGGTGTCCATCGCCAGATAGGGCGATACCTCGAGGCTGACATAGCCGTCGCCGCCCTTGAGGCGGTCATAGACCGGGCGCAGCACGTCGGCGGCATTCTGGATGTCCTCGACCGCGACGGCTTCGAACAGGTCGGCCACGGTCCGGTCGCCGCGCTTCAGCGCCTTGCCGATCGGGGCGTCATATTCGTCCGAGCTGCCGATTGCCTTCTCGAAGATCGAGGGGTTCGAGGTGACGCCCTTGACGCCATCGGTGTCGATCAGCCGCTTCAGGTCGCCCTTGGCGATGAAGCCGCGGGCCAGGAAGTCCAGCCAGACGGCCTGTCCGTGCTTTTCCAGTTCTTTGACGGGATTCATGGTGCTTATTTATCTCCAAGCCTGCGGGCGAGGGGTTTCCGCGCCGGTCCTGACGCGCTATCCTCTAGCTTACATGCTCCCGGGAGGGAACCAATCAAGCGTGTGGGAGTCATACCTCTAGTGTAACTCCGTCGCGATCATGGCGATCCAGGCGGCAGTGGCTGTGTTGCGTAAAAAGTCGTTGGCCGGGAAAGTTTCGGCCGAGGTCTCGTTGCGTAGCGTCTGTCGGCCGCTGCACAGCCGGTCTTCAGTGGATTCCGATCCGCCGGATACTTTGTGGCTCGGTCGCGAATGGCCATGCTGGGGGAAAGCATGCACCTGCATCCTGACGGCTCTCCGTCCGCCGTCTCCGACAGCCCGCAGTCGGTCGCGCCGACCGTGCGCGTCGATGCGCCGCACGATCTCGAAATCAACCAATGCGCAACGCGTTCGCGGCTGCTGGTCGCGGCGGGTTTCGCGATGATGCTGTTCAGCGCGAGCCTTGCCTTCGACTGGTGGGACAGCCTCGGCGACTACGACACGACGGTCGGCTATGCCGGCGTCGCGGTGTTCGGCCTGATCACCGGCTGGCTGATCTGGCTGCTTCCCGGCGAACGTGGGCCGGTGGTGATCGTCACCCCCTTCGGCATCCGCGATCTCCGCATCGGCAATGAATTTCTGCTGTGGGAGTCGATCGCGGAGATTTCGACCGAGGAGCGCCGCGGGCACAGGATGATCGTGCTGACGCCGACGCCGGCATTGCAGCGGCAGCTCTGCTGTATTCGCGGCAGGAGCCGGGCGGCGTCGCGCGGCGCGCAGGACGATCGGATCGTCATTTCCACCGAGGGACTGGCGACCGATTTTGATACATTGCTGCGCGCTTGCCGCGAGTGCCATGCCGCCAGCGATGCACACGCCGCATTGCGGCGAGACCGCGATCAAGGCACGCAAGACGCGGGTGCACAAGGCTCAGGTGCACAAGGCTTGGCCGTACAAGCGTCATAAAGCTGCCGCCGGCTGGCGACTATGCTGCACCGCCGGATGAGCTGATCCCCGGTAATGCCCGGATGTGGCGGCCGAGTGACATTTTCTGGAAATGAGCGAAGATATACATAGATTCGCATAAATAACAGGCAGGTGCCTGTTCGTAACTCACCCGGTTGCCTACGTTGTGCGTTGCGTCGAGTCGGCCCCCGGGTGTCCAATGACTGTCATGTGCTCACGCTGATTCGAGAAGCGGCCTGAGGAACGGTCCAGTAACTGCTTTCGTTTCAGCTTGTAGCGGAACTCACGCGGAGAGGGATCATGTATAACGATTCTCTATTCAACGCTTTCGCTCGGTCGTTCGAGGCGAGAAGCCAGCACGACATGTCGATGGCGGAATATCTGGAATCGTGTCGAAGCGATCCCATGAAATACGCGAACGCGGCCGAACGACTGCTAGCAGCGATCGGCGATCCGCAGACGATTGACACGGCCAAGGACCCACGCCTTGGCCGTATTTTTTTGAACCGCACCATCCGCACCTATCCGGCCTTCGCCGGCTTCTACGGCATGGAAGAAACCATCGAGCGCATCGTCGGGTTCTTCCGCCACGCGGCGCAGGGCTTGGAGGAGCGCAAGCAGATCCTCTATCTGCTCGGCCCCGTGGGCGGCGGCAAATCCTCGCTCGCCGAGCGGCTGAAGTCGCTGATGGAAGTGCAGCCGATCTACGTGCTCAAGGCCGGCGATGAACTCTCGCCCGTGTTCGAAAGCCCGCTCAGCCTGTTCGATCCCGATCATCTCGGACCGATGCTGGAGGAGAAATACGGCATTCCGCGCCGCCGTCTCACCGGCCTGATGAGCCCGTGGTGCTACAAGCGGCTGGAAGCCTTCGGCGGCGATATCTCGCAATTCCGCGTCGCCAAGATCCAGCCGTCGCGACTGCGTCAGATCGCGGTCTCCAAGACCGAGCCGGGTGACGAGAACAACCAGGACATCTCGTCGCTGGTCGGCAAGGTCGACATCCGCAAGCTCGAGACCTACGCGCAGAACGATCCCGACGCCTACAGCTATTCGGGAGGCCTCAATCGCGCCAACCAGGGCATCCTCGAATTCGTCGAGATGTTCAAGGCGCCGATCAAGATGCTGCACCCGCTGCTCACCGCAACGCAGGAGGGCAATTACATCGGCACCGAGAACATCGGCGCGATCCCGTTCACCGGCGTGATCCTGGCGCACTCCAACGAGGCGGAGTGGGCGAGCTTCAAGGCCAACAAGAACAACGAAGCCTTCATCGACCGCATCTGCGTGATCAAGGTGCCTTACTGCCTGCGGGTCGCCGAAGAGCAGAAGATCTACGAGAAGCTGATCCAGGGCTCCGAGCTCGCGTCCGCGCCGTGCGCGCCGTCGACACTGGAAACGATGGCTCGGTTCTCGGTGATGTCGCGCCTGCGCAAGCACGAGAATTCCACGCTGTTCGGCAAGATGCGGGTCTACGACGGCGAAAGCCTGAAGGAATCCGATCCCAAGGCACGAAGCGTCCAGGAATACCGGGATGCCGCTGGTGTCGACGAAGGCATGGACGGCGTGTCCACGCGCTTTGCCTTCAAGATCCTGGCTGCGACCTTCAACCATGATCCGCAGGAGGTCGCCGCCGATGCCGTGCACCTGATGTACGCGCTGGAGCAGTCGATCCGCCGCGAGCAGCTGCCGGAGGAAACCGAGAAACGTTACCTGGAGTTCATCAAGGCGGAGCTGGCGCCGCGCTATGCCGAGTTCATCGGGAACGAGATCCAGAAGGCTTATCTCGAATCCTACTCGGATTACGGTCAGAACCTGTTCGACCGCTACGTCGACTACGCCGACGCCTGGATCGAGGATCAGGACTTCAAGGATCCCGACACCGGCCAGTTGCTCGATCGCGAGCTTTTGAACCAGGAATTGACCAAGATCGAGAAGCCGGCCGGCATCGCCAACCCGAAGGATTTCCGGAACGAGGTGGTCAAGTTCTCGTTACGGGCCAGGGCTCAGAACAGTGGCAAGAATCCGACCTGGACCTCCTACGAGAAGATTCGCGACGTGATCGAAAAGCGGATATTCTCCCAGGTCGAGGACCTGCTTCCGGTCATCTCCTTCGGGTCGAAGAAGGACGGCGAGACGGAGAAGAAGCACGGCGAGTTCGTCGCACGCATGGTGGAGCGCGGCTACACCGAGCGTCAGGTTCGCCGGCTCGTCGAATGGTACATGCGTGTGAAGCAGGCCGGTTGAGGCGGATGAAAAAGTGCCGATTCACATTATTGACAGGCGCCTGAATCCAGGCGGCAAGAGTCTTGAGAACCGTCAGCGGTTCTTGCGTCGGGCCAAATCCCTGGTGCAGGGCGCCGTCAAGAAGACCTCGCAGGAACGCGACATCAAGGACGTCCTGGAGGGTGGTGAGGTCACGATCCCGCTGGACGGGATGCACGAGCCGCGTTTCCGCCGCGAAGGCGGAACGCGCGACATGGTGCTGCCCGGGAACAAGAAGTTCATCGAGGGCGACTATCTGCAGCGCTCCGGCCAGGGCAGCGCCAAGGATTCCGGTCCGGGCGAAGGCGACAGCGAGGACGCCTTCCGCTTCGTGCTGTCCCGCGACGAATTCGTCGATCTCTTCCTCGACGACCTCGAACTGCCGGATCTCGCCAAGCGCAAGATCGCGCAGACCGAGAGCGAGGGCATCCAGCGCGCCGGCTACACCACGTCGGGCTCGCCCGCCAACATCTCGGTGAGCCGGACCGTGAAGCTCGCGCTGGCGCGCCGCATCGCGCTCAAGCGTCCTCGCAAGGAGGAGATCGAGGAGCTGGAAGCCGCGATCGCCGCCTGTACGGACGAGGACGAGCGTACCGAGCTCATCGCCCAGCTCGAAGCGCTGAAAGCGAAATCCAAGCGTATTCCCTTCATCGATCCGCTCGACATCCGCTACCGCCGTTTCGAGACGGTGCCGCGGCCGGTCGCGCAGGCCGTGATGTTCTGCCTGATGGACGTCTCCGGCTCGATGTCCGAGCACATGAAGGACCTCGCCAAGCGCTTCTACATGCTGCTCTACGTGTTCCTGAAGCGCCGTTACAAGCATGTCGAGATCGTCTTCATCCGCCACACCGACCGCGCCGAGGAGGTGGACGAGCAGACCTTCTTCTACGGTCCGGCCTCGGGCGGCACGCTGGTCTCCAGCGCGCTGCAGGCGATGCACGAGATCGTGCGCGAGCGCTTCAATCCGTCGGACTGGAACATCTACGCCGCGCAGGCCTCCGACGGCGACAATTCCTATTCCGACGGCGAGCTCACCGGACTGCTGCTGACCGACAAGATCCTGCCGGTCTGCCAGTTCTTCGCCTATCTCGAGGTCGGGGAGTCGGGCGGCAGCGCCTTCGATCTTTCCGACTCCTCGCTCTGGACCCTTTACGAGCGCCTGCGCAACAGCGGCGCACCGCTCTCGATGCGCAAGGTCTCCGAGCGCAGCGAGATCTTCCCGGTGTTCCACGATTTGTTCCAGCGCCGCGAAACTGCTCAGGAGAAAGCCGCTCCATGACGGCACGATTGTTCGAAGGCGCGGATTGGGACTTCCATACCTTGCAGCGCATCACCGACGCCTGCGAGGAGGTGGCGTTGAAGGATCTCGGGCTCGACGTCTATCCGAACCAGATCGAGGTCATCACCGCCGAGCAGATGCTGGACGCCTACTCGTCGGTCGGCATGCCGCTGTTCTACAAGCACTGGTCCTTCGGCAAGCATTTCGCGTTCCACGAGGCCTCCTATCGCAAGGGCCTGATGGGCCTCGCCTATGAGATCGTGATCAACTCCTCGCCCTGCATCTCCTACCTGATGGAGGAGAACACGGCGACGATGCAGACGCTGGTGATCGCGCACGCCGCCTTCGGCCACAACCATTTCTTCAAGAACAATTATCTGTTCAAGCAGTGGACCGACGCCGACGGCATCCTGGACTATCTCGACTTCGCCAAGAACTACGTCATGCAATGCGAGGAGCGCTACGGCCGCACCGAGGTCGAGCGCACGCTCGACGCCGCGCATGCGCTGATGTCGCACGGCATCGACCGCTATCCCGGCAAGAAGAAGCTGGACCTGCGCGCCGAGGAGAAACGGGCAGGGCGCCGCCGCCAGCACGAGGAAGAGGTCTTCAACGATCTCTGGCGCACCGTGCCGGCCGGCAAGAGCAAGAGCCGTTCGACGCTCAGCATCGAGCGGCGCCGCAAGCTGCTCGGGCTGCCGCAGGAAAACCTGCTCTATTTCCTCGAGAAGAGCGCGCCGCGGCTGGCGCCATGGCAGCGCGAGCTCTTGCGCATCGTCCGCCACATCGCGCAATATTTCTATCCGCAGAGCCAGACCAAGGTGATGAACGAGGGGACGGCCACCTACGTCCACTATCGCATCATGACCAAGCTGCATCAGCAGGGCCGCATCACCGACGGCAACTTCCTCGAATTCCTGGGCTCGCACACCAACGTGGTGTTCCAGCCCGAATTCGACGATCCGCGCTTCTCGGGCTTCAACCCCTATGCGCTCGGCTTCGCCGTGATGCAGGACATCGAGCGCATCGTCACCAATCCGGAAGACGAGGACCGCGAATGGTTCCCCGACATTGCCGGCAGGAACGACGTTATGGGCGTGCTGCGCGACGTCTGGGCCAATTACCGCGACGAGAGCTTCATCGGCCAGTTCCTGAGCCCCAGGCTGATGCGGCACTTCCGCATGTTCCATCTCCATGACGATCCCGAGGAGCGCGCCGGCATCCGCGTCGATGCCATCCACGACGAGCGCGGCTTCCGCCGCGTGCGGCGCGAATTGGCGCGGCAGCACGACGTCGGCTACATCGACGCCAATATCGAGGTGGTCGACGTCGATCTCTCCGGCGACCGCCGGCTGATCCTGCATCACCACGTCATCAAGGGCTCGCAGCTCAACGAGACCGACGCCAAGCGCGTGCTTCAGCACCTGGCCGATCTCTGGACCTACGACGTCGCGCTGATCGAGGTCGACGCCAACGACAAGGTTTTGCGCGAATACGTCGTCAGCCCGCGCCCGATTCCGGCGGCGGTGGCCTGAGGGCGGACGGTAGGTTCTGCATCGACGCGGCGGGTCGCTTTCCTGCGGCCATCCTTCGAGACGCCCGCCTTCGGCGGGCCCTCAGGATGAGGGCGGGATGTGCGGCGGCGATTTCAACACGCGGGGATGCTGAGCCTCATCCTGAGGAGACCGCGAAGCGGTCGTCTCGAAGGACGAGGCGCTTGCACCAGCCGCCACCAAGAACGTTCTACGCCGGCCGCTTCTTCGCCGGCTTCTCCTTCGACGCATTCAGCTCCACCGCCGCGCGGATCAGCGCCTTCAACGCCTTCTCGTCGATCTTTTCGCCCTCGCGAATATCGATCGCGCGGCGCACATTGCCGTCGAGGCTGGAATTGAACAGGCCCGCCGGATCGTCCAGCGCCGCGCCCCTGGCGAAGGTCAGCTTCACCACAGCCTTGTAGGTTTCGCCGGTGCAGATGATGCCGTCGTGCTCCCAAACGGGAACGCCGCGCCATTTCCATTCCTCGACGACGTCAGGATCGGCCTGCTTGATCAGGCCGCGGACCCGGCTGAGCATCTCGCCGCGCCAGTCGCCGAGCTCCCTGATCCTGCCGTCGATCAGCCTGGAAGGCGCGGCGCCGTCCGCGTCCTTCGCGCCGCTCTTTTTCGCCGCCACGGCCTTCTTCATGACCTCGCCTCACTGTGCGCGTCGCCGCGCCGGCCAAGATAAGGCAGCGCGAACAGATACAGCCCGGTCGCGAGCAGCGGGATCAGCGGAACGAGCGCCAGGAAGCCGATCCAGGCGGCATCGAGCTGCATGGTCATGGCGACGATGTTCGCGATGACGGCGAGCGTGAAGGCGATGGACAGCCAGCGATGGATCTGGCGAACCCACATATTCCCGGTCAAGAAAACCTCCTCTTGAGATGATCGAATGAAGGTCGGTGACGGCGCTACTCGGCCCGCGCCAGCAGCTCGTCCAGCTTGTTGAAAAACTGCTTCCAGCCGGCATGCGCGCCGCCATAGGCCTGCTTCTGCGTCGGACTGAAGCCCGCCTGCTCGACGCGCAGATGCGTGCCCGCGCCCGTCGGCGTCAGCGTGAACGTCACCACGCTCTTGAGATCGAAGGCGGCGTCCTCGTGCGAGAAATTCCAGGTATAGGCGAGCGTCTTCTGCGGCTCGATGGTGAGCACCTCGCAGTCCAGCACGCCGCCCCATTCGCCGCGCAGGTTGAAGCGATGGCCGACCTCCGGCTTGAAGTCGTTCTTCATCAGCCATTCCTCGATCAGATGCGGCTGCGTCAGCGCGCGCCAGAGCCGCTCCGCCGGGAAGGCGAACTCGCGCTCGACGACGACGGATCGTGTTTCGGTCATTGGTCCATCCTCTTCAGGAGATCATCGAGAGCGTCGAGCCGGTTCTGCCAGAAGCCGGCCATCTGGCTGGTCCAGTCGACCAGCGGATTGAGCGCGCCGGGCTGCGCGCTGTAGTGCGTCTGGCGTCCCTCATGGCGGTCGCGCACCAGGCCCGCCTGCTTCAGCGCGCCGAGATGTTTCGAGACCGCCGGCTGGGAAACGCCGGACCGCAGCGTTAGTGCCCCGACCGTCTGCTCGCCCTCGCGGCACAGCCGTTCGAAGATCGCCCGCCGGGTCGGATCGGCGAGGGTCCTGAACAGGAGGTCGTGGGTGGCGGACATGCGAGATCCATAACTCAGAAGTTATGGATTAACTCATAACCGTGGGGTTATGGATGAGTCAAGTGCCAAGAGGAGGATTATGATATGGCGGGCCGCAACCCTACGGCCGCAGATAGAGATACCCCTGCGACTGCAGCTCGGCCAACCGGACCACGCCGCCCTTCTCCGCGCTGACGAAGCCGGGCAACAGATCCGTCAGCGTGACGTTCTGCGCCTTCATCGTGTTGCCGCAGGCGGCGAGCTCGACGCCATCCTTGAAGAATTCGCCGACGCGCCTGCTGACATCGGGGTTGGCTTGCGCCGCGTGAAACGCCTTCAGCGCCGGCCCGTGGATCACCAGTGCGATCGTCACGTGCTCGGGCCCACCGACGCCGTCGATGTGGTTCTGGATGTTGCCGAGCACGAAATTGACCTTCTCGGCGTCGCTGAGGTGATAGACCACCTTGAGCTTGTTCGACGACGGAGCCTCGGTCGCGGCCTTCGCGCTGGAGGCGCCAAGCGCTGCGCCCAAAGCCGAGACGGCGCTCCACAAGATGTTCCGGCGGTTCATGGCGGTCTCCCTCAAGCATGATCCGGAAAAGTGTGAAGCGGTTTTCCGGAAAGATCATGCGCAAATAACGACTAAGCCTGACTTTGCCGGACAGATATCACTTGTGACGGAGCGCTGCGAGTTCCTTGCGGTCGGTCACCAGCGACGCGCATTCGCTGGTGTCGGTGCGATCGAGGCGGAAAATCGCATCGTCGGCGCCGGCGACCAGCGCATGCTCGGCTTCGTCATCCGGCTTGTTGTTCTGCCAGACCCTGACCCGCGCGAGGCGCACGATCGCCGACTTGTCGTCCTTGGAGAGCGCAACGCCGATGCCGCCGCCCTCGCAGTCGACGCCACAGCCGAGGCGGATTTCAGTGCCGTCCTTGGTGAACACGGCGTGGTTACAGGAGCCGCTGGAATCGAAATCGCCGCTGCGGTGGCGATACCTGAAGCCGAGCCGGAACGAGTTGTGGAGCTGCTTGTCCTCCTGGTCGACCTCCGCGGAGATCAGCAGCTTCATCGATGCGACCTTCTGCTTCGGGTGCCGTGCCAGGTGCTCGGCGTCGTAACGGCGGACGAAGCAGGCATAGGCCTTGTCGCCCGGCCTGCCCGCATACATGCGCGCGTTGAAGGTGTCGGCCTCGGCCTTGGTGGCCTCACGGATGTCGTCGGCCTCCTCGGCCCGGGCGGCGCCGACGAAGCCGGCAAGGACAAGCGGAAGGATGAGGGCAAGCTTCATGATCGCACCCGGGGCGTGTGAACCGTCGTCCATCCGCAACGCGCAGGTGGGAGCCGACTGGCATTTAGTCGCGGGCGGAAAACGTTGCGTTCAAGTGTGCCTGGCCGCACGCCTTGCGGGCAGCCTCGCGCAAGGTTCCCGCTTTAACACTTTGGAAGGAGGGGCGTTGGTAAACCCCTGGTTGTTGCAGATGACTGGTGGCGGTCAAAATGTCCATAAGTCAGAACTTGCCCAACCTTGCGATCGGCTATTCCCTTCCGCGGCTGTTCAAGTTGCTGGGAGCCGGCCTGTTGGCGACGCTGCTGTGCGGCGCGCTCGCATTCAGCTGGCACTATGGCAGGGACATCGCCACGATCCAGATCGCGCTCAGCTATTTCGGCATCGTGTTTTTCGGCCTCGCCACCTGCAAGACGCTGTGGACGTTGATCTCCGCCAGGGAGCCGGTCCTCTTCATCACCCGTATCGGCATTCGCGACACCAGGATCGCCGATGACACCATCTCGTGGCGATCGGTGCGGGACATCTCGATCTTTCGGTATCGCAGCCAGAAGATCGTCGTTCTTCAGGTCGATCCTCTTCTCGCCGAGCGGTTCGAAGGCGGCCTTCTGAAGCGCGTCTTGTCGCTGCTGAACAAACCCATTGGTGCGGACGGCGTGCTCGTCACGGGCGGCCTGACCATGGACGGCGAAACGCTGTTCGAGACCTGCAAGCAATACTGGACGGCGGGACGGCTGGCCTATACGGGCCGCGCCGCAGCTGAGCCCGAGCCGGTCAGCTAGTCCAGGCCGCAGCCGAGGCGGACCGCATTGCTTTCACCAAACACTGCGTGTTGGCAGTCGCCGCACGCGTGACGCGTTCAACTCGCATACGCGCGCACGGCAGAGCGAGGGGGCCTGGTTCCATGTGCGGCCTTAGTCGAACCTCGAGCCAGGAAGGTTCAATCGGCACGGGCCCTCGTTTTTTGGGAACTCGATGCTGACAGCCATTCGACATTGTCCCCATTCGTCAATGTGATAGCCTTCACAGGCGATTGCTTTTGGCAGTCGTAGAGTGGGGCCGCCTCTCGTCGTGTGTGGAGTCCCCCGCAATGGGCGAAATTCGCAACTTCAGATCCGGAAATCAGGACGAGCCGCCTCCACACGGCCCCATGCCTCGTCGTCTCGCGGCGATCATCGTCGGCGACATCGCTTCCTACAGTCGCATCATGCAGGCCGACGAGGAGGGAACGCATGTCCGCGTCAAGCGGATCGAGCGGGATATCATCCAGCCCAGCATCGTCGAGCACCATGGCACGCTGGTGAAGACGACGGGCGATGGCTTCATCGCCATCTTCGACAGCCCCGTCGAGGCCGTTCGATGCAGCATCGTCATCCAGCAGAATCTCATCGGCCGCAACGCCCCGCTTCCCAAGCATTCGCGGCTCGAATACCGGATTGGCGTCAATCTCGGCGACGTCATCGTGGAGCCGGATGACGTCTACGGCGACGGCGTCAACATCGCCACACGCATCGAGGGCATCGCGGAGCCCGGTCAGGTCTATATCTCGGGTGCGATCTACGAGCAGATCAAGCACAAGGTGGTGTGCGGCTACGAGTCGCTCGGCGATCGCAAGGTCAAGAACATCACGGATCCCGTACGCGTCTATCGCGTGCTGCCGGATGCAGACGCAGTCGGCAGGACGCGAAGCCGGCGCGAGAGCGTCCTGCTGATTCTTCTCATCACGGCATTGCTGGTGATTGCCGGCTACGTGCTTTGGTACGTGCTGGTGCAGCACCGCAGCCAGGTGGGGCAACAGGCTGCCGCTCCTCCGATCGCTGCGCCGTCGCCTTCGCCGGCGCCGCAATCCGCTCCGCCGTTACCGAGCCCGGCGGTGCCGGCACCTCAGGCCGCGCCCGCGGCTTCTCCGTTGCCCGCAACGGCGCCATCGCCCGCAGCATCGCCTTCACCATCCCCGGCATCCAGTCCATCGGTGACGCCGGTCCGCGAACCCCAGATGATCGCCGTTCGCGGCGGCAGCTTCGCGATGGGAAGCAATGATGATCCGAGCGAACGACCGGTCCACCAGGTCGCGATCAAGCCGTTCTCGATCGGAAAATATCCGGTGACGGTGCAGGAGTGGAACGAATGCGCCGCCGCCAAGGCGTGCGGATTCACGGCGATCGGCAAGGACGATGCTCCCGTCAGCAATGTGAGCTGGACCGACGCGCAGCAATATGCCGCCTGGCTCGCGCAGGCGACGAAGAAGCCGTACCGGCTTCCGAGCGAAGCCGAATGGGAATATGCGGCGCGCGGCGGAACGCAGACCAAATACTGGTGGGGCGACAGGCTCCAGCCGGGCATGGCCGGGTGCAAGGATTGCGGTGACCTTGCGGCCGAGCAGCCGGCCAAGGTCGGCAGCTTCAAGCCCAATCCATTCGGGCTTCACGACATGGGCGGCGGCATCGATCAGTGGGTCGAGGACTGTTGGCACAGGACCTATCAGGGCGCGCCGAACGACGGCTCGGCGTGGAGCAGCGTGGATTGCAGCTCTCACGTCCTGCGCTCGGGCTCCTGGAAGAACGACTCGCGATATGTGCGGCCATCCAACCGCGACGGTTACGACACCAATGTCCGTTACCCCACACATGGATTCCGGGTCGCGCTCAGTCCGTAAGTGCTGGAGTGGATTTGATGAAGATCATTTTTTGCGCCGCATTGGCGGCGGCGATCGCATTGCCTCCGGGCGCCGCCTATTCGCAGGGCAAGAGCGCGCCCAAGGATGCCAAGCTCTATTTCATCACCCCGCGTGACGGGCAGAAGGTTCGCGGCGGGTTCTGGGTCCGGTTCGGCTTGCGGAATATGGGCGTGACGCATGCCGGCGACGACTATCAGAACGCCGGCCATCATCACTTGCTGGTCGATGTCAACGATCCCATCGATCCCAAGGAGCCGATCCCGCAGGACAAGTCGCATCTGCATTTCGGGGCCGGGCAGACCGAAACCATGCTCGAACTTCCACCGGGGACGCACACGCTGCAACTGGTGCTCGGCGACGCCAAGCACTATCCGTTCGAGCCGCCCGTCGTGTCCGAGAAGATCACCATACGCGTCAGGCAACCGTTTGCCAGCAAGTGATCAGCGCAGGCTGGCGTTGATCTTGTCCAGCACCGCCGAGCCCGGGCAGAGCGTGTCCGCTTCCAGCGTGTTGAGCGGGGTTTCGACCGTGTTGAGATGCTCGTGCAGATCCTCCGCGTCCGGGTCGACATAGAGCAGGCCCGTGACGATCTGCCCCTTGGCGGCGTGCTTCGCGAGGAAGGTCTGTGCGCCCAAACGGTCATGCGGATCGTAGTCGGCGTCGATCTTGCGCAACGCGATCTTGCTGCCGTCATGCTGCTCGACCACCTGCACCGTGCCCGGCGCGTAATCGACAGCGATCGGATCGCGGCCGACCAGCACGTCGAGCCGGTTCACGGCGTCATTGTGCTCGCGGACATAGTCAAAACTCTTGGTCGAGCCGGCGTGGTTGTTGAAGGCGATGCAGGGGCTGATGACGTCGATGAAGGACGCGCCCTTGTGGCCGATCGCGGCCGCGATCAGCGGCACCAGCTGGCTCTTGTCGCCGGAGAACGAGCGCGCCACGAAGGTCGCGCCCAGCTGCAGCGCGATTGCGACGAGGTCGATGGCGTTGTCGGTGTTGGTGACGCCCTTCTTGCTCTTCGAGCCGCGGTCGGCGGTGGCCGAGAACTGGCCCTTGGTCAGGCCGTAGACGCCGTTGTTCTCGACGATGTAGGTCATGTTGACGCCGCGCCGGATCGAATGCGCGAACTGGCCGAAGCCGATCGAGGCGGAATCGCCGTCGCCGGAGACGCCGAGATAGATCAAATCGCGGTTGGCGAGGTTGGCGCCGGTGAGCACGCTGGGCATGCGGCCGTGCACGGAGTTGAAGCCGTGCGAATTGCCGAGGAAATAGTCCGGCGTCTTCGACGAGCAGCCGATGCCGGAGATCTTGGCCACCCGATGCGGCTCGATCGAGAGCTCGTAGCAGGCCTCGATGATCGAGGCCGTGATCGAATCGTGGCCGCAGCCGGCGCACAGCGTCGAGATCTTGCCCTCATAGTCGCGGTGCGTGTAGCCGAGCTCGTTCTTCTTCAGGCCCGGATGATGGAATTTCGGCTTGGCAATATAGGTCATGACACGGCCTTGCGGAGCGGGGTCACCTTGAGGTGATCCTGGTGGTCGCCAATGGCTTTTGCGATGTAGCGGGCGGTAATCGGTGAACCGTCGTAGTGCACGATCGGAACGAGGCGGACGGGATCGATGCCGTTCTCGTTGACGATGAGCTGACGCAGCTGGCTGTCGCGGTTCTGCTCGACGACATAGACGAAGTCGTGCTCGGCGAGGAAGCTCGCCACGCTCGAATGGAACGGGAAGGCGCGGATGCGCATCCGGTCGAGCTGATGCCCGCGCGCCTCCAAAAGTCCGATCGCCTCGTCCATCGCCGGCGAGGTCGAGCCGAAATAGATCACGCCATATTTGGTCGGTCGTTCCGCATTGGCCTGCAGCGGCCGCGGCACCAGGTCCTGCGCGGTTTCGAACTTGCGCACCAGGCGCTGCATGTTGTCCGCGTAGACCGTGCCTTCCTCCGAATAGCGCGCATAGCGGTCGCGCGAGGTGCCGCGGGTGAAATAGGAGCCCTTGGTCGGATGCGTGCCGGGATAGGTGCGGTAGGGGATGCCGTCGCCGTCGACGTCGAGATAGCGGCCGAAGTCGCGGCCCTCTTCCAGCATCTCCGCGGTCATGATCTTGCCGCGGTCATATTGCCGGGCGTCGTCCCACTTCAGCGGGCGGCAGAGCCGGTGGTTCATGCCGATGTCGAGGTCGAGCATCAGGAAGATCGTGGTCTGCAGCCGCTCGGCGAGATCGAAGGAGGCAGCCGCGAACTCGAAGGCTTCGGCTGGATCTTCCGGGAACAGCAGCACATGCTTGGTGTCGCCGTGCGAGGCATAGGCGCAGGCGATGATGTCGCATTGCTGGGTGCGCGTCGGCATGCCGGTGGAGGGGCCGGCGCGCTGGATGTTCATGATCACGGCCGGGATCTCGGCGAAATAGGAGAGGCCGATGAACTCCGTCATCAGCGAGATGCCGGGCCCCGAGGTCGCGGTGAAGGCGCGCGCTCCGTTCCAGGAGGCGCCGATGACGATGCCGATCGAGGCCAGCTCGTCCTCGCCCTGAACGATGGCGTATTTCGCCTTGCCGGTCTCGGGATCGTGGCGGTACTTCTTGCAATGGGCGGTGAAGGCCTCCGCCACCGATGAGGATGGCGTGATCGGATACCAGGCGCACACGGTGGCACCGCCATAGACGGCGCCGAGCGCGGCGGCGCTGTTGCCTTCGATGAAGATGCGGTCGCCGACCTTGTCGGACTTCTTCACCCTGAGCCCGATCGGGCATTTCAGGTTCTGCAAGGCCCAGTCGCGGCCGAGATGCAGCGCGTGGACGTTGGAGGAGAGCAGCTTCTCCTTGCCCTTGTACTGCTCGCCGATCAGCTGCTCGATCAGCTTCGGGTCCATGTCGAGCAGCGCCGAGAGGCTGCCGAGATAGATGATGTTCTTGAACAGCTGGCGCTGGCGCGGATCGGTATAGGTCGAGTTGGTGATCGCGGTGAGCGGCACGCCGATCACGGTGATGTCGTCGCGGAATTTCGTCGACGGCATCGGCTTGGTGGAATCGTAGAACAGATAGCCACCGGGCTCGATGCCGGCGACGTCCTTGTCCCAGGTCTGCGGGTTCATCGCCACCATCATGTCGACGCCGCCGCGGGCGCCGAGATGGCCGGCTTCCGTCACCCGCACCTCGTACCAGGTCGGCAGGCCCTGGATGTTGGAGGGGAAGATGTTGCGCGGGGACACCGGCACGCCGTGGCGCAGGATCGCGCGTGCGAACATCTCATTGGCGCTGGCCGAGCCCGAGCCGTTGACGTTGGCGAAGCGGACGACGAAGTCGTTTACGCTGCTGATCGGCTTTTTGTCGGACATGTCGAACCTGCGTGGGTCATATCGATGAAATATTTCTGCATGTCCCAGGCTCCGGTGGGACAACGCTCGGCGCACAGCCCGCAATGCAGGCAGACATCCTCGTCCTTCACCATCACGCGCCCGGTCTTGAGGTCGCTGGACACGTAGAGGTCCTGGTCGGGGCGCGGCGAGGGCGCCTTCAGGCGCTGGCGCAGATCGTCTTCCTCACCATTGTCCGTGAAGGTGATGCAGTCCATCGGGCAGATGTCGGCGCAGGCGTCGCACTCGATGCAGAGCGAGGTCGAGAACACCGTCTGCACGTCGCAGTTCAGGCAGCGCTCGGCTTCGCCCAGTGCGAGCTTGACGTCGTAGCCCAGCTCGACTTCGGCGCGGATGTCCTTCAGCGCGATGACCTTGTCGCGATGCGGCACCTTGAAGCGCTTGTCGTTGGAGATGTCGTTGTCATAGCTCCATTCGTGGATGCCCATCTTCTGCGAGGAGATTTGCACCTCCGGCAGCGGGCGCTCGGTGATGTCCTCGCCCGACAGCATCTTGTGGATCGACAATGCGGCGTCATGGCCGTGCGCGACCGCCCAGATGATGTTCTTCGGCCCGAATGCGGCATCGCCGCCGAAGAACACTTTCGGATTGGTCGAGGCGAAGGTCTTGGGATCGACCTGGGGCATGTGCCATTTGTCGAATTCGATGCCGCAATCCTGCTCGATCCAGGGGAAGGCGTTCTCCTGGCCGACCGCGACCAGCACGTCGTCGCAGGGAATGGTCTGATCGGGATCGCCCGAAGGCACCAGATTGCGGCGGCCCTTTGCGTCGTATTCGGCTTTGACGTGCTGGAAGCTGACGCCGATCAGCTTGCCGGCGACATGCTTGAATGCCACCGGCACCATGTAGTTGAGGATCGGGATATCCTCGTGGATCGCGTCTTCCTTCTCCCAGGGCGAGGCCTTCATCTCCTCGAAGCCGGAACGCACGACCACCGTGACTTTCTCGCCGCCGAGGCGGCGCGCGGTGCGGCAGCAGTCCATCGCGGTGTTGCCGCCGCCGAGCACGATGACGCGCTTTCCGATCTTGTCGACATGGCCGAACGACACATTGGCCAGCCACTCGATGCCGATATGGATGTTGGCGGCGGCTTCTTTCCGACCGGGAATGTCGAGCTCGCGGCCGCGCGGCGCGCCGGAGCCGACGAAGATCGCGTCGTATTTCTCCGCGAGCAGCGACTTCATGCTCTCGATGCGATGGCCGCCCTTGAAGTCGACGCCGAGACCCAGGATGTAGCCGGTCTCCTCGTCGATGACGGAATTGGGCAGGCGGAATTTCGGGATCTGCGAGCGCATCATGCCGCCGGCTTCGGGATCGCCGTCGAACACGGTGCAATGATAGCCGAGCGGCGCGAGATCGCGTGCAACGGTCAACGACGCCGGACCGCCGCCCACAAGGGCAACACGCTTGCCGTTCTTCGGCGAAGGCCGCGGCAGGCGCTGCTTGATGTCGTCCTTGAAATCAGCGGCAACGCGCTTGAGGCGGCAGATCGCGACCGGATTTTCCTCGACGCGTCCGCGGCGGCACGCCGGCTCGCAGGGACGATCGCAGGTGCGTCCCAGAATTCCGGGAAACACATTCGATTTCCAATTGATCATATAGGCGTCGCTGTAGCGGCCTTGTGCGATCAGTCGGATGTATTCGGGAACCGGGGTGTGCGCTGGACAGGCCCACTGGCAATCGACCACTTTGTGAAAGTAGTCGGGGGCCGCGATATCGGTCGGTTTCATTCCTACCCTGTCCGCGCAGGCTCAAAGACCCCCGCGGCCTTTTCTTGAGCTTGGCGAGCGCTTAGCGCGCTTCGATCCGGTTTCTGAATGACGTCATTGGGTTAGCTTATTAGAACCATTCCGAAGCACAACGGCAAATTTGGGTGATTACCCGCTTTCATGGGAGCTGCGCGTGCACAGCATTAACGCGCCGCGCGCAGCATGCGGCGGTGCAATATGTTGCGATGCGGATGGCCGCTTCAGCCGCGCGCGATGTCGCTCTTTGCGAGGTCCCACATCAGGCAGTAGGTGCCCACCGAGACCGGAAGCGGGAAGGGTGATGCAGTGGGACCGGTGAAGCGCTCGGCGATGACCGCCGAGACTGCGCCGACATGCGTGCCGTCGATCAGCACGAACCAGTCGCGTGCACCTTCGTTGCGCACTGCCGGAATCTCGGGCGTTGCGCCCGACAATTCCGGCTCGCTCTCGAGCAGATGCATCGAGATGATGCCGGCGTGCTTTTCCGGTGCCAGGTTTTCTTGCAGTGCATCACGCCAAGGTGCGGCATTGTCAGGCGTCGGCCGCAGCCGCACCACGCCGAGCGCCGTCCCACGTCCGGTGCCGTTGCTGATCGTGATGCGCGCGACCACGCGCAGCATGTCCTTGAAACGCGCCATGGTCTGTCGCGACCAGTCGGTCGGATTGGCGAGCCGCGCCTTGTAGGCGGGGCTGTCGAGCACGTCGAGCGTCGCGGTCGAATAGAGGCAGAGATACTTTGGATTGGCGGCGTGCGCGACATAGCGCCGCGCTTCCAGGAAGCCCTCGATCGCGACGCGCTCTTCCAGATGCTCGCGATCGTACCAGCGATTGAACTCGACCTCATCCGAAACGTCGATGTTCATCGACGTCAGCAGCATGCCTTTCCCGGCGAGCGGCATTGTTCTTGTCCTTCCATGCTCGCCCCTCATGGTTCTACCGGACGATGCCGCGCATCGCCGGGAGAACCATGAAGGCCCCCGCTATTGCATCTCGGCCTTTCATCCTTCGAGACGCGCGCGAAGGGCGCGCTCCTCAGGATGAGGGGATAGATCCTTATCGCGGAATCTTCGACGCAAGGTCGGCGATCGACTTCATGACCGCGTCCCTCACGCCGCCATCATAGAGCGAATGCCCGGCATCTTCCACGATGCGAATCTCGGAACCGGGCCAGACTTTCGCAAGGGCATGCGATGTCTCGGGCGGGCACAACAGATCGTAGCGGCCCTGGACGATGATGCCGGGGATTCCCTTGAGCCGGCCCGCGTTCCGCAGCAGCTGGTTTGCGGTCATGAAGCTGTCGTTGATGAAATAATGCGCTTCCATGAACGGGGTCGCCGGCAATGTGCGCCAGACGTTCAGCGCGGCGAGGTCAAGCCGTGTCTTCGCAGGCTTGTGTTCGGACAAGATGCGTTCGGTGTCGTGCCAGGCCTTCGCCGCCGGGCCATGCACGGCCGGGTCGGCGTCGAGGATGCGGCGCCAACAGGCGTCCACCGGCTGGTCGCGCTCTTCTAGCGGCAGCACGCTGAGGAAATCCTCGTAAAGCGAGGGATAGAATTGCGACAGGCGCGAGGTGAAGGCCGTCACGACCTCGGCCCGCGTGCCCAGGAAGGTTGCGCGGAGCGCGATGCCCGAGACGCGCTCGGGATGCGCCTCGGCATACGCCAGCGCCAGCGTCGCGCCCCAGGAGCCGCCGACCACCATCCAGCGCGAGATGCCGAACTTCTCGCGGATCTTCTCCATGTCCGCGATCAGATGCGCCGTGGTGTTGTGCTCGCGCGATCCCTTGGGACGGCTGCGGCCGCAGCCGCGCTGGTCGAACAGCACGGCGCAGAAGCGGTCGGGATCGAACAGCCGGCGATGATCGGGCTGGCAGCCGCTGCCGGGCCCGCCATGCAGATAGACCGCAGGGATTCCGTCGGCGCGGCCGACGCTCTCGAGATAAAGCTCATGGCCGTCGCCGACATCGAGCATGTCGGAGGTCAGCGGCGCAAAGGGGTCGGCACGCCTGACTGAGCTGGCCGCGTCGGCGTCAGGCGCCATTGTCGGATTCCAGGGTGCCGCCCGCGAAGTTGCGGTAGAGGAAGCGGTTGGTCTCGCCCTCGGCCTCGCGCTCGGCCTGCTTGAAAATGGTCTCGTGCAGCGGCGACAGCGCGCAGGCCGGATCGGTGTTGGCGGCATCGCCCGTCAGCGCAAAGGCCTGGCAGCGGCAGCCGCCGAAATCGATCTCGCGGAATTCGCAAGATTTGCACGGCTCCTTCATCCAGCCGGTGCCGCGATAGCGGTTGAAGGCCTCGGAGTTCTGCCAGATCCAGGCGATCGAATGGTTGGAGCGCACGGATTCGAAGTCGAGCCCGGTGATGCTCTCGGCGGCGTGGCAGGGCAGCACCTTGCCGGCGGGCGAGATGTTGAAGAACTGCCGGCCCCAGCCGCCCATGCACTTCTTCGGCCGCAGCGCGTAATAATCCGGCACGACGTAGTCGATGGTCAGCCGGCCCTTCAGCCGTTCGCGCGCCTCCTCGACGAGGCGGGTGCATTCGTCGAGCTGCGCCACGGTCGGCATCAGGGCGGCGCGGTTCTTCAGCGCCCAGCCGTAATACTGGACATTGGCGACCTCGAGCCGGTCGGCATCGAGATCGATCGCCATCTGGATGATATCGGGAAGGTGGTGCAGGTTCTGCCGGTGCATCACCGCGTTCACGGTGAGCGGCAGGTCGAGCTCGCGCGTCCATTTCGCGACCTCGAGTTTCTTGCGATGACCGTTCTTGTAGCCGGCGACGCGGTCGGCGAGGCCTTCCTCGACGCCCTGGAAAGAGATCTGGACATGGCAGAGCCCGGCATCGGCGAGATCGCTGAGCTTCTCGCGCGTCAGCAGCACGGCCGAGGTGATGAGGTTGGTGTAGAGGCCGGCGTCGCTGGCATGCTTCACCAGTTCGACGAGATCTTTCCGCGCCGTCGGCTCGCCGCCGGAGAAATGCACCTGCAGCACGCCGATCTCGGCGAGCTCGCTCAGCACTTTCTTCCACTCATCCGTGGTCAGCTCCTTGCCCGAGCGGTCGAGCTCGACCGGGTTGGAGCAGTACGGGCATTGCAGCGGGCAGCGATGGGTGATCTCCAGCAGCACGGCGAGCGGAATGCCGAAGGTCTCCGCCGTCGACCGTTGTTTCTCCAGCACCGCGAGGCTGTCGCTCATCCCGGGCTGGATGTTGCCGAGCACGTCGCTCATGACGTCTTCTCCCGGGCCTCGGTGAGGAAGCCCTTGTCGGCGAGATCCTGCAGCATGGCGATGACGTCGGTGAGGATCGCCTCGCGCGGCGCGGCATATTTCGCCGCCAGCTGATCGGCGACGTCGCCGACATTGCGCTCGCCGTTGCAGAGCTGCAAGACCTCGACTGCGATCTCATCCGGTGCCAGCACGCGCTCCGGCGCGAGGATCACCCAGACTTGTCGCGTCTCGTCATATTTCAGCTTGGCATGCCGCGGCAGCACGGGGCGGCTTGCCTCGCTGACGCTGATGTTCCGCGGCCCGGCCATTGCTTTATCCCTCAGCTCGCTTTGGGCACGAACGCGCCCGGCGGAATGTTGCCCTCGACATAGGCGTGCTGGAGCGCATCTAACTGCACCCACAGCACGTTGGTCTTGAAGATCAGCGCGTTGCACACCAGCGCGCGCTGCTCCGGCGTCGTGGCATGCGCCTTGACATAGTCGAGCGCGAAATTGGCATCGCGCGGCGCCTGTGTCAGGCGGCGCTTGAAGTAGCTCATGATATCAGGGTTGACGAAGTCGTAGTGCTCCAGCATCCCGGAGATGCGCTCTTCGTGCAGGTTCGGCGCGAACAGCTCGGTGAGCGAGGAGGCGATCGCCTCCAGCGGGCTTTTTTCGCGGCAGTAGTGCACGTAGGCTTCCACCGCGAAGCGGGTCGCCGGCAGAATGCCTTCGGTGGATTCCACATAAGCGGTGTCGAGGCCGAGGCCTTCGGTCAGCTTGAGCCAGCGCTCGATGCCGCCCTCGCTGCCGACATCGCCGTCATGGTCCTCGATGCGGTGGCGCCATTCCACGCGCGTGGCGCGGTCGCGGAAGCGCGAGATCACCACCGCGTCCTTGATCGGGATGGTGCTCTGGTAATAGTAGCGGTTGAGCGCCCAGGCCTGCACCTGGCCCTTGTTGAGCTTGCCGCCATGCAGCAGCTTATGGAACGGATGCAGGCTATGATAGCGCGTCGCCCCGATATGGCGCAGCGTCGCCTCCAGCTCTTCGGCGCTCGTGAGCCTGATGTTCTTGCCGATCGAGAGCGCGGTCATTCCAGTCAGTGACGCGGCATTCACAGCACGATCTCCGTTCCATCCCCAGGTATCTGCCAACCCGCCTGTTCGACCCTTTTACGCTCCGGTGAGGCGGGCAGCAGCGCCGGGTTCGAGTTATTGATATGCAGAAATATCTTCCTGTCGATATCGAGGTCGGCGAGGCGCGCAATCGCGCCGTCGGCGCCGGACATCGCGACATGGCCCATGCTCTTGCCGGTCTTGAAGCCGAGCCCGGCCTTGATCATCTCGTCGTCCTGCCAGACCGTGCCGTCGAAGAACACCAGCGCGGCGCCGTCGATCTCGGCCTTCAGCGCATCGGTGACCTCGGCACAGGCGGCGATAAAATAGAAGCACTTGCCGGTGGCCTTGTCGGTGACCTTCAGGCCCAGCGTGTCGCCGTCGCCGGTCTCGCCGCCGGGATGGGCCTTGCCTTCGAGATACCAGGCCGACTTGCCGGGCACGGCAAAGGGCAGCACCTCGAGTCCTGAACGCGCGCCGTCGGGCAGCCGCGGCTCGAACGGCTCGCTGACACCGATCGGCTGGCGCTTGACGTTCTTCTCGTTCAGCACATTGAAGATGCTGTTGCTGGCAAGGATCGCCAGCACCTTCTCATGCGCATAGACCGTGAAGGGCGAGCCTTCGCGCATCGACAGCAGACCCGCCACCGCATCGACTTCGCCGTTGGTCAGGATCACGCCCGCAACCGGCGTATGGCGCAGCGCGCCGGCCTTCGGATGCAGTTGCGGCGTGGCATTCAATTGCTGGCGAAGATCGGGCGAGGCGTTGATCAGGAACCAGTGCTCGCCATCGCCGCTGAAGGCAACCGAGGCCTGGGTTCGATGGAGCTCATGTCCATTCGCACGGGCCGCGCGGCAGCCCTCGCAACCGCAATTCCACTGCGGCACTCCGCCGCCGGCCCCTGCGCCCAGGACGACGACGCGAAGCATGATCCGTCTCCTGGAAGCAACGTCGCGAGGTGAATCTCAGGCCGGCACGGCTTCCGTCATCCGGAAACCAATCGTGACCGAAAGATCCACCTGCGCAGAACGCAAAGCTGACCAACCGCTTACTTGCGGGTGGCGCTCACATACATGTTGATTTCCATGCCGCAGGGCACTTCGACGATCTTCGGGGCTTTCCAGGCCATTTGGCTCTCCATTTTCGCGAATTCGGACGTGTCCGCCCGCAGATAAATTAATGCGGGCGGAAAAGTTCGCCAGTGAAATTTTCCCGACCTAGGTAGTAGGCTGGCGGAATTGTTGCACCGCAAAGAGAGCGCATTGCGGCCGTAAAGATGAGCGAATGACATCCGCAAAATTGTCGATAGGTCGTGATCCCTGTCGGGATAAACCAGTTGTGAGTATGAAACGGCTTCCAATCGACTACAGGCGACCCCATTGGATCAGGCATGCCCAGATATTTCTTCAACACCCGTATCGGCGATGAATTGATCGTGGATCCTGACGGCGAGGACCTGCGCAATCCCGATCGCGCCTGGGAGGTCGCCCGCCAGATGATCCTGGAGGTCCTGAAGTCGGAAGGAACCCAGCCGGCGCTGCTGGAGGCGGTCATCGAGGTCACCGATTCCGACGGGGAGATCGTGCTGGAATTCCCCTTCACCGAGGCGCTGCTGGACATGCCGGACCAGTCGGCGACACGGCACTAGCTCCCGCCCTTCGCCCCTGCGAAATCCGCATGGCTTTGCTGCGTTCCCGGCGCTAAAAGACGCCGGTCATACGGAGCAAGCCATGCAAGATCTCTGGCGCCTGTCGGCCGCCGACCTCGCCACCCTCGTCAGGTCCAAAAAGGTGTCCGCCCGGGAGGCGGCCAAGGCCGGCCTCGCCCGCCTGGATGCGGTCAATCCCGCACTCAATGCCGTGATCGATCACCGTCCGGAGGACGTGCTCAAGCAGGCCGACGCCGTCGATGCCGCAATTGCCAGGGGCGAGGACCCCGGCGTGCTCGCCGGCGTGCCCGTCACCATCAAGGCCAATGTCGACCAGGAGGGCTTTGCCACCACCAACGGCCTCAAGCTGCAGCGCGACCTGATCGCGCGCGAGGACAATCCGGTGGTCGCCAATTTCCGCAAAGCCGGCGCCGTTCTGCTTGGCCGCACCAATTGCCCGGCCTTCTCCTACCGTTGGTTCACCACCAACTTGGTCCATGGCGACACCAAGAACCCCCGCGATGCCTCGCTGACGCCGGGCGGCTCCTCCGGCGGCGCCGGCTCGGCGGTCGCGGCCGGCATTGGCCACATCGCCCACGGCACCGACATCGCCGGCTCGATCCGCTACCCCGCCTATGCCTGCGGCGTGCACGGCCTGCGCCCGACGCTCGGCCGCATCCCCGCCTTCAACCCAGTGCTGCCGGAGCGCCCGATCGGCCCGCAGATCATGGCGGTGTCCGGACCGCTGGCCCGCACCGTGAATGATCTGCGCATCTCGCTCGAAGCGATGTCGGCCCGCGACATCCGCGATCCCTGGTATGTCCCGGCGCCGCTGGAAGGCCCGGCGAGGCCCAAGCGTGCCGCGCTCTGCCTCAATCCGAACGGCCTTGCCACGACGCCGGAGGTGAAGGCCGCGGTGAGCGATGCCGGCAAGCGTCTCGAGCGCGCCGGTTGGACGGTTGACGTCATCGAGGATACCCCGCCGATGCGCGAGGCGGTCGAGTGGCAGATCAAGCTGTGGCTCGGCGACGGCTACGAGGCCCAGCTGGAAATGGCCGAGCGCGAAGGCGATCCCGGCGCGCTGGCGTGCCTGCGCGGCAACCGCGCAAGGGTGACGCCGATGGACCAGGCCAACTACGCCAAGGCGCTGACCCGAAGAGCCACGCTGACGCGCGACTGGATGCTGTTCTTCGAAAAATACGCCGTGCTGCTGACGCCGGTCTCCGGCGAATTGCCGTTCCCCGATCATCTCGACCGCAAGGATGACGAATCCTTCAAGCGCGTCTGGGAAGCGCAGCTGCCGCAGATCGCGATTCCCTTCATGGGCCTGCCCGGCCTCGCGGTCTCCACCGGTCTCGTCGGCAAGGCGCCGGTCGGCGTGCACATCGTCTCCGGCCGTTACCGCGAGGACCTGTGCCTGCTCGCGGGCGAAGCGATCGAGGCCGGCGGCGTGCCGCCGTCGCCGATCGACCCCGTGGGTTAGCGATGCCTGCGATCTACGACTTCAAGGCCAACTCGCTTGCCGGCGACGAAGTGCCGATGCGCCGGTTCGAGGGACAGGTGCTGCTGATCGTCAACACTGCGAGCAAATGCGGTTTCACGCCGCAATATCGCGGCCTCGAGGATCTCTATCGCGATCTGTCGCCGCGCGGCTTCTCGGTGCTCGGCTTTCCCTGCAACCAGTTCGGCGCGCAGGAGCCGGGGCAGGCGAGCGAGATCCAGGAATTCTGCTCGACCCATTACGACGTCACCTTTCCCCTGTTCGAGAAGATCGACGTCAACGGCGCCAATGCGCATCCCTTGTATGAGTACCT
Source organism: Bradyrhizobium sp. CCBAU 45389 (assembly GCF_028128625.1). Taxonomy (NCBI): domain Bacteria; kingdom Pseudomonadati; phylum Pseudomonadota; class Alphaproteobacteria; order Hyphomicrobiales; family Nitrobacteraceae; genus Bradyrhizobium; species Bradyrhizobium sp. CCBAU 45389. Next base: position 441,009 of record NZ_LBIY01000099.1, on the reverse strand, counting down.
GAAACGTCAGCAATCCGGCCTGTTAGGGGCCTCCATCAAATGGAATTTCACCAAATTCCTGGTGGACCGTGCCGGCAAGGTGATCGCGCGCTACGCGCCGACCGCAAAGCCGGAAGGATTGCGGCAGCAAATCGAAACACTGTTGTGAGCGAGACAATCATGAGCGACGAATTTCCGGACCGCCTGTCGGTCGATCCGAACAGCCCGTACTACAACGCGGACATCCTGGCGCGCGACGTCGGCATCCGCTTCAAGGGCATCGAGAAGACCAATGTCGAGGAGTACTGCATCAGCGAAGGCTGGGTCCGCGTCACCGCCGGCAACGCCAAGGACCGCTACGGCAATCCGCTGACCATCAAGGTGCATGGTCCGGTCGAGCCGTATTTTCGGGATAAGAAATAACCCACTGTCATTCCGGGGCTCGCGAAGCGAGAACCCGGAATCTCGAGATTCCCCGGTGCGCAATTGCGCACCTGAGGTCTGGTCCTTCGGACCATCCCGGAATGACGCCAATAGAAAGCCAACCCCCATGTCCGTCCGCATCGTCGACGTCCGCGAAATCACAAAACCGATCTCGTCCCCGATCCGCAACGCCTATATCGACTTCACCAAGATGACGACGAGCCTGGTTGCCGTCGTCACCGACGTCGTACGCGACGGCAAGCGCGTGGTCGGCTACGGCTTCAACTCCAACGGCCGCTACGGGCAGGGCGGGTTGATCCGCGAGCGCTTTGCCTCGCGCATTCTGGAGGCCGATCCGAAGTCGCTGCTGGATAGCGCCGGCGACAATCTCGACCCCGACAAGGTCTGGGGTGCGATGATGACCAACGAGAAGCCCGGCGGCCATGGCGAGCGCTCGGTCGCGGTCGGCACCATCGACATGGCGGTGTGGGACGCGGTGGCGAAGATCGCGGGCAAGCCGCTGTTCCGCCTGCTGGCCGAACGCCACGGCGTCAAGGCCAATCCGCGCGTCTTCGTCTACGCCGCCGGCGGTTATTACTATCCCGGCAAGGATCTTTCGATGCTGCGCGGCGAGATGCGCGGCTATCTCGACCGCGGCTACAACGTCGTCAAGATGAAGATCGGCGGCGCTGATATCGACGAGGATCGCACCCGCATCGAGGCGGTGCTGAAGGAGATCGGCAAGGACGCGCAGCTCGCCGTCGACGCCAACGGCCGCTTCAACCTGGAAACCGGAATCGCCTACGCAAAAATGCTGCGCGATTATCCCTTGTTCTGGTACGAGGAAGTCGGCGATCCCCTCGACTACGCGCTGCAGGCCGCGCTCGCCGAATTCTATCCCGGCCCGATGGCGACCGGCGAGAATCTGTTCAGCCACCAGGACGCCCGCAATTTGATCCGCTACGGCGGCATGCGCCCCGACCGCGACTGGCTGCAATTCGATTGCGCGCTGTCCTATGGCCTCTGCGAATACCAGCGCACGCTCGAAGTGCTGAAGACCTACGGCTGGTCGCCCAGTCGCTGCATCCCGCACGGCGGCCACCAGATGTCGCTCAACATCGCAGCCGGCTTAGGCTTAGGCGGCAACGAAAGCTACCCCGACCTGTTCCAGCCCTATGGCGGCTTCCCGGATGGTGTGCGCGTCGAGAACGGCCACATCACCATGCCGGATCTTCCCGGCATCGGCTTCGAAGGCAAGTCCGATCTCTACAAGGAGATGAAGGCGCTGGCGGAGTAGGCGGGCGCTGGGGCAAGAGCCGCGACGGCAGCGCCACACACTCGGTGTCGTCCCGGCCTAGTGCGCAATTGCGCACGGGGGGCCGGGACCCATAACCCCAGGGAGGAGTTATGGCGCGAGCCGGCAACCACGATCTTCGCCAAACCCAATCCCGTGGCTATGGGTCCCGGCCTTCGCCGGGACGACGGCCGAGTTTGTGGCCACGTTCACTGGCTATTCGGCGACGTTTGCGGCCACGACCTCGCCAATTCCTCCGCTGTCATGCCCCGGCTTGACCGGGGCATCCAGTACGCCGCGGCGGATGTGGCGGGAGCGCGCTCTTCAACGCCGGCTTCTGGAATACTGGATCGCCCGGTCAGGCCGGGCGATGACACTGAGTTTGCCCCTCACCCCCGTTGCAGCAGCGGCCGCAGGCTGCGAATGTCAGCCACCGCCTCGATCCCGTACACCGACTTGATCAGCTGCTCGCTCTTCTCCGCGCCCACCACCGGCGCGATCAGGTCGCGGGCCTTGTCGATCACCTCCTCGCGCGTCATCGGGTTGCGCGGGGTGCCGCGCACGGCGGTGACGCGCTCGGAGAGGCGGGTGCCGTCGGCGAGCTCGATCTCGACGATTGCGACGCGCACCGGCAGCTGCTTTGCCAGCTCCTCGTCGCGCACCAAATTCACCTTGGCGCGCTCCTTCAGCACCGTCGCATCCTGCATGCGCGGCTTGTCGTGCGCGGCGTGGAAGGAGGCGGTCTTGTCGAGCAGCATCACCGCGATCATGTGCTGCAGGCAGATGTCGGGGATGTCGCGGTTGTCCACGACCTCGGCGACCGACGGCGCAAGGCGCACCGTCACGCCCTTGACCTCTCCGGCCTCGAACGCCTGCTTGCTGCGGATCGCATAGATCGCATCGAGCGGTCCCTGGATCGGCGAGCCCACGGTCCATTTCTTGATGTCGGTGCCCGCGATCTCGTAGCGCTCGCCGAGTTTTTCGACGAGCTTTGCGGTCGCAGCCTTCGGCGCATAGGCCAGGAAATAATTATCCGGCCCCGAGAACACGTCGTCGACGCCGTTCCAGTCCGAGCGCACCAAGAGCGCCGCGGTCACGCCGTTGCGGGCCGGCATGCCGGCGAATACAAAACCCTTCTCGATATGGTCGACGTCGCGCCGCCACACGATGAAGCCGGAGGATTGCTGCGCGGCATAGTCGAGCACCCAGCGCATGCGCCGCGCGTCGAAGCCGGCGACACAGGCCGCCGCGGCCGAAGCGCAGAACGTGCCGGCAATGCTGTGCGTGCTCAGCACGCTCTCATAGCTGAAATCGGCGCCGCCCATTGCCATCACCACGCGCGTGCCGACGTCGTAGCCGAGCGTCACCGCGCGCAGGAAATGCCCGCCGTCGATGCCGAGATTTTCGCCGAGCGCAAGCGCCGCCGGCACCACCGAGCTGCCCGGATGCGAGCGCGACGGACTGTGTGAATCGTCAGTCTCGTCCGCGTGCGCCATCACGCCGTTGGCGAGCGCGGCCTCGACCGGCGATGCGTTAAGCGCGGTGCCGGCGACGGTCGATGCGCCCTGCGCCGCATTGGCGCGGATGTAGCGCTGCGCGGCCTGGCCGGGCGGCAGTTCCGACCCCGATATCATCGAGGCCAGCGTGTCGAGGATGTGGTGTTTTGCGTGCTCGACGATTTCAGGCGGCAGCGCGCGGGTTTTGGCGGCACTCATGTAATCGCACAGCGCCGTCATCTCGGGCCCCGTACTCGGGCCTTTGACACCGCGTGCTGGCGAAAGCGAGAGGCTGGCTGCCGTCGCTGCGGTCAGCCCGAGAAAGTCGCGTCGTTTCATGGTGTCCCGTCTTTGGTGCAGGAGCTGATGAAACGGATAGCGCTTATGAGAGCCGCATGTCCAGTAGCCTATAAATCTCCCGACGTCGTCCTGGACAAGCGCAGCGAAGCGGAGCGCTGATCCAGGACCCATTACCACAAGGCGCAGTTTTGCGAAGACTCGTGATTACCGATCTCGCACCGCAACTTCTCCCTGGGGTAATGGGTCCTGGCTTTCGCCAGGGGGACGAGGAGGCTACGACAGCCGCATATCCAGCAGCCGTCTTCCCTCGCCCTTCAGCAGCTTCTTCACCGCGCTCGACGCCACGACCTCGCCGTCATTGGCGTAGGCTTCGTGGTTCTTCTCGATGTCGTCGAGGCGGTAGAGGTAGTTGACCATCACGCCGGCGGACTCGCGCACGCCCTTCGGCGAAAGGTCACCCAGCCAGTTGATGCGCTCCAGCCTTGCGCCGTTGCCGAGATGGAAGCGGGCGACGGAGTCGATCAGCCGGCCCTTGGGCGTGCGCGCCTTCAGGAAATAATAGGCGGCGAGCGGCTCCAGCACGCCGCGGAGCAGCGTCGTCGTCTCGGGGCTCTCGAACCATTTGGGATCGTCGAGGCGCTTGAGCACCTCGCGGTCCTCGTCCGACAGCGGCAAATCCTTGTCCTGCTTCACCCATTGCATGAAGCCGGGGACCGGCGACAGCGTCACGAAGCTGTCGAGCTTGGGCAGCTCGCGGCGCAACTCCTCCACCACCTGCTTGATCAGGAAGCTGCCGAAGGAGATGCCGCCAAGACCGCGCTGGGTGTTGGAGATCGAATAGAACACGGCGGTGCGCGCCTTCTCGATCGGAAGGTACTGGCGATCGACGGCAAGCAGCGGCGCGATCGCGCCGGGGATGGTCTCGGTCAGCGCCACCTCGACGAAGATCAGCGGCTCGTCCACCATCGCGGGATGGAAGAAGGCGTAGCAGCGGCGGTCGACCGGATCGATGCGGCGGCGCAGATCGTCCCAGTCGGAGATCTCGTGGACGGCTTCGTAACGGATGATCTTTTCGAGGATGTTGGCCGGGGTCGACCAGTCAATCCGGCGCAGCACGAGAAACCCCCTGTTGAACCACGAAGAGAGAAGATGCGAGACGTCGCGATCGAGCGCGGCGAGATCGGTGTGCCCGTTCATCATGCTGAGCAAATCGGCGCGCATGGCGACGAGATCGCCGGTGCCGCCGGGCGCCCGGTTGAGGCGGCGGATCAGCTCCTGCCGCCGCGGCTCCGAGGCGAAATGCAGCGAGCTTGCGTCTTCGTCCGTCGGCTTGGCGCGCCACTTCTCGATCGCCGCGGACAGGCGTTCCCGGTCCGGGCCGAAATCGCGCACCAGCGCCTCGAAGAAGGCGCGGCGTCCCGCCGCATCCAGGTCCCTGTAGAGATCGAGCACCTCGCGTGCCATCGCGGTGCCGGAGGCTTCGCCCCGGCCCGACAGCAGTGCGCCGCAGAGCTCGATCAGCCCGTCGGCATCCTGTTTTGTGTCAGAGCCATCGCCGCGCCGAAGCAGCGTGCGGCCGCGCTCGGAGATCGTGGCGAGCAGGTCGGAGAAGAAGGCGTTGGCCATCTGGGCTTTCGAGTCCGGAATTGTGCGATGCGGAAGCTTACACGGGATTTAGGCGGAAGCCGATCACAATCAAGCAGGCGAATTTGGCAACTTTAGTTGGGCCGTGCGTTTGGAGAATGGCGGCATGTCCCGGCTTGCACCGCTGCCGTAGGGTGGGCAAAGGCGCACTTGCGCCGTGCCCACCGTCTCTCGACGATAGCGAAAAAGTCGTGGGCACGCTTCCGCCTTCGCTCTTCGAGCTACGGCGGACAAGTCGCTTTGCCCACCCTACGGCTCCTGTGGCTTGGCGGCCGCCTCCCACGCCGTCATTGCGAGCGCAGCGAAGCAATCCAGACTGCCGCCGTGGAATGATTCTGGATTGCTTCGCTGCGCTCGCAATGACGGGGTTGGGCGGCTGCGCTCACCCCTTCCCCGCAAACTCCGTCGGCGTCCGCCCCGTCACCTGGCGGAACGCCGCTGAGAACGCCGGCACGCTGGCGTAACCGAGCTGGGTCGCGAGCTGCTTCACCGACACGCTCGCATCCGTCGACAGCCGTTGGATCGCTGCCGCAATCCGTGCGCGTTGGCACCAGCTCTTGAAGCTCAGCTGCGTCTCGCTCGAGAACAGCCGCGACAGCGTGCGCGCGGAGGTTCCGACCTCGCGCGCCAGGGTGTCGATGTCGTGCAGGCCGGTGGGATCGTCGAGCACGATCATCGCCGCGCGGCGGCAGCGCGGCTCGCGCGGCAGCGGCACGAAGGTCGCGGAATCCTCGGCCTGGTGCAGTTCCAGCATCACCAGCCGCACCAGCAGCTCGGTGCGCTCTTCCGTATTGCGCGCGTCGAACAGCGCCAGGATCGCCTGGTTCAGCAGTGGCGACACCCGCACCACGAATTCCCTGGTCAATCCCTCATAGCGCTTTTCGCGCTTGAGCCATGACAGGTCGAAATACAGCGTGCGCATCTCGATGTCGGCGAGCAGGTCGAGGGCATGCTCCAGCCCGGCCGGCACCCAGACCGCGCGGTCCGGCGGCACCAGCCAGCGTCCCTCGGGCGTCGTCACCTGCATGGTGCCGCGTGCCGCATAGATCAGCTGCGCCTCGCGGTGCATGTGCAGATCGATCCGCATGCCCTTGGGATAGTCGCGCGCGACCAGGTGCACGCCCGCGGGCGAGCGGTGGTTGCTCCGGACCTCCCGCAGGATTGGCGTTTCCAAGATTGGCGTTTCCAAGACAGTCATTGGCAGCATCCCGTCATGGGTCCGACATATAACTCATTTCGGAGCAGGAGAGGATTCGTAATGAACAGCCCCAGCCGGGTCATCAGTTTCGTCAATGCAGGCCATTTCATCGATCATTATGCGATGCTGATCTTTGCCGCCGCCGTGATCATCATGGGGCCGGCGCTGGGCATGGCCTATTCGGAGCTGCTGCCTTACGCGACGCCCGGCTTCATCGCGTTCGGTGCCGGCTCGTTGCTCACCGGCTGGCTCGGGGACCGCTGGAGCCGCCGCCACATGATGCTGATCTTCTTCGTCGGCATTGGCGCCTCCATGATCTCGGTCGGCTTCGTGCAGACGCCCGTGCAACTGGGCGCCGCACTGCTCGCGATCGGCATCTTCGCCTCGATCTACCATCCTGTCGGCACCGCCATGATCGTGTCCTATGCCGACAGGCTCGGCCGCGAGATGGGCATCAATGGCGTCTGGGGCAATCTCGGCGTTGCCTCCTCGGCCCTGGTGACCGGCGTGATCGGCCAGTATCTCGGCTGGCGCTTTGCGTTCATCGTTCCCGGCGTGGTCACGGTCCTGATCGGCATCGCCTTCGCGATGATGGTCGTGCACGAGGACCGCAAGGGCTCCAAGCAGGCGGCGGCGCAGGCGCGGGTGGCCAAACAGGACATGTGGCGCGTGATCCTGGCGCTGCTGATCGTCGTGATCGCGATCTCCACGACCTTCAACGCCGTCACCGTCGCGCTGCCAAAGCTGTTCGCCGAGCGGCTCGCCGACCTGACCAAGAGCCCGGCGCTGCTAGGTGTGATCGCAGCCTGCGTCTATGTGTTCGGCGCGATGACGCAGTACACGATCGGCCGGCTGCTCGACCGCTATTCGCTGAAGACGGTGGCGCTGCCGCTGTCCTTCATGCTGGCGCCGTTCCTGTATCTCGCCGCCAGCCTGAGCAATCTGCCGCTGATCCTGGTTTCGATCGGCATCGTGATGGGCGCGTTCGGGCAGGTCACGGTGAACGACGCCATGGTCGGCAAATACACCACGGAAGAGTGGCGCTCGCGCGCCTATGCCGTGCGCTATTTCGTCGGCTTCACCGCGGCCGGCGCCTCCGTCGGCCTCGTCGCCTGGCTCTACGAGCAAGGCGGCTTCGTCACCATGCTGCACGCCTTCGCCGCGCTCTGCCTGCTCGCGATCGTCGCTGCGCTGATCCTGCCGCGCGAGATCCGGACGCCGCAGACGGCGTGAGGGGCTCCGTCATTCCGGGGCGCGCGGAAGCGCGAACCCGGAATCCATCGGGCGGCAGAGATTGCGGACAAATGGATTCTCAGATGCGCAATTGCGCATCGTAGCTCGTCGCTACACGACGCCCCGGAATGACGAGAGAGTTGCGCGCGCAACGACGGGGATGAGGAGGCACCCTGTCCATGCCACCCACGATGCCATTCTGCCAGTGTTTTGCCCGACGGAGCAAGCTGTTTCGGTAACACCGAAATTTTATCGAGCTTTTTCAACGCCGTTTCTACTGTGCATGGGGTTGTTTTCGCACTTTTTGTTTTCGCCGGTGAAACCGCGCCGTAGCAGATCGGGAACCTGCTCCACCTCCCGCGGGTTCTATCCCCGGTGGGACAGATGAAGGGGAAACGACACCTGCATGCAGTGGAGCCTGCTCCGACCGGTCGGCCTCGTCCCCGCGGCGCTTGTCCTCACCACACTTGCGGCCAGTGCCGAAGCCGGCAAGTCGGCCGGCCCGTCCGAGTTCCTGCTGGTGGCGCAGATCGTGCTGTTGATCGCCGTCGGCCGCGGCCTCGGCGAGATCATGCAGCGCATCGGCCAGCCCTCGGTGATCGGCGAACTGCTCGCCGGCATCCTGCTTGGGCCGTCGCTGCTCGGCTGGCTCTGGCCGGAGGCGCAGCACGCCATCTTCCCCAAGACACCCGAGCAGAAGGCGATGATCGACGGCATCGCCCAGTTCGGCATCCTGCTGTTGTTGCTGCTGACCGGCATGGAGACCGACCTCAAGCTGGTCCGGAAGGTCGGCAAGGCGGCGATCGCGATCTCGATCGCGGGCATTCTCGTGCCCTTCGCCTGCGGCTTCGTGCTCGGCGAGTTCCTGCCTGACGCGCTGCTGCCAAATCCGCAGCAGCGTTTGGTCGCCTCGCTGTTCATGGGCACCGCGCTGTCGATCTCCTCCGTGAAGATCGTCGCCGTGGTCGTCCGCGAGATGAATTTCATGCGCCGCGATGTCGGGCAGATCATCGTCGCGACCGCCGTGATCGACGACACCATCGGCTGGATCATCATCGCCGTCATTTTCAGCCTGGCCTCGCACAACACGCTGGATCTCGGCTCGGTGGCGAAAGCCGTGCTGGGCACGGCTGTCTTTCTCGCCGTCAGCTTCACCATCGGCCGGCGCCTGGTGTTCCAGCTCATCCGCTGGGCCAACGACAATCTGGTCAGCTCCGCCCCCGTCATCACGGTCATTCTGCTGCTGATGGGGACGATGGCGCTGATCACGCACCTGATCGGCGTGCACACCGTGTTGGGTGCTTTCGTCGCCGGCATCCTGGTCGGCGAATCCCCGATCCTGACGCGGCAGATCGACGAGCGCCTGCGCGGCCTGATCTCGAGCTTCTTCATGCCGGTGTTCTTCGGTCTCGCCGGCCTTGCCGCCGATCTGTCGGTGCTGCGCGATCCCAATCTCTTGCTGCTCACCGGCCTCTTGGTCGTCATCGCCAGCGTCGGCAAGTTCGGCGGCGCGTTCGTCGGGGGCACCGTGGGCGGGCTGAACACTCGGGAGTCGCTCGCGCTCGCGAGCGGCATGAACGCGCGCGGTTCGACCGAGGTCATCATCGCAACCATCGGCCTGTCCATCGGCGTGCTCAGCCAGAACCTGTTCACGATGATCGTCACCATGGCGATCGTGACCACGATGGCGATGCCGCCGATGCTGCGCGCGGCGCTGGCCAGGCTGCCGATGAACAAGGCGGAGGAGGAGCGCCTCGAGCGGGAGGAATTCGAGAAGCGCGGCTTCGTCGCCAACCTCGAACGTCCTCTGCTGGCGGTCGACGAGAGCTTCAATGCCACCTTCGCCGCCCACGTCGCAGGCCTGATCGCCGGCATGCGGGGCCTGCCGATCACCGTGCTGCATGTCGGCAAGCGCGCCACGGAGCAGGAGAGCGGCCGCGACGAGGGGGAGAGCCATGAAGCCGTGGTAAAGCGGGCGGCCGAAACGGTGGCTTCCGATCCCGAGGCCGGGAACGTCGACGTGACGACGCGGGTTCGCAGGTCGGATCTCGGCGAAGCGGTCGGCGACGAGGCGAAGAAGGGATTCGATCTCCTCGTCGTCGGCATCGACAAGGTCATCGCGACCAAGGATCGTTTCGACAGGAAGATCGAGGACATCGCCGCCGAATTCGAAGGACCGCTCGCGATCGTGGTGGCCAAGGGCCGCCACCTGAAGCAGCCGGTGCCCGACGGGCTCAAGATCCTCGTTCCCGTCTCCGGCAGCGCCGTCTCCAAGCGCGGCGCCGAGGTCGCGGTCGCGCTGGCGCAGGCCGGATCGGGCTCGCTGCGTGTGATCTATGTGGCGACGACGCGGGACAAGGGCGCGCAACGTGGCGTGTCCCGTGGCCTCAGCCAGGAAACCGGCATCCTGAAGGACGCCAGCGATCTCGCCGCCCGCTATGATGTCGATATCATCACGACGCTGCGCGTGAACCGGTCGCCGGAAGCTGCGATCCTGCGCGAGATCGACACCACCGACGTCGATCTCGTGGTCATCGGCGTCGATCGCATCCAGGCCGATCATCTCTCCTTCGGCGGCGTCGCCGACGCCGTGCTCAGGCAGTCGAAGGTCTCGGTGCTGCTGGTCTCGAACGGCGAGGCGCGACCGGCGTCCGCCGCCAAGGCCTAGGGCTTCACCTCCGCCACCGCCTTCGGCGCCTTCTTCGAGGCACGCCAGTTCTCGAAGCGCTGCACCACCACGAAGAAGGCCGGCACGAACAGCACAGCGAGACAGGTCGAGGCCAGCATGCCCGAGAACACGGTGATGCCGATCGACTTGCGGGCGCTGGCGCCGGCGCCGGTCGCGAGCACCAGCGGCACCACGCCGAGGATGAAGGCGAACGACGTCATCAGGATCGGGCGGAAGCGGGCGCGGGCCGCCTCGATCGCCGATTCCAGGATCGGCTTGCCGTCGCGGACGTGCAGCTCGAGCCCGACCTCGACGATCAGGATGGCGTTCTTCGCCGACAGCGCGATCAGGAGGATCAGGCCGATCTGGCAGTAGAGGTTGTTGTCGATCTTGAGGCCGCTCAGGATCAGCATCGGCCCGATCAGCGACAGCGGCACGGCGAGGATCACCGAGATCGGCGCGTACCAGCTCTCGTATTGGCCGGCGAGCACGAGATAGACCAGCAGCATGGCGAGCCCGAACACCCAGTAGATCTGGTTCGAGACCGCCTTCTCCTGGTACGACATCGCGGTCCATTCATAGCCGGTGCCGGGCGGCAGCGTCTTGTCCGCGATCTCCTCCATCAGCTTCAGCGACTGGCCGGAGGAGTAGCCCTGCGCCGGCAGGCCGATGATGGTCGAGGAGGGATAGAGATTGTAGAGGCTGATCAGCGACGGACCCGTTGCCGGCGTGATCGTGGCGACGGTGCCGATCGGGATCATGTCGCCGTTCGAGTTGCGCACCTGCATGTTGGCGATGTCGCGCTCGGTGACGCGGAAGGCGGGATCGGCCTGGGTGTAGACCTGGAACACGCGGCCGAACTTGTTGAACTGGTTGACATAGGACGAGCCGAGATAGGTCGACAGCGCCGAGAACACCTGGTCGGTGGTGACGTGCAGCGTCTGGGTCTTGATGCGGTCGATCTCGACGTTGAACTGCGGCACCGAGGAGCGGAACGAGGACTGCACGCGCTGCAGCGCGCTCTGGCTCTGGCCGTTGGAGACCATCGCGCCGGTGATCGCCTGCAGCTTGGCAAAATCGCTGTTGCCGTCGCGCAGCTCGACCTGCATCGAGAAGCCGGCGGCGTTGCCGATGCCCTGGATCGGCGGCGGCGGCAGCACGATGGTGCGCGCCTCCATGATCACGGCGAGCTTGTCGTTGAGGCCAAAGACCAGCGAGCGCAGATCCTCGCCGGGGCCTTTGCGTGCATCCCAGTCCTTCAGGATGATGTAGGCGACGCCGGCATTGGCAAGGCTCGCGCTGCTGTCGAGCGCGGAGATGCCGGCGATGGTGATGACCTGCGCCACGCCCGGCGCATCCTTGATGATATCGCTGGCACGGTCGAGCACGTTCTGGGTCCGCTCCAGCGAGGCGCCGTCGGGCAGCTGGATGGCGGCGATCAGATAGCCCTGGTCCTCGATCGGCAGGAAGCCGGTCGGCACCCGCGACAGACCGTAGCCGCCGATCCCGATCAGCACCAGCGCGACCGCGACCGACACCGTGGCGTGCCTGACCAGGAACGTGATCAGCCGCGTATAGCCGCGCTCGACCCGGTTATAGACGTTGTTGAAGCCGCGATAGAAGAAGTTGCGCTGCTCCGGCGGCACCGCCGGCCGCAGCCACAGCGCGCATTGCGTCGGCTTCAGGGTCGCCGCGTTGATGGCGGACAGCAGCGCGGTCGCCGCGATCACCAGCGCGAATTGCGAATAGATGCGACCGGTCAGGCCTGCGAGGAACGAGGCCGGCAGGAACACCGAGATCAGCACCAGGGTGATGCCGACGATCGGCGCGAACAGCTGGTCCATCGCCCTGATCGCGGCATCGTGGCCGTTCATGCCCTGCTCGATATTGTGGGCGGCGCCTTCCACCACCACGATGGCGTCGTCGACGACGATGCCGATCGCGAGCACGATCGCAAACAGCGTCGACATGTTGATGGTGAAGCCGAGCGCCGCCATCGCGGCGAAGGCGCCGATGATGGTGACCGGCACCGTCGTCGCCGGCACCAGCATCGCGCGCCAGTCCTGCAGGAAAACAAGGATCACGACCAGCACCAGAAGGCCGGCCTCGATCAGCGTCATGTAGACCTCGTGGACCGAGGCCTCGACGAATTTGGTGGTGTCGAACGGCGTGTCGTATTTGATGCCTTCCGGGAAGCGCTTGGCGAGCTCGGCCATCTTCTTCTCGACCGCCTGCTCGACCTGGAGCGCGTTGGCGCCGGGCGACTGGAACACGCCGATGCCGGTGGCGGGCTGCTTGTTGAGCGAGAAGATCTGGCTGTAGGTCTGCGCACCGAGCTCGACCCAGCCGACGTCACGCACCCGCGTGACGTCGCCGCTGGTCCCTGTCTTGACGATGATGTTCTCGAACTGGGTGGTGTCGTCGAGCCGTCCGTTGACGTTGAGCGTGTACTGGAACGCCTGGCCCGGCGGCGTCGGCGGCGCGCCGACCTGGCCGGCGGAGACCTGCTGGCTCTGCTGCTGGATAGCGTTGATGACGTCCTGCGGCACGAGGCCACGGACCTGCAGCTTGTTGGGATCGAGCCACACCCGCATCGAATACTGGCCGGCACCGAACACCGTGACGTTACCGACGCCGGGCAGGCGGGAGAGCTCGTCGCGGATGTTGATGGTGGCGTAATTGCTCAGGTAAAGGCTGTCGTACTTCGACTCGGGCGAGGTCAGCGTCACGAACAGCAGGATCGAGGTTGATTTCTTCTGGACGGTGACGCCCTGGTTCTGCACCGACTGCGGCAGCTGCGCGAGCGCGCTGGAGACGCGGTTCTGCACCAGCACCTGTGCGAAGTTCAGGTCGGTGCCGATCTTGAAGGTCACGGTCAGCGTATAGGTGCCGTCGGAGCCGCTGTAGGACTGCATGTAGAGCATGTCCTCGACGCCGTTGACCTGCTGCTCGATCGGCAAGGCAACCGTGTCGATCACGGTCTTGGCGCTGGCGCCGGGATAACGCGTGGTGACCTGCACCGTCGGCGGCACCACGTCGGGGTATTGCGCGATCGCGAGGTTGAACAGCGCGACGCCGCCGATCAGGATCATCAGGAGCGCGATGACGTTCGAGAGGACCGGCCGCTCGATGAAGAACTTTGAGATCATGGCCGGCGGCTCCTACTTGGTGGACGCCTGGGACTGGTCGATCTTCGTCACCTGCGGGTCGATCTTCTGGCCCGGGATCACGCGCAGCAGCCCCGCGATCACGACGCGGTCCTCCGGCTTGAGGCCGCTTTCGATCACGCGCAGGCCGTTGTCAGTCGGCCCGATCTGCACCTTGCGCTGCTCGACGACATTGTCCTTATTGACGACGAGGAGATAGCGGCCGCCCTGGTCGCTGCCGAGCGCGGTGTCGGGGACGAGCAGGGCGCTCTTCTCCTGGTCGAAGGGCACGCGGACGCGGACGAAATAGCCGGGCAGCAGCGCCCGCTTGTCGTTGGGTATGACGCCGCGCACCGCGAGGGTGCCGGTCGATGTATTGAGGGTCGGCGAGACGTAGTCGAGGTGGCCTTCATGCGGATATCCAGTCTCGGTCTGGAGGCCCACCTGGACCGGCAACTGTTTGAGGTCGGCGACGGTCAGCCCGCGGCGGGCCGCTTCGGCGCGAATGCGAAGGACGTCCTGCTCGTTGACTGTGAAGTTCACCCAGATCGGGTCCATGGCGACGATGGTCGCGAGCTGGGTCGGGGAGGAGACGCCGACGAGCTCGCCGACAGAGACCAGGTGCGCGCTGACAATACCGTCGAACGGCGCGCTCACCTTGGTGTAGCCGTAATTGACCTCGGCGAGCCTCGTATTGACCTGGGCCTGCTGGAGGTTGGACTGAGCGTTGTCGCGGGTCGATGTCGAGGTGTCGAGGGTGGACTGCGAGACCGCCTGGCGCTGCACGAGATCGACCTGCCGCTTGTAATCGGCTTCGGCCTGCTTGACCGTTGCTTGCGCGCCGACCTCCGCGGCCTTCGCCTGCTCGACCTTGAGCTTGTACGTCTCCGGCTCGATCGTGAACAGCTGGGTGCCCTGCTTGACGAAGCTGCCGTCCTGATAGTCGATCGATTGCAGAAAGCCCTGCACGCGCGCGACGAGATCGACGCTCTTGATCGGCGCGGTGTTGCCGGTGGCCTCGACATAGCGCGTCACCGGCCGCTGCACCGGTGTGGCCACATCCACCTTGGGCGCGGGCGGGGCCACGTAGGCGTTCTTGTCCTCGCAGCCGGCGAGGGCGATCACGGCGCTTGCGGCGGCGAGCGCCCGTCCGACATGTCTCCACGCTCCATTGCGATGGGCGAGAGATGCGGGATCTGCGCAGGTCATTCGGTGGCCCCCGATTATTGTCTGTCGGTGCGGCAGGCTATCAACAAACGCCCGGCCGTGGAACACCATAGCCATGGCAGTCGCCGGCCTTGCGCTGCACACCGCGCCGTGGCTTTTGACAGATTTGTCATGACAAACCGCTTTTCACCGCGCACACGATCGACCAGAATTGTGTCAGGCCGTGTGCCGGAGACGGAGCAGTTGAAAGAAGAAAAGGTGAGGAGAACATGACATGCCCACGATCCTCCACTCGGCCCTTGCCGGCCTCGTTCTCGCAGCGGCCCTCGCCATGCCCGCGCTAGCCGATGGCCTGAAGGACGAGATCGCGCCGACCGGCAAGCTGCGGGTTGCGATCGCGATCAGCCCGGCGGGCGGCGCGTTCTGGTCGACCAGGACGGAAGCCGGCTACGCCGGCGTGCCGGTCGACCTCGGCAAGGAGATGGCCGCGCAGCTCGGTGTATCGGTCGAATATGTCGTGCACCAGAATTCCGGGCAGATCACCGACGCGGCGTCGAAAGGCACCTGGGACGTCACGTGGCTGCCCAAGGATCCCGAGCGCGAGACCAAAATGCTGTTCGGCCCGATTTACGAGGTCGCCGACGCCACCTACATCGTCAAGCCGGGTTCGAGCATCACCAATTTCGCCACGCTGGACCAACCCGGTATCAAGGTCGCGGCCGTCAACGCCACGACCACCATGCGCGGCGCGATCGCGCATCTGAAACAGGCAAAGGTCACCGGCTATCAGACCTATGACGAGATCTTCGGCCTCCTCAAGAGCGGCGAGATCGACGCCTTCGCGCTGTCGCGCGACCAGCTCAACAAGATGGCACAGAAGATTCCGGGGACAAAGGTGCTCGACGAGACCTTCAAGAAGACGGTGACAGCCGTCGCCGTCCCGCTCGGCCACAGCCAGGCCCTGGCCTTCGTCACCAAATTCATGAACGAAGCCGTGACGAACGGCACCCTGCGCAAGGCCTATGACAACAACGGCCTGAAGGACTCGCCGATCCGCACCGAGTAGGCGGGCGGCGCAGGAGGGCTGCGCCGCGCACCGGTCCTACGGCTCCGCGGTTCTGATCCCCGCGGGGCTCACCTGCAGCTTGAGCGTGGACGTCCTGGTCAGCGCCTTGCCGTCGAACGCGAAGGCGATCAACTCGTTCTCGACCATGCACTGCGCCACGACATGTTTGGAGTCCTTCGACCACACCATGCCCTGGCACCAGTGGCCGATCTTGGCTTCCGCCACCGGCGTAAGGTCGGTCCCCGAGATCCGGTAGACCTTGAGCAGGCCGAAATCGTTGAAGAACGGCGAGGCCGACGGCTTGTTCGAGCCGTTCATGACAGTCACCGCGACATGGTTTCCGTCCGGCGACATCTTCACGGCCTCAGGCGTCTGCCCGACGGTCACCGTCGAGACGACACGGATCGGCTTTGCGGTCATGTCGATCAGGCTGATCGTGTCGTTGTCGCCGCTGCCGGCGCCGACATTGCCGACCACAGCGGCGGCGCTGCCGGTGAGATCGATGTCATAGGGACGGATGCCTGCGGAGAGGTCGCGCTTGGCGTACTCGACCTTGGTGCCGTCCACGGTGAGAAGCGAGATCTTGCCGTCGCCGTCACGGGTGACCAGCGCGGTCGCGCCGTCACGCGAGAACACGGCGTGGCTCGGGCCTGACTTGGCATCGCCAAGCTGGATCTTGCCGGACGGCGTCAGCGTGCTCCCGCTGATCGAAAAGACCGAGACCGTGCCCTCGCTCCGGTTCGCAACCAGCGCCAGCGTGCCCGCGCGGTTGATCGAGACGCCGGCCGCGCCCGCGCCGGCCTGGTGGGTCGCGAGCAGCTTTGGCGGTGAGGATTTCAGATCGATGACCGAAAGCTTGTCGTCGGGGATCGCCTTGGTCGGATCCGCCGGATCGACCTTCATGGCGCCCGTCACCAGCGCAAAGGCGCCGTCCGGTGCGATTGCCACGCTCGGCGGCGGGCCGACGACGCTGGCAGGCGCGGGCACCTCGCCGAGCAGCTTCAATGCGCCGTCGGTGAAGTCGATGACGCTGACCGTATCCGGCAGCGGCTGCTTGCGCACGACGGCACTGCCGTTCTCCAGCACCATCTTGCCGTCATTGGCGCTGACGACGATTTCGGCGTGGGCGGCGAAACTGGCAAGGCCGGCCAGGGACGTTGCGACCAGAGCTGACGCGGCATGGCGCACGCGTATGCGAGGAGCGGTTGTCATGTTTCCCCCGAGGATTTGTTCTTGTCCGGCCAAGCTAAATGCAACCGGGCGCTGGATGCAACAACTTCACCGCGATCATTTTTGCCTGGGCCCGGGGAATAAAGAACATGAAGAGCCCCCGGCGGGCATGGGAACGCGCGCCCGTTTGGCGATGGCGACGCTGACCGACGGCTACAAGGTGGAGAACTAGCTCGCCTTGCCCGCATGCCAAGCGGCGAGCACGGCCTTCTCCTCATCCTCTGTAAGTCCGACGACAGGTCCCTTGCTGCTGCGGAGCCAGCTGCGCGTATCGCGGGCCGTCACTGCTGGCGGCCGCGAGGTGAGCCCGGCCGCGCGCGCCGGCGAGGTGTCGCGCGTCATGAAGCCGGCGAAGTCGGGCAGGGGCAGCCACATCGGCAGCGACCGCGGGCCGGCCCAGCGCCGGACGTCGTGCGCCTCAAGAAAGGTGCGATCGACCCAGGTGAATTTGCAGGACGGGTTCAGCGCGGACGCGCACTCGGTCAGAACTTCGCCGCGCGTGCGAACGGGTCCAATGCCGTCATAGATGCCGGTGAGGCCAACCTCTGACGCATGCACGATCCACTGCGCGAGATCGCGCACATCGATGAACTGGACGGCGTCATCGGGCGATCCCGGCGCCAGCACCTCGCCGCCGCGCGCCAGTCGCGCCGGCCAGTACGAGAACCGCCCCGTCGGATCCTCCGGCCCGACGATCAGGCCGGCCCGGCAGATGAAGGCGTCGTCGCCGACCACCTGTTCGCAGGCGACCTTGGCGGCGCCATAGATGGCGTCGGTGCTGTGCTCGATATCCGCCGTCACTGGCTCGCGGAGCGAAGCCGTGTCGGCGCGCTGCCCGGGCGTGCGATTGTCCGCATAGACGCTGACGGTCGAGACGAAGGTCCAGTGCACGCCCGGCCGCTTCAGCGCCGCCACCGCGCGGCGGACCTGACCGGGATGACGCGAGACATCGACCACCGCATCGAACGTCCCGCCCGCAAGCGGCGCAAGCCCGTCAACGGTGTTGCGGTCGATCATCACGAAGCGGGCGCCCGGTGCGATCGGTCCCGCGAGGCCGCGGGCCGCGCAAGTCACGTCGTGCCCGGCCGCGCAGGCATGGGTGGCGATCGCGCGCCCGAGAAACTGGCTGCCGCCGAGGATTAGCAGGCGCATGAGATGGCCGATGACATCGTGGCGCGTCCTTCCCGATGACGAAGGTGTGGGAGAGGGAGCCTACGACGTCCGGTAGCAGTTGCAAGCCGCTTCCCTCAGCGCGGCTTGAGCTCCGCGTACTTCGCCATGGCCCGCTCGAACTTCCGGTTGAACAGCCACATCGCCGCGAGGATCTCGCGGAAGCTGGCCGAGGTCCTCGCGCGGTCGGCCTGTCCGAACGCGAAAATGCTGTTGTTGCGCAGGTGCTTCATGACCGTGGAGCTGGATACCCGGTAATTCAGGAGGTCGCCGGATTTCAGCGCGGACCTTGTCGGGGTCGGCACGATCTGGATCAGCTCGAACAGCTTCATCTGGTCGATCGGGTCGGGCAGGGTCTTCACGATTCCCGGGATCTCGCGGAAGATGTCCGCGTGCGCGTTCATCAGGCCGTCGCGCACGTTGGTCCAATGATTGAAACGATGGTCGGTGCCGCGGGCGCGGGCCTCTTCCTTGTCGTCACGCGCGTTCAGTTCGGGATCGAGCGCCGCGATCTCGCCCTTGATGGCTTCCCATTTCCTGCGGCCGTTGCGGTCCTCGGAGGGGCCGGTCTGGAAGCTGCCCATATAGGTGTTCGAGCGCCCATTGCGGACATTCTGCTTGCCGTTGGTCTCCGCAAAGAACAGCCCGAGGCTGATGCGCCCGGCAGCTTGCGCGTGATCGGGCGCAAGCCCCTTGGCGCGCGCAATCGCAACCGCGAGATCGACGACATCCCTAAACGGCGTCGCCGAGTTCTGCGCATTGGCCGGCGGCGCCTCCATGATGTCGAACAGCTTTCCGTATTCGTCGACCAGCGGCTCGATATCGGCGTCGAAATAGGCCGGAGGGATCTCGAACTTGTTGGGCCGGCCGATCCGCGACGGCATGGCGTCGGTGAGATCCTT
Source organism: Bradyrhizobium sp. CCBAU 45389 (assembly GCF_028128625.1). Taxonomy (NCBI): domain Bacteria; kingdom Pseudomonadati; phylum Pseudomonadota; class Alphaproteobacteria; order Hyphomicrobiales; family Nitrobacteraceae; genus Bradyrhizobium; species Bradyrhizobium sp. CCBAU 45389. The sequence continues at coordinate 422,093 of NZ_LBIY01000099.1, read as the reverse complement.
GTAGCTGCTGATCACGGCGACGCGCGCGAGATAGAGCGCCTGACCCGGCAGGTTCGGTAGTGGTTCCTTCGCCTCGATCTGGCGCCGCCGCTCGGCGAGGATCGACTTGAAATCGCCGAGCGCGCGCTCGTAGGTGGCGAGCGCCTCGGATTGCTTTGGCGTCGGCGCGCCGCCCTGTGCAACGGCGGGCGTCGCGACGAAGAAGGCGACAGCTGCAAAGGCCGCGGCGGCAAGTCGTCTCGATCCCATGGCTGGTTCCCGTCGATTCGATGGCCAGGGAGATCGTAAACATCAGACGTCAGCAGCTGCAATTCTCCTCTCACGCCGCCCGGTAGTCCGGCGCCGTCGCCAGGAACTTGGCATAGGCATCCGCGTCCGGTGGCAGGAAGCGGCCTCCTACTCCGCCGCGCTTCTGGTGCTTCGCGCCGATATCGGCCATCAGCTCGTCGAAATGGCGGTAGTGATAGGGCGCAACACAGAGGCCGCCATAGACGCCCGCCGCCGGCCGCTCGACACGCTTGAAGTGCAGCATCATCTCGATGTTGTCGCGCATCGCCTGCGCCGTCGGCTGGTTCGCGAGCTGGCCGTCGGCGTAGCGCACCAGCCAGTTGGCCGCGAGGTCGGCGCAGAGCACGGTGCAGAATGAGGAGTTGAAGCCGACGAAGCCGAGCTCCGGCAGATTGGGATTGGCGATCAGGCGATAGAGCCGGTACTGCCCGTCGGCATCGACCAGCTTCTGCTGGTATGCCGCGGGCAGGAATGGCACGCCGAGCTTGTAGCCGATCGCGAGCACGGCGACGTCCGCGCCGACGCGCTCGCCGCCGCTCATCACGATGGTGTCGCCTTCATAGTGGTCGAAGCTGCCGAACACCGCCTTGATGCGGCCGTCGGCGACCATCGGATAGAAGCCGGGCGTTGCGATCGGCACCGAGCAGTTGACGCCGTCCTCGATCCGCTCGGTCGGCACCATCTTGCACTGCTTGAGCTTGAGCTGTGCCTTCAACAGGCTCTCCAACCCGCGCCAGTTGGCCCAGACCAGCGGCGCGGCGATGCGATGCGCAAGCCTTGCCATTGCGCTCGCGCCCCAGCCCGGAAACATCTCCTCCTGCGCGCGGATGTAGAGGATGCGTTTGAAGTTCACGAGGCCGCCGATGAAATAGGGGATGCGCCAGACCGGCTCGCGCATCACGATCGTGACCTCGCGCGCGCCTGACTTCACCGCGTTCACGGCGATGTCGGTCGCCGATTTCGAGCCGCCGAGCACGACGACGCGGCGACCCTTTGCCAGCGCCGGATCGCCGTATTTCGACGAGTGCAGGATCTGGCCGCCCTGCGCCAGGAAGCCGTCCTCGCCCGGACAATGCAGCTCGCGCGGCTCGTTGAATTGCCCGGTGCAGACAGCGACGAAATCGAAATCTTCGTTCGTCGTTCCGCCATTGCTCGTCAGGGTGAGCGTCCAGCCCGGTCTGCCGTCGGCGCGCCGCGCCATGCCCGCGACTTCGGTGTCGAGGCGCAGCATGCGGTCGAGGCCAAAACTTTTGGCATAGTCGGCGAGATAGGCGTGGACCTGCGGCCCGGTCGGCCATTCCGGATAGGCGTCCGGCATGGCGCGATCGGTGTAGCGGTAGAGATCCTTCGGGCTCTGGGTCTGCACGTCAGGATAGGAGCGCGCCGGCTCCCAGACACCGCCGAGATCGCCGCTGCGCTCGACGATGGTGACGTGGTGGCCGCGGGTGGCGAACGCTTTTGCGGCGGCAAGGCCGGAGACGCCGGCGCCGATCACGCAGACATGTTTTGGGTTGACCATGGGATTGCTCGATGTGTTTCGCGCGCAAGCGGCCGCGTTCGGCCGCAAGGCGCGGCCGGCAGGGCCTGCACGCAGATGAAAGTGGGCGAGGGTGCGACGCCTAGTCGTTGGCCTCGGGCGGCAGGAAGTCGACCTCGTGCAGCGCCGAGATGCGCACCACCTCGGCGGGGTCGGTGAGATTGTGCAGCTGGTTGAACAGCGCCTCCAGCTTCTGCATCGGCGAGACCCAGAACAGCGCGCGGCACGGCTTGTCGGACTTGTTGAAGTATCCGTGCGGGATGCCGCGCGGCATGCGCACGAGGTCGCCGGCATGGGCCTTGACCCACTGGCCGTCGAGCTTGAGGTCAAGCGTGCCCTCCTGCACCAGGATGAACTCGTCCTGGGTCGGATGGATGTGCACCGGCACGAACTGGCCGGGATCGCTGTTGGTCTCGAATGCGAAGGTGGAATCGGTGACGGCCTTGGGGAAATAGACCTGGCCCAGGATGTTCCAGCTCTTGCCGCCATAGCCCGTGCCGTTGGCGGTAATGCCCTTTTCGAGTGCAGTCATGGCTTGCTCCTCATGGATTCCGGCGGGGAGGGAGCTTCGGCCAGCCATGGGCCGCCTGTCTATCCGCTAAACGAATCCGGATGCGGCTGTTGCCATGCAGCACGACGATTTTGCGCCTTGCGGCCCTTTTCGCGTTCGGGGAACTATTATAGGCTTAAAGCAATTCCGCGACGCGAAGCGTGGTCGACGATGTCCGCAGCCGTGCTGGAAATGAGCGCAACTGTGTCTGCAGCCGAACGGCTTGCGGATTTCGCCCGCGTCACCACTGATGACGTCGACGAAGCGGCCGAGCAGATCGGGCGCATCTTCTGCCCGCACGATCTCACACCGACACGCCCGCGCGCGGCCGGCTTCTCGGCCCGGCACAATTGCGCGGCCTTCGATGGCTTTTCCATCAACTACGTCGCCTATGGCGGATCGGTCAGCATCGATCCCGGCTGCCTCGAGCGCTTCTTCCTGGTGCAGATCCCGCTCACGGGCTCGGCCCGCATACGTGCCGGCGCCGGCGAGCTCGATGCCTGTCCGGGCCGGACGGCATCGCTGCTGTCGCCCACCATCCCGACCCGGATGGTGTGGAGCGACTGCGCGCAGGCGATCCTCTTGCTTGACCGCCGTCTGGTCGAGCAGCGTGCCGCGGCGCTGTCGGGCAGGGCGGCTGGCGCAGTCGAGTTCGATGCTGCGATCGACCTGGACACACCGTCCGGACGCCGCCTGCAAACCAGCCTTGCCGAGCTGATGTTGATTGCCGAGCGCCTCGGGCCGTCCGGCAGGCTGTCCCCGGTCGCAATGGCCGATTGGCGCGAGGCGCTGCTCGATCACCTCCTCAATGGCCAACGGCATGGCCTGTCGGATGCGATCCGGACGTTTTCGGGCCAGGCCGAGCGCCTGCCGCGCGCGCTCCGCGCCGCGCGCGATCATCTTGCGGACAATGCCGGCGAGCCGCTCGACCTCGTGCAGCTTGCCCGCGCCTCCGGCATCGGCATCCGCGCGCTCCAGCTCGGCTTCCGCCGTCACTTCGGCGTCTCGATCTCACAGATGCTGCTCGACATGCGCCTCGCCGGCCTGCATGCCCGTCTCGGGCAGGCCGCGCCCGATGCCTCCGTCACCGAGATCGCCTTCGATCTCGGCTTCACCCATCTCGGCCGCATGGCCGGCGCCTACCGCGAAAAATTCGGCGAGACCCCGTCGGCGACGCTGCGGCGGAGAATGAGTTAGGCGGAGCTATTTCCGCGACCGCGTCGTGCCGCCGTCTTCAGCCGCCTGCCTGCGCAAGAAGCCCTCGACGTCCGCCTGCACTGAGTACGGCGTCGGGATTGCATCGCCCGCGGAATCGACGGCGGTGTCGAGAGAGCGGCGCAGCATGCGGGCGAGCTCGGCCTTGCGGTACGGCTTCGTCAGCAGCGGCGCGCCCATCGTGGCGCGGGCCTGCGTGGGCGAGTCATAGGCGTAGCCCGAGGTGAACAGCACTCTCAGCGACGGCCGCGCGGCCACCATCTGCTCGGCGAGCTCGCGCCCGTTGATGCCGCCCGCCATCACGATGTCGGTGAACAGCAGGTCGAACGCCTTGCCCTCCGCGGCGATGGCGAGCGCTTCGGTGGCGTTCGCGGCGGGGATGACCTTGTAGCCGAGGCTCTCGAGCTGCACCGTGACGTATTGGCGGACGTCGCGGTCGTCCTCGACGCACAGGATGGTTTCGTGTCCTCCCACGACCTTGCGCTCGTCATAGCCGGCCGGGCGAAGCGTGCTGGTCTCGGCCTTCGGTAGATAGATCGTGAATGTCGTGCCGCGGCCTTCGGTGGAGGCGACCTTGATGCCGCCGCCGGACTGCTTGACGAAGCCGAACACCATGCTGAGCCCGAGCCCGGTGCCCTTGCCGACCTCCTTGGTCGAGAAGAACGGATCGAAGATGCGTTCGAGAATGGCCCGCGGAATGCCCGTGCCGCTGTCGGCGATCTCGATCTCGACATAGTCGCCGGCATAGCCGGCGCCGACCGCGACGGCCTCGCGGACGCCGAACACCACGTTGCGCGTCGTCAGCGTGAGCCTGCCGCCGCCCAGCATCGCGTCGCGGGCGTTGATGGCGAGGTTGAGCAGCGCCGAGCTCAATTGACCGCGATCGGCGAAAGCCAGCCAGGCATTGGCGTCCAGCTTCGTCACGATCTCGATCTTCTTGTCGAAGGTCGCCAGCAGCAGCTTGGCCAGTTCCTCGAGCAGCTCGTTGATGTCGATCTCGGCCGGCTGGAGCGCCTGCTTGCGGGCAAAGGACAGCAGGCTCGACGTCAGCGCGGCGCCGCGATCGGCGGCCTCGCTGATCAGTTTGGTGATGGTCGCAAGCGGCGGATTGTCTTTCACGGCGTCGGCGAGGATCTCGATCGTGCCGGTGATCACGGTGAGCATGTTGTTGAATTCGTGCGCGATGCCGCCGGTGAGCTGCCCGACCGCCTCCATCTTCTGCGCCTGGATCAGCTGCTCCTCGGCGGCCCGCTTCTGCGTGACGTCCTTGACGAAGGTGTTGATGATTTGGCGTTCCCCGAGACGCAGTGCCGTGCTTGACGCCTCGATCAGGATCTCGCCGCCATTTCTGTGCAACAGGCTCGCCTCGAAGCGGATGCCGATCGGCGCATGCGACAGTTCCGGCAACAGCCGCATCATGCGCTGCCTGAAGCCGGCCCGGAGCGGCTCGGCGACGAGGAGGTCGACGACATCGGCGCCAATGGCCTCCTCGCGTGTCCATCCGGTCAGGGCTTCGGCCTGGAAGCTCCACTCCAGGACGATGCCGCGCTCGTCGGTCTGGACGAAGGCGTCGAGCGCGGTCTTGATGACGGCTTGCGTCATTTGCACGCTCTCGGCGATGGCCTTCGTTTGATCCGCCAGGGCTGCGGCAGCCTGATCGCGCTGCGAAGTCTCGATCGCACGCAGGCACAGGCGCGCGATCAGCACCGCAATGACGGCGCTTGCGAGCAGGGCAATGACCTGGGGAGTGCCGAAGCCGCCGGCGGTTCCGGTCAAGGCATGGGAGACGAGGAGGGCTGCGGCAGTCACGACGACCTGCGCGGCCATCGCGAGAGTCAGAAGCCCCCTGAGTTTCATGTCACACCAAGACGTCAGCCGCGGATCGCCCGTCGAGCTGTCGACGGGCCGGCATCATGTGAGCTACAGACTGCCCCGCTCTCCGTCGAGGGTCAATTTACAGCACCGGGGCGCCGGGAACAGGGTGCGTGGTTCAACCTGGCGGCGAATCGGTCTGGCGCAGCGTCGTCACCCAGATTGCGCGTGCCACCTGCTGGGTCGGGTTATCGAACATGTGCGGCACGGTGCTCGGGAAGCGGAAACTGTCCCCGGCCTCGAGCAGATGGGCCTGGTTGTCGAGCCACAGCCGCAGGCTGCCCGACAGGATGTAGCCCGCCTTCTCACCGGTGTGCTGGAGGAAGTCGGTGCCCGAGGAGGCGCCGGGATTGAGCGTGAGCTCGTAGAGCTCGAGCTGGCCCTTGCCGTCGGGGGTGAGGGCTTCCTTGACGACGCCGCTGGCGGTGAGGCGCAGCAGGCGCCTCGCGTTCTTGCGCACGATGTAGCGCTGCACGTTGTCGGGATCGCTGGTCTCGAAGAAGTAGGAGATCGGCACGTCGAGCGCGATGCTGAGTAGGCGCAGGGTGCGGATCGACGGCATGGCGCGCGCGCGTTCGAGCTGGCTGATCATGCCGTTGGAGAGGCCGGTCTTGTTGGCGACGTCCTGGATCGAGAGCCCGGCGCGCTGGCGCAGCAGCCGCACGGTCTCGCCGAGGCGCTGGTCGACCGCGTCGTCGGCCTCGACTGCCGGGGCGTCCTTGGTGCCGTTCGTATCGCCGCGACCATCCATGTCGCTCTCCCATGCATCGTCTCACCCCGGGACCCGAGTCGATCCGAGGTTCAGTCACAGTGAAAAGGTCGCGCATCCTAGCAATGTGATTGACAGCTGTATTTAGTCATGATGAACTTTTGATCGAAAAATTTAGAAGCACTAAAGCCCACTCCTTGTCCCTTGCCGGGGTCTCGGGGGCGCGGGAGACGGTGCCGCGTGCGACAAGGAGAGTGGGTCATGGCAGACGACACCGGCAAGTTCGGCGTTGGGGCAGTGCATCTCGGTGTTCCGAATCGCCGTCAATTCTTCCAGCTCGGCGCCGGCGCCGCGGCGGGATGGAGTCTCGCGGGCAGCGCCTTCGCGCAGGCCGAGCGCCCGACCAGCCCGCCGGACAAGCCGCGCGGACAGGTGATCGCGGCGCTGTCGCAGGAGCCGACCGTCTTCCATCCCTTGATGCCGGGCATCGAGGTCGATCAGGGCATCTGGTGGCAGGTCTTCTCGCCGCTCTGGTACATCGATCCCGACGGGAATTTCGTTCCCGACCTCGCCCGTGAAGTCCCGACCCTCGAGAATGGCGGTCTGTCGGCCGACGGCCTGACCTGGAAGATCAAGCTCCGCAAGGACGTGAAGTGGCACGACGGCACGCCGTTCACGGCGGAGGACGTCAAATTCTCCATCGAGCTGATCAACAATCCCGGTTTCCGCGCGCGCAGCCGGGTCGGCCATAGCCTCGTCAAGGACATCACCGTCGTGGCGCCCGACGAGATCCAATGGCGGATGGAAGCGCCCTATTCGCCCTATATGTCGATCCTGGCGTCGTTCACCTTCATCGTGCCCAAGCACATCCTGGAGAAGGTGTCCGATCCGAACGCCTCGCCGTTCCACAATGCGCCGGTCGGGACCGGCCCGTTCCGCTGGGGCGAGCGCGTGCCCGGCGATCATATCCAGTTGAATGCCCACACCGGCTATCACGGCAAGGGGCCGTACGTCGAACGCGTGGTCTTCAAGTACATCCCTGATCTCACCGTGCTCTACACGCAGTTCCGCACCGGACAGGTCGACTACACCGGCCTTGCGGGCATCCTGCCGAACTTCGTGCAGGAGGCGAAGACGCTGAAGGGCCGCAAGATCTTCGTCTCCTCGACCTCCTCGGTGGAGCATATCGCGCCCAACCTCGACTTCGGTCCCTTTACCGACCGCGCCGTGCGCGAGGCGCTCTATCTCGGCATCAACAAGCAGGCGATCATTGATGCGCTCTATTACGGCCTGCCGACGCAGACCGAGAGCTTCGTGCCGCAGCAGGCCTGGTCGTTCCAGCAGGGGCTGCCGCAGCACAAATACGATCCTGCCAAGGCCAATGCGCTGCTCGACGCCGCCGGCTGGGTTCGCGGCTCCAGCGGCATCCGCGAGAAGGGCGGCGTCAAGCTCGAATTCACCAACTCGACGACGGCGGGCAGTGCCGTGCGCGAGCAGTGCCAGCAGCTCCTGATCCAGGACTGGCGCGCCATCGGCGCGACGATGCGCGTCAACAACATGCCGGCGGCCGTGATCTGGGGTGACTTCTGGCAGCAATCGAAGTTCAATTCCGTGATCGTCGGCGTGAACTTCATGCTGGGCAGCGACCCCGACGTGACGCCGCGCTTCGGCTCCGGCGCCATTCCCGCCAAGGGCGGCCGCGGCTACAACACCTATCAATATCAGAGCGCGGAGGCCGACCGGCTGCTGGCCCAAGGCGCCAAGCAGTTCGACCTGGCGCAGCGCAAGGCGACCTATGGCGAGCTGCAGAAGCTCATCCGCAACGACCTCGCGATCCTGCCGCTGTTTCAGAGCTTCATCGCCGAGGGCATCAAGGAGGGGCTGCAAGGCTTCCGTCCGAACATCAACATGTCGATCAACAGCTGGAACATGCGCGAATGGTACTGGGCCTGATGTCTCAGGCCGGCTGGATCGCCTGAGATGGCCCGCTACGTCGCCAATCGCCTGGCACAAGCGATCATGCTGCTCGTGATCGTTTCGGCGATCGGCTTTGCCATTCTGCATCTGGCACCGGGCGGCCCGCTCTCGCAGTTTGCCGTCTCCGGGCAGATGACGCAGGAGGATCTCGACCGCGTCACGAGGCAGCTTGGCCTCGACCGGCCGCTGCCGATCCAGTACCTCGACTGGTTCGGCCGCATGCTCAAAGGCGACTGGGGCAAGTCCTATCGCGATGGCGAGGCGGTGCTGTCGGTGATCTCCTCGCATCTCGGCGCCACACTGGAGCTGATGGCGACGGCAACCATGATCGCGGTGCTGCTCGGCTGCTGGATCGGCATCCTTGGTGCGCTGCGCCGCTATTCGGTGTTCGATACGCTCGCCACCGTCGGCGCCATGATCGCGCTGTCGATTCCGACCTTCTGGTTCGGCCTCGTCACCATCTACGTGTTCTCGGTGAAGCTCGGCTGGCTCCCGGCCGGCAACCGGCAGACGATCGGCGACGGCTCCTTTCTCGACCTGCTGCACCACCTGATTGCGCCGGCCATGGTGCTGGCGCTGGTCGAGACCGCGATGTGGGGGCGCTTCATGCGCTCCTCGATGCTGGAGGTCATCAACCAGGACTACATCCGCACCGCGCGCGCCAAGGGCATGCCGGAATGGCGCATCCTCACGGTGCACGCCCTGCGCAACGCGCTGCTGCCGATGATCACGGTGGCCGGCCTGCAGTTTCCGACCTTGCTGGGCGGCGCGCTGGTGGCGGAAACCGTATTCACCTGGCCCGGCATGGGCCGGCTCTTTCTCGATTCCATCGGCTACCGCGACTATCCCGTGGTGATGGGCATCCTGATGTTTTCGGCGACGATGGTGCTGATCGGCTCGCTGCTCGCCGACATCCTCTATGCCGTCGTCGATCCGCGCATCCGGGTGGGCTAGGCGATGGCGACTGCGGCCCTCTCCACTGTCCAGCGCACGCCCGGCCAGGCCGCATGGCGGCGCTTTTGCCGTCACCGTCTTGCGCTTGCGGGGGCGGTGATCATTCTCGTCCTGGTCCTCGGCTCGGCATTGGGTCCCTATCTCCTGCCGTTCGACGACACCTATATCGACATCATGAAGCGGTTCGCGCCGCCGCTGTCGGGTGCGCATATCCTCGGCACCGACGAACTCGGCCGCGACGTGCTGGCGCGGTTGATGATGGGCGGACGGGTGTCGCTCTCGATCGGCATCGTCGCGATGGTGATGGCGATGGCGATCGGCATCGTCGTCGGCGCCTTCGCCGGCTTCTATGGCGGCGCCGTCGGTGCGGTCCTGATGCGGCTCGTCGATGCCGTGCTGTGCTTTCCGACGATCTTTCTGCTGCTTGCGCTCGCGGCGCTCACCGAGCCCGGCCTTGTCACCACCACCGTGTTGATCGCGGCCACCGCCTGGATGGCCGTTGCCCGTGTCGTCGAAGCCCAGGTCCGGTCGCTGCGCGAGCGCGAATTTGCCGTGGCGGCGCTCGCCTTCGGCTCGTCGAACCTACGCATCATGTTCCGCGAGCTCGTGCCCAATGCGATCGCGCCGATCGTGGTGGCGGCGACGCTGAACGTCGCCAAGGCGATCCTGCTCGAATCCTATGTCAGCTATCTCGGTTTCGGCATCCAGCCGCCGGCCGCGAGCTGGGGCAACATGCTCAACAACGCGCAGATCTATCTCACCAGTGCGCCCTGGCTCGCAATCGTGCCGGGTGTCGCCATCACGCTCGCGGTGACCAGCTTCAACTTCCTCGGTGACGGCCTGCGCGATGCGCTGGATCCGCGAATGAACATCCCATGACGAGCAAGAGCTCGGCCGAACTGAATGCCAGGAGTACCCCATGTCCCCGCCGCTCAACCGTATAAATAGCGACGAACGCCTGCCGGCGCAGGTGGATGTCGTCGTCATCGGCGGTGGCGTGATCGGCGTGTCCGCGGCCTATCATCTCGCGAAGAAGGGCCATTCCGTCGCACTCGTCGAGAAAGGTCATGTCGGCGGCGAGCAGTCGAGCCGCAATTGGGGCTGGTGCCGCCAGCAGGGCCGCGCCCGCGAGGAGATTCCGCTTGCGCGCGAGGCGCTGCGGCTGTGGGAGGACATGCAGAACGACGCCGGCGTCGATGCCGGCTTCCGCCGCACCGGCGTCCTGTTCCTCACCAAGAGCAAGGACGAGCTCGCCGGCTGGGAGCGCTGGGCCGCGATCGCGCGCGAGCAGCAGGTGCACTCCACCGTGCTGACGCCGGCGGAGGTCGCCGAGCGCATGCCTGATAATGCCGACAAATGGGTCGGCGGCCTGCACACGCCGAGCGATGGCCGTGCCGAGCCGTCGATGGCCGTGCCCGCACTCGCCACCGCCGCGCGCAAGCACGGCGTCACCATTCATCAGGGCTGCGCCGCGCGCGGGCTGGAGACGACCGGCGGGCGGGTTAGCGCCGTCGTCACCGAGAAAGGCACCATTCGCACCCAGTCCGTGCTGCTGTCCGGCGGCGCATGGTCGTCGCTGTTCTGCCGCCGCCACGGTATCGAGCTGCCGATCGGCCTCGTCAATGCGACCGCGTGCCGGACCACGCCGGCGCCGGAGATCACCTCGGGCGCGCTCGGCACCGACTTCTACTGCATCCGCCGCCGCCTCGACGGCGGCTTCACGCTGGCGCTGCGCAACCGCGGGACGGTCGAGCTGTCGCCCGACCTGTTTCGCTACGCGCGCACGTTCTGGCCGACCTATCAGCATCGCAAGAACGGATTGAAGCTGTCGTTCGGCAAGTCATTCTTCGACCAGCTCATGCGCGGCACGGGCTGGAGCTTCGACAAGCCGTCGCCGTTCGAGGCCGAGCGCGTGCGTGATCCCGCGCCTGACATGTCGTTGGTCAATGCGGCGCTGGCTTCGTTGATCAAGTCGAACCCGGAGCTAAAGGACATCGAGATCGCGGAAGCCTGGGGCGGCACGATCGATTGCACGCCCGACACCATTCCCGTGATCTCGCCGGTCGATGCGCTGCCCGGCTTCTTCCTCGCGACCGGCTTCTCCGGCCACGGCTTCGGCATCGGCCCGGCGGCCGGCAAGCTCGCCGCCGATATCGTGACCGGCTCGACGCCGCTGGTCGATCCCGCCGCCTACAGCCACAAGCGCATGATCGACGGCCGCCGGCTGGCGCCGGTCAGCCCGTTCTGAGGATGCCCGTGACATGACGGTTCTCTACAAGGCCAACGTGGCACGCGGGGCGGAATGGGCCCGCTTCTTCGCGGAGCGGGCGCCCGACATGCCGTTCCGGCTCTGGCCCGACATCGGCAATCCCGCGGACGTGCGCTATCTCGTGACCTGGGTGCCGCCGGACGATATCGCGACGACGTTCCCGAACATCGAGCTGGTGTTCTCGGTCGGTGCCGGCGTCGATCAGTTCGACGTGGCAAAGCTCCCGCCGCACATTCCGCTGCTGCGCATGCTGGAGCCCGGCATCGCCGAGACCATGGTGGAATACGTCACCATGAGCGTGCTCGCCCTGCATCGCGATCTCCTGCACTTCATCGCCCAGCAGAAGGAGCAGGTCTGGCGCGAGATCCGGATCACGCCGGCCAGGCGCCGACGTGTCGGCGTGATGGGGCTCGGCCAGCTCGGCCAGGCCGTGCTCGAACGGCTCAAGGCGTTCGGCTTTCCGCTTCTCGGCTGGAATCGGTCGCCGCGCGAGATCGAAGGCGTCACTTGTTACGCAGGTGCCGAGGCCCTGCCGGATTTCCTCGCGCAGACCGACATCCTCGTTTGCCTGCTGCCCCTGACCGACGAGACCCGCGGCATCCTGAATGCGGACCTCTTCGCCCGCCTGCCGCGCGGTGCTGGTCTCGTCAATGTCGGACGCGGGCCGCATCTCATTGAGGCCGATTTCCTCGCGGCGCTCGATAGCGGCGCCCTGTCGGGTGCGGTGCTCGACGTCGCCGAACCCGAGCCGCTCCCGGCGGGCCATCCGTTCTGGAGCCATCCGCGCATCCTGCTGACGCCGCACAATGCCAGCATGACCACGCCCGATACGGCCGTCGACTACGTGCTGGACGTCATCGCACGCCACCGCCGCGGTGAAGACCTGCCGGGGCTGGTCGATCGTACGCGCGGCTATTAGGGCAATCGCATGAGCATGGACGCGAGCAGAGCTGACCAGGTGATCGCACAAGCGCGGTCCCCTGTGCTATCGGTCTCAGGCCTTACCACGTCCTTCATGCGCGAGCGGCAATGGGTCCCCGTCGTCCGCAACGTCTCGTTCGACATCGCGCCTCGCGAAACCGTGGCGATCGTGGGCGAGTCCGGCTCGGGCAAGAGCGTCACCGCGCTTTCGATCATGCGGCTGATCCCGAAGGACAGCGGCCGCATCGAGGGCCGCGTCACGCTGGCCGGGCGCGATCTCTTGTCGCTGCCCGAAGCGGGCATGAAGGACATCCGTGGCAACGACGTCGCGATGATCTTCCAGGAGCCGATGACGAGCCTCAATCCGGTGCTCACCATCGGCTTCCAGATCGCGGAAGCGCTGATCCAGCATCGCGGCCTGTCGCGCGCGGCGGCAGAGGCCGAGACCATCCGTCTTCTCGACCGTGTCCGCATCCCGGCGGCGAAGTCGCGCTTCCACGAGCATCCGCACCGCTTCTCCGGCGGCATGCGCCAGCGCGTGATGATCGCGATGGCGCTGGCCTGCAAGCCGAAGCTTCTGATCGCGGACGAGCCGACCACCGCGCTCGACGTCACCATCCAGGCCCAGATCCTGGAGCTCTTGAAGGAGCTTCAGCAGGAGGAGGGGATGTCGATCCTCTTCATCACCCACGATATGGGCGTGGTCGCCGAGATCGCGGACCGCACGGTGGTGATGTATGGCGGGCAGGCGGTCGAGACGGACGCCACTGCGCGCATCTTCGCCGCGCCCTCGCATCCCTATACGCGCGCGCTGCTCGCCGCCGTACCGCGGCTCGGCTCGATGGACGGACGTCAGCGGCCGATGCGTTTTCCCATCGTCGACAAGGTGACGGGCACATCGGATGACCCGATCGAGACGCCCGAGACGGTTTCGACCGCCGAACGCCCGCTGCTCGAAGTCTCGAACCTCACGACGCGCTTTCCGATCCGCTCGGGCCTGTTCGGCAAGGTCTCCGGCCGCGTCCACGCGGTCGAGAACGTCTCCTTCACCCTGCGTGCCGGCGAGACGCTGGCGCTGGTCGGCGAGTCCGGCTGCGGCAAGTCGACGACGGGCCGCTCGATCCTGAAGCTGACGGAGCCCGACAGCGGCACGGTCCTGATCGACGGCCAGGATGTTCTCGCCATGAACGGCCGAACCTTGCGCGACTTCCGCAAGCACATGCAGATCGTGTTTCAGGATCCGTTCGCAAGCCTCAATCCGCGCATGTCGGTGGGCACGGCGATCGCGGCCCCGTTGCTCGCCAACGGCCTCGCCACGGCTGCACAGGCCCGCGACAAGGTCGCCGATCTGCTCGTGCGCGTCGGTCTTTCCGCCGATATGGCCGCGCGCTTTCCGCACGAATTCTCCGGCGGCCAGCGCCAGCGCATCTGCATTGCGCGCGCGCTCGCGCTCGGGCCGAAGCTGATCGTCGCCGACGAGGCGGTGTCCGCGCTCGACGTCTCGGTGAAGGCGCAGGTCGTCAATCTGATGCTCGACCTCCAGGCCAGCATGGGCCTCGCCTATCTCTTCATCTCCCACGACATCGCGGTGGTCGAGCGGATGAGCCACCGCGTCGCGGTGATGTATCTCGGCGAGATCGTCGAGATCGGCCCGCGCGCTGCCGTGTTCGGCAATCCGCAGCATCCCTATACGAAGAAGCTGATGGCCGCCGTGCCGGTGCCGGATCCATCGCGCCGCGGCACGAAGCGTGAAGCCTCCAACGACGAGATCAGAAGCCCGGTGCGCGCACCGGATTACCAGCCGCCGGTGCGGCAATATCGCGAAGTCTCGCCTGGCCACGTGGTGCAGGTGTGGGGTGATGGTGAATGGTCTTGAAAGAAGGCGACAGAGCGAGACGCCTCAGCTCGCGCTCTGTGGATCGGTCAGCAATCTGGTAAGCAACCGGCCGCTCGGCGGCAGGGGGCGATTGATCGCCGAGATCAGCGAGAACTGGGTCGTGTAGCGAAACGCCTCGGCGCCTGTAACCTCCGCCAATTGATGGATCGGTCTCAGCATCTCGACATAATGCGTCGGCAGGAAGCCGACGAAGCCGCCGCCGACCAGCATCGTCGCGACCGCCTCCAGCCCGAAGGCGACGGCGCGCTGCTTGATGTGAAGCCGCCGCGCGAGATTTTGCGTGCGTCGATCGTTTGTCCGCGTCACCAGAACCACGCCGCCGGCGCGCAAGTCGTCGAGCGCAAGCGGCGCGGCCGACGCCGTGTAGAGCCGGAACTCCTCGGTGAACAGCGAGACGTATTCGAGCTTGCTGTTGATGGCGGGCTGGCCGCTGATCGCAAGATGCAGTCGCCGCTCCAGCACGTCCTCGACCAGCGCGCCCGGCAGGCCGATCGCGACGTTCAAGGTGACATCGGGGGCGGCCGCGCGAAACCGGGCCAGAGTGTCCGCCAATCGGCACTGCGGATTGGAGAGGCAGTTGTCGGCGATGCCGATCTTCAGTTCGCCCGACAGGATGTTCCTGGCCAGGTTGAGCTCGTGATGCACCATTTCGAGTGCGTCGCAGGCCGCAATGCTGGCGAGCAGGGCCCGGTGGCCGAAATCGGTCAGCTCGAACCCGGAAGGGCCGCGAAAGCAGAGCCTGCTGCCGAGGCGCGTTTCCAGCGCGAGCAGATGCCGGCTGATGGTCGATCGCTCCATCCCGAGCTGGGCTTCCGCCGCGGTTAGCCCGCCCGCTTCGGCGACGGCGCGAAAGATGCGCAGCAATCTGAGATCGCTCTCGGTGAGCGGCGGAACGGGCGCCGGCGGGACGTGCTTCATGTTGCGGTTCCTGCAAGCATGGTTTCGGGAAACGTCATTCCGGGCGCCGTCCGGTCAGCGTTACCGTCGCTGAACATCCGGGCAATGCGCAGACCGGTCGCCCGGCGGCCAGATGCCGATTTGTTCGGCAAGACCAATCTGCTGTGATCTGGAGGACGTATGGCTTTGCCCCTGACGGTGCCGCCTTCTCTCAAGCACCAGAGCCTGCTCTGGTCGCCCATCTGCACCGATCTCGACGCTCTCGACGCACACATTGCCATCCTCGGCATTCCCTACGGCAGCGCCTACGACGCCGCCGCGATCACCAACGACCAGTCGAAGGCACCCGATGCCGTCCGTTCGGTCACCGATCGGATCTGTCGCAGCCTTGAGCGCTACGATTTCGACGTCGGTGGCCCGATCTACGGCGGACGTGCCTTGAAAGTGGTCGATGTCGGCAACGTGCCTGCCGACATGACCGATCTCCGCAGCCACTCCGTTCGAGCCGAACAAGCGGTAAGCAAGATCCTTGCCGCCGGAGCCATGCCCATCACGATCGGCGGCGACCACGGCATTCCGATCCCGATCCTGCGCGCCTTCAAGGGCCACGGTCCGATCACGCTGATTCAGGTCGATGCCCATATCGACTGGCGCGACGAGGTGAACGGCGTTCGCGACGGCCTCTCGAGTCCGATCCGGCGGGCCTCCGAGATGCCCCATATCGGCGAGATCTTCCAGATCGGCATTCGCTCATCGGGCAGCGCGCGGCCCGAAGAGGTCGAGGCGGCGGCGGCCTATGGCTCCAACATCATCCCGGCCTTCGAGGTGCACGACAAGGGCATGGAGTCGGTGCTCGAGCGGATTCCGGAGGGCGGCCAGTACTACATCACGATCGACGCCGATGGCCTCGATCCCAGCGTGATGCCTGCCGTCGAGGGCCCGGCGCCGGGCGGCCTCACCTTCCATCAGGTCCGCAAGCTCATTCACGGCCTGGTGCGCAAGGGGCGCGTGGTCGGCATGGACGTCGTGGAGATCACGCCGTCCATCGACGTCAACATGATCAGCTGCATCACGGCCGGCCGCCTGATCGTGAATCTGATCGGCGCGGCGGTGAGGGCGAATTATTTCGACGCGCCGCCCGCCTGAGGCGGCGGCAAGGCTTTGCGACCACAGACAACAAAAGGATCAGCCATGCGGAAGACCAATCGCACGATATTCGGCATCCTGGCCGGCGCTGCCTGCCTCGCGCTGGTCGCGAGCCAGCCTGCCTTCGCCGAGACGACACTGGACAAGATCAAGCGGACCGGCGAATTGACGGTCGGCACTGAAGCTGCCTTTCCCCCCTTCGAGTTCGTCAAGGACGGCAAGATCATCGGCTATGGCTCCGACATCCTGGCCGAAGTGGTCAAGGAGCTCGGCGTCAAGAAGCTGAACCAGCTCGATCTGCCCTGGCAGGGCATCCTGCCCGGTGTGCTGGCCGGCAAGTTCGATTTTGTCGCCACGACGGTCGGCATCAATGCGGAGCGCGCAAAGCGTTACGCCTACACCATGCCGATCGCCGACGGTCTGCCTTACGCCATGAAGCGCAAGGGCGACAAGATCGCCAAGGTGGAAGACCTCAACGGCAAGGTGGTCGCAACCCAGCTTGCCTCGTCGACCGAACCGGTTGCGCGCGCGCTCGATGCCAAGCTGAAGGCTGCGGGGGGCACGGGCTTCAAGGAGCTGAAGCTCTTCACCGCTTACCCCGAGAGCTACGTGGCGCTCGCAAATGGTGAGGTCGACGCCGTGCTCCAGCCGCTGCCGAGCCTTGCGGCCCTGGTCAAGGACAAGTCCGATGTCTTCGAGCTGATGGCGCCGATTCCTCAGGACGGCGTGCACCCCTATCTCGCCTGGGTGACGCGGCCAGATGACAAGGACCTGCGCGACGCCATTTCCGGTGTGATCCTCAAGATGCGCGACGACGGCCGCCTCGCGGCGCTTCAGAAGAAATGGTTCGGCTTCGAGATGACCATCCCGGACAAAGACTATCTGCCGCCCGGGGCCATGTAGCCGCTCGGCGCGACGACCAAGGGGTAACGGCGGGACCAGGCATCTTCCGACAAGAAAGGCCCGTATCATGGGCTTCAAGCTCGACTATCTGTTGTCGATCCTGCCCCGTCTGATCAGCGCTGCGGCCGTGAACCTCCGGCTGGCGATCATCATCATGCTGCTCGCCCTTGTGCTCGGCACCGCTTTGACGATCGTTCGCTCCCGGAAGATTGCGGCCGTCAACGCGTGCATCGCCGTCGTCATCAGCTTCGTGCGCGGCACGCCGCTCCTGATCCAGATCTTCATCGCCTATTACGTGCTTCCGGCGGTCGGTCTCGACCTCTCGCCGGAAGTGGCGGGCGTTTCGGCCATCGCCTTCAACAGCATGGTGTTCGTCAGCGAGAGCATGCGCGGCGGCCTCGCCACCATCGACGCCGGTCAGATCGAAGCCTCGACGGCGCTCGGACTGCCGCCGCATGCCATCTGGCTCAGGGTCGTGCTGCCCCAATTGTTCCGGCGCATCGTGCCGGTGCTGATCAACGAGGCGACGATCGTCGTGAAGGGCACCGCGCTTCTGTCGGTCATCACCGTCGTCGACGTGCTGCGCACGTCGCAGCAGATCGCCAGCTCCAGCTATCGGCCGTTCGAGACCATGATCGGTTCGGCACTCGTGTTCCTCGTCATCAATCTCGCTATCAGCCTGTCCGGCAGGCTGGCGGAGAGACGCTTCGCCGCGGCGCGAGCCTAGCGCGATGCATTTCGATCCAGCCATACTGGTCGATTATTGGCCGCTGCTCCTGCAGGGTGCGTGGCTGACCCTCCAGGTGTCGGTTGCAGCCCTGCTGCTGGGCTATGCCGCGGGAATTGCGGTCGCCTTGATCGCGCTGACGCCGGGCTGGCTGCCGCGGTTCGTCGCCGGTTTCTATGTCGAGATCCTGCGCAACATTCCCTTCATCATCATTCTCTTCGTCGTCTATTACGGCTTGCCGTTTTGGGGCATCCGGCTGCCGGCGACCCTGGTCGGGACCGTGGCACTCGCGCTGTTCGCCAGTGCCTACTATGCCGAGATCGTGCGTGCCGCGATCCTCGCCTTGCCGCGCGGCCAGTTCGAAAGCGCGCGCGCCATCGGCATGTCGCCGGCGAACGCGATGTGGCATGTGGTGGCGCCGCAGATCCTGCGCACCCTGGTGCCGCCGTCCACCAACATGACGCTGACCATGATGAAGGAGATGGCCGTCCTGTCCTCCATCACGGTGCCGGAGCTCACCTATCAGAGCCTCGTGGTGCAGGGAAACACCTTCGCGCCCTTCGAGGTGTTTGCGGCCGTAGCCTCGATCTACTGGCTGATCGCGGTCGTCATCGCGGAAGCCTCGAGGCGGCTGGAACGCAGGGTCGGGGCCGTGCAGGCCGAGGCCGTCAGCCGCAACCGGATCGCCGACCGCTATCTCTCGCTGGTGGCCAGGAGGACCTGATGAGCGCTGTGCCCGTCCTCCGCGTCTCCAACCTGACCAAGCGCTTTCACGGCGTCACTGCGCTCGACCAGGTGTATCTCGACGTCCATGCGGGTCAGATCGTCGCACTGATCGGCCCGAGCGGATGCGGCAAGAGCACCCTGTTGCGCTGCCTGACCTGGCTCGAGCAGCCCGACGACGGCTTCATCGAGGTGGCGGGCAAGCCGCTGGGGCGCGAATTGATGCCGGGTGGTGTCGTGCGCCGCCACAGCCGCCGGCAGATCGACGCGCTGCGTCCGCAGGTCGGCATCGTCTTCCAGCAATTCCACCTCTGGCCGCATATGACGGCACTGGAAAACGTGGTGCGGCCGCAGATCGTGGTGCTCGGCCGCTCGCGGGACGAAGCGACGCGGCGCGGTGCGGAGCTGCTGACGCGGCTTGGTCTTGCCGACCGGATGGATCGCCATCCGCACGCGCTCTCCGGAGGTCAGAAGCAGCGGGTGGCCATCGCCCGTGCGCTGGCCATGGATCCGGCCCTGATGCTGTTCGACGAGCCGACCTCGGCGCTCGATCCGGAACTGGTCGGCGAGGTGCTCGCCGTGCTGCGCACGCTCGCCGATATCGGCATGACCATGCTGGTCGTCACCCACGAAATCGGCTTTGCGGCGAGCCTCGCCGACCGCATTGCCTTCATGGACCGCGGCCGCATCCTGGAGGAGGGGCCGGCGCGCGACATCATGGCCGCGCCGAAGGAGCCGCGCCTGCAGAGCTTTCTCGATCTGGTGCGGACGGACCACCGCATCGTCAGGACAACAGCCAAACCCACGGAGTAATGCCATGCCTCGCGTCAACCGGCCCTATGTCGGGATCCCATCCTTCCTGCGCGCGCGGATCTGCGAGGATCTGTCCATGCTCGAGGCGGCCATTGCCGTGCTCGGCGTGCCCTTCGATGAGGGCTCGCCGTTCATGCCGGGCAGCCGGCTTGCGCCGCGCGCGCTGCGCGAGCACTCGCTGCGCTTCTACGGCAGCGGCCAAGGGTACTACGATCCGGAGACCCGGCGCGAATATCTGGTCGAGGAAATGTCGCAGGGCCTGATCGCCGACGTCGGCGATGTCGATATCCATCCGGCCAATGCGCCGCGCACCTTCGAGAACATCACCGCCATGGTGCGCGGGATTCTCGATCGCGGCGCGCTCCCCGTGGTGCTCGGCGGCGATCATTCGATCACCTATCCGGTGTTTCGCGCCTTCGACGAGAAGCTGCACGTCATCCATTTCGACGCGCATACCGACTACGCGCCGTTCGAGAACGATCTGACCATCACCAACAGCCATGCCTTTCGCCATATCGCCGGCATGGACAACACGCTCAGCCTGACGCAGGTCGGCATCCGCAGCCTGCGTCATTCGCCCGCGCAGGTCGAGGAGGTGATCGCAGGCGGTAACCGCGTCATCCCGATGGGCGAATTCCGGCGGATCGGCGCGGAGGGAATTGCCGCTCTGCTGCCGGCCAATTCACGTGTCTACGTCAGCATCGACGTCGACGCCATGGACATGTCTCTGGTCCCGGGCTGCGTCTCGGCCGAGCCGAACGGGATGAGCTATGTCGAGCTGCGCGACAGCCTGAAGGCGATCGCCGAGCGGCACGACATTGCAGGCTTCGACTTCGTCGAGGTCAACCCGCCGCTCGATGTCGGTACCGGTGTTACCGCCTATCTCGGCGCGCTGACCGTCGTCGAATTCCTCGGCCACATCTGCGCCCAGCCGCGCTGGGCCGCGCGCCGCTTGCGACTACGCGGCGATGCGGACTTGTCCTCCTGAAATCGTGACCGGATGGAGCGACAGGAAACTGCGCTGTGTGAACCATCTCATAGTTCATCACTCTCTTTCTGAACTACCACTCCGGCAAGAAATTGCCGCACCCGGACTCCATTCGACAAATACGGGTGAGATGCAATGCCTGCGCAGCCGCGTGCTCGCAGCTTTGGATTGGCTCCTCGTCTTGTTCACGAGCAAGCCAGCCCCATCACTCAGCACAGATCTTTCAGAAGTGGGAATCAAGGGCATCGAGAAACGCGTCCAGGCAGCTTCTATTTGGGGTCAGCCAGAAGGCTGCCAATTACTCAGAAGGAGCCCCCCCAATGAAGATAACCAGCGCAATTTCCAGCGCATTTTCCCTCAGAAGGCACGTCGGCAGTCTTCGGATCGCCCGTTCCAGTCTGATCAAGTCGGCCCATATCCTTGAAAGAATTGGGCTGGCGGCCGTTGGGGCCTCTTGCGGCCTCTATGTCGGTGCGACTCTGTTGCGTCAGAAAGGCGGACTGTTTGAAAGCGGTTGGATTGTGCTCCTGACAATGCTCTACGGAGCCATTAGCTGTTACGTCGGAATTGATTTGTCCGGCAATGTCGCACGGAAGCCGAAATCGAGCATCTCGGAAGAATGGACCGGCTCCGAGCCGGCTGAGATCATGAGTGCGGCCGGAACGTTCGGCGCGGCCATTGCCGCAACTCTGTCCGTCAGCATCCTTGTCCTTGATCAAAATCTGCCCAACGGCCTGATAGGCTTTGTCGCCGGCTGTTGGGTGGTTGGTTCTTCGCTTCAGGTTGCTGCGGGCACGATGGCTCGCAGCCACGATGCGTCCGCGAATGAGCCAATGAAGGACTGCGCTCGCGAATAAACGCCCGCTTGGAATCGTACGTGAGCGAAGCCGCAGCGTTGGTTCGGCTTCAGATCTGCAGTGAGCAGCGAGGACTCATCGCAACCTCTACCGCGCAACGCTGCGCGCCAGCGATGTTTGGTAGTGCAGCCGTTCGCATCGAGCGCTGTCCCGATCGAAATCGTGCCGGTATCGAATAACCTAAATTCTCGCACAGCAAACAAGACGTGCCATCATGGTGGCGTTGGGATATTGTCCGCGCGCGGCCGTGGTCCAAGAGTCTGCTAACTGCCAGCCACAACATCGGTGGTGCCATGCAGATTGCGGAGTGGCTCGAGAAGCTGGGGCTTGGGCAATACGCAGATCGTTTTGCCCAGAATGGGATCGACGTGGGCGTCCTCCCCGAGCTGATGGACGAGGACTTCGACAAGCTCGGAGTCCTGCTCGGTCATCGCCGCAAGATGCTGCGTGCCATTGCCGACCTCGACCCGGCCGCGTTGATCGCATCGCCGGCTCCTCCTCACGACGCAGAGCGGCGTCATCTCACCGTGATGTTTTGCGATCTGGTCGGCTCGACTGCGCTCTCGGCGCGTCTCGATCCCGAGGACATGTGGGAGGTGATCCGTGCCTATCGCGCCGCCTGCGCGAGCGTCATTGCCGCGTATGACGGCAGGATAGCCAGGTTCGTCGGTGATGGAATACTCGTCTATTTCGGCTATCCCCGCGCCCACGAGGATGATGCGGAGCGGGCCGTGCGAGCGGGTCTCGACACCATCGCTGCGGTTCGGCAACTCAGGACAGGCGCCGGCGAACGGGTCGAATTGCGGATCGCAATTGCGACCGGACTTGTGGTGGTCGGCGATCTCATCAGCGGAGATGCATCGGAGGAGCACGCAACCATCGGCGACACACCAAACCTCGCTGCGCGGCTTCAGAGCCTGGCGGAGCCGGGGGCGGTCGTCGTTGCTTCATCGACGCGCCGGTTGCTTGGCGATCTCTTCACCTTTCGCAATCTCGGCCGCCGCGAGGTCAAGGGGGTCGGCGAACCGATTGCGGTCTGGGCGGTGGAAGGAGCAACCGCATCGGAGAGTCGCTTCGAGGCGGTCCGTGCCGCGCGCTCGATCGGCTTTGTCGGCCGCAAGGACGAGATCGAGTTCATTCTCTCGCGCCAGCGGGAGGCATGGCAGGGCCAGGGCCAGATCGTATTGATTTCCGGCGAAGCGGGCATCGGCAAGTCGCGCATTGTGGCAACGCTGTCCGAGAGCGCCTCGCTGGGGACGCACCGTCGCGTGCGATATCAGTGTTCGCCTTACCACACCAACAGCGCACTTCATCCCTTTGTCGCGCAGCTCGAGCGCGCCGCCGGAATCCGCTCGCACGACACGCCAGAACAAAAGCTCGACAAGCTCGAGGCGATGCTGGCGCTGGGAACCCGGCAGGCCGCCCGAGCAACACCGCTCATTGCGGCTCTGCTTTCGATTCCGACCGGCGACCATTGCCCGCCCCTCGGCTTGAGCCCGGCGCAGCAGCGGCGACAGACATTCGCCGCCCTTCTCGATCAGCTCGAGGGATTGGCGCGAGACCAGCCTCTGCTGATCATCTGCGAGGATATGCATTGGGCCGATGCCACGACCCTCGAACTGTTCGATCTCGCAGTCGATCGGATCAGGGGACTGCCGATACTCGTGCTCTTGACATCCCGGCCGGAGTTCGAGCCCTCCTGGTCGGGCCTTGCCAATGTCAGCCTGTTGCGGCTCGACCGGCTCGATCGGCAGGACACGCGCGCGCTGGTCGAGCAGCTGGTCGTCGGCCGCCAGCTGCCACGCGAGATGATGAAGCAGATCATCGACAAGACCGATGGTATCCCGCTATTTGTCGAGGAATTGACCAAGATGGTGCTGGAGTCCGGGCTGCTCGTCGAAGATGCCGGGCGCTACCGCCTGAACAGTCCGCTCCCGCCGCTCGCCATTCCCGCGACGCTGCAGGATTCGCTGATGGCGCGGCTCGACCGGCTCGCTCCGGTCAAGGAGGTGGCGCAAATCGGCGCCGCCATCGGCCGCGACTTCTCCTACGCGCTGCTGAAAGCGGTGGCGGGACGGGACGATCTGACGCTGAGCGCTGCGCTGGGACAACTCGAAGAGGCCGAACTATTGTTGCGTCGTGGGACGCCGCCCGAAGCAAATTACAGTTTCAAGCACGCCCTCGTTCAGGAAGCGGCCTACGAGAGTCTGCTCAAGAGCAAGCGGCAGGTGCTTCACACACGCATTGGCGAGGTCCTGCGCGAGAAGTTTCCAGTCGTCGCCGGGACCGAGCCGGAAGTTCTGGCGCACCACTTCACCGAGGCGGGGCTGGGCGACGTCGCCCTCGAATGGTGGCGCAAGGCGGGCCAGCAGGCGCTGAAACGCTCGGCCTATTCCGAGGCGATCGCGCATCTCGGCAAGGCCATTGCGGCCGCCGATCAGTTGCCTGACGATCCCCGCCGGATGATGAGCAGGCTGCATCTTCAAATCGCCTATGGCCGTGCCTTGCGGGGCAGCCTCGGCCACAGCGCGCCCGAAACGGTTGCGGCATGGACGCGTGCGCGCCAGTTCGCAGCCGACATCGATGATCCCGTTGAACTTGCTCCGGTGCATTCGGGACTCTTCAATGCCTGCCTGACGCACGGCGAACTCGCTCCGATGCGGGAGCTGGCGGACGCCATCAGGAGCGCCGCTGACCGACGACCGGATTCGCCAGTGGCCGCCGTCGTCGCCCATTGGACGGGCGGTGTCACCTGCTGGTTCGCCGGCGATTACCTGAATGCGAGAACGCACCTCGAGCAGGCGCTGGCGATCCATGGTGCCGAACCGGATCCCGCGACCTTCAGGGCTTCGGCGCTGGATCTGCCGTTCGTGATCATGAGATTTCTTGCCCTGGTGCTCTGGCCGCTCGGTAGCACCGCTCGTGCGCGCAAGCTCGCCGCGGAAGCGGTGGGTGCTCCGGGAGAGAAACGGGCGCTGTCCCAGGCCAATGCGCTGGTTCATCGCGCCGTGTTCGACGGGGTGTGCGGGGGCATGTTGCAGCAAACAGAGACGATCCTGGCGCTCGGTCTCGCGCGCGACCACACGATGCCGCTGTACGTTGCCGCGGGCACCTACCTGAATGGCCTGGCCAAGTGGCGTGCCGGCGACCGAATGGCCGGACTGGCGGACATGCGTCACGGCTGGACCTCGCTGCACGAGAACGATTGCTACCTCTGCGAACCGTTCTGGGGGATGCATGTTGCCATGGCGATTGCAGAGGTAGGCGAAGTCGAGACCGGGATGGAAATCCTGAACGAATTGATCGCCGGGACGGGACAATCCGGCCAGCATTGGCTCGATGCCGAGCTGCATCGTGTCCGCGGCAGACTTTTATGGCGTCATGACCCTTCGGACGAATCCAGCGCCGAAGACGCCCTCAAGCGAGCGCTGGACATCGCGCGACACCAGCAGACCAGGACTTTCGAGCTGCGCAGTGCCGTTGAACTTGCACGCCTGTACAAGACAAATGGCCGTACGGCTGCGCTATCCGAAGTGCTCGCTCCCGTGCTCGCCGAATTCGAGGCGGAGCGAAATCTTCCGGAATTCGTGGAAGCGCAAGAGCTGCTCAGGCAAGAGCATGAGGCACGTGCCGATTCCCCTGGCCGGCGGTCGTTTGGGCAGAGATGACGGTCACGAATTCACGTGCACGAAATCCCGCAGCAACGGGTAGATCTCGTTGTTCCAGCGTTTGCCGGAGAATACGCCGTAATGGCCGACGCCGGCCTGCATGTGGTGGACGCGGCGATAGGCGCGCACGCCGGTGCAGAGGTCTTGCGCGGCGAGCGTCTGGCCGATCGAGCAGATGTCGTCCTTCTCGCCCTCGACCGTCATCAGCCCCATGCGGCCGACGGCCCTGGTGTTCACGGGACGGCCGCGGTGCATCAGCTTGCCTTGCGGCAACAGGTGCTCCTGGAACACGTCGCGCACGGTCTCGATGTAGAACTCCGCAGGCAGGTCCATCACGGCGAAATATTCGTCGTAGAAGGTCTTGATCGTCGCGGCCTTCTCCTTCTCGCCCTTGGCGATGTGATTGGCGAGGTCGAGATGCTGCTTGATGTGGCGCTCGAGGTTCATCGAGACGAACGCGGTGAGCTGCACGAAACCGGGATAGACCTTGCGCAGCGCGCCGCGGCACTGCATCGGCACGTAATTGATCAAATTGCGCTCGAACCACTCGATCGGCTTGCTCTTGGCGAAGTCGTTGACCTTGGTGGGCTGGATGCGCGTGTCGATCGGCCCTGCCATCAGCGTCAGCGTCGCCGGCCGCGACGGATGATTGTCCTCGCACATGATCGCGGCGGCCGCGAGCGCCGAGACCGAGGGCTGGCAGATCGCGACCATGTGCGGGCGCGGGCCGAGCTGTCCGAGGAAATCGATCAGATGCTCGGTGTAATCGTCGAGCCCGAAGCGGCCTTCGCTGCGCGGAATGTCGCGCGGGTTGTGCCAGTCGGTGATGTAGACGTCGTGGTCCTGCAGCAGCGTCTTCACGGTGCCGCGCAGGAGCGTCGCGAAATGACCGGACATCGGCGCTACCAGCAGCATGCGCGGCTGCTCGCCCACGTCATCCTTCTTGAAATGCAGCAGCGAGCCGAACGGCGTCGCGTAGGCAATCTCCTCGCGGACGGCGACCTCGCGGTTGCCCACCATGGCGCTGTCGATGCCGTAGGCCGGGCGGTCGTAGGTGAGGGTGGAGCGCGAGATCAGCTCCAGCGCGGCCGAGAGCCGGCCGACCACTTGGTGCGACATGCCCTGAGGCGCCAGATTCAGGAATTTGAGCGCGGACGAGGCTCCCGCCCGCCATGGCGCCGTCAGATCCATATGGTTCTGAAAGGCCTGATAATACATCGACATCATACTGAATTGCCCACCCTGTTCCCTGCCGTCATGCAATATCGAAGCCAGACGGGAGCAGGACCGCCCGCAAAATTGGCACATCGCTTGCTCCGGAAGCGGGGTGAGGACATAGGGAAGCTCAGCGAATGAGCACGTCCGCGGGCCGGGCGGGGTGCGGGTCACAGGCGTGAGGGAAGGGGCCATATGGCGAAAGCGACACTGACCATCAGCAGCAAGAACTACTCGTCCTGGTCGCTGCGTGGCTGGCTGCTGACGAAATTTTCCGGGCTCGATTTCGAGGAAGTTGTGACCGCGCCGGATGACGCATCGGCGCGTGCGGAGATCCTCCTGCTGTCGTCGTCGATCCTGGTGCCATGCTTGCGGCACGAGGGCGCCGTGGTCTGGGATACGCTGGCGATCGCCGAATATCTCAACGAGGTGATGCCATCAGCCGGGCTGTTGCCGGATGACCGCCTCCAGCGCGCCCATTGCCGCTCCATTTGCGGCGAAATCCATTCCGGCTTCACCACGCTGCGCGCTTCGCTGCCGGTCAACCTCAAGGGACATTTCCCCGGCTTCAAGATCTGGTCGCGCGCGCAGGCCGACATCGACCGCGTCTGGTTCATCTGGCGCGACTGCCTGGAGAAGTCCGGCGGTCCGTTCCTGTTCGGCGAACGGCGCACCATGGCGGATGCGATGTACGCACCCGTGGTGACGCGCTTCGTCACCTATGACGTCAAGCTCGAGCCGCGGCTGAAGGCTTATGCCGATACCATCATGGCCATGCCCGAGATGAAGGAATGGATCGCGGCGGCGAAGGAAGAGCCGGCCGAGATCGAGGAGCTCGAGGTCGAATATTAGGCAGGGGCGGCGTCGCCCTGCCTGTTTTGGGAGCGAGACCTCACGCCGCCGCTCCCGGCAGCCATGTCATTGAAGCTGTTAACTTTTGGGGTTCGTCCCGGGACCCGGCGGCCCCTCATGGTACGCAGATATTGTATGGCCGCGTGGGCCGGTTGCGACATCTAGCCGTGAACAGCCGCGTACGAGGTCGCTCCGCTGATTCGGACGTGATTCGTTCGGGCCGCGTTCCGTTCGTTAAGGCGGAGCGCGGCTCCGTCGCATTTTGGAACACAAGTCGCGGTCAGGCGACGCCCGAGTGCTTCACCCGCGGCAGGCGCCAGCCGATGACGGTCGCTTCGACCGCAATGCCGGCCTCGTGGTTTTGCCAGCGTCCTCCGACATAGCGGCAGGCGAACGGCAGTTGATACGTTCCGCTGTGATCCTCGCACAGCACTTCGACCGGCAGGCCGGGGGGCGGTTCTCCCGCGCCATCGAACTCCGCCAGACGTCTATCGCGCGTAGCCATTGTAAAAATCTCCCCTAAACAAAGCCGCAGAAGAGCGCCCACTTCCTCCGCGTGCGGTTCATTGCTCCCCGTCCCAGGGAACAAGCCAAGCTCAACGCGAGAATGCGGTACGAGTGTGGTAGCGTCCGGGCGCTGCGCGCAATCGGCGCACATTGCCGTGATCATCTGACGAGGAACCCCGCATGCCGCTTCGAAGCGCCGGCATTTTTTTCCCGATGTTGCTGCTCGCCACGCTGGCGGTTGCGCCGCTCCGCGCGCAGGACGTGCCCGGCATCGAGATATGCACGGTCGAGAAGACCATGGAGCGCCGCACCAGCTGTCTCCAGAGCAATGTCGACTTCCTCCAGAAGACGATCACGAAGCTCAACCTCGACCACCAGCAGAAGCTGGATGCGGCGGGTCGCCAGATCGACGCGCTGAAGACGAGCCTTGCCGGCCTGCAGAAGACGATCGGTGATCTCCAGGCCGCGCAGGCGAAGACGGCCGAGGATCTGAAGAAGAAGCAGGACGCGCCACCGCCAAAGGACGCGGCGAAATAGCGATCACGTCACGCGATAGCGCTCCATCACGTCGCGATCGGGCTCATAGCCGAGCCCGGGTCCTGCGGGCACCGCGACATGGCCGGTGGCATCGACGTCGGCGCGGCCGCCCCACAGGCAGGCTTCGCGCTTGAGGTAGAACATCTCGACCAGCCCGTCGTCGCGCGTCGCGAGCAGGTGCAGCGTCGCCAGCAGGCCGGGGCCGAAATAGGGCGAATGCGGAACGATCTTGACGCCGAGCCGATCGGCCAGAGCCGCGACTTTCAAAAACTCCGTGATGCCGCCGACCTTGATCACCGACGGCTGGGCGTGGCTGACCGCACCCGCCTCCATCATCTGGCGGAATTGATATTCGGTGCAGGCATTCTCGCCGGCGGCGATGCCCAGCCCGCCCTTGCTGCGAACGCCGGCGAGCGTGGCAAAATCCTCGGGCGGCCAGACCGGCTCCTCCAGGAACATCGGCTGCGCGTCGCGGCATGCTTTCGCGAATGCGATCGCCTGCTCGCCTGACAGCGGGCAGTTCATGTCGACCATCAGCGGAATGCCGGGGCCGATCGCCTCGCGCGCGGCGAACACCGCAGGCGTCGTGGTCTCGTGCAGCTTGATTGCGCCATAGCCCAGCGCGAGCGCCTTCCGGCATTCGCCGGCGATGTTGTCGGGCGAACCGATCCGCAGCAGGCTCGCGTAGGCGGGAATGGCCGGGCGCCTGATCTCGCCGAGCAGGCGGTGCAGCGGAACGCCCTTGATCTTCGCAGCGAGGTCCCACAGGGCGATGTCGAGGCCGGAGATCGCGAACATGGTGATGCCGTAGCGGCCGAACAGATGCAGATTGCGCTGGATCTGCTCCATCGCCGCGGCAATGCCGGCGGCATCGGGAACCTCGAGGCCGATGGCCTGCGGCGCGATCATCTCCTCGACGGCGCTGCGCGTGGTGCGCGGGGAGACATAGGCGAAGGCATCGCCCCAGCCGGTCAGCCCAGCATCGGTCGTGACCTCGACGATCACCATGTCGAGGGCGGTGATGGCAGAGGCGCCCTGGCGGAAGCTCGCAACACCGGCGTCGTAGGGGATGCGGATATGGTGCGCCCGCACATCGGTGATCCTCATGCTGCGGTTCCTCCTGCTTTCTCGTGAGCGGATTTGCGAATGTAGCCACGAACGCCCGGACGTTGCCAGTGCCCGTTCCGGCGTTATCCTCCCAAGGGGACCGCAACGCCGATCAAGCGAAGCCGTTGGTCTTCGGTGCAGTATGGCCTTGCTTCGAACGAGGGCTAGAAACCACCATGAACCCAGCCCAGCGCGCGCTCTGGTACATCGAGAGCCATCTGGCCGAGCCGCTGACGCTCGACGAGATCGCCGCGGTCGCAGGCGTGTCGCGGTTCCACATCGTGCGTGCGTTTGCCGCAGCCACCGGTCTTTCCGTGATGCGGTACGTGCGCGCGCGGCGGCTGAGCGAGGCGGCGCGCAGTCTTGCGAACGGCGCGCCGGACATTCTGTCGCTGGCGCTGGAGGCGGATTACGGCTCGCACGAGGCATTCACCCGCGCGTTCCGCGAGCACTTCGGCACCACGCCTGAAGCGGTCCGGGCCGCGAACTGCGTCAGCCATCTCAAGCTTCAGGAGCCGATCCTCATGGACTCCACCATGCTCGACAATCTTGCTGCACCGCGTTTCGAAACCGCGAAGGCCTTCCTCGTCGCCGGCCCTGCCGAGCGCATCTCCTGCGACAACGGCGCCATGATCCCGGGCCTGTGGCACCGCTTCCATCAGGAGGTCGCCGATATTCCGGCGCGGGTCGGTCACGTCGCCTATGGCGTCTGCTGCAACGGCGATGATGCCGGCAATTTCGATTACATCGCCGGCGTCGAGGTCGCCGATTTCTCCGACCTGCCGCGCCGCTTCGGTCGCGTCCGCATCCCCGAGCAGCGCTATGCGGTGTTCACCCACACCGACCACGTCGCCTCGATCCGCCGCACCGTCAATACGATCTGGAATCAGTGGCTGCCGGCCTCCGGTCTGAAAGCCGCGGACGCGCCGAATTTCGAGCGCTACGACGAGAAATTCGATCCGGCCACCGGCAATGGCGGCTTCGAAATCTGGATACCAGTGAAAGAGTAGCGCAAGGCTGGCATACCATCCCGCTTGCTTGGCAAGCCCCGGTGACTTTGTCATAACCGCAGGCAAATCTTGCGTGTGGGGCCCGTGCCGGACATCCCGTGCAAGCCATAACAAGCAGCCGGGAGGGTCCCACATGTCCAACGTCCGCGTCCTCGCCACCGACCTCGAATTTCCCGAAGGGCCGGTCGTGATGCCGGACGGCTCGGTGGTGCTGGTGGAGATCCGCGGCCAGCGCCTGACGCGCGTCTATCCCGACGGCCGCAAGGAGATCGTCGCGAAGATTCCGGGCGGCCCGAATGGCGCCGCCCTCGGCCCAGACGGCAAGATCTACATCTGCAACAATGGCGGCTTCTCCTGGATCCCGACCCGCAACATGATCATGCCGGGTCCGCAGCCCGACGATTATCGCGGCGGCTCGATCCAGCGCGTCGACCTGCAATCCGGCAAGGTCGAGACCGTCGTGACGAAATGCGGCGAGCACGATCTGCGCGGACCGAACGATCTCGTGTTCGACAGGCAGGGCGGCCTCTGGTTCTCCGATCTCGGCAAGCGCCGCGCGCGCGAGATGGATGTCGGCGGCATGTATTACCTCAAGCCCGGCATGACCGAGATCGTCGAGATCGTGCACGGCGTGCTGCCGGCCAATGGTATCGGGCTGTCGCCGGACGAGAACACTGTCTACATCGCGGAGACGCCGACGGGGCGGCTCTGGGCCTACGAGCTCTCCGCGCCCGGCACCCTGAAGCCGCGCGATGCGATCTATCGCGGCGAGCGCGGAAAACCGATCTGCGGCCTCGGCGGCTACCAGATGTTCGACTCGCTCGCGGTGGAAGCTGGCGGCAATGTCTGCGTCGCCACTCTCGTTTCCGGCTGCATCTCGGTGATCGCGCCCGACGGCACCCTGGTCGAGCAGGTGCCGACCGGCGACCGCGTCACCACCAATATCGCCTTCGGCGGCCCCGGGCTGAAGACCGCCTACATCACGCTGTCGGGCAAGGGCGAGCTGATCGCCATGGACTGGCCGCGCGGCGGTTTGCCGTTGAATTTTTTGAATAAGTGAGCCAAGCCGTCATTGTACGGGAGGCGAGGCAACTCCTAGACCCTCACCCTGAGGAGCGCGCATCTCGCGCGTCTCGAAGGGCGAGGCCACCGGCGGGGCCTTCATCCTTCGAGACGCGCGTTCCGCGCTCCTCAGGATGAGGATCTGGCAGTTTGGATTGCTTCGCTTCGCTCGCAATGACAACGGAGAGAGACATCAATGCCCTGGCCTGACCCCATCACCCTGCGTGGACAGCACGCCCGTCTCGAGCCGCTGTCGCACCAGCATCGAGAGGGGCTGGTCGAGGCCGTCAAGGACGGCGAGCTGTCAAAACTCTGGTACACCGCGATCCCGCTGCCGGAGAACATGGGCAAGGAGATCGACCGCCGCCTGGCCTTGCAGGCCGCGGGCTCGATGCTGCCCTTCACCGTATTCGACGCCGGCGGCAACATCGTCGGCATGACGACCTACATGAACATCGATGCCGCCAACCGCCGCGTCGAGATCGGCTCGACCTGGTACGGCAAGAGCGCGCAGCGCGGTCCGCTCAACACGCAGTGCAAGCTGCTGCTGCTCCGGCATGCCTTCGAGACGCTGAACTGCATCGCGGTCGAGTTCCGCACCCACTTCTTCAACCACCAGAGCCGCCGCGCCATCGAGCGCCTGGGCGCCAAGCAGGACGGCATTCTGCGCAGCCACCAGATCGCGCCGAACGGCACGTTGCGCGATACTGTTGTTTACAGCATCACCGCCGCCGAATGGCCGACGGTGCAGGCGCATCTGGAATTTCAACTCAACGACAAGCCGCGCTAGGGGCGGCCGAGGGACCATGGATAGATTTGATTATGTGATCGTCGGTGCGGGCTCCGCCGGTTGCGTGCTCACCAGCCGGCTCAGCGAAGATCCTGATATCAGCGTCTGCGTGCTCGAAGCCGGGCCCAGCGACTGGCACCCCTACATTCATCTGCCGGCGGGGTTCATCAAGACGTTCCACATGAAGAGCATCAACTGGGCCTACCAGCAGGAGCCCGGCCCGTACACCGGTGGGCGCAGCATCTACGCGCCGCGCGGCAAAACGCTCGGCGGCTCGTCCTCGATCAACGGCCACATCTACAACCGCGGCCAGCGCATGGATTTCGACACCTGGGCGCAGATGGGCAATCGCGGCTGGGGTTATGCCGACGTGCTGCCGTACTTCCGGCGCCTGGAGAAGCGGGTCGGCGAGGGCGAGGACACCTATCGCGGCCGCGAGGGCAGCCTTACCGTCACCACCATGGACTGGCGCGATCCGCTCTGCGAGGCCTTCATGGAAGGCGCGGTCTCGCTCGGCATTCCCCGCAATCCCGACTACAACGGCAAGACCCAGGAAGGCGTCTCCTACTGCCAGCGCACCATCGAAAACGGCCTGCGCGTCTCCGGCTCGACCGCGTTCCTCAAGCCCGCGATGAAGCGGCCGAACGTGCATGTGCACACCCATGCGCACGCGACCGAGATCATCTTCGAGGGCAAGCGCGCCGTCGGCGTGCGCTACACCAAGGGCGGCCGAGGCGGCACGCCTGTCGAGGTTCGCGCCAACAAGGAAGTGATCCTCTCCGGCGGCACCTATAATTCGCCGCAGCTCCTGCAGCTCTCCGGCGTCGGCTCGCCCGATCTGCTGCAGCAGCACGGCATCGCGGTGCGTCACGCGCTGCCCGTCGGCGAAGGCCTTCAGGACCACTACGCGCCGCGCACGGTGGCGCGCGTGAAAGACATCAAGACCATCAACGAGCTCCGCCGCGGCTTCTCGCTGTGGATCGAGGCGCTGAAATGGGCGACCGCGCGCCGCGGCCTGCTGTCGCTGTCGCCGACCATGGTCTATTGCTTCTGGCACTCCGGCGAGAGCGCGGAGAGCTCCGACCTCCAGCTCACCTTCACGCCCGCTTCCTACAAGGAAGGCGTGCAGGGCCAGCTCGAGGACGAGCCCGGCATGACGGTGGCCTCCTGGCAGCAGCGCCCGGAGAGCCGCGGCTATGTCCGCATCCGCTCCAATGATCCGTTCGCGCCGCCGATCATCCAGACCAACTATCTCGACGCCGAGCTCGACCGCCGCGTCATCGTCGGCGGCATGAAGCTCGCGCGCAACCTTTTGAAGAGTGCGCCGCTCTCGCCCTATTACGCCTACGAGGATTTCCCCGGCCCCAACGTCAACACCGACGACGAGTTCCTGCACGCCGCCACCGAGCGCGGCACCACCACCTTCCACCCCGGCTGCACCTGCCGCATGGGCCCGGCGGATTCGACCTGGGCCGTCGTCGACGACCAGCTCCGCGTCCACGGGCTGCAGGGCCTCCGCGTCATCGATGCCTCCGTCATGCCGCGCATGATCTCGGCGAACCTGAATGCGTCAACGATGATGATCGCCGACCGCGCCTCCGACCTGATCCGCGGCAAGGCGCCGATGGAAGCCGCCCGCATTCCGGACGCGGCGGTGGCGTGAAAATGTCTTCGCCTCTCCCCGCTTGCGGGGAGAGGCCGGACTGCATCGAAGATGCGGTCCGGGTGAGGGGGAGTCTCCGCGAGTCAAGTTTCACTTGCCCGCGAAAGGCCAGCACGCGAATGGACTCCTCGCGATCAACGGAAGCATAGCAACACGATGAACTCTGCCCGTGAGCGACAATCCGTTGGCCAGATAGCCGTCTGCGGCCTCGTCTTTCTCTGCACCGCTATTCCGGTCGGTCTGCTGTTGCGCGTGGGCTGGCGGGATTGGACCCTCTTTGCCGGCCTCTGGGCGGTCATGTATTTCATGGGCGGAATAGCATGGTTTCCTCGGGGCACACCGGTTCAAAAGGCCTTTTCATATGGCCTGCTCGTCGGCACGGTGCTCCCGGCTCTGGAGTGGGCGGCGAGCCTGAAGCATTGAGTAACCCACCACTTCTGCCGATGCGGAAACGAAAGAGGTGGGTTTACGCTGACGCTAACCCACCCTACGGCGCCGCTGATATCTAGGAATAATTGTCCTGCAGCGCCGTCAGAAATCCCTCGCCGACGCTGTCGACCACTTCACGATCGCGCGGCGTTCGACGCGAAAGCCAGCCCCTGACATTGCCCAGCGAGAAGAAGCAGTCCGCGATGGCGTCGACACTCATGAGTTGTTGAGAGCTATCAATCGCAAAAATGCCAACATCGACCGGACTGGCTTGATAGGCTGCCCACCGGTTCTGGCTGTCCACAAGGGCTAGTCCATAGACGTCGCCCTCATCGCGCATGGCGTTGCCAAGCGCAGTGATTCCAAGAGTCCAATCGGCGTCGCTCGTCAGTCGCGCTAGGAAGGACCGGCTTGAAGTGGCATACACATCCATATCGGTATCCGAGCCGAGGCATATCGCGGTCGCTTGCCGGATCGCGGCAGCCAACGGTTTTGAGGTGCAGATGTCGGCGTCAAAGAACAGATACTGCTTGAACCGGCGATTGAAGACATCGCAGGGAAGCTCGACGCCGAGAACGATCGTTTCCAGCTGTTTTGGCATGATGCTGAGCGTCGTATCCTTGCCTGCGATCACCTTCTACGGAAGCGTGGCCCTATGCCAGAGTTTTTGAAACGTCCCAGGGGAGGTTCAATGGACAGCACATATGTTGAGCCATGGCGTCAAGTCACCGATGCACGGGAGCGCCGTCTTCTCGAAGAAGAGCTGACGAAAGAGGCTGGCGATGGGCACCCGCTTGTCGGCTGGGAGATCACAGTGCTCGCGAGGCGTGATGATTGCGACGATATCCTGGTCTCGTCAGGAAATGGAAGGCTGGCCGAAGTTCACTTGACGTGGTCTGGCAAAAGAGAAGCCCGTCCAAGCTGGCCGAGAACCGTCATTTTCGAATCTATGGAAGAATGGCGGGCAAAGGCAGCGGACGATCTGGCGTAGCTCGGAGGTACCGTAGAGTGGGGTAGTGCCGTAGGGTGGGTTAGCTCGCGGCTGCGCGAAGCGCAGTCCGCGCGGCGTAACCCACCACTTCTGTTGGCGCGGAAACGAAAGAGGTGGGTTACGCTGACGCTAACCCACCCTACGAGCTGAAGGTGTCGTAGCCATTTGAGCAGCGAGCAAAATCGTCCTCTCACGGATGCCGAGCGTGTCCTTGCCCGCTGGATGCTCGATCACGGCACGGAAGAGGCAAGGCAGTATCTCGATCAACTCGAGTTGGCTGAAGTCACCCCCTGGAAATGCCGGTGCGGGTGCGCCAGCATCAATTTCCAGATCAGGGGACACGCTGAAGCGCCGCCTGGAGCCCGGATTCTGGGTGAATTCCTGGTGAACGATGGTGATCACCCAAGTGGGATCTTCATCTATTCGAGTGATGGCTTGCTGAAGGGCATCGATGTGTATGGCTTGGCAGGCGATGCGCCATCTGTATTGCCGTCGCCGGAGGAATTGTCCGCGTTTGAAGGTGACACTCCGTAGCCCGGATGGAGCGCAGCGCAATCCGGGACGATCATATCGGTCCTTGCATTTCCCCCGGATTTCGCTGCGCTCCATCCGGGCTACGAGGTCGTTGTTTATGGGTACAGGACGTCGTGATGACTGATATCGGCGATGCCGAGCTTCTGGAAAGCTTGCTTTCTTTTGTCCGGACAGAGACATTGACGCGCAAGCAAATTACGCTTGGCACCGACATCGCCCGCGATTTGGGCGTCGACGGAGACGACGCGCATGAATTCATTTGTCGATTTGCGGATCAGTTCAACGTCGACATGTCGGAGTTCGATTTTGACATGTATTTTGGCGGGGAAGGGTTTGATCTGATCGGCCTGATCAAGTCTCTCTTTGGGCGGAAAACCAAGGCGCCGATGACGGTGGAGCTTCTTTTCGCAGCGGCGAAGGAGAGGCGCTGGCCTCGCAATTCCAAGGCGTGAGACCTTGTTCGTTCATCCGTTTTGCCCGTCGGGCAAAACACCCTGCACCTCGTCAACCCCTTCCAGCAAAAATATTCCGCTTTACCGAAATTCGGAATTGCGGCATAGATCGAAATAGCCCGGCCCGACGAAGAGGGGCGGTTCGCGAGTCGTTCGAAGCGCGGGCCGGGTTGCGGTGGACGCGGCAGCGTCGGCACGAGAGGTCGCGGGCAGGGCGGGTAGTCCCTGTGAGTCTGCGGCCCCGTGTAGACGAACGGCGCTGAGTGCGTACGGCAAAACCGTGTGGTCCTGGCCGTCGTTGCTACGGTCAAGCCTTTCGCGGAGGTGTGAGCGAGCCCAACCGGGCGGACTGCATCGTCAATCTGCGGGGCGAGGGAGGCCAGAACGAACTCGGCTCCCGGGAGAGCGCGGCATAAGCCGTCTGACCATCGCGCAGGGAAGGCCGTGTGTTGGGCTTCACCTGTATGCTGTTGTGCGGTTTCTCTGCGCTACATTCGCGCAGCAGACCGCGGGTGCCGCCGGCACCCGGCCTTCCCTGCGCCCTCTTTCTTTGGGGGCGGCGGAGAGAGCAAAGCTCGGGCGAAATGAGCCGCGAGGATGTGAAGGTGTGTCTGCGATTTGGGATGCGAGGTGGAAGCTACTTGCGACACACTCGATATCGTAGGGTGGGCAAAGCGAAGCGTGCCCACCGTCTTACACGCCGCTCGCGATTCGAATGGTGGGCACAGCGCTTTGCGCCTTTGCCCACCCTACGGCACCGTGCACATATTCCGCTCTCGTGCCCCGGACGCAGCGCAGCGTCTCCCCGGCGATGCGAAGCATCGTCCGGTGCGGTGCGCTGCAGAGCCGGGGCCCATGTCTCGGAGCAATCCGTGTCGCCTTCTGGGTCCCGGCTCTGCGCAGCAGCGTTGCACGCTGCAGCGCGTCCGGGACACGAGAGCCTCTACACTTCCCGTCGGCTCAAGAACGCCAGCCGCTCGAACAAATGCACGTCCTGCTCGTTCTTCAGCAGCGCGCCGTGCAGCGGCGGGATCAGTTTGCGCGGGTCGCGTTCGCGCAGCTGCTCGACGCTCATGTCTTCGTTGAGCAGCAGCTTGAGCCAGTCCAGAAGCTCAGACGTCGACGGCTTCTTCTTCAGGCCGGGCACTTCGCGCACCTCGAAGAAGATGCGCAAGGCTTCCTCGACGAGGCGCTTCTTGATGCCGGGGAAGTGGACGTCGACGATGCGGGCCATCGTGTCGGCGTCGGGGAACTTGATGTAGTGGAAGAAGCAGCGGCGCAGGAACGCGTCCGGCAGCTCCTTCTCGTTGTTGGAGGTGATCATCATGATCGGGCGCTGCTTGGCCTTGATCGTCTCGCCGGTCTCGTAGACATGGAATTCCATGCGGTCGAGTTCGAGCAGCAAATCGTTCGGGAATTCGATGTCGGCCTTGTCGATCTCGTCGATCAGGAGCACCGGGCGCTGCTCGGCGGTGAAGGCTTCCCACAGCTTGCCGCGCTTGATGTAGTTCCTGATGTCGGAGACGCGGGCATCGCCGAGCTGGCTGTCGCGCAGGCGCGACACCGCGTCGTATTCGTAGAGGCCCTGCTGCGCCTTGGTGGTGGACTTGATGTGCCAGGTCAGAAGCGGCGCGTTCAGCGCCTTCGCCACTTCCTCCGCGAGCACCGTCTTGCCGGTGCCGGGCTCGCCCTTCACCAGGAGCGGGCGCTCCAGCACGATCGAGGCATTGACGGCGACCTTGAGATCATCGGTCGCAACATAGTCCTTGGTACCGGTAAACTTCATTGCGTGTCCTTAGGTATTCGTCGGCGCGAGGCTCTGGCCCCTGTCGCGACAAGGGAACGGCCGCTCGCGGCGGCCGTTCCTGGTTCGGTCAGGCTTTCAGACCCGTTTTATCAGCGAAAGGATGACGAGCACAATCACCGCGCCGATGGTGGCGTCCACGATGGCGCCGACCGTGCCCGTTGCCAGCTGGATGTGCAGCTGGGGCAGAATCCAGCCTGCCACCAGCGCGCCGATGATGCCGACGACGATGTTGCCGACCAGCCCAAATCCCGCCCCGTGGACAATCTTGCCGGCAAGCCAGCCTGCGATCGCGCCGATGATGAGCGCTGCGAGAATTCCCATTGCAAACGTCCCCAAAACAACCCCTTGAGGTGGCCAATTCTAGAGCAAAAAGCCTCCCGGTCCAGCGCAGAGCGCCGGTCTCCGCCCCTTGACGTTCGCCACCCGACGGGCAATCTGTCACCCATGTTCCTGCAATTCTTCACCTCTCTGCGCGACGCGCAGGTCCCCGTGACGCTGCGCGAATACCTCACGCTGATGGAGGCGCTCGACGCCGACCTCGCGGACTATACGGTCGAGAATTTCTACTATTTGTCGCGCGCATCCCTCGTGAAGGACGAGCGCAATCTCGACAAGTTCGACCGCGTCTTCGGCACGGTGTTCAAGGGGCTGGAAAGCCTGCTCGACGCCATGGAGAAGGCGGAGATCCCCGAGGAGTGGCTGAAGAAGCTCGCGGAAAAGTATCTCACCGAGGAAGAGAAGAAGCAGATCGAGGCCATGGGCTGGGACAAGCTCATGGAGACGCTGAAAAAGCGCCTCGAGGAGCAGAAGGGCCGCCACCAGGGCGGCAGCAAATGGATCGGCACCGCCGGCACCTCGCCGTTCGGCGCGCACGGCTACAATCCCGAAGGCGTGCGCATCGGTCAGGAGAAGAACCGCAACAACCGCGCCGTGAAGGTGTGGGACAAGCGCGAGTTCAAGGATCTCGACGGCAATGTCGAGCTCGGCATCCGCAACATCAAGGTGGCGCTGCGCCGCCTGCG
Source organism: Bradyrhizobium sp. CCBAU 45389 (assembly GCF_028128625.1). NCBI lineage: Bacteria > Pseudomonadati > Pseudomonadota > Alphaproteobacteria > Hyphomicrobiales > Nitrobacteraceae > Bradyrhizobium > Bradyrhizobium sp. CCBAU 45389. The sequence continues at coordinate 383,204 of NZ_LBIY01000099.1, read as the reverse complement.
CAAATTCGCGCGCACCGGCGCGCCCGACGAGCTCGATCTCGACACCACCATCCGCGAGACCGCCAATCACGGCTATCTCGACGTGCATATGCGCCCCGAGCGGCGCAATGCGGTGAAGCTCCTGGTGTTCTTCGACATCGGCGGCTCCATGGACGCGCATATCGAGCAGGTCGAGGAGCTGTTCTCGGCGGCGAAGAGCGAGTTCAAGCACATGGAGTACTTCTATTTCCACAACTGCCTCTATGAAGGCGTGTGGAAGCAGAACAAGCGCCGCTTCACCGACCGCACGCCGACCTGGGACGTGCTGCATAAGTATCCGCACGACTACAAGGTCGTGTTCGTCGGCGATGCCTCGATGTCGCCTTACGAGATCATGGTGCCCGGCGGCTCGGTCGAGCACGTCAACGAGGAGCCGGGCTCGGTCTGGCTCGACCGCATCATCCGGACCTATCCGCATGCGGTGTGGCTGAACCCGGTGCAGCAGAAGCACTGGGACTATTCGGAGTCGACCACCATCATCAAGCGCATCTTCGCCAACCGCATGTACCCGATCACGATCGAGGGGCTGGAAGGTGCGATGAAGGAATTGACGCACTAGCTGTTGTCATTCCGGGGCGCCCGAAGGGCGAGCCCGGAATCCATCGGGCGGCAGCACGCGTAGATCAATGGATTCCGGGCTCGCGCTACGCGCGCCCCGGAATGACAACAAGAGGGAGAACCATATGCCCCAGACCATCACCCGCGGCATCAAGGCGCTGATCGACGAGGCTAATGCCGAGATCGAGACGCTCACTGCCAAGGATGCCATCGAGATCTCCAAGAACGGCGACGTCGTCATCGTCGACATCCGCGATCCCCGCGAGATCGAACGCGACGGCCGCATCCCCGGCGCCTTCGCCTGCACCCGCGGCATGCTCGAATTCTGGATCGATCCGCAGAGCCCCTACGCAAAGCCGATCTTCCAGGAGGACAAGAAGTTCGTCTTCCACTGCGCCGGTGGCCTGCGCTCCGCGCTCGCCGCCAAGACCGCGCAGGACATGGGCCTCAAGCCCGTCGCCCACATCGCCGGCGGCTACGCCGCCTGGCGCGACGCCGGCGGCCCGACCGAGCAGTGGGAGCCGAAGAAGAAGGGGTAACTCTCTCCCTTCGTCATTCCGGGGCGCGACGAAGTCGCGAACCCGGAATCCATTCATCTACCGACACTGCCGCACGATGGATTCTCTGATGCGCAAGTGCGCATCAAAGCTCGTGCTGCGCACGCCCCGGAATGACAAGAAAGACCTCGCATGACTGCCACCGACCCTCTCGTCTCCACCGAATGGCTCGCCGCCCACATGGGCGACGCCAACGTCAAGATCCTCGACGCCAGCTTCAAGCTGCCGGGCGTGCTGCCGCTGCCGAAGGACGACTATCTCGCCGCGCACCTTCCGGGCGCCGTGTTCTTCGACGTCGATGCGGTGTCGGATCATTCCAACCCGCTGCCGCACATGTTTCCGAGCGCCGAGCAGTTCGGCCGCGACGTCGGCAATCTCGGTATCTCCAATGCCGACACCGTCGTGCTCTACGATGCCGGCGGCTGGGTCGCCGCTCCCCGCGCGTGGTGGATGTTCCTGTCCTACGGCCACGCCAATGTGCGCATCCTCAATGGCGGCCTGAAGAAGTGGCGCGCGGAGGGGCGCGCGACCGAGGGCGGCGAGGTGAAGCCGAAGCCGGCGACGTTCAAGGCGAGCTATGATCCGAAGCGCGTGCGCAGCATGCAGCAGCTGATCGCCAACGTCGAAAGCCGGGCCGAGCAGGTGATCGACGCGCGCGCCGCCGATCGTTTCGAGGGCCGCGCGCCCGAGCCGCGGCCCGGCATCCGCTCCGGCCACATCCCCGGCGCCCGCAACGTGCCCTACAATCAGCTGTTCGACGCCGCGACCGGCGAGATGAAGCCGCTCGATCACTTGCGCGCCGCCTTCACCGGCGCCGGCGTCAAGCTCGACGCGCCGATCGTGACGAGCTGCGGCTCCGGTGTGTCCGCGGGCGTACTGACTCTCGCGCTCTATCGCTTGGGCGTCACCGACACCGCGCTCTATGACGGCTCATGGTCGGAATGGGGCCAGGACAAGGGCCCGCCGATCGCGACAGGGCCGGCGTAAGCTACTGGCGTGCCCTCGTGGCCGTCGTCGTCGCAAACGTCTGCTGCGGCTGCCTGAACGGATCGAGCTGTTGCTGCAGCTGCTGAGGCGGCGGACGCCGCACCACGCGGTGCCGCTTCTTCGCCTTGGGCTTGGTCGCCTTGCTCTCCGGCTTGCTGGCGTCGGTCTTCACATCGGCCTTGACGTCGGCCTTGGCCTTCGCCGGCGCATCCTTCGAGGCCGTGGCGGCGGGATCGTTCAGTGCGGCGAGTTTGGCCGGGGCGACATCGACCGCCAAGGCCGGAGCGGCACTCGGATCGGCAGGCGCCGGTGCGCTCGCGGCTACGGCAGGCGTCGCCTCGGGAACGGATGCCGTGGTGTCGGCGGGCGTGAGCGTGTCAGTCGCGGCGGGCGCCGCGGCTTCCGCCGTGGTCTCGGCCTTGGCCGGCTCGGTGGCCCGGGTGTCAGCGGCGGGTGCGGCGACCTGCGGCGCCGCCTCGGCCTCGCTTGTCACCGGGGCCGTCTGCTCGGGCTCCTGGACCGGCAGTCCGATGGTCGGCACCTGGTCACGCAGCGTCGGCGCGGGCTCGGCCGGCTCTGGCTCCGCGCGCAACGCAGCGAGCACCGGCTGGGCCGGCTCGGGGGCTTGCGCGAACACCTGCGGGCCGTTCCGCCAGGAGGGGTTGCTGACATACTGCTCATGGGTCGCCCGCAGCAGCGCGGCGGCCCCTAGGCCGAACACCAGGATGGAGGTTGACAGCACGATCGCGGCAAACAGGAAGCGAAAGCCGGGAAGCATCGGACGGGTTACGAATTTCCGCCCCGGCGGGTGGCGGCCGGGACCCAAGAGCCATCTGAACGCGGTGACGGTACTGCTTGCCGCGTTCGCCACGCGGGGATCGGAGCTCAAAGCGGCGGCGAATCAGGCTGATTCGAACATACCGCAACGATTCCGACCCGTTCCGCTAAAATCGGGGCCGAAGCTCCGGCAATTCTCGGCGCAATGCGATTTCCGCCCCGTGATGCAACGGGGCAACGGTCGTCTTGCGGATCACAAATCGGCAAATCCGGCGCAAATCGGCCTGATATGTCTTGAATGTGCCGCTATCTTCGGTCATCTGGCCGTTAACGGTCCGGATGGGCCCGGGGACTATAAAAGAGCGATGATGATCAAACATTTTCTGACGATATGCGCTGCCGCGACAGTCGCTGCGGCGGGAACCTCGCTCGCGCAGGCTCAAAGCTACCCGGTCCAGCAGGTGCCGAGCTACGGCGCGCCGGCCGAATATCGCCCCGGCGACCGCACGCCGAATTTCGACTCGCTGGACGAAGACGATGATGCGATGCCGCAGGCGTCGCTGCCGCCGCCCGGTCCGGGCGGGCCGATCACCTCGCCCAACGATCCGCGCTACGGCCGCCCCGCAGGTCCCCCGGTCTATTCGGCCGCCCCGCCGCAGGGGCCGGTGATGTCGCCGGATGATCCCCGTTATGGCCGTCCGGCTGGCGCTCCGCCGGTCTATTCGGCGGCTCCGCAGGGCCCCGTCATGTCGCCCGACGATCCGCGCTATGGCCGCCCCGCCGGCCCGCCGCCGGTGATTTATGCCGATCGTCCGGCTCAGGCGCCCGGCAACGACGGCTTGCGTCCTCCGGAAGCGGTCGGCGGTCCCGCTGCGACCGGAACGGTCCAGGCTGGACAGCCGCCTGTCGGCGCCGATGGCCGGCCGATGACGATCGCCTCGCTGCCGCCCGAGGAGCAGCCCGATGCTGCGCCGGCGCAGTTGCCGCAGAACCTGCGCCGCCAGGAGGTCTCGTTCCAGACCAAGGAGCCGGCCGGCACGCTCGTGGTCGATACGCCCAACACCTACCTCTATTACGTGCTCGGAGGCGGCCGTGCGATCCGCTACGGCGTCCGCGTCGGCCGCGACGGCTTCACCTGGACCGGCGTGCAGAAGATCACCCGCAAGGCGGAGTGGCCGGATTGGCATCCGCCGACCGAGATGATCGAGCGCCAGCCCTATCTGCCGCGCTTCATGGCCGGCGGCCCCGGCAATCCGCTCGGCGCCCGCGCGATGTATCTCGGCTCGACCGTCTACCGCATCCACGGCACCAACCAGCCCTCGACCATCGGCAAGTTCGTGTCGTCCGGCTGTATCGGCATGCTGAACGAGGACGTCTCGGACCTGTTCGATCGCGTCAAGGTCGGCACCCGCGTGGTGGTGATGCCGGGCGGCCCGCCGCCGGGAACGGCGACGGCGTCCGCAGCGCCCGCGCCGGCTCCGATGTCCGCGCAGGCTGGCCCGGTCCCGGGCACGCAGCCGACGGTGGTGCCGCCGCTGCCCGCGCCGGTCACAGTGCGCTAAGCGCTTCAACGAATTCAGATTGCGAAGGGCGTGCCGACGGCACGCCCTTTTCGTTTCAGGCCAGCTTGCGCGGCAGCTCGCTACCCTCAGTGAAGGCGTCGATCGCCTCGACCATCTGGCCGTAATGGATGCGCAACCCGTCCTCGGTCGCGTAGCCGAGATGCGGCGTCAGCACGAGATTGTCGAGCTTGCGGAAGGGATGGTCGACCGGCAGCGGCTCGACCGAGAACACGTCGATGCCGGCGCCCGCGATCTTGCGCTGCTGCAAGGCCTCCAGCAGTGCCTGCTCGTCCACGATCGGGCCGCGCGCGGTGTTGACGAGGAAGGCCGTCGGCTTCATCCGCGCAAGATCGGCGCGGCCCACAAGACCGCGCGAGCGCTCGCTCAGCACCACATGAATGGTGATGATGTCGGCCTTGGCGAACAGCTCCTCCTTCGTGGCGTAGCCGACGCCGGCCGCCGCACACTTCTCCGGCGTCAAGTTCGGGCTCCAGGCGATCACGTTCATGCCGAACGCCTTGGCGATGCCCGCCATCTTGCTGCCGAGCTTGCCGAGCCCGATGATGCCGAGCGTCATCCCCTCGATCTCGACGCCAGCAAAGGTCTGCCACGGTTCGCCCGCATGCATGCGTGCGTTCTCGCGGCCGATGCCGCGCGTCAGCTCCAGGATCAGGCCCATGGTCAGCGGTGCCGTGGGATCGCGCGAATATTGCGTGCCGCCGATGGCGATGCCGCGTCCCTTCGCCGCCTCCATGTCGATTGCGGCGTTGCGCATGCCCGACGTCAGGAGCAGCTTCAGCTTCGGCAAGCTGTCGAACAGGCTCTTGGGAAACGCCGTGCGCTCGCGCATCGCGCAGATGATCTCGAAGTCGGCCAGCGCGCTCGCCGCGGCCTGCTCCGAGGCGAAAGGATGGCTGAACACGGTGACGTCGACGCGGTCCGACAGTTTCGGCCAATCGGCGACGTCGAGGGCAAGGTTGAAATAGTCGTCGAGAATTGCGCAGCGCAGCCGGCTCATCAGCGTTCATCCATGGCGAGAGGTGAGGGCGCGGGCGGGGCGCCGTCGTCGGAACCGGGCCATGGTTGCGCGCAATCAGCCTCGCGCGCAAGCAGCCTGCGTCTTCAAAAATCCGATAGGAGGTCGTCGCTCAGAGGTCGCGCGGCTTGAGCCGGATCGGCGCATCCAGGCCGTGCTTGGCGCGCCAAGCGGGGCCGGGGCCACGCATGTAGTGCAGTTCGGGCCGGTAGGGGTTGAAGGCGGTGGTGAAGAAGCGCTTCCAGAAGGCCCTGATCTCCGAGACAAACCCGGAGACGCGCCCGGCTTCTGCCGGAACAGGAAGAGAATTGGTCTCGATCAGAGCCATGATGCGGCCTCGCTGTGCTCCCCGTTCGTTCTGAGCGGGCGGCGCTGTTTCCGCGCGAAACCGAGCTTTGGCCTGCTTTATTAAAAAATGGTTTCAATTGTCCGGATCTGCGTCCGGATGGTGTCCGTCCCGTATTCATCCGTGGTGAACGGAGGGAAAACGTTGCCCTTTGGGGGCGGGATCGTTACATCGGCGGCAAGCAAATTTCCTCAAATCGAAGGTTTCACGGGACCGATGGCGCGCCAGTTCATCTATTTCATGCAGGGCCTGACCAAGAGCTACCCGACCCGGAAGGTGCTCGATAACATCCATCTGAGCTTCTACCCGGACGCCAAGATCGGCGTGCTCGGCGTCAACGGCTCGGGTAAGTCGACGCTGCTCAAGATCATGGCCGGTCTCGACAAGGAATATACCGGCGAAGCCTGGGTCGCCGAGGGCGCCCGCGTCGGCTACCTCGAGCAGGAGCCGCACCTGGATCCTGCGCTGTCGGTGCGGGAAAACGTCATGCAGGGCGTCGCCAAGCAGAAGGCGATCCTCGACCGCTACAACGAACTCGCGGTCAATTATTCGGACGAGACCGCCGACGAGATGACCAAGCTGCAGGACGAGATCGAGGCCCAGGGCCTGTGGGATCTCGACAGCAAGGTCGATCAGGCGATGGACGCGCTGCGCTGCCCGCCTGACGACGCCGATGTCACAAAGCTTTCGGGTGGTGAACGCCGCCGCGTCGCGCTGTGCCGGCTGCTGCTCGACCAGCCCGAACTGCTGCTGCTGGACGAGCCGACCAACCATCTCGACGCCGAGTCGGTGTCGTGGCTGGAAGGCCATCTGCGCAACTATCCGGGCGCGATCCTGATCGTCACCCACGACCGCTACTTCCTCGACAACGTCACGGGCTGGATCCTCGAGCTCGATCGCGGCCGCGGCATCCCGTACGAAGGCAATTACTCGTCCTGGCTGGTGCAGAAGCAGAAGCGCCTGGAGCAGGAAGGCCGCGAGGAGGCCGCGCACCAGAAGACGCTGGCTCGCGAGCAGGAATGGGTCGCGTCCTCGCCCAAGGCACGCCAAGCCAAGTCCAAGGCGCGCTACCAGCGCTATGAGGAATTGCTCAAGCAGGCCAGCGAGAAGCAGACCCAGACCGCGCAGATCATCATTCCCGTCGCCGAGCGCCTCGGCGCCAACGTGGTCGATTTCGAAGCGCTCAGCAAAGGCTATGGCGATCGCCTCCTGATCGACGATCTCACCTTCAAGCTGCCGCCCGGCGGCATTGTCGGCGTGATCGGCGCTAACGGCGCCGGCAAGACCACGCTGTTCAAGATGATCACCAAGCAGGAAACGCCGGACAACGGCACGATCACGGTCGGCGAGACCGTGCATCTCGGCTATGTCGACCAGTCGCGCGACGCGCTCGACGGCAAGAAGACCGTGTGGGAGGAAATCTCCGGCGGCAACGAGCTGATCCTGCTCGGCAAGAAGGAAGTGAATTCGCGCGGCTATTGCTCGTCGTTCAACTTCAAGGGCGCCGACCAGCAGAAGAAGGTCGGCGCGCTCTCGGGCGGTGAGCGCAACCGCGTGCATCTCGCCAAGATGCTGAAGTCGGGCGCCAACGTCCTGCTGCTCGACGAGCCGACCAACGACCTCGACGTCGATACGCTGCGCGCGCTGGAAGAGGCGCTGGAGGATTTTGCCGGCTGCGCCGTCATCATCAGCCACGATCGCTGGTTCCTCGACCGCATCGCGACCCACATCCTGGCCTTCGAGGGCGACAGCCACGTCGAATGGTTCGAAGGCAACTTCCAGGACTACGAGAAGAACAAGATGCGCCGGCTCGGCCAGGACAGCATCATTCCGCACCGCGTGAAGTACAAGAAGCTGACGCGGTGATGGCGGCATGATGCGGCGGGCGCTCATCGCTGCGGTGATCGTCGTCACCTGCTGCTGGTCGTCCGCCCGCGCCGCCGACGCGGCCTTCACGCAGTTCATCGCCTCGCTGTGGTCGGAGGCGCAGGCGGCCGGCGTCTCGCGCGCGACGTTCGACGAACAGACGCGCGGGCTCGAGCCCGACTACAAGCTGCCCGATCTGATCCTGCCGGGACGGCCCGCGACCGGTGCGCCGTCGCAGGCCGAGTTCGTGCAGGTGCCTGCCGACTACGTCAAGGACGCCTCGATCGCGCGGCTGGCCGGCGAGGGCCAGCGGCTCTTGCAAAAATATCGTCCGGCGCTGACCGAGATCGAGAAGAGCTCCGGTGTGCCGGCCACCGTGATGCTCGCAATTTGGGGCCGCGAGACCGATTACGGCCGCTACACGCTGCCCTATGATCTCGTTCGTGTGCTGGCGACGCAGGCCTATGTCGGACGGCGCAAGGACACCTATCGCAACGAGTTCATCCTCTCGCTCAAGATCCTCGGCGAGGGCGTGGTGACGCGCAAGGACATGCGCTCCTCCTGGGCAGGCGCCACCGGGCTCACGCAATTCCTGCCATCCGAATATTACAAGCACGGCGTCGACTTCGACCGTGATGGCCGCATCGACATCTGGCATTCGGTGCCGGATGCGCTGGCGTCTGCCGCGCAACAGCTCGTCAACAAGGGCTGGCAGAGCGGCGTGCGCTGGGCCTACGAGGTGCAGGCGCCGGCGAAGGTCGATTGCACCACCGGCGTGCCGGAGGTGACGAAGCCCATCAGCCAATGGCTGCGCGAAGGCTTCGTGCCGGTGCGCGGCGCGAGGCTGAGCGCGGCCGAGCAGGCGCAGCCGGCCTCGCTGCTTCAGCCCGAAGGCATCTATGGTCCGTCGTTCCTCACGACGAAGAACTACTTCGTCATCAAGGAATACAATTTCTCCGACCTCTACGTGCTGTTCGTCGGCCATCTCAGCGATCGCATGACGAGCCCGCTGCCGTTTGCAACGCCCTGGTCGGCCTCGAAGCAAATGCGCACCAAGGATGTCGAGACCATGCAGCGCGGGCTCACCCGCGTCGGGCTCTACAAGGACAAGATCGACGGCAAGGCCGGCATGCAGACGCGTGCCGCGCTGGGCGCCTATCAGAAGTCGGCAGGACTCAAGGTCGATTGCTGGCCGAGTGAAGAGGTGCTGCGTTCGATCCAGGCCGCGCGCTAAAGCGCGAGACCAAAAGAAAAAAGCCCGGCCGATGCTCTCGGCCGGGCTCTTGATCGCGGCGCATATGCGCCAGGGCGATCAGATCAGTAGCAGACGCGAACCGGACGGCTGACCCAGCCGTAGCCGTCCCAATAGCGCTCACGACGCCAGTAGCAGGGCGCGGGCGGCGGGGGCTCGGCGACGTAAACGGGGCCGCCATAGGCGGGCCGGCTCGACGCGATGGCGCCGCCGACGATGGCGCCGCCAATCAGGCCGGCTGCGATGCCGGCGCCGACGTTGTCACCGGCTTTGGCGGACGGAGCAGCGGTCACCAGCGAACCGGCGACCGTCGCAACCGTGAGGGCGGCAACTAAAGTCTTCTTCATGCTCTTGGCTCTCCTGGGAGATGGGTTCCTCTTGTTAGAGGCGCCCGGGGTTCAAAGGTTCACGCACACTCTGATGGAATTGGCCTTGCGGCTAGGAAGCGCGCAAATGGTCAATCCACGGTAAACGCACACGGAGCTGTGACGAGAAAAAGCGGTCTTTTTCGGGCTCCAAGATGAACGGCATATCCGTAGTCAACCGGTCCAAGCAGCTGTTGCAAACGAGCCGGCCCAAGGGTCTCAGCCGCAAACCCGGACGCGGCGGACGCGCCAGGCGTAGCCATCCCAGAAGCGCTGCTTCTGCCAGACGCAGCCGCCGTAATAGTCGTCGGCGGCATAGCCCGGGCCCGGCGCGTAGTAGCGGGGCGGGTAGTAGCCCGGCTCGTAATAGCCGGGGCCCGGTCCGTAATAATACGGAGACGCCAGCGCGCCGCCGACGATGGCGCCACCGATGATCCCTGCCGCCACGCCGGCAGCGACGCCGCGCTGGGCATGGGCCGGCGTTCCGGCCGTCAGGGCCACAGCGGCGAGGGCAACGGCTGCCAGGAGCGACTTCTTCATCGATTGGACCTTTCGCATACGTACACGGGAACTCTTTGAGGTCAGAGTTCCATACTTCGTTTGAATGATCAATGAACGGCACCTTTGCCGGGGACGACCAATTGGTATGGACCGCAGGTCTGCCAGGAGACGATGATGGGCAACGCGATGATCAATGCATTGATTGCTGCCGGGATCGTCTTTGCGATCGGCTACGGCTGGATCACCCACCTCCAGAACCGTGGCCAGCGCCGCTCGCGCGCAGGGGCCGGCGGTGATGGTGGGGGTGCGGGCGACAGCTATTCGGGGAGCAGCGACGGCTTCTCGCTGGGCAGCTGGTTTTCCGGCGACAGCTCGGGGAGCTCGACCGACGGCGGCAGCTGCTCCAGCAGCGACAGCGGCAGCGGTGGTGGAGATTGCGGGGGCGGCGGCGATGGTGGAGGAGGCGGTGGCGGCGACTAGGCGCGCAAGCTTGATCCACCGCAATACCTTATTTTAGAGCCGTTCTAGGCTGTTTCCGGGCCAGTTTGGAATAGCTTCAAATACCGGTTTTTCCCTTTGCATCCGGCTGGCCCGTTAAATATCGATGATGGCGCATCACGAAGGGCCTGCCGCTTCCATGATCGTTTGTTCCTGTAACGTGCTGAGCGATGACGATATCCGCGCCGCCGTCGCCGAATCCGACGACGCCGTGCGCCATGCCAAACAGGTCTATGGATGCCTCGGCTGCAGCGCCGAATGCGGCCGTTGTGCCCGCACGATCAAGACCATCATCGACGAAGCCCTCGGTCCCTGCGCCAAGTCCTGCTGCTCCGGCTGCCCGCACAGCCACACCGTGGCCGCCAATGACGAGATCGCCGAGCCCGCCCAGTTCGCGCTCGCGGCCTGCTGAAATCTTCCGCATTCTCGGCTGAGCTTTTCCCCGGCTGCGTTCCCGTAGCTGGTTGCCCTCATTCGCAAAGTGATTTAGAAGCGTTCTAAATTCGGTTTAGGGCCGAATTGGACTGCAAGAGCTGGAGTGAACCATGCAGGGCGACGCAAAAGTCATCGACTATCTCAACAAGGCACTGCGTCATGAGCTGACTGCGATCAACCAGTATTGGCTGCACTACCGCTTCCTCGACAATTGGGGCCTCCTGGACATGGCCAAGGTCTGGCGCAAGGAGTCCATCGAGGAGATGGAGCACGCCGACAAGCTCACCGCGCGCATCCTGTTCTTCGACGGCTTCCCGAACATGCAGGTGCTCGATCCCCTGCGCATCGGCCAGAACGTCAAGGAGATCATCGAGTGCGACCTCGCCGCCGAGATGAGCGCGCGCGCGCTCTATCAGGAAGCGGCCACCTATTGCCACGGCGTCAAGGACTACGTCACGCGTGACCTGTTCGAGAAGCTGATGAGCGACGAGGAGCATCACATCGATTTCCTCGAGACCCAGCTCGATCTGATCGGCCGCATCGGCCTCGAGCTCTACACCCAGAAGCACGTTGGCGGGCTCGAGGGCGAAGGGCATTAAGCTCCGGCGCTAGCCGCACACTCGGTGTCGTCCCGGCGAAAGCCGGGACCCATAACCACCGGGAGTGGTTTGGCGAAGACTCGTAGTTATTAGCGTTATTAGCGCTCTACGTAACCACGTCCTGTGGCAATGGGTCCCAGATCTGCGCTCCGCTCCTGCCAACGCTGCGCGTTGTCGGGAGCTAGGCTTGTCCGGGACGACAGCTGAACTTGTAGTTCGCCACCCTACAGCTGCGCCTTGTAGCGCTCTTCCGTGATCGCCTGGCTCTCTGGCTCGCCCAGACCGGTCTGCTCGTGAATGACCTCGGTGATGCTCGGCATCACCGAGCGCTGCACCTTGTCAGCCGACCATAGTTTCGAGCGCATCAGCGCCTTGCCGCAGTGGAAATAGACTTCGCTCACCGCAACGTTCAGCACCGCGCGCGGCGGCTTGCCGAATTCTACCATGGAGGCGAGCAGGTCCGGATCGGCCGACAGCGTGCCGCGTCCGCCGACGCGCAACGTCTCGTCGATGCCGGGGACGAAGAACAGCAGGTGCACGAAACCCGAGCCTTCGACGACGTTGCGAAAACTGTCGATCCGGTTGTTGCCGGAGCGGTCGGGCATCAGCAACTGGTTGGGAGCGGCGACGCGCACGAAGCCGATGCCACCGCCGCGCGGCGAGGCATCGACGCTGCCGTCCGCTCCCGATGTCGCGAGCACGCAGAACGGCGACATCTCGATGAACTTCTTCGCATGCGCATCGATGGTGGGACGCGCCTTTGCGATCACGCGTGGGGTCGGCTTGGCATAGATGGTGGCGAGGTCTTCGGCGCAAAGATCGGTCACGAAGGTCTCCCTGATTGAGGACTTGAGGACATCAATAGCACGCGCGCCGCGGTGCCGTCACTGCACCGCACGGGCCGGGAGCAGGGTCATCGGGCCGCGCTGGTGGCATATACCGGAAATTTCGCTTATAACGGGTGCCGTACTTTATCGCTTTTCAGGGAAGGAATTCATCATGGCCCTGACGCAGGCAATGCGGGTCGCGGGCGACCGGCCGCGCCGTCGCAAGCATGTCCCGGGACAGCTCATCGTTCGGTTGAAGCCGGCCGTTGCCCGACAGATCGCAGCGGACGCGCCCCGGGCGGCTACGTCGCGCGCGCTGACGGCTGCGATGCCCGATGAGGTCCGGGGTCCGATCGATTTCCTGCGCGACAATTTCGGGCTTCAGTCGATGAAGCCGCTGTTCGTGGTCGAAGCCGGTGACGCACCGGCGCAGCCGCAGGCCTTGGCCGCGGTTCATCGCGCGATAGCGCGCTCTGCAACGGCGGCACCGCGAGAAGCGCTGGCCGGATTTCAGATCGTGCAGGTGAAGGACAGAAAGATAGATGCCGGAGTCCTGAAGCGCCTGAGTGCATCGAAGGCGATGGATCTGGTCGAGCCGGTCCCCAACCGGTGGCTCAGTGCCGCCGCCGATCCCATGAAGATCCGCCAGTGGGGCCTTCGCGCCATCAGATGGTTCGACAGGCGGCGGCCGGGTGCGGGGCGCGTTCACGTCGCCGTGCTCGATAGCGGTGTCGACGCCGGACATCCCGATCTTGCAGGAGCGATCGAGGAATACCGGCACGACGGCAACGGAGCGCGCGACTTTCTCGGCCACGGCACGCATGTCAGCGGCACGATCGCGGCCGTGGTCAACAATTCGGTCGGTCTCGCAGGCGTGGCCAATTGCCGGTTGCACTGCTGGAAGGTCTTCGACGATCCCAAGCGCGCAGGCGATGACGAGAACTTCAACTTCGAGTTCTACAGCAAGGCGCTCGCGGCCGCGCTCGATTCCAACATCAAGGTCATCAATCTCAGCATTGGCGGTGAGGACCATTCGAAGGCGGAGGCGGCGATCTTCGCCGAATTGATCGATGCGGGCGTCGTCATCTCGACCGCGATGGGCAACGAGTTCGAGACCGGCAATCCGAAGGAGTATCCGGCGGGCTACGCGGACACGATCGGAGTTGGCGCCGTCGACGAATCTCATCGGCGCGCCTCGTTCTCCAATACGGGCAAGCACATCAAGCTGGTCGCGCCGGGCGTCAACATCCTGTCGACAGTGCCGCGGGTGAAGGCGAGCTTCGCCGATCATACGAGTTACGATTCCTGGCCCGGCACGTCGATGGCAACGCCGCATGTGACGGGTGCCGCTGCACTCGTCTACGTCAACAAGCCGAAATCCAGAGCGGCCGGACTTGCGGTTGCCAGGCGCCTGATCGCGACGGCGACCAAATTGCCGTCGATGCGGGGACGGGACTTCACGCCGGAATACGGCGCGGGCCTCCTCGACGTCGCCGCTGCGCTCGGTCGCGCGAAACCGGCGAGGAAGCGGCGAAAATAGGTTCCTGCGACCTTGATCGGGCGCTGCGAACGGCTAGGTTCTCGGCATGTCCGTGCAGTTCAAATTCCGCGATCGTGTCGATCAGCGCCGGCGGCGCATGATCATCAAGACGCTCGCCGAGGCCGGCTACACCGCCCGAAGCCTGTTTCCGGGACAGAAGCGGCAGACCCTCGCCGCGATCTTCACCGTCGCCGATGCCGACGCCAAGTCCGTCCGCGCCGCGCTGGATGATTTCGGCGATGACATTGAATTTGTCGAGGCCTCGCCCAAGCGAAAGCTGAAGGCCTAGCGGCCTACACCGCGTCCGCGGGCACGAAGCAGCTGATGATGATGGCGCCGCGATGGCGGACGTACCAGACCACGGCCTGGCCGACCGGATTGCCGCGGTCGCGGATGATGGCGCGCTCGGGGACTTCCATCCATTGCCCCTCGATCGGCACCCAATAGGTGCCGCCGCGCACGTCGTATTCGGTGCGATGGCCGTCGGAAATGTCGCAGCAGGGCACGCCGTTCGGCGCGATCACGCTCTTGAACCAGGCGCGGATGTCGGGCGGGACGTGATCATATTGCCCGTTGTCGAACGCCAACGCGGCGCTCGTCAGCGCGGTCGTCGCGGCCAGCCAGACGCACAGTGCGAGCCTGTGCATGCGATGCTCCTCCTCACGCGTCGATTCGTATCGTTGACGCGATTAAGCCCGAGCTGCCGGCGCATTGCATGCTCAAATAATATGCGGCGCCGAAGCGCCGCACATGATGCATTGCGATATGAGGATTTGCGCTTCCTGTCCTACATCGTCCGTTGCGGCGCGGTTTGCAGCAATTGTCGGATTTGCTCGCTGTAGAACTTTGCATTGCTGGTGGTGCCGTGGCCGCGCGTCTCGGTGCTGGCGGGGATCAGGTAGAGGCGGCCGTTCTTGACGCGCTTCATCGCAGCGTCCGTGATGCCGGTCTCGGGCGGGTTGCGCTCGTCGTCGGCGGAATTGATCAGCAGCAGCGAGGCTTCGATCGCCTCCAGCTTTTCGCTCGCATTGTAGTCGTGCGAGGACTCCCACTGATAGACGAAGTCGTTGGCGTCGGCCGTGATCGGCGCCGCGAGCCGTTCGTCGACGATCTTGTCGGCCTTGGCTGCCGTCGGCGCCTGCGATTGATAGGCCAGCGTGCCGCCGATGCTGGCGATGCCGTAGGCGGTGATGGCGTATTTCATCATGCGCGGCTGGCTGGCGTAGTTGCCGCCGTTGTAGTCGGGATCGTTGCGGATGGTATCGAGCATGATCCGCCGCAGCATCCAGTTACGCGATGCCATCTCGGTCGGCTGCGAGGCCATCGGGATCAGCGCGTCCATCGCCTTCGGATATTTCTCGCCCCACAACCAGGTGTGCATGCCGCCCATCGAATTGCCGATGACGAGGCGCAGGTGCTTGACGCCGAGCCCTTCCGTCACCAGGCGATACTGCGCCTCGACCATGTCCTCGTAATCGTATTTCGGAAAGCTCGTCTTCATGCCGTCGGACGGCTTCGAGGATTTGCCATGGCCGATGCTGTCGGGAATGATGATGTAATATTTGGACGCGTCGAGCGGCTGCCCGGCGCCGAACAGCTCGCCGGCAAAGGACGGCGTCAGCATGCTCGCGCCCGAGCCGCCCGTGCCGTGCAGCACCAATACGGGCTGGCCGCTCGGCTCGCCCACGGTGGTGTAGTGCAGCCGCAGCTCCGGCATGGTTTCGCCGGTGTGGAACTTGAAGTCCCTGGCGATCCAGTCGCCCTGTTTGGGGGCCGGATAGTCAGCGGCCATCGCCCACGTCGAAACGGACAGCAGAACGCCTGTCAGCGCCGCGCAAGAAGCTCTCATGTCTCTCTCCTCGAGCGGCTCATGGTCGTCGGCCGCCTTGGTGCGGAACTTAGCAGAAGCGCGGGGAAGGATGTAGGATTTCGCCTCCGCCGATCGTCCTTATGGAAACCCAGGGAGAGAGACGCCGCATGTGCCGCAACATCAAGACGCTGTTCAATTTCGAGCCGCCGGCGACGGAGGACGAGATCCAGGCCTCGGCCTTGCAATTCGTGCGCAAGCTGTCCGGCTTCAACAAGCCGTCGCAGGCCAATGAGGCCGCCTTCGACCGCGCCGTCGCAGAGGTCTCGGAGGCCGCGCGAAGACTCCTGACATCGCTGCATACCCATGCCCCGGCGCGCGACCGCGAGGTCGAGGCGGAGAAGGCGAAGGAGCGTTCGAGGTTGCGGTTCGGCTAGAGGCTCCAGGGGCTCTTCCGTGATCTGGCTCACGGTACAGGTCGCCTCGACTTGCAATGATGCCTGCCGGGGTTTTGACAGCCCGGAGCACGACCATGAGCCGCCCCCTTCTTCCCCTCAAGGCAGGTGCCATCATCTTCACGCTGCTGTGGACCGCGTGGATGATGTGGTGGAGCGGCTCGTTCTCGAGCGCGAGCGTCGTGATCCTGGCCCTGTGTGGTGCTGCGGTCGGCTATCTCTGGTATCGCGCCATGCGCTGGCAGTTCGAGCGCATGGGCATGCTGCCGCGCCGGGATGATGCCTCCCGGTCATCTTGATTGGCACGTATCCCGGGCGCGCTGCTCTGCGTCCGGGCATGAGCAGACTAGCTCTTGCCGTGCTTCTTCTTTTTCTTCTTTTTCTTGTGATCGTCGGCTTCGCTGTCGTCGCTCTCGTCATCGGCGATCGGCTCGCCGGTCTCCATGACCGCAGCCTCCAGCGCCTCGCGCTCGGCGGCTTCACGCTCGCGCTGGCGGCGGCGCTCGTCCCAGGCGTCGAAGAGCTGCTCGAGCCACGGCAGCACCTGTTCGATCGACGGCAGCTGGCCGGGCGGACCTTGCTCGCCGCGAGGGCCTTGCGGCCCTGCCGGTCCCTGCGGTCCAACCGGACCCTGCGGGCCGGCAACGCCACGCGCACCGGCATCGCCCGGCTTGCCCTGCAGGCCGGCCTTGCCTTGGGGGCCTGCCTTTCCGATTGGTCCGGGCTTGCCCTGCGGCCCCGGCTTGCCGCGCGCGCCGTCCGGGCCCCGCTTGCCCGGATGACCCTGCGGTCCCGGCCGTCCCGGTTCGCCCTGCCGCCCACGCGGACCCGGGGGTCCCTGCCGTCCCTGATCGTCTGCCACGCCACTGCTCCCTTGACCGGAAGCAAGCTACTTAGCGGCGTTTGACGACAGCAGCAATTCTAACGGCGCATCGTGCCGCGCTCGATCAACATCAATCGACGGGACGAGGCGCCGTGTCATTGAGTTGTGAGGCCATGATCATCGCGAGGAGCGATCGATGCGCGCAGCATGGAAAATCGTCTGCCTGTCCGCCGCTGTCCTTGCCGCGGCCATCGTCATCGCGCAGCTGCTCGTGCCTGACATCGTGCCGATTGCGTTTGCCGAGGAGCCGCAGCCGTCATGGGCGGTCATGACGGCTTTCGTGCTTTGCGCCATCGAGCTGATGACGGCCGCGGTCGCGGTCATCGCACTTGCGATGCTGGTCGGCATGTGTGCGCAGCGCGGGCTGCGCCGCTTGTCTCGCGGCACGGCCACGCAGGCGGATTGATCATCCGCACGCAGTTGCGCACTACTCCTGACAGGTCGGCACCTCGATGCCGGAGGCGGCATAGAGCCTGATCTTGTTGCGCAGCGTGCGTACCGACAGGCCGAGCACGCGCGATGCGCGTGTGCGGTTGCCGTCGCAGCGGGCGAGCGTCTGGAGCACGAGCTCTCGCTCGACCTCGTCGACGGTTGCGCCGATCAGGAGTGGAACGATCTGGTTCGGAGCGAGGAATTGTGCGTCCTGCGGCGCCGCGACATGAACAGTGGTCATCAACACACCCCGATCAACGCCCGCTTCCTTCGCTGGAAGCGGATCGAGAACAAACGACCCCCAGGCCGTAAAACCACGGTGGGCGGGTTTGGTTAATGAAAGGTTAATTGCGCGCGATCGCACCCAGATGACCTCAGGAATGCCGCGAAGCGGCCGCGTTTGGCAGAAGATGCATGGCGATGCGGACCTATCTCGATCCGCAATTTCGTCTCTTTGCCTAGCGCAGCCGGCGATGATGCCGCGTGGCGACGATAGTGCGCCGCTCACACCGTCCGGTAGCCGCCGTCCACCATCACGATCGTGCCCGTGACGTAGGCCGACAGATCGGAGGCGAGGAAGATCGCGGGGCCCACGATGTCCTCGGGCTTGCCGGTGCGCGCCAGCGGCGTGTGATCGACGAAGGCCTGCACCAGCGCCGGATTGGTCGCGCGCACATGGGCGTTGATGTTGGTCTCGATGAAGCCCGGCCCGATCGCGTTGACGCGCACGCCTTCCTTGCCGAGCTCGACCGCGAGCGCCTTGGTGAAGCCGAGCACACCGTGTTTCGAGGTCGTATACGCCGCCGAGCTCGGCGTACGCAGATGCACGAAGGACTGGATCGAGCCGATATTGACGATGCGGCCTTTGCTCGCGCGCAGCGGCGCGAGAAAGGCCTGCGTCACGTTGAAGACGCCGTTGAGGTTGAGCGAGATGATGTCGTTCCAGTCCTTCGCCACCGTCTCGGTCTCGGCCGTGAAGGCGTTGCGGCGGGTGATGCCGGCATTGTTGACGAGGATCGAGACCTGTCCGACCTTGCCCGCGACCTGCTTTGCGAGCGCAAAGCAATCGTCACGTCTGGTCACGTCGAGCGCGAAGCTCTCGGCCTTGCCGCCGGCTTTGCGGATCTCCTGCGCGGCCTCCGCGACGGTGTCGGCGTTGACGTCGAGCAACACCACTTGCGCGCCCTCGCGGGCATAGCCGGCCGCGATCGCCCGGCCGATGCCGGAACCGGCGCCCGTGATTACGGCGATGTGGTTTGCGAGCAATGCCATGACATTTTCCTCCCGATTTCGTTTCTAAGTTTCATGAAAGGCTAACCCGAAATTAAGGGGTCGGAAACGGCGGCCTTGGCATACTGATCTTCATTGCTAAACGTTGCGCGCATGATGGAACGGCTTGAATCCTGGAAACTCGCTCTCGAACGCCTGCGGACGGCACAGCCGGCCGACTGGGCCGAGGCCGGCCGGATCGTGGCCGAGATCGTGCGGATGAGCACGGATGCCACGCTGCGGCAGGCCGCCGAGCAGGCGCTTCCGGTGCTGCGTCAGGCTCTGGTCAATGACGATCACAGCGTCACGCAGGCGGCGCAGCGCCGCCTCAGTGTGGTGCTCGAGGTCGTCCATGGTCTGACCGCGCCGCGCTTCGGTCGTCGCAACGCGATGCCGAAGAAGCTTTCGAGCGAGGATCGCGCCCGCAAGATGCTCGGCCTGCCGCTCGCGGTGCAGCTCACCTGCGACGACATCAACCAGGCCTACCGCCGTGCCGCCAAGGGCATGCATCCCGACCACGGCGGCACCGCGCAAGCCTTCATCGACCTCGCCGCCGCGCGCGATGTCCTGATCCATCCCGGCGCGCACAAGGACGCCTGAGAGATCGAGTGAGATCTCGTAGGGTGGGCAAAGGCGCGAAGCGCCGTGCCCACGGTCTTCTTCATGATGGACGGAGTGGTGGGCACGCTTGCGCTTTGCCCACCCTACGAGGCCTGAGCTTGCGGCGCGCTCAGCTCTTGTTCACGCAGCTCGGATAGGGCGCGGCTTCGCCTGGCACGATCGGGCAGAGGGCGATCGGATTGAGATCGTTCAGGCGGGCTTGCCAGCGTTCGTCCCTGACCGGCGGCTCGTCGCTCTCGGGGCCGCGCTCGGCCCATTGGATGGTGTAATAGTCGGTGGTGCCCTTCAGCGTGATCAGCAGCGCGGTCTCGCTGTGCCGGGTCGGGCCGCTGTCGATGCGGCCGCAGCCGATCACGGCGGCGAACGCCTCGAAGCGACCGAATGTCATGGCGCCGAGCGGCTGCGCTGCGAAGCTGTCGGGGCAGGCCGATCTGAAGCCGCCGGCAATGGTGCCCGCGAAGCTTTCCGGCGATGCATCCGGCGTCAGCGTCATGCCCTTCTCGCCGGTGACCGTGATCATCTGGATCCACTGCTCGGGCGTCTCGCCCTTCAGCACGGCTTCGCGGATGTAGTGGCCGCCTTTGGTGTTCTCGAACACCACCGCGAAATTCGACGGCATCGCGAAGCTGACGAGCTGGCCGAAGATCGGCGAGATCACGCGGAACGATTGCGGCGCCTGCGCGGGCGCCGCGGAGACGAGCGCGAGTGACAAGATGGCTGCCGTCGTGGTGAGCGTGCGCATCGATTGATCCCGCCAGGACTTAACAGAAAGGCTGGATAGAAACGCTGGATGGAAACGCGAACGGGCAAGGATGCTAGCATTGCATCCTTGCCCGGCCCTTGTCGTCCGCCGATCGAATCTTACCAGGTGCAGTGACCGGCCTTCAGCGCATTGTCTTTCACCACGAGCGCGTCGAGGAAGGTCGGCACGGTCGCGCTGGCGCGGTGATAGCCGGCCGGCCACGGCGTGGTCGGGAGGCTCTCGTCCCAGATCTGGCAGAAGCCGGTGTCGTGCCAGCGGATCAGATGATAGCTGGCTTCGGCGGGGCTCGCGGCGACGAAGGCCGTGACGGCAAGACCCGCAGCAGCGCACAGCATGGAAAGACGACGCATGATCAGCTCCTCAAATGAAAGATGTGATGCGCCTCCCGACAATGATGGGGAGGAGTGGCGCGGGGCGCTTCTTGGCCTGCGCCCCGGACAAGATGTGAGTAGTTCCGCGCGCCGACGAGGTTCAAAGAGCGGGCGCTGGAAATGCGCGCCGTCGGCTGAAAAAAAGGGCGGTCCGTCAAAAAGAGGAAGGACGGACCGCTCGCACGATCCGCCCTTTTCAATCTGGTATGTCGCGTAAAGCCTAGAGCGTGCAGCGGCGCTCGGCGCGCATCTTGATCTGCAGGTCGGACGCCTGCTGGAAGGTCGGGGCCGGCTTGCTGACGACCTTGTAGGTCGACACGCCCCACTGGAACGGCTTGTACTTCAGGTCCTCGTTCCAGACCTGGCAGATGCCGGTGTTGTCCCACCGGATCACGTAATAGCCCGGCGCTGCGGATGCGGGCACGGCGAACACGGAACTAGCGATGCCGGCAACGGCACAGAGGGCGAGAACGCGACGCATGAAATATCTCCTTGTGGGGAAGTGTGACGCGAAAATTCGTGCGGGAAAAGCCGGTCCTTTGCAAGCCGGGAGCCGCCGTTTCACGGACATGTCAGGCGATGCAGGGCATTTGGTTCGGCCGCGTGCCCGGCAGGCCACACGTGCCCAACCGCGGTTCACTTCGCGAGCGACGCCACCGCCTCGATCTCGATCAGCATCTTCGGATCGGGCAGCGCATGCACCACGCATGTGGTGCGCGCCGGGTAGGGCGGCGGGCCGAAGGCGCCGGCATAGAGCGCGTTCATGGCGGCAACGTCCGAGGCGCGGGTCAAGAGCACGTTGACCTTGGCGAGGTCGCGCAAGGTCGCTCCGGCCTCGTCCAGCACGCGCTTGATGTTGACGACGACATTGGCGAACTGCGCCTCGAAGCCGTCGGGCAGCGCGCCATGGGCGTCGAAGCCGGGAATGCCCGAGACGAACAGCAAGTCGCCGACGCGCGTCGCAAAGGACAGCGGTGGCGCCTTGACGTGCGGCGGGGCCGCGAAATGCTGGATCGGCATGGCATCACCTCGTGGGCGTGTCGGGAGCAGGAGCGTAGCGGGATGCGGGGGAGTTGCAATCGGGTTGCCGAGGGGCAAAGACAAAAAATGCGAAAACAACCCCATGCACAGTAGAGACCAAGCCGAAATCATTGATCTTTTTTGATTTCGGGAACGACGAAATATTTCGTTTGCGCCGTCGGGCAAAACAGGGGCAGAATGGCATGATGCGGTTGGCCTGTGCTGCGATCCCAACCTCCGCGGTCATGCCCCGGCTTGACCGGGGCATCCAGTACGCCGCGGCTTCTCGGTTCAATCTCAGGCGCCTCTGGAATACTGGATCGCCCGGTTGAACCGGGCGATGACAGTTGGGTGCGTGGCCGCAGACCGCGCCCCTTGTCCGCCCCATCATGTTGCCGCCGCGATCGATCGGGTAGATTGGCCGCGTCTGATTCGATTCCCTCCTTGAAAAATAGCCCCCGGAGACACTCCATGAAGATCGCTAGCCCCCTTCGCGCCGCGCTGGTCGCCATTGCCGCGCTTGCCGGCCTTTCGACCTCGGCGCTGGCCGACGGCGGCACCGTGGTGCTGACGATCTACAAGGCGGGCTGGATCATCGGCGGCTCCGGCGGGAGCGGCGTGCTGAACTTCCGCGGCCGCTCCTACGGGCTCTCGACCGGCGGGCTCGACTACGGCCTCGTGTTCGGGGGATCCAAGACCGTGTTGCGTGGCCGCGTCTCCAACATCAACCGTCCCTCCGACGTCGCCGGCGTCTATGGCGCCGCCGGTGCCGGCCTTGCGGTCGGCCGCGGCGCCCGCGCCATCGTGCTCACCAACCAGAAGGGCGCGGTGCTGGAGCTGACCGGCACGCAGGTCGGCCTGATGGCGAATGCGGATCTCAGCGGGCTTGCGATCACGATGCGGTAGAAAACGGTGCCGTAGGGTGGGTTAGCCTTGCGGATGCGCGAAGCGCATCGGCAGGGCGTAACCCACCTCTTTGGTTTCCGCGGAGACAGAAGTGGTGGGTTACGCCCGCGGACGCGCTTCGCGCGGCCGCGAGCTAACCCACCCTACGTTCCCGTCACCATCGCATGCACCCGCTCGCAATGCGCGACGAGGTTCTCGTGCGCATCGACGAAGGCCTTCAGCGGCGTCGGGATCGGAAAATAATAGATGTTGGCGACAAAGCCGTAGATGCCGGCATCGATGCTACCAGGCGCCGCGCCGTGGACGAAGCCTGTGCCCGGCACGATCTCCGCCAGCACCTGCAGATCGGCGAGCCCCCGCGCATAGGCCTGATCGGGCGTGTAGCGGCCGATGCCCTGGTAGTGATAGCGCTGCGCGTTGTACGCCTTCGCCTTCTCGAACCCTTCGGCGCTGACCTGCGGATGCTGCGCGATAAAACCGTCGCGGAACGCCGGATAGAAGCGCTCGTCCTTCCAGCGCGAATACGACATCACCCAGTAGAGATCGTCCAGCATGCGCGTGACGAGATGATTGGTGCGCCGTGCGGCCTGTGACAGCGCCGCATCGATGGTCAGGCGATATTTCGCGATGGTGTGCGCGATGATGGTCTCGCTGTCGCCGATGGTCTCGCCGTCGTCGACGACATAAGGCAGCTGCCCGCGCGGCGCGGCGGAGGCATCGAAGATGTGCTCATGCACGAACGGCACGCCTGCGAGCTTGAGGAAGGCGTAGACCTTGAGGCCGTAGCCGTTGTTGTCGGCGACGCCGAAGAGTTGCGGGTAGGAATAGAGGGTCAGCATGGGCGGGCTCCCTGCTAGCGTGCCGGCTCCTTGGCGCGGTCCTCGATGGTGGTCGCCTGTGCGGGCCTGCTCGAGCGGATCATCAGAAACGATCCTGACTCGCGGGGCAGGCGCCAGCGACCATCGATCTCCGTGGCGCTGGCGTTCACGGTGCCTTCGTACACGACGGTGTCATAGCCGTAGCCCGGCGGCTCGTAGCGCTTGACGAACGAGACCACGCTGCCGGACCGGTGACCCGCGATCGAGGCGTTGTGGGTGCTGAGCGGACAACGCGGGTTCATGCAGGGCTCGGTCACGCTTCCGCCAAGCGCGCCTCCGGCCTCGACCAGCGTCGCCGTGAAGGTGACCATTCCCGTGCCCGGTTGAACATAGGTGCCGTCCCAGACACCGGAGAGATCAGTGCTCATGATGGTCCAGATCGGTGTGCGGCGTCGCGTCACCCGCGAGCGTAGCGGGATGCGACGCAGATACAACCCCGGATGATGCTCTCATACTCGCCCGCCGTGCCGGGACGGACAAAGCGGCTTACACTGCCGACCTGCTACTGTGTCTTGGTGTAGCTGAGCTGCCTGAATTCGGCCGGCGGCGCCTCGGTCGCAGCCGCGATCCGAACCGAGAAGGTGCTGTGGTTGATCGAGTCCCTTTCGGGCACGACGGCCGATCCGACCATGGTGTAGCGGTAGCCGGCGTCCTCGCCCCAGGCCTTCGGCAGCAGGTAATAGGACTTGCCTGCCTCCACGACGAACTCGGCCGGATGCGGGATGCCTGAGATCACGCGTGTCCAGTATTCGTTCGGTGAGCCGACACTGTGTGGGCCCGGCGGCAACTCGACCGTGGTGTACTTCCCCGGAGGCAGCGACATCAGGGCCTTGCCGTCGACCTCGATGGGCAGCGCAAACACACTGGTGTTGGAGCCGAACGGGCGGCCGATGTGAACCGATGCGTAGCCGGCCTTGGGAGGCGAGGGTGTCACGGGCGCCGCCGTCGTCGGCGCCTGATTCGACGTCGACAGGCAGCCGGTCAGGAGCCCCAGGGCCAGCCCGATCGCGGCAACGCGCGCCGCCTGACGATACGCAAGATGTGTTGTCACGCCGTTCCCCAACCGCGCCGAGATGTACCAGGATCGTACCACCCGTTGTGCGCGAGGGCGCTGGGCGAGTCAAGGCGAGCGCTCGGCTAGCTGTCGTTCGACGCAGCGTTGAACACCGCAAGCTGCGCATCGAACGCGCGCCGGAACGCCGGCCGCGCCTCGCCGCGGGCGACATAGGCGGCGATGTCAGGATATTCGTCCAGCAGGCCGGACGTGTTCAGCCGGCGCAGCACCGTCACCATCATGAGATCGCCGGCGCTGAACGCGCCGTCGATCCAGTCGGCTTTGCCGAGGCGGCGGGACAATTCGCCGAGCCTGGTGCGGACGCGATCCTGCAGCATCGGCAGCCGCTCCGCGTACCAGCTCCTGTCGCGCTCGAACAGCATGGCCATGCCGAGCTCGACGATCGGCGGCTCCAGCGTGTTCAGCGCGGCGAACATCCACGCGATCGCGCGGCTTCTCGCGTTGCTGTCCGTCGGCAGCAGTCCGCCATGACGCTCGGCGATGTGCAGCACGATCGCGCCGGTTTCGAACAGGGCGAGATCGCCGTCCTCATAGGTCGGGATCTGCCCGAACGGATGCAGCGCCAGATGCGCCGGCTGCTTCATCGCGGCGAATGAGACCAGGCGGACGTCATAGGGCTGGCCGACCTCTTCGAGCGCCCAACGCACCCGCATGTCGCGCGCCTGCCCCCTGCCGCGGTCGGGGGAGGTTTCGAAGGCGGTGATGGTCGGCATTGGGGGGCTCCGGGTGTGATCGCGGTTTGCGTCCAGAGGACGAACGGGCGGGGCGGTTTCCGACAGGTTATCGCGATTTCGCGGAGCCCGTAGCCCGCATGAGCGAAGCGATATGCGGGAATAGTCGCCCCGGATATCGCTTCGCTCATCCGGGCTACAAGAAAAATCCCGTCCCCATTGTCGGAACGCCCCTCCTGCCCGCGTCCTTGGAGCACCAGCGCGCCCCGCCCAAGCCGAAAGGATCCCGCCCATGACCTCGATCACGCCGTTTCTCTGGTTCGACAACAACGTCCCCGAGGCGGTCGCGTTCTACAAATCGGTGTTTCCCAATGCCAAGGTCGACACCGTCAGCGACTTCATGGCGGTGTTCGAGCTGGAGGGCCAGCGCTTCCACGCGCTCAATGGCGGGCCGCAATACCGTTTCAATGAGGCGGTGTCGTTCTTCATCAGCGTCGAGACGCAAGGCGAGGTCGACTATTTCTGGAAAGCGCTCACCGCCGACGGCGGCGAAGAATCGCGGTGCGGCTGGCTCAAGGACAAGTTCGGCCTGTCCTGGCAGGTGATCCCGACGGCGCTCGGCCGCTATCTCGGCGATCCCGACCGCACCAGGGCGAACCGCGTCATGCAGGCGATGATGGGCATGCGGAAGATCGTGATCGCGGAGCTGGACAAGGCGTATGCGGGCTGAGGGGCCAACGGTCCCGTAGGGTGGGCAAAGGCGCGCTCTACGCGCGCCGTGCCCACGCACTGTCGGGACCCACGGAGAAATCGTGGGCACGGCGCTGACGCGCCTTTGCCCACCCTACGAGGCTTCGAGTTTGAGCAAGATCGCGAGCTACACCCACAGTGTCGTCCTGGCGACCCATACCGCGTGATCTATCGATTGCGGTTGGTCGCAGTACCGGACCACGAGTCTTCGCCAAACCTCTCCCTGGGGTAATGGGTCCTGGCTTTCGCCAGGAAGACGGCGGAGTGTGGAGGTCCGTAGGGTGGGTTAGCCGATCCCAATTGCAGTCTATCGTCGCGCGACGGTGCGAGGCGTAACCCACCACGTCTGTGTTCGCGGCGACAGACCTGGTGGGTTACGACGAGCGGACTGCGCTTCGCGCATCCGCACGTCTAACCCACCCTACGCAGCAATCCACCTAGCCAACTCCCGCCACGGCTCCAGCGTCCAACTCCCCGACGCCGCACCCGACGGTGACGGCAGCACAAATGTCTCCGGCCAGCTTCCATCCCGCGCCTGCCGCCCCAGCGCAATCGCAGCTGACGGCCTGCCGTAAAACAGGCTCGCCGCCTTCTTGCTCGTGAACGCAATCGTCCGCGGCCGGTACTTTTCCATCTTCGCCCTGAACCCGGGCAAGTCGATCGTTTCCGCCGCGATCTGGTGATCCATCCCGGCGCCCGACTTGGAGAGATCGGTGAAGCCGATCCCGAGCTCGATCAGCGATGCGAACTCGCCCGGCTGATACCGCCGCGGCGTGATCCCCGCCTCATGGATCGCGCGCCAGAAGCGGTTGCCGGGATGAGCGTAATAGTGCCCGAGCTCGGCCGAGCGCGTCGAGGCGGCGGTGCCGACGAAGACGAGGCGGAGGTCGGGACGGAGCTGGTCGGGGAGACGGTGGGGGGCGGGTTCAAGCACGTGCAACATCCACGACTGCATGACCGGAGCGATATGCGGACAGCGAAGACTCCCGATGCCGCTTCGCTCATCCGGGCTACTTGCTTCTCAGAAGTTAGTGCTGAACGCTATCGGCCAAACGTCTCTTAGCCAAATCTGCAACTTGTTGCACCGCCTTGTCGTAGTATTTTGATGCGACACACGTACCCAGAACTGACGCTAGTGTTAGACCCATCAGGATTTGAACTTCTGCATTGTCTCCACCACTCTGGTAGACTCGCTCCACGATTTGCTTGCCGGCAGGAACACAGAGGGTCTCAAATATTTCGTTCATTCGCTCATGTACTTTCCGCTGCCGGAATTCCGAGAGTAGCTCCTCGAGACGGGGTATGCTCTCTTGAACGACGGAGAAAACTCTCATCTGATCCAATTGCGCAATGGGAGGTGAACCCTCGTCCTCCAAAAATCCAAGCTTCGCAAGCTCGGTCCATAGGATGTGGTTGGAACTGCCGACGATCGTCGACATAGCTGAGGTACGATTCTCAACCGCAGCAATGAGCACGGACATATCCGCATCACTCATTTGCAGCATCAAATCCAGGAGACTTCGCAACAACAGATCGGTCTTCATTTCTCGTTCCCCTGGACATCGGTTAGCTGATCGCAACCACACATAGCATGTCTGTAAGGGTACATATCGAAAAAGACCGGGCGCTTGCCCGGTCTTTTGCTATTGACTGATGCCGGGTCAAGCCCAGGCAAGACGCGCGGGGATAGCTCACAACACCCGGTTACTCTCCTTCACCTTCTCCGCATCCAGATAAACGCTGCTCCCCATCTCCTTGAACTTCGCGCTCATCTTCGCCATGCCGTCCTCGGCCGTCCCGCTGATCGACATCCCCACCGAGTTCGGATCGTTCAGTGTCGCGGCATAATCCCGCACGTCCTGCGTGATCTTCATCGAGCAGAACTTTGGTCCGCACATCGAGCAGAAATGGGCGACCTTGTGGGCTTCCTTCGGCAGGGTCTCGTCGTGGAAGCTCTTTGCGGTGTCCGGATCGAGGCCGAGGTTGAACTGGTCGGTCCAGCGGAATTCGAACCGCGCGCGGGAGAGGGCGTCGTCGCGCAGTTGCGCGGCGGGGTGGCCCTTGGCGAGGTCGGAGGCGTGGGCTGCGATCTTGTAGGTGATGACGCCGGTCTTGACGTCGTTGCGATCGGGTAGCCCGAGATGCTCCTTCGGCGTCACGTAGCAGAGCATGGCGCAGCCGAACCAGCCGATCATGGCCGCGCCGATGCCCGAGGTGATGTGGTCGTAGCCCGGTGCGATGTCGGTGGTCAGCGGTCCAAGGGTGTAGAACGGGGCTTCGCCGCACTCCTTGAGCTGCTTGTCCATGTTGATCTTGATCTTGTGCATCGGCACGTGGCCGGGGCCTTCGATCATGACCTGGCAGCCCTTGTCCCACGCGATCTTCGTGAGCTCACCGAGCGTCTCCAGCTCGGCAAACTGCGCGCGGTCGTTGGCGTCCGCGATCGAGCCGGGACGCAGGCCGTCGCCGAGCGAGAACGAGACGTCATACTTGCGCATGAGGTCGCAGATCTCGTCGAAATGCGTATAGAGGAAGCTTTCCTTGTGGTGCGCCAGGCACCACTTCGCCATGATCGAGCCGCCGCGGCTGACGATGCCCGTGACGCGGTTGGCGGTGAGGTGGATGTATTGCAGGCGCACGCCGGCGTGGATGGTGAAATAGTCGACGCCCTGCTCGCACTGCTCGATCAGCGTGTCCTTGTAGAGCTCCCAGGTGAGTGCCACCGGGTCGCCGTTGCACTTCTCCAGCGCCTGGTAGATCGGCACGGTGCCGATCGGCACCGGCGAGTTGCGCAGGATCCACTCGCGCGTGGTGTGGATGTTGCGGCCCGTCGAGAGGTCCATCACGGTGTCGGCGCCCCAGCGGATCGCCCACACCATCTTCTCGACCTCTTCCTCGACCGACGAGGTCACCGCCGAGTTGCCGATATTGGCGTTGATCTTGGTCAGAAAGTTGCGGCCGATGATCATCGGCTCGAGCTCGGAGTGGTTGATGTTGGAGGGGATGATGGCGCGGCCGCGCGCGATCTCGTCGCGCACGAACTCCGGCGTGATGAAGGCGGGCACGGAGGCACCAAAACTCTCGCCGTCGGCAAGCGCGGCTTCGGCGCGCTCGAGCTGCTGCTTGCGGCCAAGGTTCTCGCGGGCGGCGACGTAGATCATCTCCTTGGTGACGATGCCGGCGCGGGCGAATTCGAGCTGGGTGATCTTCTGCCCGTCGAGGCCGCGCAGCGGCTTGTGATAGGCCGAGAAGGCGCGCGCGGCCTTGTCGGTGGAGACGCTGCCATTGTCCTCCGGCTTGATCTGCCGGCCCTCATATTCCTCGACGCCGCCGCGCTCCAGCACCCATTGCTTGCGGTTGCGCGCAAGGCCGGCGTTGACGTCGATGGTGACGGACGGATCGGTGTAGGGGCCCGAGGTGTCGTAGACCGGCAGGTTCGGCTCGCCCGCGCCTTCGGAGAGGATGATCTCGCGCAAGGGCACGCGCAGGTCGGGCGCGGCGTCGGGAGACGCGAAGATTTTTCGCGAGGAGGGTAGTGGGCCGGTGGTGACGGCGGGGACGGTCTTGTCGGGGTTGGAGCGGATGTTCATGGGATCCTCCGGTTTAATTCGTTGATGCCGCTGTGCGAGAGGCAAATACCGCTGTCATCCCCGCGAAGGCGGGGATCCAGTACTCCGAGGCGGTGCGGCTAGAGCCGAGACGCCGCGGCGTACTGGATCGCCCGGTCAAGCCGGGCGATGACAGTGGCGTGTGGGGTGAGAGCGTGCGCATCACGCCGCCTCCTTCGACTCGCCGAGCCATTGCCGCACGCGAGCATCGGGGTCGGCGTTCTGGGTGACGTCGCTGACGACGGCGATGGAATCCGCGCCCGCCGCAAAAATCTCCGCGGCGTGCTCGAACTTGATGCCGCCGATCGCGACCAGCGGGATGCTGCCGATGCGCTTCTTCCATTCCGTGATCTTCGGAATGCCTTGCGGTTCGAACCGCATCGACTTCAGCGTGGTGAAGAAGATCGGGCCGAGCGCGACGTAGTCGGGCTTTGCCGCGAGCGCGGTGGCAAGCTCGGCGTCGTCATGGGTGGAGATGCCGAAGAGCAGGCCGGCCTCGCGGATGGCCTTGAGGTCGGCATCCGCCAGATCCTCCTGGCCGAGATGCAGATATTTCGCGCCGGCGACGATCGCGGCGCGCCAATAGTCGTTCACGACCAGCTTGGCTTGCGTGTCTTTCGTGATCGCCAGCGCGTCGGTGACGATCTGCAGCGCGTCGGCGTCGTTGAGCTCCTTCGTGCGCAGCTGGATGGTGCCGACGCCGAGCTTGGTCAGCCGTTCGACCCAGTTGAGGCTGTCGACGACGGGATAGAAGCGATCAGGATACGGCATGCCAGAACGGGGTCCCAACGACAGGGGTGGAGGGGGAGGCGAAGTCGCGGGCGTTCATCAGCCCGGCTTCGTAGGCGGTGCGGCCGGCATCACAGCCGAGGCGGAAGGCATTCGCCATGGCGACGGGATCGGCGGCCTTGGCAATGGCGGTGTTGAGCAGCACGGCGTCATAGCCGAGCTCGAGCGCCTGCGCCGCGTGGGAGGGCGCGCCGATGCCGGCGTCGACCACCAGCGTGATATCGGGCAGCCGCTCGCGCAGCAGCTTGAGCGCATCGCGGTTGGTGATGCCTTTGGCGCTGCCGATGGGAGCCGCCCACGGCATCACCACCTTGCAGCCGGCGTCGACCAGGCGGTTGGCGACCGAGAGGTCCTCGGTGCAATAGGGGAACACCTCAAAGCCGTCCTTGACCAGGATGGTCGCGGCTTCGACGAGGCCGACGACGTCGGGCTGCAGCGTGTCGTTGTCGGCGATCACTTCGAGCTTGATCCAGGACGTCCCGAACAGCTCGCGCGCGAGTTTTGCCGTGGTCACGGCCTCGCGCACGGTGCGGCAGCCGGCGGTGTTCGGCAGCACGGCGACGTCGAGCTCGCGGATCAGCTTCCAGAACGCGTCCCCGGTCTTGCCGCCGGCGGATTCGCGCCGCAGCGACACCGTGACGATGTTCGAGCCGGACGCGCGGATCGCCTCCTGCATGATCGCCGGCGACGGATAGAGCGCGCTGCCGATGAGGAGGCGGGAGGGGAAGGATTTGCCGTAGAAGGTCACCATGGCTTCAATTTCCTTGCAGGCGACTTGCACAGGCCGTCATCCTGAGGTGCGCGCACTTGCGCGCCTCGAAGGATGACAGCGCCGCTTGCGGCCATCCTTCGAGGCGAGCCGAAGGCGGCTCGCACCTCAGGATGACGGCGGAGTTTGTGGCGGTATTCATCTCCTCACCCTCCCTGCCGCGGCGTGATGATCTCGATCTCGTCGCCGGCCTTCAGGCTCGTCTCGGCCCAACGGCTTTTCGGCACGACGTCGTAGTTCAGCGCGATGGCGAAATGGGTGCCCTCGTAGTCGAGCTCGGTGAGCAGCGCATCGACGCTGGCCGAGCTGATCTCGCGTTGCTCGCCGTTGACGATCACGCGCATTGCATCACCTCATTGTCGATCTGGCCGCGCTGGACATAGGCGAGCGTCAGCTCGGCGAGCGCCGGCGCGATCAGGAAGCCGTGGCGGTAGAGGCCGTTGACGGCGATGGTCTCGCCGCGAATGCCGATGCGCGGCAAATTGTCGGGGTAGGCGGGGCGAAGGCCGGAGCCGAATTCGACGATGCGGGCTTCGCCGAAAGCGGGATGCACGGCGTAGGCCGCGCCGAGCAGCTCCAGCGCGGAGCGGACGCTGACGCCGGTGTCCTCGGCCTCGATCGAGGTCGCGCCCAGCATGAACAGGTTCTGCTCGCGCGGGATCACGTAGAGCGGCCAGCGCGGATGGATCAGTCGCACGGGACGTGACAGCTGCACCTCGCTGGTCTCGATCAGGATCATCTCGCCCTTGACGCCGCGCAAGTCCGGCTGCTCCTCGCGTGCGGAAAGGCCGCGGCAGTCGATCACGATGCCTTTAGGATTGAGGTTTGCGAGATCTTTTGCGGTGACGTCGCTGTCGAACTTGATGGTGCCGCCGGCAGCCTTGATGCGCTCGTGCAGCTTCGGCAGCACGCGGCGCGGCTCGACATGGCCCTCGGTCGGGAAGAACAGCGCATCGCGGAAGCGGCCTTCGAGCGACGGCTCGAGCTCGGCCAAGCTTGCTGCATCGAGGCGGCGATGGCCTTCGGTCATCCGGGCAAAGCGCTCGAAATCGTTGCGCTCGCGCGGATGGGCGACGACGAGCGAGCCGTTGAAGGGGGTGTCGGGCAGCTCGCGCCGCCAGATGTCGAGGGAGCGCAGGCCGAGCCTGGAGATGATGGGTTCGGCGACCTCCGCCTCGCAATAGGGCGCCAGCATGCCGCCGGCCCAATGGCTGGTGGCGTCGGTCATGGCGGCGTCACCGCGCTCGTGTAGCGTCACGGTGTGGCCGGCCTGCGCGAACAAAAGCGCCTGCCAGGCGCCGGCAATGCCTGCGCCGATGATGGATACCGGGGAATCCGGTCGCTTGGTGGTCTGCAACATCCCTGTCCCTTCGCCGGCATGACCCGGATCAGGTTCAAAGGGTCACCGCGGTCCTGGGCGGTATTGCCCATTTAGCGGTATCTCAGCTCCTCCTCGGAGCACCCCTCGGAACGGGTCTAATGTATGCCAGGGAGGCGGGGTGGTCAACGCGTCAGCCACAGGGCAGTCATTCCGGGATGGTGCGAAGCACCAGACCCGGAATCTCGAGATTCCGGGGTCAGTCATGCAGACTGCCTCGGAATGACAGCGGTTAGTGCGGAACCTGCGCCCGCGCGTTGCGGACGCCTTGCGCCAGCTTCCTGTGCGGGGCGGTGCCGAACATCGGCTGCGGATTGCCGTTCGGCTCGAGCCAGGTCTCGTTGCTCGCCTGCTGCACCATCTCCTGGCGCTGCCGCTTTGCAACGTAGTAATAGCCGCCCGCGAAATAACGCACAGCTCGTGCGTGGTCGCCATTGGCGGCGCGATAGGCGCCGGCGAGGTACTTCACCGCATAGGTGAGGTTGGTGTTGGGATCGCGCAGCCCGGCGGCATCGCCGGTGTAGCCGACGCCGCGCGCGGTCGCGAGCTTGATCTGCATCAGGCCGATGGTGCCGCCACGGCCGACGAGGCCGGGCTGATAGCGGCTTTCGCGCATGATGACGCGATGCACCAGCGCTTCCGGCACGCCGTTGGCGCGGGCATGCATCGCGACCATCTCGGCATACTCGGCTTCGCCCGCGAATGCGACCGGCGTGATCATCAGTCCCGCCGCGGCAAGCGCGGCAATACGCAAAATTTTCATCGAAATATTCCTCGGCAGAACGGACCTGCACCCTTGCGCGTTAGGCCGCGGGAACACGGCGATGATGTGGCGAAATGTCACCAACGGCGATTTTCGCCGGCCCGTCGCTTTTACGACTTAAACTTGGGTTAAGTTTAGAGCTGGCGGTGCGCCTTACGCGACAGCGGGTCTGTCCATTCGTGCATTCGCTCAAAAACTGCTCGTCAAGAAACGGCAACTCGGGAGGACGTCAATGAGCAGAGCACACATCGACGACATCCCCATGCAGAACCCGTGCGCACAATGTGGCACACCGATCCCGTTCCCGGACTGGATCGAACCGGGCGAAGGCCGCGTATCCTATCTCTGGACGTGCCAGGCCTGCGGCTACCGCTTCGAGGCGGTGGCGATCTTCGATGAGCACGCGATCGAGCATCCGCCGCTCGCAGCCTGAATTGCTGGCTTAAGGGCGCATGATCTCTTCGGAAAACCGCTACACACTTTTCCGGATCATGCGCTAGGCCGCGAGTCGCGGCTCCTGCCACACCGGCAATTGCATCCGCACGATCAGCCCGTGCGGCTCGCGATCGTGCAGCGACAGCTCGCCGCCATGGGCGATCGCGATCGCGCGTGCGATCGACAGGCCGAGGCCGAAGCCGGTGGACTCGTCCATGGTGCGCGCGTCGTCGCCGCGCACGAACGGCTCCAGCATCTCCTGCTTGCGCGCATCCGAAATGCCGGGGCCGTCATCCTCGACGTCGATGACGAGCTTGGTGCCCGATATGTCGAGGCGGATCGTGACCTCGGCGCCGAAGCGCACCGCGTTCTCGACGAGATTGGTGACGCCGCGATGCAGATCGTCGGGCCGCGCTGCGGCGGTCGCCGATATGGGCCCCTCATAGTGCACGACGTGGCCCATGTCGGCGAACTGGTCGGCAATGAGCTGCAGCGTGCTGGCGATATCGACCAGCGTCACCGCCTCGATCTTGCGGTCGTTGCGCAGCAGCGACAGCACGGATTCCAGCATCGAGCGCATCTGGTCGAGATCCATCAGCATGCGCTTGCGGTTGCCCTCGTCCTCGATGAACTCGGCGCGCAGGCGCAGCCGCGTGATCGGCGTGCGCAGATCATGGCTGATCGCGGCCAGCATCCGCGTGCGATCCGACATCAGCCGCGCGATCCGCTCGTGCATGCGGTTGAGCGCGCGCGCCACCGAGCGGATCTCTTCAGGCCCGCGCTCGGGCAGCGGATCGGCCTCGCCGTCCAGGCTGAAATTCTCCGCGGCCTTGGCGAAGGAGGACAGCGGCGCAGCCAGCGCGTAGGAGGCCCAGAGACCGAGCGTGGTGACGCTGATCAGCACGAACAGCAGCGTCATCATCCACGGCCCGCCCCAGAACCGCGATCCGTGCGGCGACGGCTCAACGCGGCCGGCAACCATGGTGCCGTCGGGCAGCTCGACCGCGATCCGGTGCGGGCCGCCCTGCGGCGCAAGCGCGAGCACCTTGTACTGATGGCCGAGATGCCGGCGCACATTGTGCAGCTGCGGGCCCTCGCGGTCGCCGCCGGCGGCAACCGTACCGGGCGCGAGCAGCTCGATTCCGGCCTTCGGAAACGCACGGGCGATATCGGCGAGGATCCGCGGCCGCTCGCCCGCCTCCGCGCCGTTGAGCAGCAGGGCTGCGTCCGCGAGCTGATGCGCGCTGTCGGGCGGCGGATCGGCGCGATCCGGCCGGCTTACCAGGAAGCTCACGGTGAGGATCAGATGCAGCGCGACGATCGAGGCCACCACCAGCGCGGCGATCTGTCCGCCGATGCTCTTGAGGTGGAAGAAGCGGAACGGCGTCATGACGGCCGTTCCCTCAGCTGCTCAGGGATGGCGCGACCGCTTCCGTGCTTGCTACTTCAGTTCTGGGCGTGAACAGATAGCCGCCGGAGCGCACCGTCTTGATGATGGTGGGATCGGCCGGATTGGGCTCGATCTTGCGGCGGATGCGGCTGACCAGCACGTCGATGGAGCGCTCGAACGAGCCGGTGTTGCGCCCTTGGGTGAGGTCGAGCAGGCTGTCGCGCGACAGCACGCGGCCGGGCCGCTCGCAGAAGGTGCGGAGCAGATCGAACTCGGCGCTGGTCACCGCGACGCGCGCACCTTCCGGATTGCGCAGCTCGCGCAGGCGCAAATCGATGCGCCAGCCCTCGAAGGCGAGCGTGCTCGCGCCCTCGATCGAGCTTGCCGCCTGCGCGGCCGCCTGGCGGCGCAGCACCGCGTTGATGCGGGCGAGCAGCTCGCGCGGGTTGAAGGGTTTCGGCAGATAGTCGTCCGCGCCCATCTCGAGGCCGACGATGCGGTCGACGTCCTCGCCGCGCGCGGTCAGCATGATGATCGGCGTCTGCGTCTCCGAGCGCACCTTGCGGCACAGGCTGAGGCCGTCCTCGCCCGGCAGCATGACGTCGAGGATGATGAGGTCGACGCGGTGGTCGGCCATGGCGCGCGACATCTCGCGGCCGTCGCTCACGGCGGTGACGTTGCAGGCGTTGTTGCGCAGGTACTTCGCAATCAACGTCCGGGTTTCGCGGTCGTCTTCGACGACCAGGATGTTGGGATTGGGAATGGCCATGCGCTTTGTTTGTCCAAGATTCGGGCCAAATGGCGAAGATTTTTGTTTCAGATTGTTTCCGTAGCCCTTTCCGCAACATGGCGACATGCCCGGGCAGGGAAGCGGCAAGGTATCGTTAAGGCCGTTAACCATACCGTGGCGCGGTCACACAAGAAACCCCGCAAAATCCACGGAGCCATCATGACTTCGATTTCGGCGGCATCCGCCGGCAGCTACCAGTCGCCCTTGCAGCGGCTGCAGCAGGAATTGCAATCGGAAGTTTCCGCCGGCACGATCTCGTCGTCGGACCAGTCCGCGCTCTCGACGGCGCTGACCGACATCGACACCGCGCTCCAGCAGAGCCGGTCGAGCGACCAGTCGAGCGGCACGCGTCCCTCCAAGGAGGACATGCAGTCGAAGATCGACGAACTCATTTCCAGCGAAGTGTCGAACGGGACGCTGACCTCGGACCAGGCCGAGGAGTTGAAGAACGTCTTTCAGTCCGCCTTCGCGAACGGTCCCGACGGTGCCGGTGGACCGCCGCCCGGCCCGCCGCCGGACGACGGCTCCTCGGATTCGTCGTCGACGGACTCGACGAGCAGCAGCTCGACCGACCAGACCACGGCCGAGATCCTCCAGCAGTTTCTGCAGGCGCTGCAGCAATCGCAATCGTCGAGCTCGTCCTACGGCGCCAACGGCAGCTCATCGAGCAGCTCGAATTTCTCCGCGCTCCTGATCGACTTCAAGAGCTGACCCCGAGCGACGCGGGTCGGCACGTTCCCCGCCGCGATCGTGCTTCACCCAGGGCGCATGATCGCCGGCGGGGAACGGTGCGCCGCAAAATGTTCCTGGGTGACGCAGGAACATTCGTCCAGCGAGTCCTTCTCGCGTATCGCGCGACGAAATTGCCGCGCGCTCGGAACTGCTGATGTTCAGCGCTGTTTTCTCCACACGAGCTTTTTGTTGAAGGAGAGGACAACATGCTGACGAAATCGATCGTCGCCGGCCTCGCCGGCACTGCACTGCTTGCGACCGCCGCGTTCGCGCAGAACCCGACGGCCACCACCGACAAGGCAGCGCCTGCAGCCACCGCGACAACGACGGCCACGACCGCTTCGGGCGAGTGGCGGACGTCGAAAATGTCGGGCCTGAAGGTCTACAACGACGCCAACGAGAACATCGGCTCGATCAACGAGCTGCTGATGGACAAGAGCGGCAACATCAAGATCGCCGTGATCGGCGTTGGCGGCTTCCTCGGCATGGGCGAGCATCTGGTTGCGGTGCCCTATGAGAAGCTGAAGTTCGTCAATGAGGCCGTGGCCTATACCGGCGCCGCCACGAACCCGGGCGCCAAGCCCGCCGCGACCACGACGACGGGCGCTGCGACCGGTACCGACAAGCCTGCGGCGACCACGACGTCGTCCACGTCGAAGTGGTATCCGGACCACGCCGTGTTCAATGCGAGCAAGGACGAGCTGAAGAACATGCCCGAGTTCAAGTACGCGGAGTAACGGGCTTCTAGTCGGCTGAACGAAGCGCGCCTGGTTTTCACCGGGCGCGCTGTCGTGTCGTTTTTCACCTCTCCCCTCGAACGGTGGAGCTATCGCAGATGGCGGCCTGAGCAAGCGCCTCGTCCTTCGAGACGACCGCTTCGCGGTCTCCTCAGGATGAGGCTAAGCAGCATCGGCCTCGTTGAAATTGCTGCCGCGCACTCCGCCCTCATCCTGAGGGCCCGCCATCGGCGGGCGTCTCGAAGGATGCGCTGCGGGCGCGCTACCCGCCATTCTTCTTCGTTTGCGAAGCCCCGCCTTGAGTGGGGCTCCCTCTCCCCGCAAGCGGGGAGAGGGAGAAGACTGTCAGTGCGTCACCAGCGGGCAGCCGCCCTTGTCGAGCGGACGGAACGCCTCGTCGCCGGGCACGGTGGCGATCAGCTTGTAGAGGTCCCACTCGCCCTTGGACTCCTCGGGCTTCTTCACCTCGAACAGATACATGTCGTGGACCATGCGGCCGTCGATGCGGATCTTGCCGTTCTTGGCGAAGAAGTCGTTGACCGGCGTCTTGCGCATCTGCTCCATCACCTTCGGCGCCTCGTCGGTCTTGATGGCCTCGATCGCCTTCAGATAGTGCATGGTCGCCGAATAGAGGCCGGCCTGGATCATGGTCGGCATGTGGCCGACCTTCTCGTTGAAGCGCTTGGAGAAGGCGCGCGTTTCCTCGTTCATATCCCAGTAGAAGGCATCGGTGACGATCAGGCCCTGTGTCGCCTTGATGCCGAGCGAGTGCGTGTCGGTGATCTCCTGCAGCAGCGCGATCATCTTCTGGCCGCCTTGGGTCAGGCCGAACTCGGCGGCCTGCTTCAGCGCGTTGGTGGTGTCGCCGCCGGCGTTGGCCAGCGCGACCACCTTGGCCTTGGAGGCCTGGGCCTGCAGCAGGAACGAAGAGAAGTCCGACGAATTGAGGGGATGACGGACCTCGCCGAGCACCTTGCCGCCGCTCTCCTTGACCACGTTGGCGGCGTCGCGCTGCAGCGCCATGCCGAAGGCGTAGTCGGCGGTGACGAAGAACCAGGTGTCCTCGCCGCGCTTCACCATCGCCTTGCCGGCGACGTTGGACAGCGCGTAGGTGTCGTAGGTCCAGTGCACGGTATTGGGTGAGCATGCGGGGCCCGTGATGTCGGAGGAGCCGCCGCCCGAATTGATGTTGATCCTGTTCTTCTCGCGCGTCAGCGCCGAGATCGGCAGCGCCACCGACGACGTCGGCACGTCGAAGATCGCATCGACCTTGTCGTTGTCGTACCAGTTGCGGGCGATGTTGACGCCGACGTCGGGCTTGTTCTGGTGATCGGCGGCGACCACCTGAACCGGCTTGCCCGCGACCTTGGCGCCGTAATCGGCCACCGCCATCTCGACGGCGGCGAGCGAGCCCTTGCCGGTCGCGTCCGCATAAAGGCTCGACATGTCCGTGAGCACGCCAATCTTGACGACATCGTCGGAAATCTGCGCCCGCGCGGCGCCGGAGGTTGCGGCGAGCGCGAGACCGGCCGCGACGGCGGCGATGAGTTTTTGCATGTTGTTTTCTCCCTGAGTGTTGTTGTTCGGGCGTTGTTGCGGGGACTGTTCTAGCTTCTATCCGTCGCGGCAGCTAAGCGGCGCGCGCCATAGCGGAATGCAAAATCAGAAGGGGCGGGCGGTGTTCCCTTCGCCTCTCCCCGCTTGCGGGGAGAGGCCGGAATGCATCGAAGATGCATTCCGGGTGAGGGGCGCACTCCGCGAGTCCCACTCTCACCGTCCTCGCGGAGGCTCCCCCTCACCCGACCCTCTCTCCGCAGGCGGGGAGAGGGAGAAGTATCAACCGCTGCCGCTCTTGAGCCGTTCGTTGCGCCGGCGCAGCCCTTCCAGCGTCGCGAGGAGGATGACCGACACCGTCGTCAGGATCACCGCCGCTGCCGTGATGGTCGGGCTGATGTTCTCGCGGATGCCGCTGAACATTTCGCGCGGCAGGGTGCGCTGCTCGGGACCGGCCATGAACAGCACGATCACCACCTCGTCGAAGCTGGTTGCGAAGGCGAACAGCGCACCTGACGCCAGGCCCGGCAGGATCAGCGGCAGGATCACGCGCCGGAACGCTTGAAGCGGCGAGGCGCCGAGCGAGGCGGCGGCGCGCGTCAGATTGGTGTCGAAGCTCTGCAGGGTCGCGCCGACCGTGATCACCACGAAGGGCGTCGCCAGCGCGGTGTGGGCCAGGATCAGGCCGAGATAGCTACCGGTAAGGCCAATCGGCGCGAAGAAGAAATACAGGCCCACCGCGGTGATGACGCCGGGCACGACGACCGGCGACAGCACGAAAGCCAGCACCAGCGGCTTGAATCGGCTCTTCCACTGCGCCAGCCCCAGCGCGGCCAGCGTGCCCAAGACCATGGACAGCAGCGTCGAGGCTATGCCGATGATCATGCTGTTCTTCAGCGAATTCATCCAGCGCGGCGAATTGATGAAGTCGTCGTACCAGCGCAAGGAAAGTCCCGGCAGCGGATAGGTCAGGTACGAGCCCGAGCTGAAGGACAGCGGCATGATCGCAAGGATCGGCGCGATCAGGAAGACGAACACCAGCGTGGAGATGACGATGGTCGCGGCCCACGCGATGCGCTGGCTGGGCGTGCGGAGGGGAGAATTGTCGCTCAATTCTTCATCCCTCCGGTGACCTGCTGGCCCTGCACCAGCTTGCCGTAGACGAGGGCGAGCAGAATGGTCGCCAGCAGCAGCACCGCACCCAACGCCGAGGCGAGGCCCCAATTGGCCGTCTCGGTCGTGTAGAGCGCGATGAAGTAGCTGATCATCTGGTCGGCGGCGCCGCCGACGAGTGCTGGTGTGATGTAGTAGCCGAGCGCCAGGATGAAGACGAGCAGGCTTCCCGCGCCGATGCCGGGCAGCGTTTGCGGCAGGTAGATGCGCAGGAAGGCGGTGAGCGGTGGCGCGCCAAGCGAGGCGGCGGCCCGCATGTAGGCGGGCGAGATCGCCTTCATGCTGCTGTACAGCGGCAGGATCATGAACGGCAGGAGCACGTGGGTCATGGCCACGCAGACACCGAAACGGTTGTAGATCAGGCGCAGCGGCTCGTCGATGATGCCGAGCCAGTGCAGGCTGTCGTTCACGACGCCCTTGCTCTGCAACAGTACGATCCAGGCGCAGGTGCGGACCAGAAGCGACGTCCAGAACGGCAGCAGGACGAAGATCATCAGCAGGTTCGACCGACCGGGCGGCAGCGTCGCCAGCAGATAGGCGACCGGAAAGCCGAGGATCAGGGAGAGTGCGGTGACACCGAGGCTGATGAGGAAGGTGCGGGCGAAGATGTCGCGGTAGATGGCCTGGTCCGGCGGGGCTGCGACGATGGCGCCGTCCGCGTTCCGCGTCAGGTCGAGCGCGGCGAGAAGGTAGAAGCCGGTGACAGGGCCGCCGGCGTCCTTGATCGTCGTCCAGGTGGTGCGTTCGCGCCAGGCCGGATTGATCTTGCCCAGCGTCTCCTTCGCAGTGCTGGGCTCCGGAGCCGCCTTCAGATTGCGTGCCGTGCCGGTCAGGATCGTGCGAAAACCGTTCAGCGCGTAGTTGAGCCGCTTGGCGGCGATCGCGATGGTGCCGGCAGCGCGCGCCGCCAGGATGTCGTTTGCCAGTGCCGCATAGGCCTTTTCATCCGGCAGGTCCTTGCCGTCCCAATCGGCGAGAGCCGCGATCGTTTGCGGCAGAACCTGGCGCACCTCCCTGTCATCGACCGCGCGCCAGAGCATGCCGGCGATCGGGCCTGCGAAGGTGAAGAGCAGGAAGACGAGAAGCGGCAGGACGAGCGCCAATGCCTTGACCTGGCGTGTCCGCTCCGCCCGCCTCAATCGGCGCTTGAGCGGGACCTCGGTCTCGGTCAGGGACGCCGCTGTCATCGCGCGAACCTCTTTGACCGGACGTCCCTCGCCATTTCGGGGCGGTCTGAGCGCGCGCCTCGTCCTTCGAGACGACCGC
Organism: Bradyrhizobium sp. CCBAU 45389; assembly: GCF_028128625.1. Taxonomy (NCBI): domain Bacteria; kingdom Pseudomonadati; phylum Pseudomonadota; class Alphaproteobacteria; order Hyphomicrobiales; family Nitrobacteraceae; genus Bradyrhizobium; species Bradyrhizobium sp. CCBAU 45389. The sequence continues at coordinate 342,174 of NZ_LBIY01000099.1, read as the reverse complement.
TTCGCGGTCTCCTCAGGATGAGGCTCCTCGACATCGGTGTCTGTAAGGTCGCTGCCACAGACTCAGACCTCATCCTGAGGGCCCGCCGTAGGCGGGCGTCTCGAAGGATGCGCCGCGGGCGAGCTATCCGCCACGTTTTTCCCTCCGCCTGTGTCGCACGCCGGTGCTGTCGCTTGCTACTTCGCGGCCCATTTGTTGAAGCGCTCGGTCAGGCGGTCGATGTTCTCGAGCCAGAAGGCCACGTTGATCTCGACCGCGTTCTTGATGTTGTCAGGCGCTGTCGGCAGATCCTTCAGGACGGCGGGCGCGAGCCGGCCGGCGGCGTCCTTGTTCGAAGTGCCGTAGGCAATGTTCTCCGACAGTTTTGACTGGTTCTCCGCCTTGCCTGCGAAGTCGAGGAACTTGTAGGCCGCGTCCTTGTTCGGGCTGCCCTTCAGGATGACCCAGCTGTCGAGCGTAAAGAGCGCGCCGTCCCATACCATGCCAAAGTTCTTCTTCTCGTTCTTGTTGGCGGTGTCGATGCGGCCATTGTAGACCGAGGTCATCGCCACCTCGCCGGAGGCGAGCAGTTGCGGCGGCTGGGCGCCGGCCTTCCACCACACGATGTCGCCCTTGATGGTGTCGAGCTTCTTGAAAGCGCGATCGACGCCCTCGTCGGTCGCCAGCACCTTGTAGACGTCCTTCGGCGCGACGCCGTCGGCCATCAGCGCAATCTCCAGCGTGGTCTTTGGGCCCTGACGCAGGGCGCGCTTGCCGGGAATCTTCTTGGTGTCGAAGAAGTCGGCCCAGCCGCTCGGGGCCTCCTTCAGCTTGTCCTTGTCGTAGCCGAGAACGAAATCGTAGAGGATGGCACCGACGCCGCAAGGATTGACCGACGGCGGAATATAGGCGGCCTCGCCGCCAATTTTGGAATAGTCCAGCTTCTCGAACAGGCCTTCCTCGCAGCCGACCGCGAGCTCGTCGCTCTCGACCTGGACGACGTCCCAGGTGGCGGCACCTCCCTGCACCTTGGCGCGCAACACGCCGACGCCGCCGTCCCAGGACTCGTCGTTCATTGGCGCGCCGGACGCCTTCTTGAACGGCTCGAAATAGACCTTCTTCTGGGCATCCTGGTACGCGCCGCCCCACGACACGACAGTGAGGTCGCGCGCCTCTGCGACCGTGGCCAGCGCAGCGCTGGCGCCCAGTGCCGCGGCGAAACCCAGAGCGATCTTGCCAATCTTGCGCTTCAGCATGGTCGTTGTTCCTTCTTCATCTGCGTTCTGTTGATCGTTGCATCATACGGGATCGAGGGCGAGGCAATCCTCGGGCCGGAAGGTGATGGACACGCCTTCGCCAGGTGCAAGACTGTGATGCGCTCCCGGTTGAAGCTTGACCATGAACTCCCCGTTGCCGGCGACCTCGAGCACGGCCAGCGCGTGGTCGCCGAGATAGATGGTGTTCTGCACTCTTGCCGGCAGCCGGTTCGGTCCTTCACCGGCGCTGCCATCCGGAACAATGGCGACACGCTCGGGCCGCACCGACAGCGAGGTCGATGCGCCCGCGCCCGAGACATTGACCGCCCGTGCGGTGACGGCGCCGCCGCCGGCCAGCGCGACGCGGCAATAGTCCTTGTCGATCGTCTCGACGGTGCCGGCCAGCACATTGTTCTCGCCGATGAAATGGGCGACGAAGCTGTTCACCGGATGCTCGTACAGCGCGTCGGGCCTGTCGATCTGCTGCACGATGCCGTCGTTGAACACAGCAATGCGGTCCGACATGGTGAGCGCTTCGCTCTGATCGTGGGTGACGTAGACGACCGTGATGCCCATCGTCTCGTGCAGCTGCTTGATCTCGAGTTGCATCTGCTCCCGCAGGCGCTTGTCGAGGGCGCCGAGGGGCTCGTCCATCAGCACGAGTTGCGGGTTGAACACCAGCGCGCGGGCCAGCGCGACGCGCTGCTGCTGACCGCCGGACAGCTGCCCTGGCCGCCGCTGCGCCATGGTTTCCATCTTGATCATGCGCAGCGCCGCGTTGACACGCTCCTGCACGTCCGCCTTACTCGTGTTGCGAACGGAGAGCGGGAAGGCGATATTCTCCGCGATCGTCAGGTGCGGAAACAGGGCGTAGTTCTGGAACACCATGCCGATGTCGCGCCTGTGCGGCGGCACGTTCTTGATCGGCCGGTCGGCGAGGTAGATCTCGCCATGGGTCGGAACCTCGAAGCCGGCCAGCATCATCAGCGTGGTCGTCTTGCCCGAGCCCGATGGACCGAGCAGGGTGATGAACTCGCCCTTCCTGATGTCGAGATCGAGGTTCTTCACCACGAGGTGCTCGCCATCGTAGGTCTTCTGAATGCCGGAAAAGCGCACCAGCGCCGGCGCAGGCGTGACCATGCCGGCTTCCATGTTGTCCTCGCGTTGTCCCCTACAATGCCGTGTGAGACTAGCACCCTGCGGCGAGAATGCCAGCGTCGCAAGCGGCGAAGAGGCGTGCGGGCCCGGTGAGCGAGGCGCTACATCCCCGACAGCTTCGTCACGGACACATTGAGCGTTCCGCCGGCTTCCGCAACCACGCGCAGCGTCTTGGAGTCGAAGGCGATGTCGGCGAGCGTCAGGCTGTCGATCCTGGCGTCGACCTTGAGCCCGTCCTCGCTCTTCTGGTAGTCGGCGATCGCGGCGGCGATCTTCTCGCGCGCGTTGGCGGCGATCGGCTTCAGGTCGACCGTCGCGTTCTGCACCAGCGCCTGCTGCATCTGTGGCACGACGGCGCGCGCCGCCGCGCCGAGCAGTCCGAAGGCAGCTTCCGACTCGACCGCGAGCTGGATGTCGGCGAGCCGCAGCGTCTGCTGCGCCTGGTCGAGCATCGGCCGGCCCCAGATGTGGACGGTCGCCTCGGCGCCGAGCCCGAGCCAGCTCTTCTTTTCCTTGGCGCGCACCAGGAGCGAGATTAGCAGCCGGTCGCCCGACGGGATCACGTTGACGCTCTTCACGGTGACGTCGACCGGGCCCGAGCCGTCCTCGGGATAGGTGTGGCCGACCATCTGCGCTGCGACGAGCTTGTTGATCTCGGTGAAGGGCACGTCGATCGGCACGGCGATGTTCACGCCGGTGCCGGTCGGCGGCACGATCGAGATTTTTTCAGGGAACGGGCAGTCCGGTTTGGACGGGGCCGAGGTGACGCGCGTCTCGAGCTCGAGGCCGAGCAGCAGCGTCACGTTCTGCGCATCGACGCGTGGTTGCGCCGCGATGGCGCGGGTCGGCTTCATTTCCAGCCAGAGCGGCGGCAGCGCGGCCGATGAGCCCGAGCCTTGCAGCGGGATCGAGCGGCAGGCCTTGGCCCATTGCACCTTGGCGTTCTCGCGCAGCGAGGGATCGTTGCGGATGCGCTCGGAGACGATGTTGATTTGCTCGCCGACATTCTTGTCGATCAGCGGCTTCACCTGCGCCGGCACGTTGACCTTGGCGCCGGAGACGTTGAGGTTGGTGTCGCCGAGATTGACCTGGGCGCCGAGATTGGGCTCCAGATGCCAGTTCGCCGCGAGCTTCGGCCGCGAGGTGACGATGACGTTGCCCTTGATCTCGGCGCTGGCGTTCAGATTCTTGATGTTGACCGCGCCGATCCGCTTTGCGGCGTCACCGCCGAGCACGCTGCCGAGCGCATCGCCGAGCGCGCCGGTGGCCTTCGCCGACAGCGAGCCGGTCACGTTGAGCTTGCCGGAGAGCGGCGTCGAGATCGTCAGCACGTCCTTGTCGCCGGCAGCCGCCATCGGTCCGCGCACCGCGGTCCAGCCGATATCGGCGTTCTCCAGGATCTGCGAGATCGGATTGTCGGCCTTGCCGGCGAAGTTGCGCGGCGCGGCCTTCTCGGCCTGCTCGCGGATCGCCGACAGCGCAATAGCGACCGGCGCGACCACGATCGAGCTCTTTGCGACCGGCGGCAGCGGTGGCAGTTGTGCGACCGGCGGGGCGGAATTCGTCGCGCGTGGCGCGAGCCAGTCCATCGCCTTCAGGCTGATGAAGAACGACGCCGCGAGCACCACGACGGCGATCAGGATAGTCTTCAGATTCAACGTCAGTCGCATCAATCCCCCAAGCCGCCCCGGTGGGGATTTTACAGGGCGGGCGAGGAGGGCGCTAGAGCGCACCAAGGGGGTGGAATTGGGGCAAACAGGTTAACAGTCGCTAACGCGCAATTGCCGCGGATCGCGGGACTAGCCGCGCCGCGGACGGCGGACCGCTCTCACATTGCCGCGATCTCCGCCGCCGCAGTAGAAGCGGTCACCGCCGTCGGACTCCAGGCCCGAGACCATGGTGCCTGCGGGCAGGTCGAGCTGCTCCAGCACCTTGCCCGTGTCAGGATCGACCCTCCTGATGTCGCTGTCCTCGCCTTCCCAGGTGCCGTGCCAGAGCTCGCCATCGACCCAGGTCACGCCCGTGACGAAGCGCTTGCTCTCGATGGTGCGAAGAACCTTCCCTGTGGCCGGATCGATCTGATGGATCCTGCGCTCCCGGTATTGACCGACCCAGAGTGAGCCCTCCGCCCAGGCCAAACCTGAATCGCCACCGCCACCGGGCGCGGGGATGGTGGAGATCACCTTGCCGGTCGCGGCGTCAATCTTCTGGATGCGGTCTTCGGCGATCTGGAACAGGTGGCGGCCGTCGAACGCGGTGCCCGCATGCGCGGCGACGTCGAGCGAGCGGTCGATCCTGCCGCTGGCCGGATCGACCGCGTTCAATCTGTCGCCGGATGCGAACCAGACATGGGTGCCGTCATAGGTGACGCCATGCACGGCTTCGACGCCGTCAAAAGGTCCGTATTCCCTGACGATCTCGGCGGCTGAACGCTTCATGTGCCTGGTCCCTGTGAGGTGTTCCACCTTACGTCTTCAAGAGCGGCGTGGGGAGTAACAAGCCTGTCGGGAAACCCGGGACCGGCGGCGTCATCCAGCGGCGCGCACGTCCGTGCCCGAAGCTCTGGACCTTGTTCGACCGCGCCAGCTCCTCGAGGGCCCGCTGCACGGTGCGCGGGCTGATCCCAAGCGCAAGGGCGAGCGCGGAGCTCGACCACGGCTCGCCGTCGGTGAGAAGGGCGAGGACGGCGGCGTGCTTTTCCTCCATGGGCCGCGCCAGCACGAGGACGTCGCGCGTCTTGCGCGGCGCCAGCACGAAGCCTTGCTTCGTCGCGCTGATGTCGGCCAGCGGCCCGAGCTGGGTGCGGAGCCGGCCGATCTCGACGCGCAATCGCGCGCGGTGCGACTCATCGACGTGCCTTGCTTGAAACGCACCAGCAATCAACCTCTCTCGCGCGACATCCGCGGGCCATGCCTGCGCCAGAAGGCGAGCGAGTGCGAACAGCACCGGCCGCGTTCCGAGCGGCACGGCCACGCCTTGCCTGCGCACGACGTGATGGAAGGTGTCCACCACGAGCGCCGTCGAACTCGCCAGCCGTTCGACCTCTCCGAGCAGCAGCGGGTGTTCGCTGCCGCGTGCGATCAGGCGCGCTGCCGGGGTGTCGAGGATCAGGTTCGCGCTGTCGACCTCGGCCATGAGCGCCGGGATTTTTGCTAGCCGCGCTGCACTGCCTGCGCGGTCGAGCGCTGCCCGGGCATCCCTCGTTTTCAGCCGCCGGATCGCGATGCCGGCAACCACGAGCTCGCGCACGACTTGCGACGCCGGCGGGAGCGGGGAGGCGCGAAGCGCGGCCAACGTGCGCTCGGCCTCGTCGAGCCGCCCGAGGAGAAGAAGACGGCGCGCCTCGATGTGGCCCGCATGGGCCGCATTGGCGAGATCGCCGTGCTTCTCGAGCGTCGCGCGCGCCGCCGCGAGCGTTTTCACCGGCCATCCCAGATCGCGTGAGACCAGCGCGATCTCGGCTTCGGCCACCACGCATCTTGCCCGCGCCACCGCCTCGCGCGGACCGAAGGCGCGCGCGGCGCTGCGCAGCAGCGTCTTGGCCTTGGCGAGATCGCCGAGCTGCGCCATCGCGATGCCGCGCAGCGCCAGCGACGGTGCATCGTTGCGCAGCGCCACGCGGTTCAGCGCGCCAAGGGGATCGCCGGCCTCCAGCGCCCGCGCGGCGGCCGTGATCAGCGACTCCATGTCAATCCCGCCACACTTGTTACTCCCACCGCGCAACCGCTTGGTGCCAGAAATCGTTGGCAGGACGTCAAGCAAACGCTTTGGAGAGTCATGATGACATCAGCAGAAAAAGCCGGAACCAACGGACAGACCGCCATGCAGACCCCGCCGGTGGTGTCGCTGCAGGACTGGGAGGCCGCCCGCCAGCAACTGCTCGTGAAGGAAAAGGCGCATACCCGTGCCCGCGACGCCCTGGCCGCCGAGCGCCGGCGCATGCCATGGATGGAAGTTGCCAAAACCTATGCGTTCGAGGGGCCCGGCGGCAAGGTCAGTCTGGCTGATCTGTTCCAGGGCCGGCGGCAGCTGATCGTCTACCGCGCCTTCTTCGAGCCTGGTGTGTTCGGCTGGCCCGATCATGCCTGCCGCGGCTGCTCCATGGTGGCCGACCAGGTCGCCCATGTCTCGCACCTGAACGCCCGCGATACCACGCTGGTGTTCGCCTCGCGCGCACCGCAGGCCGACATCGCGCGCTTGAAGAAGCGGATGGGCTGGACCATGCCCTGGGTCACCGTCACCGACAGCTTCGATGCCGATTTCGGCGTGGACGAATGGCACGGCACCAACGTGTTCTACCGCGACGGAATGCGCATCTTCCGCACCTATTTCATCAAGAGCCGCGGCGACGAGCAGATGGGCGGCACCTGGAACTATCTCGACATCACCCCGCTCGGCCGCCAGGAGGTCTGGGAGGATTCGCCGAAGGGCTATCCGCAGACGCCGACCTACAAATGGTGGAACTGGCACGACAGCTACGAAGAAGGCGCCGCACCCGACAAGAGATGGGTCGAGGTCACAGACGCCGGCGAGAAGGCGTTTCGCAAGGAGGCCGCGGAAGGCCGTGACTAGTCCCGTCAGCGCAACTGCGCCCGCCGGCCGCGATGGCGCGATGGCCGCACGCCGCCTCGCCAGATGGCTGGCTCTGGCGGCGACGCCGACCTTCGCGGTCATGGCCATGCTGACCGCCGTGATCAGTGGCGGCCCGGCGGACATGCTGTGCGGTGCCGGGCAGGGGTCTCTGCTCGGCGGCATGGTGCCGATGTATCTCCTGATGAGTGCGTTTCATTCGGCGGCTTGGCTGAGGTTGATCGCAGAGCGGTGAGGCGCCATCCGATGAGAACCGGATGGCTTTTGTCACTTGCCGCTTCGGTCGAAGAACAAGGCCATCAGGATTTCATCGAAGTATCGGCCGTCCAGCTTGAGGGCTTCCACCTCGCGGCCGTACTCAACGAACCCGGCGGCCGTGTAGAGCCGGATAGCGGCCGCGTTCTCGCTGACGACGGCAAGCTGGAGCTGTTCGACCCGCTCTGCGGCATGTGCTGCGACCGCGTCGACGAGGCGTCGCGCCATGCCGGATTTTCGCGCATCGGGGCGTACATACATGCCCCAGAGAACGGCCTTGTGCTCGGTCTTGGCGCCTTCTTGCCGCCAGAAGCCGGCGACGCCGACAAGCTCCGCCGCGATAAAGGCGCCGAAGACATCCGACGTCGTGAGACGCTCCTCGAACCAGGCAAGCGGCTTTTCCTGCTCGCGCGCGAACGCACTGGCAAAGGCTTCGGGATGCGCGGCGAGGGCTTCCAGCCTGATCGGGCGATACAGCGCCGCGTCGGCGGATGTCAGCAGTCTGATCATGACGAAGCCAGGTGCGCCAGCGGCAGAGGTGCGCCGGCCTTGAGCGTCTGGAGCGCGATGCTGCTGCGAACCTCCTGCACGATCGGCAGGTTGAGCAGCTTGTCGACGAGGAAGCGCTGGTAATCCTCGAGCTCGGGCACGACGATCTCGAGGAGGTAGTCGGCTTCGCCGGAGACGAGGTGGCAGGCAACGACCTCGGGCATGGCAACGACGGTCCTTTCGAAGCTCAGCGCCTGGTCGTTGGCATGGCCGTTGATCTTGACCCCGAGGAAGGCCGAGAAGCCGAGCCCGAGGCGGCTGCGCCGCAGGGAGGCGCGGTAACCGTCGATATAGCCGTCCCGTTCCAGTCGACGCACCCGACGCAGGCAGGGCGACGGTGACAGTCCGACCTTGTCCGCCAGCTCGATGTTGCTCAGTCGGGCATTGGTCTGGAGTTCGGTGACGATGCGCCGGTCGATCGCATCCAGCTCGCATTTTGGCATGAACCGCATCCTGTTGGATCGAGAAGGGCGCAATATTGCGCCCGAGCCGTCGAGACTAGCCCAGTTCGCAAGGACATGCCTCGGCTTTCCGTGGGATGGGTTGCTCCGATCTTGTTGCTGATGGAGTGAGCCATGACCGAAAGCCCGAACATCGCCCCTCTGCTGGAGGCCGTCGAACGCTACTTCACGCTGATGTACGACAACGACGTTTCGCAGTTCGACCGCGTCTTTGCGCCGACCGCGCAGCTCCACGGATTTCGCGATGGCGAGTTGCGGATATTGCCGGTCCGCGACTACAGGACGATGCTGGCCTCGACCCCGTCGCCCAAGTCGAAGAACGCACCCCGCCTTCAGGAGGTATTGCTCATCGATCTGGCGTCGCCAGTGCAAGCCTTAGTGAAGGTTCGCGTTCGGATCGATCTGCTCCAATACGTTGACTATCTCGCATATCACCGCATCCACGATGTCTGGCTGATCACGGCGAAATCGTTCCATGTCGAGCGACGGCATGAGCCGGTGGCCACCTAGCGCCGCCGCAATCCTATTGCGCACCCGCCGCCTGCAGATACGCAACCACCTTCGCCGCTTCCTCCGCCGAGACACCGCCGTAAGGCTGCATCTTGTTGCCGGATACGACCTCGTCCGGCTTGACCATGAAGCGGGTGAGCTTGTCCTGGTCCCAGACGAAGCCGGCTTCTTTCATCGAGGACGAATAATTGTAGTCCGGCAGCGAACCGGCCTTGCGTCCGACGATCTTGTTGAGGTTGGGACCAAGGCGGTTGTCGCCTTCCTTCACGGAGTGGCAGGTGCGGCAGGCATTGTTGAAGGCCTGCTGAGCCGCCGGATCGCTTGCCGGCTGCTGCGCCACGGAGGAGGGGGCGGAAAGGAGCGACGTCAGGGCTCCCGCACCGACAATCGCGCGCAGCCATGTGCTTGGCGATGTTTGCAGGCGTTGTCGCATCTGCGCCTCCATGGCGAAGCGCGCCGCGAGCGCGCGCCGGAATGTCGAGGGCAAACGAAAACGGCCCCGGTGGGTTCCGGGGCCGTTTGCGTCACAATGTCCTGTCGCTTCAGCGCGTCGCGGCGCCGAGATCCGCGCGGCGTTCCGTCATCGGCAGCACGATCACCTTGGTGCCGACGTTGACGCGGGAATAGAGGTCGGTGACGTCGTCATTGGTCAGGCGGATGCAGCCGGACGAGACGCGCTTGCCGATGGTCTCGGGGGCGTTGGTGCCGTGGATGCGGTAGATGGTGCCGCCGAGATACATGGCGCGGGCCCCTAACGGGTTGCCGGGGCCGCCGGCCATGTGGCGCGGCAGATAGGGCTGGCGGGCGATCATTTCCGGCGGCGGGGTCCAGGCCGGCCACTCGGCCTTCCTGGTCACCGACTGGATGCCCGACCAGGTGAAGCCGTCGCGGCCGACGCCGATGCCGTAACGCAGCGCCTGGCCGTTGCCGAGCACGTAATAGAGATAGGTGTTGGGCGTATCGATGATGATCGTGCCCGGCGCCTCGCGCGTCGCGTAAGCGACGGTCTGGCGGCGGAAGCGGGCCGGCGTCTCGACCACGTCCTGATCATCGGACGGCTCGGTCTGGTAGGTTGGCGCCTGATAGGGCTGATACGGCTGATAGGGTTGCAGCGGCTGCGGCGCGGCCATCGGCGGCAGCGGCTGGAAGAACGGGAAGAGCTGCACCGGCGCGGCCTTGGCCGGACCTGCGAATGCGATCGCGGAGATCGCGACTGCGCCAAAAGCAACGGCGCGCGAATACGTCTTGAACGTGCCCAGATTGAACATTGATCGCCCCTGTTTGCGCGGGTGTTCGTGGTCACCCCGGCACCGTTGCGGTGCTCCGTTGCGTAAATCACTACGGGAAACAAGTTTCGGGACGTTTGCGCGGAAAACCGAAAACGGTTTCATCGCGGCAAGGATTGTTTCATGACAGTTTCGTGGCCGCAGGGCTCCGTTAACAAACAAAACAGCGGGCCGACACTTCTATGACGTCACACGCCTGAAATATCCTTGGTTGATGGTCGAAAGCCGAGAATCATCAAACTCTCGGGATTTCTCCATGCGGGTATTAATCGCGACTGACGCCTGGCATCCGCAGGTCAACGGTGTGGTCCGCACCCTGACCTCTCTGGCGAACGCGGCCAAGGCGCTCGATGTCGAGATCGACTTCCTCACCCCGGACGGCTTTCCGTCCTGGCCGCTGCCGACCTATCCGGGCCTGCGCATCGCGCTGCCGAGCAGCAAGGAGATCGCGCGGCGGATCGAGAAGGCGGCGCCCGAAGCGCTGCACATCGCAACCGAAGGCCCGATCGGCTGGGCCGCGCGGGCCTATTGCCGCCGCAACGGACTCGCCTTCACCACCTCCTATACGACCCGCTTCCCGGAATACGTCTCGGTGCGGACGGGCATCCCCGATGCCGTCGGCTATGCCGTGCTGCGCCATTTCCACGATGCCGCCGCCATGACCATGGTGGCGACGCCCTCGCTGCGGCAGGAGCTGTCGGAGCGCGGCTTCAAGCGGCTCGGCTTCTGGACGCGCGGCGTCAACACAGAGCTGTTCCATCCCGATTATCCCGCCAAGCTCGACCTCCCGGGCCCGATCTTCATGACCATGGGCCGTGTCGCGGTGGAGAAAAACCTCGAAGCGTTCCTGTCGCTCGATCTGCCCGGCACCAAGGTCGTCGTGGGCGACGGCCCGCAGAAGGCGGCGCTGGAGAAGAAGTATCCTGATGCCGTCTTCCTCGGCGAGAAGAAGGGCGCGGATCTCACCGCGCATCTGGCCGCCGCCGACGTGTTCGTGTTCCCGAGCCTGACCGACACCTTTGGCGTGGTGCAGCTCGAGGCGCTCGCCTGCGGCACGCCGGTTGCGGCGTTTCCGGTGACGGGTCCCAAGGACGTCATCGCCGATCATCCGATCGGCGCGATCGACCATGATCTGCGTACCGCGTGCCTGCGCGCACTCACCATGTCGCGCGAGACCTGCCGCAATTTCGCGCTGGAGCGTTCCTGGGAAAACAGCGCGCGCCAGTTCGTCGGAAATCTCACGTCACTTCAGCCCAGCCGCGTCCTGCGCGCCTCGCCTCGCATGGCGCGGCGGCCGGTGCGCGGTTGATCTCAATTCGAACCACAGCGAGAACCTCATCGATGGCTAAGATCATGAACCTTGACGGCACCCAGCAGCTCGACCTCACCCGCGGCACGGTCGAGCAGGCCTACGATCGCTGGGCGCCCGTCTACGATCTCGTGTTCGGCGGCGTGTTCGCCAAGGGCCGGCAGGCGGCGATCGCAGCCACCAACAAGATCGGCGGCCGCGTGCTCGAGGTCGGCGTCGGCACCGGCATCTCGCTGCCGCTCTATGCGCCGCACCTGCGCATCTTCGGCACCGACATCTCGGAAGCGATGCTCGACAAGGCGCGCCAGCGCGTCGCCGAGGGCAAGCTGAAGAACGTCGAGGGGCTCGCGGTGATGGACGCCGAGAAGCTCGAATTCCCCGACAACTCGTTCGACGTGGTGATGGCGCAGTATGTCGTCACCGCCGTGCCGAATCCGGAGAAGGCGCTCGACGAATTCGCCCGCGTGCTGCGTCCCGGCGGCGAGCTGATCATCCTGACGCGCGTCAGCGCGGATGCCGGCATGCGCCGCTTCATCGAGCAGAAGCTGCAGCCGGTGGTGCGTCCGCTCGGCTTCCGCACTGCCGAGTTCGCCTGGTCGCGCTACGCGAAGTGGCTGGCCGGTGCCAAAGGCGTCGAGCTCGCCGAGCGCCGCCTGATCCCGCCGCTCGGTCATTTCTCGCTGGTGCGCTTCCGCAAGGTCGACGTCGCCAAGGCGGCCTGACTGTCGCTCCTCATGGTGAGGAGGCGCGAAGCGCCGTCTCGAACCATGAAGGCCCCCGCTGCTGCAGCTCGGCCTTCATCCTTCGAGACGCGCGTGCCGCGCTCCTCGGGATGAGGAGAGAGAGTAAGACGTGCGTCATCGCGCCGCTGCACATCGTCACATGACAAAATGATGATGTCACACGGCCTACATCGAATCCCTGTAAATCCTGAACCCGAAAGCATTTGGGGGAGAGCATGATCAAGAACTATCTCGAGCAGCTGCGGATCCAGCGCTGGGACGACCATCGCTACTATCACCACAGCCGCATCAATCAGAGCCTGCACTTCGTCAGCGCGCTGAGCTTCCTCTTCGCCTATGTCTGGCTGTTCATCGATCCCGTGGTCTCCGCGCTGGTCGGCTGGCTGGTCTCGATGACCTCGCGCCAGGCCGGTCATTTCTTCTTCGAGCCGCACACCTACGACCACATCAACCAGGCGACGCACGAGTACAAGGAAGAGATCAAGGTCGGCTACAATCTTCAGCGCAAGGTGGTGCTGATGGCGATCTGGGCGCTGTCGCCGCTGGTGCTGGTCGTCGATCCCACGCTGTTCGGCCTGTTCACGCCCTGGGCCAGCGCGACCGACTTCATGCGTCAGGTGGCGAAGATCTGGCTCGTGGTCGGCGGCGGCGGTCTTCTGTTCCGCACCGTGCACCTGTTCTTCATCCGCGACGTCGAGACCGGCCTCGTCTGGATGACCAAGATCCTGACGGATCCCTTCCACGACCTGATGCTCTATCGCGGCGCTCCGCTCGCTTTGATGCGCGGCGAGCTGATGGACCCCGGCCTGCACCTCAACCCCGAGCACACGCTGGGCCTCATCAACGAGCCCGTGCTCGAAGAGCAGCACGCCTGAGCGCGCGGCGCACACAACACACTCCGATGTCTGATGGTTACGTCATGCCCGGCCTCGTGCCGGGCATCCACGTGTTGGTGGCTGCGAATGCGGTGCTTCCTTCGCCTCGCCCCGCTTGCGGGGAAGTGGCATCGAGCGCTGCCACAGATGCCGTCATTCCGCGATGGTCCGAAGGACCAGACCCGGAATCTCGAGATTCCGGGTTCGGCTCTTCGAGCCGCCCCGGAATGACAGTAGTTACGTGGGCAGAGCCAGCCTCAGCGCCCAAACCGCCTGGCCAGCATCTCTCTCAAAATCTGCCGCTTGATGTTCTTGTTGGTCAGCACGCCGTCGTGCCACCAGAAGCCATCCGCCTTCATATTCCCGGCGGCGCGGACGAAGCGTTCGGCGACCTCGGTGAAATCCGCATCGGTGTAGTTGAGGCTGAAGATCAGCCGTCCGGTGCCGACCCAGCTCAGCGCCAGGCCTTCAGCGCGCAAATAATATTGCAGCATCCAGTTGTAGCGGGACGGCGTGGTGTATTTCACCGTCCAGATCGACGAGAAATTGGCGAACCGCACCGGCAGGTCGGCGCCCTCCATCATCTCGTTGAGCTTCCTGATGCGGCCGTTCCAGGTTTCCTCCAGCCCGTCATAGACAGCGCGAAAATTCGGGCTGGCGAGCCGGCTCAGGAACTCGTCCATCGCGGTCATGACGTAGGGATGCGAGTTGAAGGTGCCGCGGGCAAAGCAGATGTCGGCGGGACGATCGTCGCGGAAGCGGCGCATCAGTTCGCGTTTGCCGCAGACGACGCCGACCGGCAGGCCGCCGGCGAGGCTCTTGCCGTAGGTCACCATGTCGGCCTTGACGCCGAAATATTCCTGGGCGCCGCCGGCGGCGAGGCGGAAGCCGACGAAGACCTCGTCGAAGATCAGCACGATGCCGCGCTCGGTGCACACCTCGCGCAGCTTCTTCAGCCATTCCGTGTAGGCCGCGCGATCGAAATTGCCGCCGCGGGAGGAATCGACCAGCGAGGAATCGCCGGGCGCGTTGGCGTTCGGGTGCAGGCCCTGCAGCGGATTGACCAGCACGCAGGCGATGTCTTTGCGCGTGCGCAGGACATGCAGCGTCTTCTCCGACAACTCGGAGAGGGTGTAGGTCTCGTGCGCGGGAATCGGATTGCCGACGCCGGGCTGCACGTCGCCCCACCAGCCGTGATAGGCGCCGGCGAAACGGACGAGATGCGTGCGTTTGGTGTGGTAACGCGCCAGCCGCACCGCCTGCATCACGGCCTCGGTGCCGGACATGTGGAACGAGACCTCGTCGAGGCCCGAGATCTGGCAGAGCCGCTGCACGTTCTCGAGGATGACGGGGTGGTAGGGGCCGAGGACGGGACCCAACGCATGCGCCCGCTTCTCGGAGCCCTCGATGCATTCCTTGTAGAAGTCGTTGCCGAAGATGTTGACGCCGTAGGACCCCGTGAGGTCGTAGGAGGTGTTGCCGTCGACATCAGTGACGGTGACGCCGCTGGACGATTCCATGAAGGTCGAGGTGCCCAGGTGCTCGCGGACGAGGCGCGAGAACTGGAACGGCACGCGGTAGCTCTCGGTGAAGTTGAGGTCGGAGATCGTCTCCGCCGCCTCCTTCGTCATCGCGCGACCCCTGGGGTAGCGCTCGGCGTAGAGCTTGGCGAGGCGGAAGAAGGCATCTTTGCGCTGCTTCACCACGTTGTCAGGCGCACCGTCGCAGCCGAAGTATTTGTCGCCCTCGAACTCGTAGAACGGGAGCAGCTTTGCCACCCGGCGCGACATCTTGGAGTGCCCCGCGAGCGAGCGGTGCTTGGCGCGGGAGAGTTCGACCCGCGCCTTGATCTTCGGGAAGACGGCGGCAGCAGACGCTGCGGCGGCCACGGACATCGAGAGAATCGGGAGTGTCGTTTCCATGACAACAAGCGCTAATACTGTGAGCTGACAGATTCATGACAGTCAAAGCCCTCATCGCCTCTTTCACCCAGCAGGAAGACCTCAACTTCCTGTTGACCAACCGCATCCCCCGCGCGGCGCTGACCCGCTTCATGGGCTGGTTCTCCAAGATCGAGAATCCCCTCGTGCGGGACTTCTCGATCGCGCTGTGGAAGCTGTTCTCCGACCTCGATTTGTCGGAGGCGCGCAAGACCCATTTCAGGAGTCTGCACGATTGCTTCACCCGGGAGCTGAAGCCGGGCCTGCGGCCGTTTGATTCCGACCCATCCATTGTTGCCAGCCCATCCGACGGCATCGTCGGTGCCCATGGGAAGATCGCCGACACCGAGCTGTTCCAGGTCAAGGGCGCGCCCTATTCGCTGCTGGACTTGCTTGGTGACTCAGCGCTGGTCGAGCAGCACCGCAACGGCTCCTTCGTCACGCTGCGGCTGACGTCGAGCATGTATCACCGCTTCCACGCGCCCTATGACGCGCATATCGAGCGCGTCACGCTGATCCATGGCGACGTCTGGAACGTCAACCCGATTGCGCTGAAGCGGGTCGAGCGTCTGTTCTGCAAGAACGAACGCGCGGTGATCCGGACGCATCTTGCGACCGGCGAGGCGGTGACGCTGGTGCCGGTGGCCGCGATCCTGGTTGCGAGCATCCGCCTGCACTTCCTCGACATGGTGCTGAACGCGCAGACCCGCGGGCCAGTCAACTTTCCCTGCGACGTCAAGGTGAGCAAGGGCGAGGAGCTCGGCTGGTTCGAGCATGGCTCGACCATCATCATCCTCGCGCCCGGCGATTTTACCTTCTGCGATGGTATTGGCGAAGGCACGCGCATTCGCGCGGGTCAAGCGCTGCTCAGGAGAAAGTAGCCTTCAATCCGCCGCGCCCGCCACCTATATCGTCTTTCGGGGACGACGATACTGGATGTGAGCGATGGCGCGGGCGCCGGTGATGGCGGCGGGTGGTATTGTGCTGCGGCGGGGAGCGGTGCCGCTGGTTGCGGTCGTGCGTCAGCGCAAGCGCAATGAATGGGTCTTGCCCAAGGGCAAGCTCGACGACGGCGAAACGCCGAAGGAAGCCGCGCATCGCGAGGTGCTGGAGGAGACCGGCCACGACGTCGCCGTGCACGAATTTCTCGGCACGCTGGTCTATCAATCGGGCGGCCGCTCAAAAGTCGTGCATTTTTGGCGGATGGAGGCCGACGGCGGCCCGGTCCGCAAGCTGACGAACGACATCAAGGCGGTCGACTGGCTGACGCTGGACGATGCGATCGCGCGCCTGTCGCGCGAATACGAACGCGCCTTCCTGACTCAGATCGGCCCGATCGCGCTCGCGGCGGCAGGACTGGCGCCATCGCCGGCACTGGAGCCGACGCTGGCGGCGGACGATATTGATGCCGCCATGCAGACGTTGACGCCGGCTGAGGCGGCTTCCGTTGATGAGTTGCGACATGGTTTGCTGCAGAAGGTGAAGGCCTGGCTGCGCGGCGAGGCGTGAGCTGTCGCGCGCTGCTCGCGGATGAATCTGCATCCGCCAGTTGGTGCGCTTGAGATCGTACTCGCTCCTTCCAAATCGTCATTGCGAGCGTAGCGAAGCAATCCAGAATCCCTCCGCGGAAGGATTCTGGGTTGCTTCGCTGCGCTCGCAATGACGGAGGAGAGAGCCGCCGCGTTGATGCTGCACCCTCTCCCGCAAGGAGAGAAGGAATGTCACCGCCGCTCTTTCTCCTTCGGTGGTGGAGCGGGTTTGCGCGGCGCGGCGGGGCGTTGCGTGGCGGGGACGCGCTGCTGGAATCCGCCGGGGCGCTGCACGCTCGGCTGCCGTGCTGCAGGCGGTTGTCCCGGCTGCACGCCGGTGTGCGGCTGTTGCTGCTGCGGGCCGGGTTGCGGCATCGCGCCCGGCTGTGGCAGCACGACTCCTCCAGGCTGCATCTGCCCGCCGCGCGACGGCTGCGTTTGCTGCGTGCCGTTGGGCTGGGTGGCCTGTCCAGGGCGCGATGCACCTGGACGCCCTGCGCCTTGTTGCTGGCCGGGCTGCTGCTGCCCCTGACCCGCGCGCTGGCCACCCGGCTGCACCGCGCCGCCTTGTCCTTGGCCTTGCCGCTGCGGCGGCTGCGCGCCTTGGCGGCCCGGCGTGCCCGGCTGTTGCTGGCCCGGACGGTTGTTCTGGCCGGGCTGGCCGTTCGGCCGCTGCGGCTGTTGGCCAGGTGCGGTCGTCGGCCGCAATTGCTGTTGTTGCGGCGGTTGCGCCGGCCGCGGAATGCGGCTGATCGCGGCCGGGTTGGCGCGGCGGAAGTCGCGCTGCTCGGTCACGATCTGCCGGCCCGTGGTCTGGGCCAGATGCACCTGGCTGACGAAGCCGCGGTCGCGTGCGATCTGCTGCGCGGGAATTGTAATCGGCACGGCCGCAAAGCGCATGCCGGCGCCAGCCGCGCCAGCACGAATGGCAAAGCCGCTCGCGGCTTGCGTCAGCGCGCCGAGCCGCGCGCCGCTAGAGCGGTCGTTGACCTCGATGTGGCCGACCCGGCCGTCGGCGTCGGGATAGAGTTTTATGTTGACGTTATTCGCAGTGTTCGCGGTCGCGTTTTCGGGCACGTCGACGACGCCCGTGGTGCCGCGGATGCCGAGCGTCGCGGTCGGCGTCGCGATCTTCATGTCGCCGGTCTTCGCCACCGCAGCCGCAACGAAGGCGACCGTGCCCTTGCCGATGTCGAAGATCGCCGAGTTCTGCTTGCCGCCGTCCTCATAGACGTAATTGTCGATGGTGATCTTCGCGCTGGCCGAGAGGTTGAACGTCGTCGCATCGTTGAATGTGATGCCGAGCGAGGAGTTCGACGAGGTCTGCACGATATCGTTGAGATAGATGTCGTCGCGAACCCGCAGCGGATAGGAATTCTTGTCGCGGATCACGGTCGCGATCCCCGTGACGGTCGCGACGTTGCCGATCGGCTCGACGGCGGTGGCTTGTGCGTCCCCGGCCGGTGTTGGTGAAGCTGACGGCGCCGGTGAAGGCGCGGGCGTCGGCTGGGCCTGCGGCTGTGCTTGCGCAAGCTCGATTGCATCGGATGCATATGCGGAGTTTGCGCCGGCCAGCGGCAAGGCCAGCAGCGGGAAAGCAAACACGAAGCGGCGCCAAGCCACCATTGAAGTCACGAGGATGTCCCGGTGAGAACGCGAGGCGAGATCGGCCGATATCAGCCACATCAGGCTGAATGGCGGATGAACATTTATCGCACGGGAGGAGCGAACGTTCAAACGCCACGTCCCGGTGTCAGGGACGTGGCGCCATCATAAGAACAAGAAGGCTCGTCAGCCGCAATGCCTTCGGTGTCAGCTCACGCGCTTCCACGTCTGGCCGCCGCAGAACATGCCGCCGAAGGCGCAGCCCTGCACGCGCATCGCGTTCGGGCCCTTCATCGCGATCGTAGAGTCGTAGTTGCGGCCGGAGTCGGGATCGTGGATGCGGCCGCTCCACTTCGCACCATCGGGCTTCATGTTGATCAGGATGCGCTCGTTGGACTTCACAGCGTAGCCGCAGAGATTGGCGCCGCACTGCTCGACACGGACATTGCCCTTGTTCTCTTCGGTCGCCCACACGCCGATCGGCGAGTTCGGGGCGGCCACAGGCGCGGCAGCGACCGGAGCCGGAGCTGCAACAGGCGCGGGCTGCGCCGTCGTATCGACGGATGGCGCGGCGGCGGTCGGCGCGGGCGCGGCGGGAGCAACAACGGAGGCTGCCGGTGCGGTCGCCTGAACCGGCGCCTGCTGCACGGGCTGCTGCTGCACCGGAGCCGGCGCGGGCTGCGTTGTCGTGGCCGGAGCCGGCGTGGTGTCGACGTCATCGTCCTTGGAGCCGCCGAGACCCTTGAGGTTGATGTTGTTCAGCTTGATCGGCTTATCCGACAGGCCAGGGGCGACGATGGTCACGCAGTTGAGCGAGGCGCAGTTGCGCGGCGTCTCGATGCGGATGTGCTGGCCCTCGATCTGGAACGAGATCGAATTGCCGGCATGCGCGGCGGCGGTCGAAGCGAGGAAGAGCGCGGTGGCGGCGATGGTGAGCTTGTTCATGACAACCTCCGAATTGCGCGGTCCCGAGATGGACTGAAGTCGCTGGTGGATGAAGCGTGGTTCGACCCTAAACCGGGCCGGGCCCGCCTTCCGTGACGAACGTCACAACGGTCCGCCGCTGCCGGGGTGAGCCAGCGCACATTCAGCCGCGGTTCGCCCCGCGTAACCTTGCCGCGACACGACAGGAGGCGCCGATGCAGCGGCTTGCGACTTCGCTTGGCCTATTGATCGCACTGACGGCGATTGCGCCGGCGGCCCAGGCCGGCTCCTATTCCTTCTCGATCGGTGGGCACCGGTTCCGGGTCGAGTCGCCCAGGAATTGCCGGTCCACTTCCTGTGTTTCGTTTTCGAGCCGCAGTCTTCGGACGACGGAAGAGGTCAACAGGACACCGCCCGCGCCCCCTGCGCCGATTGTCCAGGCGCCGCAGCCGGTCACTCCGCCCGCTTCGGTCCGGCCGCCGCAGCCGGCTGTGGTCGCGCCACCACCGGCATCGACCGCCCCCGTCCTTGCCGCGACGACCTCGCAGCCCGTTGTGCCGCCGCCGGCGCCAAGACTTGAGCCAGCAAGACTTGAGCCAGCAAGACTTGAAGCGCCGAGTCCCGCCCCGCCGCGGGTTGACCTGCAACGCGTGGATCCGCCGAAGGCCGTCGCGCTCGATCCGCCGCGCGTGGCGCCGCCGGTGGTTGCCCCTGGGGCCGAGAGCACGCAGGGCACAACGATCGCACAGCGCAGCGACGACGAGGCGACCTATTTGCCGCTGGGCGAGTGGGAGAGCGATGGCGCCAAGGGCACGGTCCGCATCGAGCGCTGCGGCCCCGCGCTGTGCGGCTATGCGCTGACCGAGATGTCGAACCGCGGCGAGAGCGTGCTCGTCAACATGAAGCCGAAATCGCACGACGTCTGGACCGGCAGCATCTACAGCCGCGCCAGCGGCAATACCTATTATGCGAAGATGACGCTGAAGAGCTCCGGCAGGCTTTACGTCGAGGCCTGCGCACTCGGCCGCTTCTGGTGCTCCGGCAACGACTGGACGCGCGTCGAGGAGCAGCAGGAGAAGATGGTCACGACGTCGTGGCAGGTGGGTGCGCGGTCGTAGTGTTTGGCTTACCCTCCCCCTCCAGGGGAGGGTGGCAGCGTCGTCCTATCTAATTTGTAATCGTCCTGCACCGAACCTGTGTCTGTCTTGCACGCGACCGATGGCCGACGACACGTGCAAGAGAGAGCCGACATGAAACGCATCAGCCTCATAGCGGCGCTGCTGATCGGCAGCGCGATTTCGGCACACGCCGACACCGACATCTGGAATAATGTGCTGAAGCAGAAGCGCGGCGACGATGCGCTGCATGTCGACAGTGCGTTCTGTGATGCGCAAGTTGGCGCGCCGCAGAACGGCACGGCGACATCGGCACAATACAAGCGCTGCATGCGTTCGCGTGGCTGGCGCTTCAGCCACACGCGTCGCGAGAAGGACAATCGCTATCCCGACCCTGACAATCCCGGCATGATGTGTCGCGACTTCAAGATCGGCGGCATCACGGGGTCGGAGTGCTCGAATTTCTGATGGGCCACGACCACCTGCTGCGGCTGCGCGATGCGTCCAGCCGGGCAAGCCCGCGGTACCGTCGATGAAATCCCTAGATCATGCCGAGCACGATGGCGGCGACAAAGGCCATGGCGAGGTACGCGGTGACTACGCTCAGTCTCCCGGCGAACGTCATGAGGTCGCTTCCTCCATGCGCGCCGTTTGGCGCACAGCCCTTATGGTTAACAGAAAGTCTCTTTTCGAAAAAGTCAGCCTTGCTGTCGCTCGTCTTCGGCAGCAACCGGCGCCGATCGCGCCCGGTATGGTTAAAGAACACTGAAATCAACGTGTTGAAGAGTCTTTAAGTAAATTCACCGAACGTGCGTGCATGACGCGCGGAGTTCGTTTGTATCTCGTCGGCTCCATCGTCCTTGTTTCGCTAGCGGGTTGCGGACGCGGCTTCTTCCAGGCCGAACGTGAACCATGGCGGGCCGAGGCCGAGGCCGCATGCATGAAATCAGGCGCGGTAAAAGAGGGACCGGATCTCGTCCGCATCGACCCGATCTCCGGGCCGGGCAGCTGCGGCGCGGAGTTTCCGCTCAAGGTCGCCGCCATCGGCGAAGCCTCGAGCACCTATGGTTTCGCCGACGAGACGTTGCGCCCGCCCGGCAGCATCGGCAACCAGCCGCGCTGGCCGGTGCAGCCGCAGTCGAACTACCCGCAGAGCCAGAATTATCCGGCATCGTCCTATCCGCAGCGGTCGACCTATCCCGAGAGCGCGGTGCGCCAGCCGTCCGGTTATGGCGCCTCGTCCGGGCCGATGTCGCTGAACGCGCCCGGCGTCGCGCCGCAGGAGGACGAGATCGACCTGCCGCCCGAGGGCACCGATGCCGCGGGTGCGGCGCGCTACATGAATGCGCCGAGCTATCCGGCGCGATCGGCCGCGCCTTATTCGCAGCCGCCGGCCCAGCAGCCGCTGCCGCGCCTTGGTCCCGCGCAGGGCAATCCCGTCACCGCCGTCGGCCCCGTCGCGATCAAGCCGACCGCGACGCTGGCCTGTCCGATCGTCTCCGAGCTCGACCGCTGGCTCGCCGACACCGTGCAGCCGTCGGCGATGCGCTGGTTCGGCGCCCGCGTCGCCGAGATCAAGCAGATCTCCGCCTATTCCTGCCGCGGCATGAACGGCAATCCGCACGCCCACATCTCCGAGCACGCCTTCGGCAACGCGCTCGACATCTCCGCCTTCGTGCTCGCCGACGGCCGCCGCGTCACCGTGAAGGATGGCTGGCGCGGCATGCCGGAAGAGCAGGGTTTTCTGCGCGACGTGCAGTCGGGCGCGTGCGCGCATTTCACCACGGTGCTGGCGCCGGGGTCGAACGTCTATCACTACGATCACATCCACGTCGATCTGATGCGCCGCGCCAGCCGCCGCCTGATCTGCCAGCCCGCCGCGGTGTCGGGCGAAGAGGTCGCCGGCCGCGCTCAGCAGCGCAATCCCTACGCGGGCAGGCGCGATCCCTATGTCACCGGTTCGCTCGGAACGCGCAAGAGCACGCGCAAGCAGGAAGAGGATGACTACGCCGACGATTAGCCGGAGGCAGCTTCTCTTGTAGCCCGGATGAGCGCAGCGATATCCGGGACAGGCTTCCCGCATATCGCTGCGCTCATGCGGGCTACGGTTGCGTCAATCGATATGTCCACCATCCGCTATCTCACTCACCCGCAGGTGCAGATCCAGCCTGATGTGCCCGTGCCGCAATGGGGCCTCAGTCCGATCGGGCGTGCGCGCACCGAAGCTTTGGCGAATGCAAGCTGGCTCGCAAGCATCACGCAGATCGTCGCGAGCGGCGAACGCAAGGCGATCGAGACCGCGGAGATCATCGCCGGCCGGCTCGGCCTCATGATCGAGACCCGCGAAGCCATGCATGAGAACGACCGCTCGGCGACCGGCTTCCTGAAGCCGGCCGAGTTCGAGACGGTCGCCGACCAGTTCTTCGCGGAGGCTCATCTCAGCGTCCGCGGCTGGGAGCGCGCCGTGGATGCGCAGGCGCGCATCGTGCGCGAGGCGGAAACGGTGCTGGCGCGCGACCGTCCCGGCGACGTTCTTTTCGTCGGCCACGGCGCGGTCGGCACGCTGCTGTTCTGCCACTATGCCGGCCATCCCATCGATCGCGCCTACGATCAGCCCGCCGGCGGCGGGCACGTCTTCGCGTTCGCACGCGAGGGGCGGCAGATCTTGCACGGCTGGCGCAGGATGGAAGAGATCGGGGCGTAGCGAGAGTTACGTCGCAGCCGGCTTCGACGGTGCAGGAGCCAGCCCCATGCAGCGCTGCACCTCGGCCGGGACGTTGTAGGTGCGCATGATATGGCGGCTGTCGCGCAGGCCGGTCGCCTCACGTTGCACCACGAACATCCAGAGCGCCTGGCCGGCTTCCATCACCAGCTTGCGCCGCGCCGGCTGCATCGAGGCCGGTGTCCCCGTGGCGGCGTGAGCGGTGTCGAACTCGCGCAACCGCGCTAGCGCCTGTTCGAGCGTGCGGCCCATCCGACCAAGCGCCGAGGCCTGTTCCTGGACGATCTCGTAATGGAGGATATCGACAGGCGGGCGAAGATCACGGGACATGCCGCAAATATAATGCCGCGGAAGCGGCCTGCGCAACGCGTCGGCCGCTCGCTGCTATTTCGCTTGATAGGCCGCCAGGAACATCCGCGTCGCGCTGTCGACCACCTCGGTCATGCGCTCTTCCGACGGCGCGGGCGCGGCCTGGAAGACGAAGGGCAGGAACAGCGAAGCCTTGCACAGTTCCATGAACTGCGACGCCGCAAGGTCGCAATCGTCGATCCTGAGATCGCCGGAGGCGACATGGGTTTTGAGATAATCGGAGAGGCGGTTGATGGTCTTGTCCAGCACCCGCGCATAGTAGCGGCGACCGACATCGGGCATGCGCTCGGCGATCGCCATCACGGTGCGGATCGCTGATCCGCCGCCCGGGCGGCAGAGCAGGTGGATGTAGGCGCGGCCGAAATCCTTCAGCGTTGTTTCGGCATCGCGGGTGGGATCGAAATTGAACACGACCTGGCCGTGCTGGAGCGCTTCCTGCTCGAGGATGGCTTCGAACAGCGCGCATTTGTCGGCGAAGTAGACGTAGAGCGTGCCCTTGGAGACCTGCGCGGCACGCGCGATCTCGCCCATGCTGGCGCCGTCGAACCCGAGATCCATGAACACCTTGCGAGCGCCGTCGAGGATCTGGCGGCGCTTGGAGCTGTCCTCCTCCTGGGTGACGTGGAGACGTTCGCTGGCAGCTACAACCATTGGTTCAGGGTCTCGGAAGGTTTCTGGACGAGGTGCCGAACTATGAAACGCAAATAAAGATTCGGGCCAGTAGGGTCCCGACCCGAGATAATATGTATATTGACCGAACCGTTCGGTCAATGATATCTGAGATGAGCGAAAGGAACCGGCTGAAGGACGGTCGTCCTTGGTCGTGCTTTTTTGGGGAGGCCGTTATGGCCGTATCGAGAGACCAGGCTGCGCGCGTCATTCGCCAGGAAACGGTGGAGACGTCGGCGAACGATGAAGCTGCGGCCGAGACGCCCGCGGCCCTTGCCGACCAGTTGCGCTCCCACGTGGCCGAGGAAACCAAGCGCCGCAGCGAGGCGCCGGAGAAGCCCGTGACCGACAAGCCGGCCGCAGCGCCGGACGCCCCCGCTGCCGGCGCGCCGAAATCCGGCAAGCGCAAATTCGTCCTGATGGGCGTCGGTCTCGTGCTGGCGCTCGCGGCTGCGAGCTATGCCGGCTATTACACGCTGGTCGGCCGCTTCTACATCTCCACCGACGACGCCTATGTCCGCGCCAACAACACCATGCTCGGCGCTCGCGTGTCCGGCCACATCTCCTCGATCCTCGCCGGCGACAACACGACGGTGCGCGCCGGCGACGTCATCCTCCGCATCGACGACGGCGACTACAAGATCGCCGTCGATGCCGCGGCGACGAAGATCGCGACCCAGCAGGCGACCATCGATCGCATCGGCCGCCAGGTCGCAGCCCTCGACAGCCAGGTCGCGCAGGCCAAGGCGCAGCTCGTCTCCGCGGAAGCGGGCCTCAAGCGCGCGGATCTCGACTATGAGCGCCAGCAGGCGCTGAGCAGCAAGGGCTTTGCCTCGCGCGCCACCTTCGAGAGCTCGGAAGCCGGACGCGACCAGGGCGCCGCCGCCGTCAAGGCCGCGCAGGCCGCCTATGACGTCGCGGTCAGCAATGTGGACGTCGCCAAGGCGCAGCAGGCCGAAGCGCAGGCGCAGCTCGCCGAGCTCAAGACCTCGCTCGCCAAGGCCGAGCGCGATCTCGCCTTCACCGCGGTGCGCGCGCCGGTCGATGGCACGTTCTCCAACCGCTTGGTCAACGCCGGCGACTTCGTCGCGGTCGGCCAGCGGCTCGGCAACGTCGTGCCGCTCGATGACGTCTATATCGACGCCAACTTCAAGGAGACGCAGCTCAAGCGCATTCGTCCCGGCCAGCCGGTGACGATCAAGGTCGACGCCTACGGCATGCGCAAGTTCTCCGGCGTGGTCGACAGCATCGCGGCGGGCGCGGGCTCGGTGTTCACGCTGCTGCCGCCCGACAACGCCACCGGCAACTTCACCAAGATCGTGCAGCGCGTGCCGGTCCGCATCCGCGTGCCGAAGTCGATCGCAAAGCAGAACCTGCTCCGCGCCGGCATGTCGGTCTACGCGATCGTCGACACCAACAAGGGCGCCGCCGACGCCGACAGCGAGGGCGATCTCGACGATCCCACCGCGATCCATCCGCAGTAGCCGCAAGCTGAGCGCTGCGAGGTCAGACCATGGCCACCGCCACCACCGCTTCACCCGCCATGATGGCGAACCCCGCTTCGGAGCGCATCGCGCCGAAGCGGCTGTTCGCCTTCATCATCATGGTGTTCGGGATGTTCATGTCGATCCTGGACATCCAGATCGTCTCGGCATCCCTCAGTGAGATCCAGGCCGGATTGTCGGCAAGCTCCAGCGAAGTCGCCTGGGTCCAGACCGCCTATCTGATTGCCGAGGTGATTGCGATCCCGCTATCAGGCTTCCTGTCGCGCGCTTTCGGCACACGGCTGCTGTTCGCGATCTCGGCGGCGGGCTTCACGGCATCAAGCCTGCTCTGCGGCTTTGCCACCACGATCGAGGAGATGATCCTCTGGCGCGCGCTGCAGGGTTTTCTCGGCGCCGGCATGATCCCGACGGTGTTCGCCTCCGCCTACACCGTGTTCCCGCGCTCGAAATTCCACATCGTCGGCCCGATCATCGGTCTCGTCGCGACGCTGGCGCCGACCATCGGACCGACCGTCGGCGGCTACATCACCGATCTGATGTCGTGGAACTGGTTGTTCTTCATCAACGTCGTGCCGGGCATCGGCATCACCGTCGGCGTGCTGGCGCTGGTCGATTTCGACGAGCCGCATTTCGAACTGCTCGACCGCTTCGACTGGTGGGGCCTGTTGTTCATGGCCGGCTTCCTCGGCACGCTGGAATATGTGCTGGAGGAAGGCCCGCAGCATGAATGGATGCAGGACACCTCCGTGGCGATCTGCGCCTGGATCTGCGCGGTCTCCGCGATCGCCTTCTTCTGGCGCGTGTTCACGGCGGCCGAGCCTATCGTCAATCTGCGCACCTTCTCCAACCGCAATTTCGCGATCGGCTGCCTGCTGCAGTTCTGCATCGGCATCGGCCTCTACGGCCTGACCTACATCTATCCGCGCTATCTCGCCGAGGTGCGTGGCTACAGCGCGCTGATGATCGGCGAGACCATGTTCGTCTCCGGCATCACCATGTTCCTGGTCGCGCCGCTGGTCGGCCGGCTCATGGTGAAGATCGACATGCGCTACATGATCGCGTTCGGCCTCATCGTGTTCGCGATCGGCTCCTACCAGATGACCTGGATCACCCGCGACTACGATTTCTACGAGCTGCTGGTGCCGCAGATCCTGCGCGGCATCGGCATGATGTTCGCGATGGTGCCGACCAACAACATCGCGCTCGGCACGCTGGCGCCCGACCGCGTGAAGAACGCGAGCGGCCTGTTCAATTTGATGCGCAATCTCGGCGGCGCGGTGGGCCTCGCCGTCATCAACACCGTGCTCAACGACCGCACTGATTTGCACATCACGCGTCTGCAGGAGCGCGTGACCTGGGGCAATGCCACCGCGACCGAAACGCTGACCATGCTCCAGCAGAAATTCCAGGGGCTCGGCGATTCCACGCTGATGGCGATGAAGCAGCTCAGCCAGATCGTGCACCGCCAGGCCGTGGTGATGAGCTTTGGCGATGCCTTCTTCGTGCTGACGGTGTTCTATCTCGGCCTCAGCCTGCTGGTCACGCTGCTGAACAAGCCGGCCGCAATGACCGGCGGTGGCGACGCGCATTGACGCTCCACAACAGGTGTCGTCGCCCGGCTTGACCGGGCGACCCAGTATTCCAGAGGCAGGCGTTGGAGACCTCGCTCTCACCACATCCGCTGCGGGGTACTGGATGCCCCGGTCAAGCCGGGGCATGACGGCGGAGGTTGGGACGACGATGCGCGCCAAGACCTCGCGCACCAAATTGCAACACTCGTCCGTGATCTCGCGCGGGGACCGTTGCAAATCACCCGCGACACATCTATAAAGCGCACCTCATTCAATCGAACCGGGGAGATTTGCATGATTTCGTCGCATTCGCAGATCGTACGCCCGCGCTCGATGATGCTCTGGCTCGGTATGTACGCGGCCTGTTAGAGGCCTCTTCCGCCAGCTTCGATTGGGCCAAGGTTTCGACCAGGCGTCCCGATCGCTCCGCTTCCCAAGTCAAGATCAGTCTTACGTGACCGTCTCGGCCCTCGTGGCCGGTTTGCGTCCATCGATGGAGCCGGCCCGCGCGCAGCGGCCGGATGATGCCATGACCGCTCTGTCAAAAAAGCCCGCGGCGATATACTTGGTGCTGCCCTTCGTGTTCAGGCACTGGCTGAAGCAGCCGGGGCGGACGCTCGCCATCGTCACCGGCCTGCTGGGGGCAACCGCAGCCGACCTGTTCATGCCGGTGTTCTCGGGCCATCTGGTCGATGCGCTGACGCGCGGGCCGTCCGATCCCGATGCGCGCCACGCCGCGCTGGTCGCATTCGGCGCGATCGTGGCACTCGGCGCGGCCTCGATGGTGCTGCGGCTTGCAGGGCTGCAGGCGATCGTGCCGTTCACGCTGAAGCTCATGTCCGAGATCGCGCAGGATGCCTTCACGCGTGTGCAGCGCTTCTCGACCGACTGGCACGCCAATTCCTTCGCCGGCTCCACCGTGCGCAAGATCACGCGCGGCATGTGGGCGCTCGATCTGCTCAACGACACCATCCTGCTGGCGCTGCTGCCGTCGCTGGTCGTGCTGATCGGGTCGATGATCCTGCTCGGCGTGCACTGGGCCTCGCTCGGCGCGGTGATCGCGCTCGGCGCGCTTGTCTATGTCGCGATGACGGTGCTGTTCTCGACCCGCTACATCGCGCCGGCCGCACGCGTCTCCAATGCCTGGGACACCAAGGTCGGCGGCACGCTGGCGGACGCGCTGACATGCAATGCGGTGGTGAAATCCTTCGGCGCGGAGCTGCGGGAGGATGCGCGGCTCGCCCGTGTCATCAGCCGCTGGCGCGTGCGGGTGCGGCGGACCTGGTTCCGCTACAACTACACGGCCATGGCGCAGCTGTCGCTGCTGCTGTGCCTGCGTGCGTCCGTGATTGGCGGCTCGGTGCTGCTGTGGATGTCCGGGCACGCCTCGCCCGGCGACGTCACCTATGTTCTGACGAGCTACTACGTCATCCACGCCTATTTGCGTGACGTCGGCATGCACATCAACAACCTCCAACGCTCGGTCAACGACATGGAGGAGCTGGTGGCGATCCATGACGAGCCGATCGGGATTGCGGATGCGGCCGCCGCGCGGCCGATCGCGATCGAGGGCGGCGAGATCGTGTTCGACGACGTCACGTTCCACTATGGCGGCCATCGCGCGCCGCTGTACGACGGCTTGTCGGTCAGGATCCGCGCCGGCGAACGTGTCGGCCTGGTCGGCCGCTCCGGCTCCGGCAAGACCACCTTCGTCAAGCTGGTGCAGCGGCTCTACGACGTCACCGGCGGTCGCGTGCTGATCGACGGCCAGGACATCGCGCTGGCGACGCAGCAATCGCTGCGCAGCCAGATCGCGATCGTGCAGCAGGAGCCGATCCTGTTTCACCGCTCGCTCGCCGAGAACATCGCCTATGGCCGGCCCGGCGCCAGCCTCGAGGCAATCGAGCAGGCGGCGCGGCTCGCCAATGCGCACGACTTCATCCTGCGTCTGCCCAAGGGCTACGGCACCCTCGTCGGCGAGCGCGGCGTGAAATTGTCCGGCGGCGAGCGGCAGCGCGTGGCGCTGGCGCGCGCATTCCTGGCGGATGCGCCGGTGCTGATCCTGGACGAGGCGACGTCGAGCCTCGATTCGGAATCGGAGGCGCTGATCCAGCAGGCGATGGAACGGCTGATGAAAGGCCGGACCTCGATCGTGATCGCGCACCGGCTGTCGACGGTGAAGAGTCTCGATCGGATCCTGGTGTTCGACCGCGGCGAGATCGTCGAGCAGGGCACGCATGCTCTGCTCGCGGGCAAGCCGGGGGGCATCTATCGCGGCCTGTTCGAGCGCCAGGTGGTGGAGCTCGGACAGATCGCAGCAGCGGAATGAGGTGTGTGGCAGCGGGCGAATCCCGCTGTCACGAGGCCTAAGGATGGAATGAGATGAAAGACCTGACGCACGGCTCCATCGTGAGACACATCCTGGCCATGGCACCGCCGATCATGGTCGGCATGATCACGATCATGATCTGCCAGCTGGTCGATCTGTACTTCGTCTCCGGCCTCGGCGATGCCGCGGTCGCGGGCGTCGCTGCGGCCGGCAATGCCGGCTTCCTCATCAACGCCCTGATGCAGGTGCTCGGCGTCGGCACGGTGGCGCTGATCGCGCATGCCGTCGGACGCAAGGATCGGCCGGATGCAAACCTGATCTTCAACCAGGCGATCGCGCTGTCGGTGCTGTTCGGTCTGTTGACCCTCGGCATGGGCGCCGCGTTGTCGCGCCTCTATATGCGTTCGATCGCCGCGGACCAGGCCACCGTCGAGGCCGGGACCACCTACCTGTTGTGGTTCATGCCGGCGCTTGCGTTGCAATTCGCGACGCAAGTGATGGGGGCCGCGCTGCGCGCGACCGGCATCGTGCGCCCCGTCATGCTGGTGCAGACGCTTGCGGTCGCGATCAACATCGCGCTGGCGCCGGTGCTGATCTCGGGCTGGGGCACGGGCCGTGCGCTCGGCGTCGCCGGCGCGGGGCTGGCGAGCTCGATCGCGGTCGTCGCGGGCGTGCTGATGCTGCTGGCGTATTTCCGCAAGGTCGAGCGTTATGTCGCCTTCAATCCGGCGCAGTGGCGTCCGCAACCGCACCACTTGAAACGCATCCTCAATGTCGGCCTGCCGGCCGGCGGCGAGTTCGCGATGATGTTCATCTTCATGGCGGTGGTCTATTACGTGCTGCGCGATTTCGGCGCGGCGGCGCAGGCGGGCTTCGGCATCGGGCAGCGCGTGCTCGGCCTGATCCAGATGCCGGCGCTCGCGGTCGCGCTGGCGGCAGGACCCATCGCCGGCCAGAACGTCGGTGCCGGCAACGGCGCGCGGGTGCGGGAAACCTTCGTCAAGTCGGCGCTGATCACCACCATCGTGGCGCTCGGCTTCATGGCACTCGCGCAGTTGAAGCCGGAGCTTCTGCTCGCGGGATTCTCCAACGATCGGGAGACGATGGAGATCGCCTTCCTGTTCCTGCGGATCATCTCGCTCAACATGGTGGCGCAGGGGCTGATCTTCACCTGCTCGAGCATGTTCCAGGGCCTCGGCAACACCAAGCCGGTGCTGCTGAGCTCGGCGACGCGCGTGTTCACCTATTCGCTGCCGGCGATCTGGCTGTCGACACGGCCAGGCTTCCGCATCGAGCACGTCTGGTATCTCTCGATCGCGGCGACCACGCTCCAGGCCGCAATGAGCCTGTGGCTCCTGCGCCGCGAGTTCAGGAGGCGCTTCGCGCCGCTGCCGCAGGACGAGGCTGCGGAGCCGGTGAAAGCTGAGCCCGTCGCGCCTCCTGCGCGTGCGCCCGCGTAGCGGTTGACCTGCGCCCACGGCTCCCGCTCGTTTGCGGCGCCGTGGGGCTAATGCGCGCCAATGCTGTTCCAGACGAGGCCGAGGCCCGACAGGAACAGGAGGCCGAGTACGACATCGCCAAAGTGCTTGTCGCTCAGCGCATGATAGACGCGCGCTCCGGCCCATGCGCCGACCAGCGTGCCGGGAAAGGCGACAGCTGCGAGCCAGACCACCTTGAAGGCGACGAGGCCAGAGGCGGTCTGCAACACCAGCGCGGTGGCGAGCACCGTGAAGTTGAAGAGCTGGAAGATGCCGCGCCGCTCATGCTTGTTCCAGCCGCGGATGTTGGCCCAGAGGATCGGCAGCGGCCCCGACAGTCCGGCAAGTCCGCCCAGAATGCCGCCGGCAAAACCGATCGCGCCGTCGGCGATGCGGCCGCCGAACTTGATCGCGAGCGGCCGCTTGTTCAGATACAGCGCCGTCGAAAAGATCAGCAACAGCACGCCGACGCTCAGCTTGAACACTTTCGGATCGGCGGAGGCGACCATCATGGTCCCGAGCGGCACGCCGATCAGTCCGCCGATCAGGAACGGCCAGACCAGCGAGAGATCAAAACTCTTCCACATCGACGGCAGCGTCGAGGTCTGTGCGATCACCGAGCAGATCAGCACCAGCGGCACCGCGAGCGAGGGCGGCAGGACGTAGAGCCAGATCCCGAGCGCCATCAGCGCCGTGCCAAACCCGGCCAGCCCCGAAACGAAGCCGCCGGCCAGCGCGCCGAACAGCAGCAGCGCGTAAGTAGACGCTTCCACCTGTCATTTCCTGTCGTTAGCGGCGATCTCGAACGGTTGATCGTCATCCGGCGCATAGCACAGATGCGGCCGGGAAGGTCAATTTCAAAACCGCACGCAAGCGTGATCCCCAGGGGCGGGCGTTCGCCGAAGCGGCGCCTACATGACCCGCGTAAGGCAATTCGGGGGACCCGTTGCATGCGACGCAGCACTGTCCCCGATGAGATGATGGAGCATGATCATGATCCGGACGAAGATCGTCGTTGCGGTCGGGCTGCTATCGGCGGCGGCCTTGATGCCGACGATGGCGCAGGCGCAGTTTTCCGAGCCCGCGGCCTTTCAGGCCGCGCATCCGGATCGGGATGTGCTGAACGGCGGCCAGCTGACGCCCGCGGGGCGCGCCGCCCGTGGCGAGGCCGTGGCCCCGAGCGAGGCCTACGCGGCTTATCCCGCAGGCGTTGCACCGGTCGTTCGGCCACGCCACCGTCGTCATCATCGATAAGAGTCTAGACGATCTGCCTGGTGTCGGCGGGCTTGTGCAGCGCGCCGACCAGGATGCGCAGCGCCTCGGTCAACTCCGCCCTGTTACGCGCTGCGCCGAGCGAGACGCGCGCCGCGTGCGGCGGTGTCCCGTCGACTGCAAAGGCATCGCCGGCCACGATCGCGAGTCCGTTCCGCAGCAGATGCGCCGCGACGTCGGGGCGTCCCTCCGGCAGCCGCAGCCATAGATGATGCGCCGCAGGCTTGGCGAGGAATTGAAAGCCTTTCAGTGCGCGCTGCGCAAGCTGTTGGCGGCCGACCGCCTCGTTGCGGATGGCGGTGATGATGCGGTCGGCGATGCCGGTCTCGATCCAGTGCGTCACCAACGCGACCATCAGCGGCGCCGGCATCTGCACGGTGGCCTGCAAATGGCCGCGCATCTGAAGCTGCGTGTCGCCGTCAGGCGTCACCAGATAGGCGATGCGCAGCGCCGGCGCGATGCATTTTGACAGCGTGGTTGCGAGATAAGTCCGCTCCGGAACGAGGTTCGCGATCGGCGATGCCGAGCGATCGAGCAGCCCGTAGGCGTCGTCTTCGATCAGGATCGTATCGGCGTCGCGGATGATCCTGGCGATCGCGCTGCGCCGCTCGGGAGGAAGCGTCGCGGTGGTCGGATTGTGCAGGGTCGGAATGAGATAGACGGCCTTGGGCCTGTGCGTGCGGCAGGCCTTTGCCAGCGCATCGGGCAGGATGCCGTCCTCGTCCATCGCGACGCCGACGAGCTTGACGCCGAGCCGCGCGGCGGCGGCCTTGATGCCGGGGAAGGTGAGCGCTTCCGTCAACACGACGTCACCAGGACGCGCAAGGTGCGCGAGCAGGTTGAACAGGATCGTTTGCGTGCCGGGAAAGATCACGAGCCTGTCGGCGTGCGCATGCGGGACGCGTGCGCGCATCCAGCGCGCCGCGACCTCGCGCTCATGCGCGCTGCCGCCGGGCGGTTGATAGTTCAGGAAGGCGGTCAGGCCCGATTGAGCGCGCAGCGCCTCCAGTCCCGCGACGATGCGCTCGTCGAGCTGGGCCTCGAGCGGATGCGGCGGCACGTTCATCGAGAGGTCGATCGCGACCGGATGCGGCAGGTCGACCGCGCGCCGCGCGCTGGTCTCCGACACGAACGACCCCTGTCCGACCCGGGCCTCCATGATGCCGCGGCGCCGCGCCTCGGTGTAGGCGCGCGTCACGGTGGTGAGGTCGATGCCAAGCGCCTTGGCCAGCGCGCGCTGCGTCGGCAATTGCTGGCCGCGCACCAGCCGGCCTGCGGCGATGTCGGCCTCCATGGCCTCGACGATGCGCTGATACCGCGGCCCGCTCAGCTCCGAGATTGTAGGGGTCCAATCCATGCAATTAGGGTCCGTATCCTTTGAATGTATGGATGCAGGATATTATTGTATGCATCAGCAAAACGGAAGAGGTGCGGTCATGGCAACCGGTTCAGTCTCTCTCACGAAGGCAATGTGGCGCGGCTTCTTGGGCAAGTGCCCGAACTGCGGCGAAGGACATATGTTCGGCCGCTTCCTGAAAGTAGCCGACACCTGCGATCATTGCGGTGAAGAACTGTTTCACCAGCGCGCCGATGATTTTCCGGCCTATCTGGTGATGGTCGTGGTCGGTCACCTCGTCGTGCCTGCGATCCTCGCAATCGAGACCGCCTACGCGCCGCCGATCTGGCTGCAATTGGCCGTGTGGCTGCCGGTAACACTGTTCGCTTCGCTTGCGTTGCTGCAACCGACCAAGGGCGCCATCGTCGGCCTGCAATGGCAGATCGGCATGCATGGCTTTGAGGCGAGCAAGCTCCGGCGCGAGGCCGGTGCGCTCGTCCTCGCAAAAGTGAATACGCGCACCGCCTGAAGCGGCGCGTTTACATCGCGCGTGTGGTCGTTACACTCCGTCGTAGCAAACAAGAACGATGGAAACGCCGATGGCCGCACGCGCAAAGACTTTTCTGCTCTGTCATGGCGCGTGGTCGGGCGGATGGGCCTGGAAGAAGATGCACCCGCTGATGGCGCAGGCGGGCCACCACCTGGTGGCGCCGACTTACACCGGTCTCGGTGAGCGCGCGCATCTCGCCAATGCCGCGATCGATCTCGAGACGCATATCCAGGACATCCTCAACGTCATCGCCTTCGAGGATCTCCGCGACATCGTGCTGCTCGGCCACAGCTATGGCGGCATGGTCGCGACCGGCATCGCAGACCGCGCGCGCGAACGCGTGACGCAGCTGATCTATCTCGATGCCTTCGTGCCGCGCGATGGCCAGTCTCTGTTCGACCTCAACGAGGCCGGCCGCGAGCCGATGCGAAAGGCGGCCGCGTCCGGCGACGGCTATCGCATCCCGCCGAACCCGCCGCCGCCGGATACGCCGCAGGCCGATCTCGACTGGCTCAATGCGCGCCGCATCAACATGCCGCTCAAATGCTTCGAGACGAAGTTGAGGTTGGACCGCGGCGAGCCGGCGATGCCGCGCAGCTACATCTATTGCACGCGCATTCCGCCGGGCGATGTGTTCGGGCAGTTTGCCAAGCGCACGAAGAACGAGGACGGCTGGCGCTATTTCGAGCTCGACGCCAGCCACGCGCCGAACGTCACGGCGCCGGAGGCGTTGATGGGCGTGTTGAACGAGATCGTGGCGTAGCCCACGCTCGTCATTCCGGGGCGTGCGCAGCACGAACCCGGAATCCATTTCTCCTCCGTCTCTGCCGCCCGATGGATTCCGGGTTCTCGCTTCGCGAGCCCCGGAATGACAGCGTGCCCAAAAATGGTGAGGGGTCCGATGCGGTCAGCATCGAACCCCTCGTTGCAAGATATCAGCCGGCCTGTAAGCCGGGTTCTGTAGGGCACCGCCCGCTTGCGCGAACGATACGTGACGGCCATTCCTCTGGGACCATGTTTGCACATGGCCTCGAGCAACCTACCCGGACGGCGGGCCTGACATCGCCCCGCGGCGTTATCGCTTTCGCGAACAGCCCGCTACGCCGTCCCTATTCGGTTTTGCTCCCGGTGGGGTTTACCATGCCGGCCCCGTTGCCGGCGCCGCGGTGCGCTCTTACCGCACCTTTTCACCCTTACCCGTCTACGCAGCTTGCGCTGCTACGACGTGGCAAGCCCGGCGGGCCTGCCTCGCCGAAGCCCAAAGGGCGAAGGCGGGCGGTTCGTTCTCTGTGGCACTTTCCCTGGGGTTGCCCCCGCCGGATGTTATCCGGCACCGCATGTCAAGGGAGCCCGGACTTTCCTCCCCGGCGGCCTTTCGGCACCTGCCGGAGCGGCCGTCCGGCCGACTGACGGGGTTACGCATGGAGCATTTGTGACGGTTCCGTCAAGCCGAGATCGCCGCGCACGCGACCTACAAATAATTTATCCTGAAGATGTCGTTTGGAGCGCCCCCCGTTCGACTGGATGTCGGCGACACAGCCGAACAACAGGAGTGAAGCGATGCAGTATCTGCTGATGATCTACCAGAACGAGGCCGAGTACGCGAAGATCGACACGGGAACCACCCAGAAGATGTCGGCGGAGTATGAGGCCTTTACGCAATCCATCATCCGGAACGGCAATTTCAAGGCCGGCGATCGGCTCCGCCCGACCACGACCGCGACCACGGTGCGCGTGCGTGATGGCAAGACGCTGACCACAGACGGTCCGTTCGCGGAAACGCGTGAGCAGCTCGGTGGCTACTATCTGATCGAGGCCAAGGATCTCAACGCTGCGATCGAGATCGCGGCGCGAATTCCGAGCGCGCGCATCGGCTCGATCGAGGTGCGGCCGATCTGGGTGTACGACAAGTGACGGCGAAGCCGCGCATTGGCGCATGACCCCCGGCGAAATCGAAACCATCTTCCGCGACGAGGCGGGGCGGGCGCTGGCCACGCTGATCCGCCTCGTCGGCGATTTCGATCTCGCCGAGGACGCGCTGCAGGATGCGTTTGCGGTCGCGCTGGAGCGTTGGGCGACGTGCGAAGTTCCCGACAATCCGCGCGCCTGGCTCGTCAACGTCGCCAAGCACAAGGCGATCGACCGCATCCGCCGCCAGGCCGTCTTTCGTGGCAAGCAGCAGGCGCTGGTGCATGAGCTCGAGCTGAACGCGCTGGGCCCCGACGAGCCGCCGGCAACGCTCGACGACGACATGCTGCGGCTGATCTTCACTTGCTGCCATCCCGCGTTCGCGCCCGAAGTCCAGGTCGCGCTGACGCTGCGCACCGTGTGCGGGCTGTCGACGGCGCAGGTCGCGCGCGCCTTCCTCGTCAGCGAGGAGGCGATGGCGCAGCGGCTGGTCCGAGCCAAGCAGAAGATCAGGCTTGCCGGCATTCCCTATGAGGTGCCCGAGCGCGAGGCGCTGGCGCCGCGGCTCGCTGGCGTCCTCGCCGTGATCTACCTCGTCTTCACCGAAGGCTATGTCGCAACCTCGGGCGCGGACCTGATGCGGCCGGATCTCGCGGCTGAGGCCATCCGGCTCGGTGGCTTGCTCGACCGGCTGATGCCGGGGCGCGGCGGCATCAAAGGCTTGCTCGCCCTGATGCTGCTGCACGATGCGCGCCGCGCCGGGCGCGAGACGTCGGCCGGCGACATCGTGCTGCTGGAAGAGCAGGATCGCACGCTCTGGGATCGCGCGCAGATCGAGGAGGGCCTGCGCCTGGTTGACGAGGCGCTGCGCATACCCGGCCGGCCGCAACCCTATGCGGTGCAGGCCGCGATCGCTGCGCTGCATGCGCGAGCGCCGAGCTTCGAGGCGACCGACTGGCCGCAGATTGCCGGACTGTACGAGGTGCTGCTGCGCATCAGTCCGTCGCCGGTGATCGAGCTCAATCACGCCGCGGCGGTGTCGATGGTTGACGGCCCCGCGCGCGCGCTCGATCTCGTCGATGCGACCGCAGCGCGCGGCGGGCTCGACGGTTATGAGCTGCTGCCCGCGGTGCGAGCGGATCTGTTGCGACGGCTCGGGCGGAAGGAAGAGGCGCGCCAGGCCTATCGTACGGCAACGGAGGCGACGCAGCTCGAGCCGTTGCGGCGGCTCTATGCGCGAAGGGTGAGGGAGAT
Organism: Bradyrhizobium sp. CCBAU 45389; assembly: GCF_028128625.1. Lineage (NCBI taxonomy): Bacteria > Pseudomonadati > Pseudomonadota > Alphaproteobacteria > Hyphomicrobiales > Nitrobacteraceae > Bradyrhizobium > Bradyrhizobium sp. CCBAU 45389. Next base: position 305,127 of record NZ_LBIY01000099.1, on the reverse strand, counting down.
GGAGTAGGCCTCTCGTGCCCCGGACGCAGCGCAGCGCCCCTTCGGCGGTGCGCTGCAGAGCCGGGGCCCACCTCTCCGCAGCGAACTCGTGTCGCCAACTGGGTCCCGGCTCTGCGATGCAACGCGATGGCGTTGCATCGCGTCCGGGACACGAGACTGGGCAATGACGCGCTTACGGCACCGCCGTCACTTCGACGCGACCGCCGTTTCTTCCGGCGGCAAGCTCGCCAGCAGCGCCTGCAAGGTCGACAGCGTCGAGTGATCCGCAACACCATCCAGCCGCGCCGGACGGAAATGGCGTTGGAAGGCTGTGACGACCTCCATGGTCGCGGCGTCGTATTTGCCGGTTAGCGGTACGCCGTAGCCGTACTTTGCCAGCGCCTGCTGCATGCTCAGCACCGCATCGCTGATCGTGCCGAGCATCAGGGTCTCGCCGCGCACGACCGGTGCGGGCGTGACCCAGTGACCGACGCCGGAATTGGCCAGCGAATGCCACGGAAACTTTTCGCCGGGATCCTTCTTGCGCGCGGGCGCGACGTCGGAATGACCGAGCACCCGGTGCGCAGGTACCTTGCGGCGGAGCATGATGCCGCGGCATAGCGCGATCACGGCCGCGATCTGGCGCAGCGGAAACTCCGGATAGCCCCAGTCGTGACCGCGATTGACGATCTCGATGCCGATCGAGCAGGAATTGACGTCGTCCTCGCCGGCCCAGGACGAGACGCCGGCGTGCCAGGCGCGCTTGGCCTCGGGCACGCATTGCACGATGCGGCCGTCCTCCAGCACGACATAGTGCGCCGACACTTCCGTCCCCGCCGTGCACAGCCGCGCCAGCGCACCCTCGACGTCGGGCATGCCGGTGTAGTGCAGCACGATCATGTCCGCCTGCCGACCCTTGTTGCGCTCGCCAAAGTTCGGCGAGGGGATGATGTCGGAGACGATCGAGGAATCCGGCTCGAACGAGCGCATGTTCGCCGCGGCTTTGGGAACCGGGAGGACGCGCTGACGCTTCGAATCAGATCCAGACGGCGAACCGGGCGACATAAGCAGCTCAAGTCGGACAGGAGAGTGGGGCAAGCCCTTCTCTTTACTATTCCTTTACCCTCCGCCGTGCGCAATCGCGCGACGAGGTTAACGGATGCATTTTGCGCGGGTGTGTGGATGAGGCATCACCATCGCCTCACCTTTTCCACTTGTAACCAGCCGATCAACGCTTTCTTAACGCTAAGGGCCGTTACTGAGAGATGAAGAGCCGACCCGCGTCCGGAGGCGGCCAAAGCGTATTTTGGCTCGGAATCCCATGGCTGCCCGACAAATTCCACTGGGAACTCTGGGTTTGCCGCCCGGGACGGCCGGGCTCGGTAACCATGTTGGACTGGGGCTTTGTCGTGGAACCGCCGCGACGCGGAATCATTCGAGGCGTTATGGGCTGGTTCGCCCTCGATCTGGCATGGTCGTTCGACAGGCGTGGCGCATGAGCACCGCTCCTCACATTCCCGTGCTTGGCCGCGAGGCGATCGATCATCTCGCGCCGCACGCGGGCGGCATCTATGTCGACGCCACCTTCGGCGCCGGCGGCTACAGCCGCGCCATCCTCGACGTGCCGGGAACCCGGCTGATCGCGATCGACCGTGATCGCACTGCGATCGCAGGCGGGGCCGATCTCGTCGCGCGCTCCGCGGGCCGGCTGACACTGGTCGAGGACCGCTTCTCCAATCTCGCCGAGATCTGTGCCGCGCAAGGCGTCGATGGCGTGAACGGCGTCGTGATGGATGTCGGCGTGTCCTCGATGCAGCTCGATCAGGCCGGTCGCGGCTTCTCCTTCCGTCTCGACGGTCCGCTCGACATGCGCATGGCGCAGACGGGGCCGACCGCGGCCGACGTGGTCGCGCGTGCCTCGGAGAGCGATCTCGCCGACATCATCTATCTCTTCGGTGAGGAGCGGCAGTCGCGCCGCATCGCCCGCGCCATCGTCGCGGACCGGCAGGAGACCCCGTTCACGACCACGCGCGCGCTCGCCGATCTCATCGGCAGGATCGTGCGCTCCAAGCCCGGCGACATCCATCCCGCGACGCGGACGTTCCAGGCCCTGCGCATCTTCGTCAACGAAGAGCTCGACGAGCTCCAGACCGCGCTCGCGGCTGCCGAGCGTGTGCTCAAGCCCGGCGGCCGTCTCGTCGTCGTGTCGTTCCATTCGCTGGAGGACCGTATCGTCAAGAATTTCCTTGGCGAGCGTTCGAAGACCGGCGGCGGCTCGCGCCACCTGCCGGAGGTGTCGCAAGTCCCGCCGAGCTTCCAGCTCCTGACGCGACGGCCCGTGATTGCCGGCGAAGCAGAAGTCGCGAACAATCCGCGCGCGCGTTCCGCCAAGCTGCGCGCCGCGGAGCGCACCAATGCGCCGGCGCATCATGACGATGAGCCATCGTCCTGGCCAAGACTCTCCGACGTGATGAGGGGAGGCTAGCGCATGCGCATCATCCACCTCCTCGTCATCGGCGCGCTGATCTTCGCGGCGGCCTATGTCTACCGGATCAAGATGGACTCCACCGCGCGCACCGAGAAGGTGCTGCGGCTGCATGCGGAGATCCGCGAGCAGCGCGACGCGATCGCCTCGCTGCGCTCCGAATGGGCCAAGCTCGACGCGCCCTTGCGCTTGCAGGGCTTGTCCGAGCGGCATCTGCCGCTCAAGCCGGTCAACGGCACGCAATATGACTCGCTGAAGAATCTGCCCGAGCGTCCGCCGCGGATGTTCAGGCCCGGCGAGCCCGACCCGATCGGCGCCATGCTCAACACCATCGAAGCCGCGAGCGATCCTGACACCGTGACGGGCTCCGTGCCTCAGCCCGAGGACAAGCAATGAGCCCGGCAACGCCTGCAAAGCCCACTGAAAAGCCGACCGAGCCTTGGCGGCAGCGGCTGATCCGCAGCCTGCTCTACGGGCGCAATGTCGATCGTGCCGCCAAGGCGCGGGCGCGCGTCGGCCTCGCCATGCTCGCCTTCGCCTCGGTCTATGCGCTGATCGGCGGCCGGCTCGTGATGTTCGCGATCGGCGCCGACGCGCACAGTGCGCGCCGTGCGGCATCGCAGGAGGTGGTCGCGACTGCGCGGCCCGACATCGTCGACCGCAACGGCGCCATCCTCGCGACCGACGTCAAGGCCGCGAGCCTGTTCGGCGAGCCGCGCCGCATCATCGACAAGGACGAGGCGATCGAGCTTCTGACCGCCACCGTGCCCGACCTCGACGAGGCCGAGGTGCGCGAGCGCCTGAAGACGCGCAAGGGCTTCGTCTGGCTCAAGCGCGAGGTCACGGCGAAGCAGCAGCAGGACATCCACAAGCTCGGCATTCCCGGCATCGGCTTCCTGCGCGAGAACAAGCGCGTCTATCCCACCGGCAACGAGGTCGCCCACCTCATCGGTCTCGTCAACATCGACAACCAGGGCATCGCCGGCATGGAGAAGTGGCTCGACAATCAAGGGCTCGCCGATCTCCACCGCGCGGGCTTTGCCACCGATCGCCTGCAAAAGCCGATCGAGCTGTCGATCGATCTGCGCGTCGAGCACGCGCTGCGCGACGAGCTCCTCAAGGCCAAGGACAAGTTCCACGCTAAGGCGGCCTCCGGCATCGTCTCCAACGTCAAGACCGGCGAGATCGTGGCGATGGTCTCGCTGCCGGACTTCGATCCCAACAATCCGAAGGAAGCGCACGATCCCGACCGCATCAACCGCCTGACCACAGGCGTCTACGAGATGGGCTCGACCTTCAAGGCGTTCACGCTGGCGATGGCGCTCGATTCCGGAAAGATCAATTTGAACTCGTCGTGGGATGCGCGCGGAAACCTGCACTACGGCAAGTTCACCATCCACGACAGCCACCCGCTCGGGCGCTTCATCAACACCAAGGAAGTGTTCACCTACTCGTCCAACATCGGCGCCGCGCGGATCGCGCTCGGCCAGGGCGTCGAGGCGCACAAGGCGTTCCTCGCCAAGATGGGCCAGTTGACGCGGCTGCGCACCGAGCTGCCGGAGAGCGCGGCGCCGCTGATCCCGCGCCGCTGGGGCGAATTGAACACGGTGACCATCGCATTCGGCCAGGGCCTGTCAGTGGCTCCCCTGCAGGCGGTGATGGGCATCAATTCGCTGGTGAATGGCGGCTATCTGATTCCGCCGACCTTTATGAAGCGCAGCGAAGCAGAAGCGGCGGCGATGGCCAAGCGCGTGATCAAGCAGGAAACCAGCGACAAGATGCGGTTTCTGATGCGGCTCAATGCCGAGGTCGGCAGCGCCAAGAAGGCCAATGTTCCCGGTTACTATGTCGGCGGGAAGACCGGTACGTCCGAGAAGGTCATCAACGGCCACTACGCCAAGAAGCGGGTGCTCAACTCCTTCACCGCGATCATGCCCTCCGACGATCCGAAATATCAGATTCTCGTCATGCTGGATGAGCCACAGCCTCTGAAGGAGACGTTTGGCTTCATTACGTCAGGCTTTAATGCTGTGCCGACGGGGGGCAAGGTGATCGAGCGGATCGCGCCGCTCCTGGGCGTCGAGCCGCGGTTCGACCTGCCGCCGTCCGAGCGCCTTATTCTTGCAGCATCCAGGACAACCCAGTAATCAACGGGGTAGGCCATCGCCGGTGCTGATTCGGCTTTTCCTGACGATTCGGCTCTTCGGCGCGGCGTGTCGACTGGAAGACCATGAAGCTGCGCGAACTTCTAGGCAATGATGCCGCACTCGAGCCCGCCGTCGCGGCGCTCGACGTAACCGGCGTTGCGCTCGACAGCCGCGTGGTGAAACCGGGTGATCTCTTCTTCGCGCTCGCGGGCAGCAAGACCGACGGTGCGCGCTTCATCGATGCCGCGATTGCGGCGGGCGCGGTAGCGGTCGTCGGCGACCATGCCCCTGATGCCGGCAAGGTGCCGTTCGTCACGGTCGCCAATCCGCGCCGGGCGCTGGCGCTGGCGGCGGCAAGGTTCTTCCCGGCGCAGCCCGCGACCATTGCCGCGGTGACCGGCACAAGCGGCAAGACCTCGGTGGCCGCGTTTACGCGGCAGATCTGGGAGCGGCTCGGGCATGCGTCCGCCAGCATCGGAACCATCGGCCTCGTCTCGCCGAAACGCACCGTCTACGGCTCGCTGACGACGCCGGATCCGATCGCGCTGCATCGGCAGCTCGATGAGATCGCGCGTGAAGGCGTCACGCATCTCGCCTTCGAGGCGTCCTCGCACGGGCTCGACCAATATCGCCTCGACGGCGTGCGCGTCTCCGCCGGCGGCTTTACCAATCTCTCGCGCGATCACATGGATTACCATCCGACCGTCGCGCATTACCTCGCCGCAAAGCTCCGTCTGTTCCGCGAGCTGATCCCACCGGGCGGCGCGGCCGTGATCTCGGCCGATCACGACTGCTCGGCGGAGGCGATCGATGCCGCGACGTCGCACCGCCTGCGCGTGATGGCGGTCGGGCGCAACGGCGATGGGGCAGGCGAGGGCATTCGTCTCACCGAGGCCGTGGTCGAAGGTTTCTCGCAAAAGCTGACGGTGCAACATCGCGGTAAGAGCTACGCGATCCGGCTGCCGCTGGTCGGCGAGTTCCAGATCGAGAATGCGCTGGTGTCGGCCGGTCTTGCCATCGGCACCGGCAGCGATGCCGCAAACGTGTTTGCCAGCCTCGAGCATCTCGAAGGCGCCAAGGGCCGGCTCGAGCGTGTCGGCGAGCGCAACGGCGCGCCGATCTTCGTCGACTACGCGCACAAGCCCGATGCGCTGGCGAAGGCGCTGCAGGCGCTGCGGCCCTATGCGAAGCGCAGGCTGATCGTCGTGTTCGGCGCCGGCGGCGACCGCGATGCCGGCAAGCGTCCGATCATGGGCGGGATCGCCGCCGAGAATGCCGACGGCGTCATCATCACCGACGACAATCCGCGCAGCGAGAAGCCGGAAGCCATTCGTGCGGAGATCCTCGCCGCGGCCAAGGGCGCGCGCGAGATCGGCGACCGCGCCGAGGCCATTCGCGTCGCGATCGAGGAACTGGAAGACGGCGATGCGCTGCTGATCGCCGGCAAGGGACATGAGACCGGGCAGATCGTCGGCAGCGAAGTGCTGCCCTTCAGTGATCACGAGGCGGTCGCCGCCGCACTAGCGTCGAGGGTTGCATGAGCGCGCCAATATGGACGGTTGCCGAGGTCGCGCGTGCGCTTGGCGTGGTCGGATCATTTCCGGATACGCCGATCGACTTCGTCACCCAGGACAGCCGGCTGGTGAAGCCGGGCAGCCTGTTCGTCGCGCTCAGCGGCACGCCGAGCGGCGGCTTCATCTCGGCCTTCGCCAGCGCGCGCGACGGCTGGGAGTTCGCCGACAAGGCGGAAGCCGCGGGCGCGGTCGCGATGATCGTGCCGCACGAGATCGCGGGCATCCGTGTTCCCCAGATCGTCGTGAAGGACACGCTGATCGACGGTCTCTGGGGCCTCGCGCGCGCCGCGCGCGCGCGCTTCAAGGGGCCGGTGATCGGCCTCACCGGCAGCGCCGGCAAGACCAGCACCAAGGAGTTTCTGGCGGCCTATCCCGACGCCTATGCGAGCCCCTCGAGCTTCAACAATTTCTGGGGCGTGCCGCTGACGCTGTGCAATGCGAAGGCGGATGCCAGCCTGTGGGTCGTCGAGATGGGCATGAACCAGACCGGCGAAATCGCGCGGCTCAGCGAACTCACGCGGCCGACGGTCGCGCTGGTCGTCAACGTCCAGCCCGTGCATCTGGAAAAGCTCGGCTCGCTCGAAGCCATCAGGCGCGAGAAGGTGTCGATCGCCGTCGGCCTGCCCGAGGACGGCGTGCTGGTGCTGCCCGCCGGGATCAAGGCGTCGGAGTGGAAGGGCAAGGTGGTGCGCTTCGGCGAGCATGCCGAGGTGCACGAAGTCGCGCACGCGCCGCACGGCGAGAGCTGGCAGGTCGTGGCCATGATCGGCAAGAAGGAGATCGCCTTCAGCCTGACGCCGGGCGCGCCGCACCGCGTCCAGAATGCGCTTGCCGCGCTTGCCTCGATCCGTGCCGCGAACCTCGATCCGGCGACGCTCGCGATCAAGCTCGACCGGGTCGGCATCATGACCGGCCGCGGCGTAGAGCAGGCGGTCCGCGGCATCACCGTGATCGACGACAGTTTCAACGGCAACCCCGCCAGCGTCGCTGCCGCGCTGCAGAGCCTGCAGGCGCGCCATATGACCGGCGGTCGCCGCATCGCGGTGCTCGGTGACATGCTGGAACTGGGCGATGACGCACCGAGCTACCACACCGGCCTCGCCAAGCATCTCGAAGGCATCGACGGCGTCTATTGCGTCGGCCCCCTGATGCGCAACCTTTATGACGTGCTGCCATCAGGCAAGGGCCTCGGCTGGCATGACGATCCCGCCACGCTGAAGCCGGGCGAGGTCGCGAACCTGCTGCAGGCAGGCGATGTCGTGGTTGTCAAGGGCAGCAAGAAGATGTTCTGGGTCAACAAGTTTGTGCCGGGCCTAGTGGCCGCCTTGCAGGCAAAGGCGTAAACTGCTTGGAAGGCGCAGTTCCCAATCCCATCGTTTGCGGCACCAAGCCGTCCATTGTCCCAGAGGTCGCCCGACCCATGATGAAGCGAATGCGCGTGAGGCAGGTCGGGGCCAGGAACAAGGCCGCGTGCGAAAGGCGCCATAGGACCGTCTGAATGTTTTACTGGCTGATCGAGCTCTCCAATACATTTCCGAGCCTGGGTGCGTTTCGCACCCTCCTGAACGTATTCCGCTACATCACCTTCCGCACCGGCGGCGCGATCGTCACCGGCGCGCTGTTCGTGTTCCTGTTCGGGCCCTGGATCATCGACCATTTGCGCATCCGCCAGGGCAAGGGCCAGCCGATCCGCGCTGACGGCCCGCAATCGCATCTCAGCAAGAAGGGCACGCCCACCATGGGCGGGCTGATGATCCTGTCGGGCCTCACGGTCGGCACGGTGCTGTGGGCCAATCCGCTCAACCCTTACGTCTGGATCGTGCTCGCCGTGACGCTCGGCTTCGGCTTCGTCGGCTTCTACGACGACTACCTCAAGGTGACCAAGCAGACCACGACCGGTTTCGGCGGCAAGCTCCGCCTGCTGATCGAGGCGGCGATCGCGCTGGTCGCCTGCTACGCGCTGGTGCGGCTGAACCGCGATCCTGCATCGACCGCGCTGACGGTTCCCTTCCTGAAGGACACCGTGCTGCATTTCGGCTGGTTCTTCGTCGTCTTCGGCGCCTTCGTCATCGTCGGCGCCGGCAATGCGGTGAACCTCACCGACGGTCTCGACGGCCTCGCCATCGTGCCCGTGATGATTGCGACCGCGAGCTTTGCGATGATCGCCTATCTCGCCGGCAACGCCGTGTTCGCCGACTATCTCCAGATCAAATACGTCGCGGGCACCGGCGAGCTCGCGGTGCTCTGCGGCGCGCTATTGGGCGCCGGTCTCGGCTTCCTCTGGTTCAACGCGCCGCCGGCCTCGATCTTCATGGGCGACACCGGCTCGCTCGCGCTCGGCGGCATGCTCGGCGCGATCGCGGTCGCGGTGAAGCACGAGATCGTGCTCGCGGTGATCGGCGGCCTGTTCGTGCTGGAGGCCGTCTCCGTCATCGTGCAGGTGGTGTCGTTCAAGCTGACGGGCAAGCGTATCTTCCGCATGGCGCCGATCCATCACCATTTCGAGCAGCTCGGCTGGACCGAGCCGCAGATCGTGATCCGCTTCTGGATCATCTCGGTGATGCTGGCGCTCGCCGGCCTCTCCACGCTGAAGCTGCGCTGACGGTACCACGATGATCCCCGTCACATCCTTCGCCGGCAAGACGGTCGCCGTGTTCGGCCTCGGCGGCTCGGGGCTCGCCTCCTGCCATGCATTGAAGGCGGGTGGTGCCGAGGTGGTCGCCGCCGACGACAATGCCGAGAACGTCGCCAAGGCCGCGCAGGCCGGTTTCATTACCGCTGACTTACGCAACGTCTCCTGGGCGAATTTCGCAGCCCTCGTGCTCGCGCCCGGCGTGCCGCTCACCCATCCGGTGCCGCACTGGAGCGTGCTGAAGGCACGCGAGGCAGGCTGTGAGGTGATCGGCGACATCGAGCTGTTCTGCCGCGAGCGCCGGCGCCATGCGCCGAACGCGCCGTTCGTCGCCATCACCGGCACCAACGGCAAGTCGACCACGACGGCGCTGATCGCGCATCTCACGAAAGTCGCCGGCTACGACACCCAGATGGGCGGCAATATCGGCACCGCGATCCTGTCGCTGGAGCCGCCGCGCATGGGCCGCGTCCACGTCATCGAGATGTCGTCCTACCAGATCGACCTCACGCCCTCGCTCGATCCCTCCGTCGGCATCCTGCTCAATGTCAGCGAGGACCACATCGACCGCCACGGCACCGTCGAGCACTATGCCGCGGTGAAGGAGCGCCTCGTCGCGAACGTGCAGGCAGGCGGCACCTCGATCGTCGGCGTCGACGACGGCTATTGCCGCGATGTCGCCGACCGGCTCGATCGCGCCGGCAAGAACGTCGTGCGTATCTCGGTGAAGAACCCGCTCGCCACCGGCATTTATTTCGAGCACGGCAATATCGTGCGCGCCTCGGGCGGCGCCCGCAGCGAGGTCGCCGCGCTCGGCGGCATCGGGTCGCTGCGCGGTCTGCACAACGCGCAGAATGCGGCCTGCGCTGCTGCTGCTGCACTCGCGATGGGTATCAGCCTGGATGTGCTGCAGAACGGCCTGCGCAGCTTTCCCGGCCTTGCGCATCGCATGGAGCAGGTCGGGCGCCGCGGCAACGTGCTGTTCGTCAACGATTCCAAGGGCACCAATGCGGACGCCACCGCGCACGCGTTGTCGTCGTTCGCCGATATCTTCTGGATCGCCGGCGGCAAGCCGAAGGCGGGCGGCATCACCAGCTTGACCGGCTATTTCCCGCGCATCCGAAAGGCCTATCTGATCGGTGAGGCCGCGCAGGAGTTTTCCGGCACGCTCGGCACGGTCGCGCACGAGATCAGCCAGACGCTGGACGTCGCCGTCGAGCACGCCGCGCGCGATGCGGAGGCCTCGGGTCTCACCGACGCCGTCGTGCTGCTGTCGCCGGCCTGCGCGTCCTACGACCAGTACCGCAATTTCGAGATCCGCGGCGCGAAGTTCCGCGAACTGGTGCAGGCGCTGCCGGGTGTGAAGCCGGTGGTGTAGCGAGTTTCTCGTGTCCCGGACGCGCGTAGCGCGAGCCGGGACCCAGAAGTCGCACTGGGCCCCGGCTCTGCAGCGCACCGCAAGGGCGCTGCGCTGCGTCCGGGGCACGAGACTCTCCACAACTTCATCGATCCCATTAACCTCCCGGTAACCAACCTCGGCGACCAATGAACGGACCTCTGTCCGAAAGCGGCCGCCCATGCTCTCCCGTGAAGAACGCACCCCCTTTTCCGAGTGGTGGTGGACCGTCGACAAGCCGCTGATGGGCGCCATCCTGGCGCTGATGCTCACCGGGGTGATCCTGTCGCTGGCGGCGAGCCCGCCGGTTGCGACCCGCATCGGGCTCGATCCGTTCCACTTCTTCAGCCGCCACGTGATGTTCCTCCTCCCGTCCTGCCTGGTGCTGCTCGGGGTGTCCTTCCTGTCGCCGCGGGCGATCCGTCGCTCGGCGTTGCTCATCTTCGCGGCCAGCATCATCCTGATTGTGCTGACGCTCGCGATCGGCCCCGAGGTGAAGGGCTCGCGGCGCTGGATCACGCTGCTCGGCGTCAACATCCAAGCCTCCGAAATCGCAAAGCCGTCCTTCGTCGTCATCGCCGCCTGGCTGTTCGCGGAATCGACCAAGCGGCCGGAGATGCCGGCAACCTCGATGGCGCTGGTGCTGCTGTTGATGCTGGTCTCGCTGCTGGTGATGGAGCCCGACTTCGGCCAGACCATGCTGATCCTGATGGTGTGGGGCTCGCTGTTCTTCATCGCGGGCATGCGCATGATCTGGGTGTTCGGTCTTGCCGGCGCCGCTGCCGCCGGCCTGTTCAGCGCCTATCTGTTCGTCCCGCACGTTGCGGGGCGTATCAAGCGCTTCATGAACCCGGCCTCGGGCGACACTTTCCAGGTCGATACGGCGATGGAGGCCTTCTACAACGGCGGCTGGCTCGGCCTCGGGCCGGGTGAGGGCATTGCAAAGCGCAGCCTGCCGGACAGCCACACCGACTTCGTGTTCGCGGTCGCCGCCGAGGAGTTCGGCATCGTCCTGTGCCTCGCCATGCTGGCGCTGTTCGCCTTCGTCGTCATCCGCACGCTGTCGCGCGCCTATGCCAATGAGGACATGTTCTCGCGCTTCGCCGCTTCCGGCCTTGCGATCCTGTTCGGCGTGCAGGCGGCGATCAACATGTCGGTGAACCTGCAGCTCATCCCCGCCAAGGGCATGACGCTACCGTTCATCTCCTATGGCGGCTCCTCGATCGTCTCGCTCGCCTATGGCGTCGGCATGATGCTGGCGCTGACGCGGCTGCGTCCGCGCACCGAGGTCGAGGCCAGTGGCCACGCCGAGGCGATGCGAAGTTACGCTTGACGGTCTCGTGTCCCGGACGCGGTGCGGCACGAAGTGACGCTCCGCAGAGCCGGGACCCAGAGATGTGGCAGCCACGGGCCCCGGTTCAGCAGCGCACCACGCCGCAAGATGCGGCGCGCTGCGCTGCGCCCGGGGCACGTGCACCGTGTAGCCGGCTCGCAATGACGAAAAAGTCCTTGTAAGACTATTTGCCATGGACACCTCCCCCCTGATTCTTCTCGCCGCGGGCGGCACCGGCGGCCATCTGTTTCCGGCCGAGGCGCTCGGCGTCGAGCTGATCCGGCGCGGCTTTCGCGTCCGCCTTGTCACCGACGAACGCGCGCTGCGCTATAGCGGGCTGTTCAGCAAGGACATGATCGACGTCGTCAGCAGCGAGACCGCGCGCGGCCGCAATCCACTCCAGCTCGCCTATGCCGGCCTCACGCTCGCCGTCGGAACGTTTTCCGCCTATCGCCTCATCAAGCGCTTGAAGCCCGTCGCCGTCGTCGGCTTCGGCGGCTATCCGACGCTGCCGCCGCTGGTCGCGGCGAAGTTCGCAGGCGTCCCCGGCATCATCCACGATGCCAATGCTGTGCTCGGTCGCGCCAACCGGTTCCTGTCGAGCCGCGTCCGCGCCATCGCGACGTCCTTGCCCGGCGTGCTCGATCGCGATCCGGCGCTGTCGGCCAAGACCACGACGGTCGGCACGCCGATGCGGCCGGCGATCCTCGCGGCAGCTACCGTGCAATACACCGCGCCCGAAACCAACGGTCCGCTGCGCCTTCTCGTCGTCGGCGGCAGCCAGGGTGCGCGCATCATGGCCGACATCGTCCCGGGCGCGATCGAGCGGCTCGAGCCTGCGCTGTGGAGCCGTCTCATCCTCACCCAGCAGGTGCGCGACGAGGACATGGCGCGTGTCCGTGCGGTGTACGACAAGCTCAAGATCAAGTTCGAGCTCGCGCCGTTCTTCACCGACTTGCCGGCGCGGCTCGCCTCCAATCATCTGATCGTGTCGCGCTCCGGCGCCGGCACCGTCGCCGAGCTTGCCGCGATCGGACGGCCCTCGATCCTGGTGCCGCTGCCGGGCGCGATCGACCAGGACCAGTTCGCCAATGCCGGCGTGCTGGCCAAGGTCGACGGCGCCATCCGCATCCCGCAGACCGAATTCACCTCCGACCGCCTCGCCGCCGAAATCTCCGGCTTCGCTGCCGAACCGGCGCGTCTCGCCGCCATGGCCGCGGCCGCGAAGGGGGCAGGGCGGCTCGACTCCGCCGAGCGGCTGGCCGATCTGGTGGTCAAGGTCGCTGGAATCTGACGCGAAAAAGCCCTTGTCTTCGTCTTCCAAAGCGGGGCATCCAGTAGGAAGGGCGCGCGGCTGATTTGGCCGTGACCTTCGCCAGATGCCGCCTTTCCGGCGGCAAGGTCAGGGAACAGAGCATGAGACTGCCGCGCGAGATCGGACCCATCCACTTCGTCGGGATCGGCGGGATCGGCATGAGCGGGATCGCCGAGGTGCTGGTCAATCTCGGCTACGCCGTGCAGGGCTCGGACGCCTCCGATAATTACAATCTCGACCGCCTGCGCAAGAAGGGCGCAAAAGTGTCGGTCGGCCACAAGGCCGAGAATGTCGATGGCGCCGAAGTCGTCGTCGTCTCCACCGCGATCAAGCGCGACAATCCGGAACTGATGGCGGCGCGCGAGCGCCGCATTCCCGTGGTGCGCCGTGCCGAGATGCTGGCCGAGCTGATGCGGCTGAAGAGCTGCGTCGCCATCGCCGGCACCCATGGCAAGACCACGACCACGACGATGGTTGCAACGCTGCTCGATGCCGGCGGGCTCGATCCCACCGTCATCAACGGCGGCATCATCAACGCCTACGGCTCCAACGCGCGGTTGGGTGCCGGCGATTGGATGGTGGTCGAGGCCGACGAGAGCGACGGCACGTTCCTGAAGCTGCCGACGGACGTGGCGATCGTCACCAATGTCGACCCCGAGCATCTCGATCACTTCAAGACCTTCGAGGCCGTGCAGGACGCGTTCCGGCATTTCGTCGAGAACCTGCCGTTCTACGGCTTTGCCGTGATGTGCATCGATCATCCCGTGGTGCAGAGCCTCGTCGGCAAGATCGAGGATCGCCGCATCATCACCTATGGCGAGAATCCGCAAGCGGACGCGCGGCTGCTCGACCTCACCCCGATGGGGGGCGGATCGAAATTCAAGGTCGCGTTCCGCGATCGCAAGACAGGCGCCGTGCACGAGATCGCCGATCTCATGCTGCCGATGCCAGGCCGCCACAACGCTTCCAATGCGACGGCCGCGATCGCGGTCGCGCGCGAGCTCGGTGTCTCCGACGAGGCGATCCGCAAGGCGATCGCGGGCTTCGGCGGCGTCAAGCGCCGCTTCACCAAAACGGGTGAATGGAACGGCGTCACCGTGATCGACGATTACGGCCATCATCCCGTCGAGATCGCGGCGGTGCTGAAGGCGGCGCGCGAATTCACCAACGGCAAGATCATCGCCGTGGTGCAGCCGCATCGCTACACCCGCCTGCAATCGCTGTTCGAGGAGTTCTGCACCTGCTTCAACGATGCGGACGCGGTTGTCGTCGCCGACGTCTATGCCGCGGGCGAAGCGCCGATCGAAGGCATCGACCGCGATCATTTCGTCGCCGGCCTGCGCGCCCATGGCCATCGCGAGGTGATCCCGCTGCCGGCCGCATCGGAGCTCGCCGGCATCGTCAAGGGGCTCGCGAAGTCCGGCGATCTCGTCGTGTGCCTGGGCGCCGGCAACATCACGCAATGGGCCTATGCGCTGCCTGGCGAATTGAAGGCGTTGGGGTAGGGCCGTGAGCTTCCCCGACATCACCCCCGCTCTCAAAGCCGCCATGCCCGACCTCCGCGGCCGGCTGCTGGCGAACCAGTCGCTGGCCGAGCTCACCTGGTTTCGCGTCGGCGGTCCGGCGCAGGTGCTGTTCACGCCGGCAGACGAGGACGATCTCGCTTATTTCCTCGCCCATCTTGCCGCCGACATTCCGGTCTATGTCATCGGCGTCGGCTCCAATTTGATCGTGCGCGACGGCGGCATTGCCGGCGTGGTGATCCGTCTTGCGCCGCGCGCCTTCGGCGAGGCGACCGCGAGTGGCGACATCGTCAGCGCAGGCACTGCCGCGCTCGACAAGCGCGTGGCGGAGGTGGCGGCGTCCGCCAATATCGGCGGACTCGAATTCTTTTTCGGCATCCCCGGCACCATCGGCGGCGCGCTGCGCATGAATGCCGGCGCCAATGGCGGCGAGACCAAGGACGTGCTGATCGAGGCGAGGGGCGTTGATCGCGACGGCACCAAGCACACCTTCTCCAACGCCGAGATGAAGTTCGTCTATCGCAATAGCGGCGTCGATCCTTCCATCATCTTCACCTCCGCGCGCTTTCGCGGCGAGATCAGGGATGCTGAGGCGATCCGCGCGCGCATGGCGGAAGTTCAAAGCCATCGCGAGACTGCGCAGCCGATCCGCGAAAAGACCGGCGGCTCGACCTTCAAGAATCCGCCCGGCCATTCCGCCTGGAAGCTGGTCGATGCCGCCGGCTGCCGGGGCTTGCGCGTCGGTGGCGCGCAGGTGTCGGAGATGCACTGCAATTTCCTGATCAACACCGGCGATGCCACCGCGCACGACATCGAGACGCTGGGCGAGACCGTGCGCGAGCGGGTGAGGGCGAATTCCGGAATTGAGCTGCACTGGGAAATCAAGCGGATCGGGATTTTCGCGTGAGTGTCATTCCGGGGGCGCGAAGCGCAACCCGGAATCTCGTCATTCCGGGTTCGATGCTGCGCATCGCCCCGGAATGACTGATACAGACAGGTGACGGACTAGAGAACATGCGCATCACCATCCTCTTCGGCGGCTCCAACCGCGAGCGTCTGGTGTCGGTCGCCTCGGCGCAGGCGCTGCATCAGGCGCTGCCTGAGGCCGATCTCTGGTGGTGGGACATCGAGGACAAGGTGCATGTGGTGCAGTCCAGGCAGCTGCTCGAGCATGCCCGCCCGTTCGAGGACGAGTTCAAGCCCGGCACATCAGGCATTCCGCTCGCGCAGGCGCTCGACCGGGCCAAGGCGGAAGATCGCGTGCTGGTGCTCGGCCTGCATGGCGGACGCGCGGAGAACGGCGAATTGCAGGTGATGTGCGAGGCGCGCGGTGTGCCGTTCACCGGCTCGGGCTCGGCCTCCTCGCATCTCGCCTTCGACAAGATCGCCGCCAAGCATTTCGCCGCGCTCGGCGGCGTCACGCCGCCGGCCAACGTCGCGCTCGACAACATCGACGAGGCCTTCGCCGAATATGGCCGGCTGATCGCAAAGCCTGCGCGCGACGGGTCGAGCTACGGCCTGATCTTCGTCAACGCCAAGCAGGATCTCGTCGCCGTCCGCAATGCGGCCAAGCACGAAGAGTACGTGATCGAGCCCTACATCGCCGGCGTGGAGGCGACCTGCGGCGTGCTGGAGCGCACCGATGGCTCGATCATCGCGCTGCCGCCGATCGAGATCATTCCGGGCGAGGGCAATTTCGACTACGCCGCGAAATATCTGTTGAAGTCGACCCAGGAGATCTGCCCCGGTCGTTTCGCCCCCGAGATCACCGCTGCGCTGAGGGAGCAGGCGATGCTGGCGCACCGGGCGATGTCCTGCACCGGCTATTCCCGGTCGGACTTCATCGTCTCGGAGAGTGGCCTGGTCTATCTCGAAACCAACACGCTGCCCGGGCTGACCAAGTCCTCGCTCTACCCCAAGGCGCTGAAAGCCGAGGGCATCGACTTCGTCGACTTCCTGCGCGGCCTGGTCGAGCTCGCCGGGCGGGGCGTGCGGAAATAATTAGGACTGGTTAACGGCTGGACGGGCGAAACGGCCCGGTTTGGGGCCCAAATCCGGTAAAATGCCGGACATCGCGGCATAAATGCCTCACATGGCTGGGCAAAAAGCGTCCGGCGTTAACGAAGTTTACCTTTTGTTTACCAGGACATCCGAAGGTTAACGCTGGCGGCGCATATGGCGCTTTGGCTGCCGGCGCGTGAGCTGTGGCGGGTGATGTCACCTCCAGCGAACGCTTTGAAGGGGAGAGGCTTCTTCTGCTGAAGACCAGCACCCGGCCCGGCACCGAGACGTCATGTTCGCCAGGATCCGCGCGATGTCGCGGGCAAACTGTTGACGAGCTCGTGCAATGGATGGAGCAGGAAGCCTCACCCGGTCGCTTTTCAGATCGCTGAGGCCCCAAGCTGACCTGAAGGCGGCCGCTATCGGAGCGGTCGTGCTTCTGCGCGAGTGGGTGCAGGACAAGCGCGAGGAGAAGCGCGCTGCCGCCAAGATCAAGTCCAAAGCCAGGGCCAAGGCCGTCGTCGAGCGCGAGCCGCCGCCGCGTGTGGTCGCGCTGGTCGAGCGCTATGCACCGCGCCGGGTCGGGATCGCCATGACTGCGCTGCTCCTGATCGGAAGCTGCGGCTTCGGCATCGTCAGGGGCGGCCATCTCCAGGATTTCATCACGGCGGTCAGCGACGCCCGCAACGCCATGGCCAATTCCGCCGGCTTCCGCATCACCTCCGTGGTGATCAACGGCCGCAAGCAGCTCACCCAGGACGAGATCCTCGCGATCGGCGGCGTCAGCGGCCGCTCCTCGCTGCTGTTCCTCGACGCCGACGTCGTGCGCGAGAAGCTCAAGGCCAATCCCTGGATCGCGGATGCGACTGTGCTGAAGCTCTATCCGGGCCGGCTCATGATCGACATCACCGAGCGCCAGGCCTTCGCGCTGTGGCAGGAGGGCGGCCGCCTCTCCGTCATCGCCGACGACGGCGCCGTGCTCGAACCCTATGTCTCGCGCCGCTTCCTGTCGCTGCCGCTCGTGGTCGGCAAGGGCGCCGATACCCAGGCCCGCGATTTCCTGGCGCTGCTGGCGCGCTATCCGCAGGTCAATGCGGTGACCAAGGCCGCGGTCTATGTCGGCGAGCGGCGCTGGAACCTGAGGCTGAAGGACGGCCTCGACATCCGCCTGCCCGAGCAGGACGTCGGCAACGCGCTTGCGATGCTGTCGAGGCTCGACAAGGAGGACCGGCTGTTCTCCCGCGACATCGTCGCCGTCGACATGCGCCTGCCCGATCGGCTGGTGGTGCAGCTGTCCGACGACGCCGCCAAGGCGCGCGAGGAGCAGTTCAAGGACAAGAAGAAAAAGAAGGCCGGGGACGCTGCATGACCGGTCTTGATCGCACCCAGACGCCGAAGACGCGCCAGATGCCGCACAAGCGTGGCGGCCTCGTCGCCTGCCTCGACATCGGCACCAGCAAGATCGCCTGCATGATCGCGCGGCTGAAGCCGTCGGCGCCGAGCGACGCCTTGCGCGGCCGCACCCACGCGGTGGAATTGATCGGCTACAGCCAGATCCAGGCGCGCGGCATGAAGGCCGGCGCGGTGATCGATCTCGGTGAATGCGAGCAGGCGGTGCGCCAGGCCGTCGCGTTGGCTGAGAAGATGGCCAAGGTGCGGGTCGAGTCCGTGCTGCTGTCGGTCTCGGGCGGCCGTCTCTCCGGCCAGCTGGTCGAAGCCGCCGCCGACATCCGCGGCGGCGCGGTGACTCCGGCCGATGTCAGCCGCGTCACCTCCACCGGCATGCGCCATGCCACCGGCGAGGGCCGCACCGTGCTGCACGCGCTGCCGGTCGGCTACACGCTCGACGGCGTCAAGGGCATCCGCGATCCCCGCGGCATGGTCGCGCATCAGTTCGGCGTCGACATGAACGTCGTCACTTGCGATGCCACCGTGGCGCGGAACCTGATGCTCGCGGTCGAGCGCTGCCACATCAATGTCGAAGCCATGGCGGCGAGCCCTTATGTCGCCGGCTTGTCGGTGTTGACTGACGATGAGGCCGATCTCGGCGCGGCCGTCGTCGAGATGGGCGCCGGCACCACGACGATTGCGGTCTATTCCGGCGGCCGTTTCGTGCATGCGGCGGGTTTTGCGGTCGGCGGGCAACACATCACGATGGATCTTGCGCGCGGACTCTCCGCGACCATTGCCGATGCCGAGCGAATCAAGACTTTATACGGGACGGTCATCACCGGTGGATCGGACTCGCGTGAGCTGATGTCTGTACCGACAGCCGGTGACGAGCAGGATCTGCCGCAGATCGTTTCCCGCGCTACCATCGCCAATATCGTCAAGCACCGTGCCGAGGAAATCTTCGAAATGGTCCGGGACCGGCTGAAGGATTCGCCCTTCGCGTCAGAGCCCAACGGCCGTGTCGTGCTCTCGGGTGGTGCCTCGCAACTGACCGGTCTCGTCGAACTCGGAACACAAATTCTCGGCCGGCCCGTGCGGGTCGGACGTCCCCTTGGCTTTGGCCGGCTGCCCAACGAGGCGAAGAACGCCGCGTTCGCGGTGCCGGCCGGACTCCTCGTCTACCCGCAATATGTTCACCAGGAACATGTCGAACCGCGGCATACGCGGCAGCAGGTCAAGACAGGGACCGGCGGTTATTTTGGAAAGGTTGGACGATGGCTACGCGAGGGCTTCTGATGACTCCTTTCCGCAATTTCCCATTTTCACCAACTCCCGCGGCCGCCGGCCGGGGCGAACCCACGCGCGCGTGATCGAGAGGCAACCATGACCATCAGCATCAATGTTCCTGATATTCACGAACTGAAGCCCCGGATCACCGTGTTCGGCGTCGGCGGCGCCGGCGGCAACGCCGTCAACAACATGATCACGGCGGGCCTGCAGGGCGTCGACTTCGTGGTCGCCAACACCGACGCGCAGGCGCTGACGATGTCGAAGGCGCAGCGCATCGTGCAGATGGGGACGGCGGTCACGCAGGGCCTCGGTGCAGGTTCGCAGCCGAACGTCGGCGCCGCGGCGGCGGAAGAGGTGATCGACGAGCTGCGCGACCATCTCTCGGGCGCCAACATGGTGTTCGTCACCGCCGGCATGGGCGGCGGCACCGGCACCGGTGCTGCTCCCGTGATTGCCAAGACCGCGCGCGACATGGGCATCCTCACCGTGGGCGTCGTCACCAAGCCGTTCCACTTCGAGGGCGGCCGCCGCATGCGCACCGCCGAAGCCGGCATCAACGAGTTGCACAAGGTCGTCGACACGCTCCTGATCATCCCGAACCAGAACCTGTTCCGGGTGGCCAACGAGAAGACCACCTTCGCCGACGCCTTCGCGATGGCCGACCAGGTGCTCTATTCGGGCGTTGCCTGCATCACCGACCTGATGGTCAAGGAAGGCCTGATCAACCTCGACTTCGCCGACGTTCGCGCCGTCATGCGCGAGATGGGCAAGGCGATGATGGGCACCGGCGAAGCCTCCGGCGACAAGCGCGCGCTGACGGCCGCCGAGGCCGCGATCGCCAACCCGCTGATCGACGATAGCTCGATGAAGGGTGCCAAGGGCCTCCTCATCTCCATCACCGGCGGCAAGGACCTCACGCTGTTCGAGGTCGACGAAGCTGCGACCCGCATCCGTGAGGAAGTCGACCAGGACGCCAACATCATCGTCGGCGCCACGTTCGACGAAGCCCTCGACGGTCTGATCCGCGTCTCGGTCGTCGCCACCGGCATCGAGCAGGCCGCAATCGCCCGCAACAGCCAGGCGACCTCCGCTCCGGTCGCGAACGCGGCGCCGCAGGTGCAGCAGGCTCCCGCAGCTCCGGCCGCTGCCGCCGAGAGCCGTCTCGCCGACCTCACCGCGCGTCTGCGCGCCGACAACCAGCGCCTGGCCGAGCGCGCCCAGAAGCTGGAAGCCCAGATCCCGGCGGCCGCGCCGGCTCCGGCTGCTCCGGTCGCGCCGCGGGCGAACGTCGAGCGCGCGGCGCTCGCCGCCATCGCGGCTGCCGTTGCCGAGGTCCCGCAGGCGCCCGCGCCGCACACCTATGGCGACGTCACCGTGCGGCCGATCGCGCAGAAGCCGACCCTGTTCCCGGAGCCTGACATGGCCCCGGTCGCGATGCAGGAGCCGATGACCCCGGAAAACTTCATCCCGCCGCAGGCCGAGCGTCCGCCGGTCCGTGCGCCGCGGATGCCGCGGATCGAGGAACTGCCGATGCCGGCCCAGGCCGAGATTCGTCAGGCCCGCGGCGAGGTGGAGGAAGAAGCCCCGCAGAAGACCCGCCTGTCGCTGCTGCAGCGCCTCGCCAATGTCGGCCTTGGCCGCCGCGAGGAGGAGAGCGAGCCGCCGGTGGCCGCTCGCGCCACCGGCCCCGCCATGCCGCCGCTGCCTGAGCGCCGGCCGCAGAAGACGGTGGCGCAGCAGATCGCGGCCAGCGAGCCGGTATCGGAGTATGCCCGGCGTCCCGCGCCGCAGGGCCTCGACATGCATGGCCGCCCCGCGCCTGTTGCGCCGGCGCCACAGGGTGACGACCATCTTGATATCCCGGCCTTCCTGCGGCGGCAGGCGACCTGAGGATTGTTACAATAAGGCAGACGAAAAAAGGTCCCGGCGACAGGCTTGCCGGGACCTTTCCTTTCCTCTCGGGAATACCCGGATTGCGCAGCCAAGCAACTGATTTTAAATCATTAATTACGTATTTGGTGGTTCACTAAAACCGCCGGCATCGGCCCAAAACCTCGGCGCAATTTGGTTAAGCCTTGGCGCGAATACGGCAGGTTTGGGGTAACAATCGGTAAAAAACCGTGAGTTGGCGCTGTTTGAGGCAGCAACTATGGTTTGCCGTGACTTGGGGATACGGATTCGCACGACGGTCTAGGCCGATCGGTCGGGTCGAGTATAAGTCGCAATGGGTCGTAGTGGGGCGGTTCCTGATGAAATTTAGCCGGCAAACAACGCTTCGTGCGCAAGCCACCGTGGCAGGCGTCGGCGTTCATTCCGGTCTTCCCGTCACCCTTACGCTTGGGCCTGCGCCTATCGACGCGGGTTTTATTTTTGTCCGGACCGGCCTCGAGGGAAGTGACCGCGAAGTTCAGGCGACCGCCGACCAGGTGATCGCGACCGACCTTGCCACCGTCCTCGGCGACCGTAACGGTCCGCTGGTCTCCACCGCCGAGCATGTGCTTGCTGCGCTGCGGGGCATGGGCGTGGACAATGCCACGATCGAGCTCGACGGGCCGGAAGTCCCGATCATGGACGGCAGCGCCGCGGCGTTCATTGCCGCCATCGACCAGGCCGGCATCGTCACCCAGTCTGCGCAGCGCCGCTTCATCCAGGTTTTGAAGCCGATCTCGGTCAAGATCGGCGACTCCTTCGGCGAGATCCGGCCCTATGCCAACGGGTTCCGCGCCGAGGTCGAGATCGACTTCACCAATCCCGTCATCGGCCAGCAGAGCTACGCGCTCGAGCTCAACCCGGAACGTTTCCGCCGCGAAGTCGGCCGCGCCCGGACCTTCGGTCTGATGTGCGACGTCGCCCGGCTCTGGAGCGCGGGTTATGCCCTCGGCGCCTCTTTCGACAACACCGTCGTGTTCGACGAGGAGCGGCTGCTCAACACCGAGGGCCTGCGCTACGCCGACGAATGTGCCCGCCACAAGGTGCTGGACGTGATCGGCGACCTCGCGCTGGCCGGCCTGCCGCTGCTTGGCGCCTACCGTTCGGTCCGCGGCGGCCACAAGCTCAACCACGCCGTCCTGACCGCTCTGCTTGCCGACCGTACCGCCTGGCGCGTGGTCGAGGGCGAGGCGGTGCGTCGCACCACCCGTCCGGTGGGCGAAGTCGGTCGCGGCATTGTCGGCGGCCGGATCGCCGCGGCCTACGGGCCCGACGTCTCCTGAAGGGATCTGCCGCCGCGGGCAGGGCAACCTGCCCCGGGAAACTCCTGGTAACCATGATCGGCTAGCATTGCGGCAGGTTCGCCTTAATCCGGGCGAAATGCCTGCCTATCCGGTTGTTAACGATCGTTTTTGGATACATCGGCGTGGGCGCATGGCAGGCACCACGGCACCATTTCGCGCCCATGACGGGATTCATGGGCTGGCGGGTACTGCATCACAGGGCGTCAGGGCAAAACTCATGTCGGCACAGCGTATGACGCGCGGATCTCTTTCGATTTCGCCAAAGGCCCCGGTTGCGGCCCGTGGGCTGCTCCAGGCTGCCACCCTCTTCTTGCTCGCGCTGCCGCTGGCCGGCTGCGGCACCGGCGATCTCTGGGACAAGTTCACCGCCAAGGACGACACCTTCGTCGAGGAGCCCGCCGACAAGATCTACAATGAGGGCCTGTACCTCATGAACGAGAAGAAGGACATGAAGGCGGCGAACAAGAAGTTCGAGGAAGTCGACCGCCAGCATCCTTATTCCGACTGGGCCCGTAAATCGCTGCTGATGTCGGCCTACGCCTCCTACCAGGGCGGCGACTATGACGGCTGCATCGGCGCTGCCACGCGCTACGTCACGCTGCACCCCGGCAGCCCGGATGCGGCCTATGCGCAGTACCTGATCGCCGCCTCGCATTACGACCAGATCCCGGACATCAGCCGCGACCAGAGCCGCACCGAGAAGGCGATCGCCTCGCTGGAAGAGGTGGTGCGCAAATATCCGACGTCCGAATATGCGACCTCCGCCAAGGCCAAGATCGAGGGCGCCCGCGACCAGCTCGCCGGCAAGGAAATGAACGTCGGCCGCTACTACGCGCAGAAGCGCGACTACACCGCCGCGATCAACCGCTACAAGGCCGTCGTCACCCAGTACCAGACCACGCGCCATGTCGAGGAGGCGCTCTACCGGCTGACCGAAGCCTATATGGCGATCGGCATCGTCGGGGAGGCACAGACCGCGGCCGCCGTGCTCGGGCACAATTTTCCTGACAGCCGCTGGTACAAGGACGCCTATAATCTTGTAAAATCGGGTGGTCTCGAGCCGAGCGAGAATCAGGGGTCCTGGATCAGCAAGACCTTCAAGAAGATGGGCCTCGGCTAGGAAATTTTGGGGTTCCATGCTGGCGCGTCTGTCGATCCGTGACATCGTCCTGATCGAACGGCTCGATATCGAATTCGCCACCGGCCTTGCGGTTTTGACCGGCGAGACCGGGGCGGGCAAATCCATCCTGCTCGATGCCTTTGCGCTGGCGCTCGGCGGCCGCGGCGATGCCGGCCTCGTGCGCCACGGTGCGGAGCAGGGGCAGGTCACCGCCGTCTTCGATGTCCCGAAGAATCACCCCGCGACGAGGATCCTCGCCGAGAACGGGCTGGACGACGCGAGCGTTGCAGATTCTTGCGAGATGATTCTGCGCCGGGTGCAGCTCGCCGATGGCCGCACCCGCGCATTCATCAACGACCAGTCGATCAGCGTGCAGACGCTGAAGGCGGTCGGCGCCGCGCTGGTCGAGATCCATGGCCAGCATGACGAGCGCGCGCTGGTCGATGCCGCCACGCACCGCCGTCTGCTCGACGCCTTCGCCGGTCTGGAGAAGGACGTCGCGGCCGTCGAAGAGCTGTGGGATGCCCGCCGCACCGCCAATACCGCTCTGGAAGAGCATCGCGCCGGCATGGAGCGCGCCGCGCGCGAGGCCGACTATTTGCGCCACGCCTCCGACGAGCTGAAGCGGCTCGCGCCGAAGGAGGGCGAGGAGACGTCGCTGGCCCATCGCCGGACCACGATGATGCAGGGCGAAAAGATCGCCTCCGATCTGCGCGAGGCGCAGGAGGCGGTCGGCGGCAATCATTCGCCGGTTGCGGCACTGTCGGCGGCGGTGCGCCGGCTGGAGCGCCGCGGCGTCAACTCGCCGGCGCTGGTCGAGCCCGCGGTCAAGGCGATCGACGCCGCAATCAATGCGCTGGAGGAAGCCGACCAACATCTGCAGGCCGCGCTGGCCGCAACCGATTTCGATCCGGCTGAGCTCGAACGCATCGAGGAACGCCTGTTCGCCCTGCGCGCCGCCTCGCGCAAATATTCGACCCCGGTCGACCTGCTGGCGGCGCTGGCCGCCCAATACGCCGCCGACGTCGTGCTGATCGATGCCGGCGCCTCGCGCTTGAAGAAGCTGGAGCAGGCCGCGATCGAGGCCGACGCGCTCTATGCCGCTGCCGCCAAGAAGCTGTCGCTGGCGCGACAAAAGTCGGCGGAAAAGCTCAACAAGGCCGTCAATGCCGAACTCGCCCCGCTCAAGCTCGAACGCGCCAAGTTCATGACCCAGGTCGCGACCGACGAGGCCGCGCCGGGTCCGCAAGGGTTCGACCGCGTCGAGTTCTGGGTGCAGACCAATCCGGGCACCAAGCCGGGGCCGATGATGAAGGTCGCCTCCGGCGGCGAGCTGTCGCGCTTCCTGCTGGCG
Organism: Bradyrhizobium sp. CCBAU 45389; assembly: GCF_028128625.1. Classification (NCBI taxonomy): domain Bacteria; kingdom Pseudomonadati; phylum Pseudomonadota; class Alphaproteobacteria; order Hyphomicrobiales; family Nitrobacteraceae; genus Bradyrhizobium; species Bradyrhizobium sp. CCBAU 45389. The sequence goes on along the minus strand of NZ_LBIY01000099.1, from coordinate 280,353 downwards.
CTCAAGGTCGTGTTGTCCGACCGCGGCTCGGCGCCGACGCTGGTGTTCGACGAGATCGACACCGGTGTTGGCGGCGCGGTTGCGGATGCCATCGGCGGGCGCCTGGCGCGGCTCGCCGGCAAGGTGCAGGTGATGGCCGTGACCCACGCCCCGCAGGTCGCCGCGCGGGCCGATCAGCATCTGCTCATCTCCAAGGACGCCCTCGACAAGGGCAAACGCGTCGCCACCCGCGTCAATGCGCTCGCCGCCGACCACCGCCGCGAGGAGATCGCCCGCATGCTCGCCGGCGCCGAGATCACCGCCGAGGCGAGGGCGGCGGCGGAGCGGCTGCTCAAGGCGGCGACGGCCTAGACTTCCGTGTCCCGGACGCGCGCAGCGCGAGCCGGGACCCAGAATGCCTCGTCACATGGGCCCCGGCTCTGCAGAGCACCACTTCGCGCTGCGCTGCGTCCGGGGCACGAGATTTCCACACGCCTTTACCGTGCTACCCGCTCCGTCGTATCCAAGCACCATGGCAAGAGCAGCAAAATCGAAACCGCTTCGCGACGTCGCCGATCTCACCAAGGCACAGGCCAAGGTCGAGCACATGCGGCTGTCACTCGAGATCGAGGGGCACAACGAGCGCTACTATCAGGAGGACGCGCCCACCGTCACCGACGCCGAGTACGACGCTCTGCGTCAGCGCTTCGACGCGATCGAAAAGCGCTTTCCGGAATTCGTCAGCGCAGAGTCGCCCTCGCAGAAGGTCGGCGCGGCACCGTCAGGGCGATTCAAGAAGGTACGCCACTCCGTGCCCATGCTGTCGCTCGACAACGCCTTCGCCGAAGAAGATGTGCGCGACTTCGTCGGCCGCATCGTGCGTTTCCTGAAGCTCGACGACGACAAGGTCAATTTTTCCGCCGAGCCCAAGATCGACGGCCTCTCGATGTCGCTGCGCTACGAGGGCGGCGAGCTCGTCACCGCGGCGACGCGCGGCGACGGTGCGGAAGGCGAGGACGTCACCGCCAATATCCGCACCCTCGAAGATGTGCCGCAGAAGTTGAAGGGCCGCAACGTCCCCGACATCTGCGAGGTGCGCGGCGAGGTCTATATGACCAAGAAGGCCTTCCTCGCGCTCAACGAGCGGCAGAAGGCTGCCGGCGACACCATCTTCGCAAATCCGCGCAATTCGGCCGCGGGCTCTCTGCGGCAGAAAGATCCGACCATCACCGCCTCGCGCCCGCTCGGCTTCTTCGCCTATGCCTGGGGCCAGATGAGCGCGATGCCGGAAGCAACGCAGAGCGGCATGATCGGCTGGTTCGAGCGCTGCGGCTTCAAGACCAATCCGCTGACCAAGCTGTGCCACTCGGTCGAGGAGCTGATCACATTCCATCAGCGGATCGAGGAAGAACGCGCCGAGCTCGACTACGACATCGACGGCGTCGTCTACAAGGTCGACCGCATCGACTGGCAGGAGCGGCTCGGCTTCGTCTCGCGTACGCCGCGCTGGGGCATCGCGCACAAATTCCCCGCCGAGCGCGCCATGACGGTGCTGCGCGACATCGAGATCCAGGTCGGCCGCACCGGCTCGTTCACGCCGGTCGGCAAGCTCGAGCCGGTCGGTGTCGGCGGCGTGATCGTGCAGAACGTCACGCTGCACAACGAGGACTACATCAAGGGCATCGGCAACAAGGGCGAGGTGCTGCGCGAGGGCCGCGATATCAGAATCGGCGACACCGTCGTGATCCAGCGCGCCGGCGACGTCATCCCGCAGGTGGTCGACGTGGTCCTCGACAAGCGGCCGAAGAGCGCCAAGGAATTCCAGTTTCCGAAGAAGTGCCCGTGCCCGCTGCATACCGACGTCACGCGCGAGGAGACCGCGGCGGGCGAAGAGGGCTCGCGCGCGCGCTGCACCGGCGAGTTCGCCTGCCCCTATCAGAAGATCGAGCATCTCAAGCTGTTCGTCTCGCGCCGCGCCTTCGACATCGACGGTCTTGGCGAGAAGCAGCTCCAGTATTTCTTCGACGAAGAATGGGTCAGGGAGCCCGCCGACATCTTCACGCTGGAGAAGCGCAATTCGAAGCTCAAGCTCGAGGAGATCGAGGGCTACGGCGCGACCTCGGTGCGCAATCTGTTTGGCGCGATCGAGAGCCGGCGCAAGATCGCGCTGGAGCGTTTCGTCTATGCGCTCGGCATGCGCCATGTCGGCGAGACCACGGCGCTGGCGCTGGCACGCGGCTATGGCTCCTGGGACGCCTTCCATGACGCCTGCCTCAAGGTCGCCAAGGGCGATGAGGAGGCGATGGCGGATATGGACGCGCTCGACCAGATCGGCGACACCGTGATCAAGAGCATCGCCGATTATTTCGGCGAGAGCCACAACCGCGGCATTGTCGAGCGCCTGACCAGGGAGGTCGAGATCGTCGACGCCGAGAAGCCAAAGAGCAACTCGCCCGTCGCCGGCAAGACCGTGGTCTTCACGGGCTCGCTGGAGAAGATGACGCGGGATGAAGCCAAGGCGACCGCGGAGCGTTTAGGTGCAAAGGTCTCGGGCTCGGTGTCGAAGAAGACTGATCTCGTCGTCGCCGGCCCCGGCGCGGGCTCGAAGCTCGCGGAAGCCAACAAGCACGGCGTCAAGGTGCTGACCGAGGACGAGTGGCTGAAGCTGATCGGGGAGTGAGAGGGCGCGCTCTACGCCATTTACTCCGCTGTCATCGCCCGGCTTGACCGGGCGATCCAGTATTCCAGAGGCCCGCGTTGGAGATCTCGCTGTTACGACTGACGCCGCGGCGTACTGGATGCCCCGGTCAAGCCGGGGCATGACAGCGAGGTTGGGGACGCGCTGTGCCGCGCCCCTCACATCATCCCCGTCTCTTCCTCTTCCGCCTGCTCGATCAGCGCCTCGCTCACCACGATCTCGCGGCGGGGGACGACGAAGATCATCATGCAGGCGCAGAGCAGGGAGATCGCCAGCACCGCGGAGGTCAGCGGCAGCGTCGTTGTGGAATGGCCGCCGAGATAGGCGCCGAATTGCGACATCAGCGCACCGATGCCCTGCTGGAGGAAGCCCATCGCGCCCGACGCGGTGCCGGCCGCTTCAGGGCGGATGCTGATGGCGCCGGCGGCGGAGTTCGCCATCACGAAGGCATTGCCGACCATCACGATCATCTGCGTGCCGAACAGCCAGCTTGGAGCCTCGTTCCAGCCGGTAAAGCTCCAGAGCAGGTTCAAAAGGCTGCCGCAGAGCTGCAAGGCCAGCCCGAACCAGATCAGTTTCTCCAGCGAGTGCCGCGGGGCGAAGCGCACGCAGAGCAGGTTGCCGACCAGATACGCAAAACCGGTCGTAGCGAACCACGCGCCGTATTCGGCGCTGGTCCGGCCCATCTGCGTCACCACGATATAGGGGCCGCCGCCGGCGAAGGTGAAGATGATCTGCGATGCCAGCACCTGGCACATCACATAGCCGATGAAAGCGCGGCTCTTGATCAGGGTGCCGACGTCGCTGCGAAAGCCGCCGCTGCCGACTGCGCGGTCGCGGCGCGTCTCGGGCAATGCGATCGCGATGCCGACCGCGACCGCGATCGCGCCGATCGTGACCGCGTAGAAGATGGCGCGCCAGCCGAACGCGGTCTCGATCAGACCGCCAGTGAGCGGCGAGACCATCTGGCCGATCATCAGGGCGGCAACCACGAGGCTGATCATGGAGGCGACGCGGTCGCGCTCGTAGATGTCGCGGATGATGGCGCGGCTGATCACCATGCCGGAGGCGCCGCCCAGCGCCTGGAAGAAGCGCGCTGCGATCAGTTGCGGCAGGGTCTCGGCGAAGATGCAGGCGATGCTCGCTGCGACCATCAGCGCGAGGCCTCCAAGCAGCACCGGACGCCGGCCGAACTTGTCCGACAGCGGGCCCATGATGAGCTGGGACATCGCGATGCCGACCATGTAGAGCGACACCGTCATCTGCGCGATCGAGATGTCGCGGCCGAACGTCGTCGCCAGCACGGGCAGTGCCGGGACCAGGATGTAGAGCGAGATCGGCGCGATCCCGGTCATGACGACCAGCAGCAGCAACACCACGCGCGAGGTCGCGATGTTCTTCGTCGCCGCGTGCGGCGGCCTGCTGATCATGCCGTGCATAGATGTCCGTCTTTCGAAATCCGAATCGACTGTAGCGTGCTCACGCAAGACGGATATCGGCGTTTCGGAATGCGGCTATTCGGATTTCGGGACTGTTATAATAACAGTGCGCGGGAAGCCGTCGTTTTACGGAGAAGCTGCACAAGGAGTGTGCCAAGGCCGCCGGGATTGCGGACGAAGTGGCCAAGCGTTGCGCTGGTCGCGTAGCGCCATGCGCGCTACGCCTTCAGCTCCGCCGTCGCCTGATCGAGCCAGGCACCGGTCGCCTCGTCCAGCGCCGGCCGCACCTCGGCCCTCACGCGCTCATGGTAGGCATTGAGCCAGTCGAGCTCGTCCTTGTTCAGCATCGCCACGTCGATCAGCCGGCGGTCGATCGGCGCGAGCGTCAGCGTCTCGAAGGCGTTCATCGGCTTCTCGGCGCCCTTGATGCTGGCTTCGACCACCAGCTCGAGATTCTCGATGCGGATGCCGAAACCGTCGGTCTTGTAATAGCCGGGCTCGTTGGAGAGGATCATGCCGCGCTTCAGCGGCGTGGTGCCGAGCTTCGAGATCCGGGCCGGCCCCTCATGCACCGAGAGATAGCTGCCGACGCCGTGGCCGGTGCCGTGCTCGAAATCCACGCCGGCGGCCCAGAGATATTGCCGCGCCAGCGTATCCAGTTGTGCGCCATTGGTGCCGTCGGGGAAGACCGCGCGCGCGATCGCGATGTGGCCGCGCAGCACGCGGGTAAAGCGGTCGCGCATTTCAGCGGTCGACTCGCCGACCGCCATGGTGCGCGTGACGTCGGTGGTGCCGTCCTCATATTGCGCGCCGGAATCGATCAGCAGGAGATCGCCGGGCGCGATCCGCCGGTTGCTCTTGCGGGTGACGCGGTAGTGCACGATGGCGCCGTTCGGCCCCGTTCCCGAGATGGTCGGGAACGAGACATCCTTCAGCGCGCCGGTGTCGCGCCGGAACGTCTCCAGCGCCTCGACCGCGTCGATCTCGGTGAGCTTGCCGCTTGGTGCCTCGCGATCGATCCACGCCAGGAAGCGCGCCAGCGCCACGGCGTCGCGCACATGGGCCGTCTTCGTGCCCTTGATCTCGGTCGCGTTCTTGACCGCCTTCAGCAATGCAATCGGATCGCTGCCGCGCACCGGCTTGCCGCCGGCGCCCGCGATCAGCCGGCTCAGCGCCTCGGCCGCGGTCGCATTGTCGAGCGCGATCGCCGCGCCGCTTTTGGCGAGCGCCATCAGGGTCGGCGCCATCGCATCGGGCTCGCGCACGTCGGCGGACTGTTCGAGGTGGTCGCGCGAGAGGTTGGAGAGCTTGCGGTGGTCGATGAAGATGGTGGGGCGGCCGTCCTTCGGCACCAGCGCGTAGGACAGCGGCAGCGGCGTGTGCGCGACGTCGGCGCCGCGGATGTTGAAGGTCCAGGCCACCGCGTGGCTGTCCGACAGCACCAGTGCATCGGTGCCGAGCTTGGCGATCTCGGCCCTGATCTGCGTCAGCTTCTCGGCCTCGGTGACGCCGGCATGCTGGAGGCTGTGCACGGCCACGGGGGCAAGCGGCGGCTGCGGCCGGTCCTGCCAGATCGCATCGACCGGATTGCCGTCGACCGCGACGAGCTCGGCGCCGGCCTTGGCGCAGGCGGCGGACAGGCGCTCGGCTGCCGAAAAAGTGTGCAGCCATGGATCAAATCCGAGGCGATCGCCTGCCTTCAGATGTGCCGTCACCCAGCTTTCCGGCGGCGGATCGATCAGCGATTCCACCGCCCAGGCCTTGGCATCGACCTGCTTGGCCGCCTGGAGCGTGTAGCGTCCATCGACGAACAAGGCGGCCTCGCGGGTCAGCACCACCGCGAAGCCCGCCGATCCGGTGAAGCCGGTCAGCCAGGCCAGCCGTTCTTCCGATGGAGGCACATATTCGTTCTGCTGCTGGTCGGCGCGCGGAATGACGAAGCCGGTCAGCTTGCGGCGGGCGAGTTCTTCGCGGAGTGCAGCAAGGCGCGCGGTCAGCGCGACGCCGGCCTCGGGCTCCTCGAATGTCTGGAAGTGCGCTTCGAACATGTGGATCACTCTAGGATCATGGGCATCGGTCCGCAATCTAGACGCATTTTCATCGCATCTGGCATGGACTGTGCTTGAAAATGTTCCATTCGAATTGAGTGGAGTAAAGGATGCGGCAGCTGCGCTTCGTCCGGATAACAGGGAAATTCGAGCAAGTGGTTCATCTCAACGGCGAGGGGACACACGATGCCAGCGTTCACTTTTGAGAAGATCTCGCCGCCGGCGCGCCGCGCCCCGGCCGCAACGGGGCCGAAGAAGCCGCGCGGGCTCATCAGCCAGATGATCGACCGTTTCGCCGAGCGCCGCGCAAGGCGCGTCTTGAAGGGCAAGCGCGTCGTGCACCGGGACGACAAGCCGGCGGAATAGCGCGGCATCGATCATGCCGTAGGGTGGGCAAAGGCGCTCTTGCGCCGTGCCCACCATCGTCCACGATTATCGATCGTTATGGTGGGCACGCTTGCGCTTTGCCCACCCTACGGCACCTCGTTTACCCCACCTTCCTCAACAGCAAACTGCTCCACCCCTCGATCCGCAGATGCCGCAATGGCACGAGACCGCGCGCGCGATAGGCGGCGATCACGGCGGGCGCCTGATGCGTCAACAGGCCGGAGAGGATGACGCGGGCGCCGGGCGCAAGGTGCCGCGCCATCGGGCTCGCCAGCTGCCGCAGCGGGTTGGCGAGGATGTTGGCCAGCACCAGGTCGAACGGCCCGGCCCTGGCAAAATCCGGTGCGGCGAAGCCGGTGGCGCGGATGACCCGCACATGCTGACCGGCTTCATTCAGCGTCGCGTTCTCCGCTGCCACCCGCACCGAGGGCGGATCGATGTCGGAGGCCAGCACCGCGCGATGCAGCGCCTTGGCCGCCGCGATGGCCAGCACGCCGGTTCCGGTGCCGAGGTCGAGCACGTTGCGCGGATGGGAACTCTTCAGGACATGGTCAAGCAGGAGTAAACAGCCGCGCGTGGTGCCGTGATGGCCGGTGCCGAAGGCGAGCGCCGCCTCGATCTCGATTTTGAGCTTGTTCGGCGCCACGCGGTCGCGGTCATGGCTGCCGTGCACGACGAAGCGCCCGGCCGGCACCGGGACCAGATCCTCCAGGCTCGCCTTGACCCAGTCCTTGGCCTCGACGGTGTCGAAGACAAGCGTGTTGGCAATGTCATTTCCTGCTGAAGTTACAATGAATTCGCGCAGCCACGCCTGGTCCGGTGCCTCGGCAAAATGCAGCGTGACGTCCCATTGGCCGTCCGGCCGCTCGAAGGCGGCGACTGCTGCGTCGCCCTCGAAAAACACCTCGGTGAGCACATCGACGACGCGCCTTGCGGCGGTCTCGGTGCCGATCGAGAAGCTGGCGCGATGGGTGGGGGAAGGCTGCATCTTCAGGGTTCCATCCGGTCAATTTTGGAAACTTTTGCGCGCAATTTTCCGCATAAGTTGAATCTCGAGATTAACTGGACCGAAGGTCGCACCCCGTAGATTTGCGGCTGTTGGGGCTGACCAACACAGCTTGTGATTGAAACGGAGGCACGTCTTGAAGCGCATGGTTTTGAAGTTCTGGTCCGACGAATCCGGTGCGACCGCAATCGAATACGGCCTGATCGCGGCCGGTATCGCTCTGGCGATCATCACCGTGGTGAACAGCCTGGGTACCACGATGAACGAGAAGTTCGGTTCGATTAGCAGCTCCTTGAAGTAATTTCCGCCTCCGATTTCCAGCGGGGGCCACTTTCTTCATAGAAGTCCAGACGAGCGCCCGCGCGAGGAATTGCCCTCGGCGGGCGATGTCGTTTAGGGACTGGTTTGATGCCCACCGGCTGTCCGGTAGCGTTCCAAGGGAAGGGCGATGGGGCGCCGGTCTAAAGCACCTAATACATCCGTAGACGTCGATGGACGGCCGTTGTCTTGGTTCAACGCTGAGATAGAGCGTTGTTTGTACGGCTATGAAAGGGGCGGAACCAGCCAAGGCCGCAAAGCCTTTTTCAAGCGCTTGATCTGGACCGAGGCGGAGCGCGAGCGCGTTCACGGCATCCCGGCTCCTAGTCGCCGATTTGGATCATAATTCAAACTGGGACACTTGCCTCCGGCCGACATAGTTGCGTCCACAGTCTGTCCGAGCGTTTCTTCCAACGCTATTCACTGATTTTTCCCAAGGCTGTCCGGTTGTTTTCCACAGCATCTCGATAGGAGAGATGGGAGGATATCAATCCTGCCTACCGAGTAGGTCTCGCCCAGCAGCCGTCCATCTTGCTCTTATGCGCCGCCCTGCCTGAGTATCGGCCTCCATAAGCCCATATCGGACAAGGAGATACATCGCGGCTGCGTTCACTCCGATGGCGCCGCTATCCACTAAGACCTCGCCGGTGTTTTTGGTGTCCCTTCCGCAATAGGCGACAACCAGATCGGCGATGACCTTCAGTTCCTCCTTTGTCATGCCGTTCTCCATGCTTTGCCAACAGGCCTGTCCACAGCCCATCCACAGACCTATCCACGGCTTCCGAACAGCGCGCGATGGTCCCGCAAGATCACGCGGGCGGCGTTGTGGCCGGGGGCGCCGGTAACGCCGCCGCCGGGGTGGGCGCCGGAGCCGCAGTGATAGAGGCCCCTCAGGGGTCCGCGATAATCGGCATGGCCCAGCATCGGCCGCGCCGAGAACAGCTGGTTCAGCGTCAGCGCGCCGTGGAAGATGTCGCCCCCTAACAGGCCGAACTGCCGTTCGAGATCGAGCGGGGAGAGGATCTGGCGGCCGAGCACGCTCGACGCAAAACCCGGCGCGTAAGCATTCACCGTCGCGATCATGAGATCGGCGACCTCGTCGCGGTGGTCGTCCCAGGATTTTCCATCGGGCAGCTCGGGCGCGACGTGCTGGCAGAACAGGCTCGCCACGTGTTTTCCCGCGGGGGCCAGCGTGTCGTCGAGCGTCGAGGGGATCAGCATCTCGACGACAGGCTGTCGGCTCCAGCCCTGCGCCCGCGCATCGAGATAAGCGCGGTCCATATAGGGAAGGCTGGGCGCGAGGATGATGCCGGAGGTGAGGTGATTTCCCTCGCCCGATAGCGCCGTGAAGGAGGGCAGGCGGTCCAGCGCCACGTTCATGCGGAAGGTGCCCGAGCCGTTCTTCCAGTGCCTGATGCGGGCGAGGAACTCCTGCGGCAGCGCGTCGGCCGCGATCAGCCGCGTATACAGCAGCTTTGGATTGACGTTGGCCGCGACATATTTCGCGCGGATCGTCTCGCCGTTCTCCAGCACCACGCCGACCGTGCGGTCGCGCTCGACGATCACCTCGCGGACGCCGGCATCGGTGTCGATCGCAACGCCGCGATCCCTGGCGGCGCGCGCCATCGCCTGCGTGATCGCGCCCATGCCGCCGATGGCATGGCCCCAGACGCCCTTCTTGCCGTTCACCTCGCCGAAGGCGTGATGCAGCATCACATAGGCCGAGCCGGCGGCGTAGGGACTGGCGTAATTGCCGACGATAGCATCGAAGCCGAACAGCGCCTTGACCAGATCATGCTCGAACCGCTCGTCCAGCATCTCGCCGGCCGAGCGGGTGAAGAGATCGAGCAGGCTGCGGCTTTGCTCCAGCGTCAGGCCGCGCAGGATGTTGGCGCTCTGCAATGCGTTCACGGCCTCGCGGATCGCATTCGTGCCGAAACCGTCGAGCAGATTCGGCGGCGCGCGCAGCACGAATTGCCTGAGCACGTCGGCGATGTCTTCCAGTTCGCGCGAGAAGCCGTCGAGCGCCTCCGCATCACGCGCGCTGAGCCGTGCGACTGACGCTTTGGTCCGCCCCTCGCCGGTGAGGAGATAGCTGCCGTCGGGCGCCGGCAAGAAATTCTGTGCACGGCGTTCGACCACGCGCAGGCCGTGCTCGGCAAGCTTGAGGTCACCGATCACCTGAGGATTGAGCAGGCTCACCGTGTAGGCCGCGACCGAATTGCGAAAGCCTGGATGAAACTCCTCCGTCACGGCGGCCCCGCCGACCACCTTGCGCCGCTCGACCACACGCACGCGCAGGCCCGCCATCGCGAGATAGGCCGCGCAGGTGAGGCCGTTATGGCCAGCGCCGATGATGACGACGTCGGTTTCCGTCATGAGAGATTCGAGTTGTTCGGCCCACCGTCATTCCGGGGCGCGCATAGCGCGAACCCGGAATCTCGAGGTTCCGGGTTCGATGCTTCGCATCGCCCCGGAACGACCTCTAATATCAAGCAATCCTCGCTGCAACATCACGACACGCTTTATTGCCCGTTCAGGCGCTGTGTGCTCCATTGCACCCCGTCCGGCGCCCGCCGGGGTTTTGCCGGAGCTTTCATGGATTCGATCGTGCAACCCGCCGCCACGGAGCAGCCTTCGTCGTCGCGCAACCGGCTGCTGCTGACGGTCTACACCGCTGCGATCTTCGTCAGCGCGCTGCTGCTGTTCTCGGTGCAGCCGCTGTTCACGAAGATGGTGCTGCCGCGGCTCGGCGGCTCGCCGGCGGTGTGGTCGGTGGCCATGGTGTTCTTCCAGTCGTTGCTGCTGGCGGGCTATGCCTATGCGCACTTGTTGATGCAGGCGAGGAACCGGATCGTTCCGGTGGCGGTGCATCTGGTGCTGCTGGTCGCGGCCTTCGCCACGCTGCCGCTCGGCATCGCGTCGGCCTATGGCGAGCCGCCGGCCTCGGGCTACGCGTTCTGGCTGCTCGGCCTGTTCGTGGTCTCGATCGGGCTGCCGTTCTTCGCACTGGCCGCCAACAATCCGCTGCTGCAGGCCTGGTTCGTCCGCACCGGCCATCCTGCCGGCCATGATCCCTATTTCCTCTATGCCTCCTCCAACATCGGCAGCTTCCTCGCGCTGCTGTCCTATCCGTTCCTGCTGGAGCCGATGTTCACGCTGCACACGCAGAACCGGTTCTGGACCGGCGGCTATGGCCTGCTGATCTTGCTGATTGCCGCCTGCGGCGTGCTGTTGTTGCGCTCGCCGAAGCTGGCGGTCGCGGATGCGCGAAGCGAGGACGTCAACGCGCCGGCGCCCGGCCTCGTGACACGGCTGCGCTGGATATTCCTCGCCGCGGTGCCGTCCGGCCTGCTCATCGCGGTGACCGCGCACATCTCGACCGACGTCGCGGCGGCGCCGCTGCTCTGGGTGCTGCCGCTGTCGCTGTACCTGCTCACCTGGGTGGTCGTGTTCCAGTCGCGGCCGCTGCTGCCGCACAAATGGATGCTGATGCTCCAGCCGGTCGCAATCGCGGGAGTCGTTGTCCTCTTGGCTTTTGGCGGCGAGCAGAATCTGCTGCTGACGCTCGGCGGTCATCAATTGTGCTTCTTCGTCATCGCCATGGCCTGTCACGGCGAATTGGCGCGGACGAGGCCGGCTGCCAAATATCTCACCGGCTTCTATGTCGCGCTGTCGTTCGGCGGCATGGTTGGCGGCCTCTTTGCGGGCCTGGTCGCGCCCTTCACCTTCTCGTGGATCGCCGAATATCCGATCCTGATCGCGCTCGCCGCGCTGTGCCGACCGTCCGCGAACGAACGCCTCGCCGGCATCGTGAGATGGTACTGGCTGGCGCTCGCCGCGCTCGCGGTGGCGCTGATCGCGCCGTCCACGACCACGGGCGATCTCTCGACCTGGTTCGAGGATCACCGCGTCTGGGTCGCCGGCTCCGTCGGCGTGCTCGCCGCGCTGCTGACACTGGCGCTCAATGCGGGACGCTGGAAGATCTTCGCCACCATCGCGCTGGCGCTGGCCTTGATCCGGATCTATCCGGCGGACGAGGGCCGCGTCACCACGGTGCGCAGCTTCTTCGGCGTGCACAAGATCGTGGAGACGCCCGGCGGCTATTTCCACGTGCTCATGCACGGCACCACCATCCACGGCGCCGAGCGCTTCCGAAACAATGACGGCACGCCGGTCAGCGGCCGGCCCGAGCCGATCACCTACTATCACAAGGACGGCGGCATCGGTCAGGCCGTCACCGCGATCCGCGAACGCAAGGGCGCGCCGCTCAAGGTCGCCGCGATCGGCGTCGGCTCCGGCACGCTCGCCTGCGCCGCCGAACCGGGGGAGGACTGGAAATTCTTCGAGATCGACCAGTCGATGGTGGATGCCGCGCGCGACCCCAAGAATTTCCGCTACATCTCGAGCTGCCTGCCGGACATGAAGCCTGTGATCGGGGACGCGCGCCTTACCTTCGCCAAGGAGCCGGACGGCGCCTACGATCTCATCATCGTCGATGCCTATTCATCCGATGCGATCCCGATCCATCTTGCCACCGAAGAGGCGATGAAGATCTACAAGGACAAGCTCGCGCCGCACGGCGCCGTGGTGATGCACGTCTCCAACCGCCACCTCGATCTCGAGACCGTCGTGGTCGGCATTGCCGACGCCAACGATCTCAAAAGCTGGGTCTTCAACGAGGATTCGGGTCGCGATTCCGATTACATCTTCTCGACCGACGTCGTCATCTCCGCGCGCGAGGAGGAAGATGTCGGCAAGCTCGCCGCCTCCAAATCGTGGGAGCAGACCGAAGCCGATGACAGGGTGCGGGTCTGGACCGACGACTATTCGAACATCCTGGGCGCGCTGTACCGGCGTGTGAGGGACGGGGAGTAGGCCGCTTCGTAGCCCGGATGGAGCGAAGCGCAATCCGGGGCCGTTCTTGCGCGGCGACACTGATCCCGGATTGCGCTGCGCTCCATCCGGGCTACGAGGACAGGCCGAGGCTTACGGCTCCACCGGCGTCCCCGCCGGCAGCGCAATTCCCTTCTCGCCGGCGACCTGCCGCAACAGGACCGGATTGTCCGAGATGATCCCGTCGACGCCGGTCTCGATCATCCGTGCCATGTCCTCGCGCTTGTTGACCGTCCAGACCACCACGCGCAATCCGAGCGCATGGGCCTCTGAAACCAGCGCCGGGGTCACGTCGCCGAAATAGGGTGACCAGATCGCGCCGCCCGCAGCCTTGACGGTTCGCGGCAGCGAGCCGCCGTGATCGGCCGGGCTGAAACCCGCAGTCCAGCTGGTAGCCTTGTCGAGCGCCACCGTCGGAGCCGAGCCGCGCTGGAGTGTCAGGTACACGGTTGGAATCTTCGGCGCCTGCTGCTGGACGAGCTGCAGGGTCCTCCAGTCGAATGACTGGATCATGACGCGATCGGAGAATTTTTCGGCTTCGATCAGTCCGAGCAGCCTGGTGACGAAACCTTGCGGATCGAGGGATTCGTCCGGATGGTTCGGATCGATCTTGGTCTCGATGTTGAAGCGCACGCTGGCGTTGCCGGACTTGCGCACCAGCGCGAACAGCTGCTTCAGCGTGGGGATGCGCGTCCCCGGCAACGCGCGCTGCTCGGGGAATTGCCTGGCATAGGCGCTGTCGGGGCGGATCTGGCCGACGTCATAGGCCCTGAGGTCGTCGAGCCGTAGCTTGACAAAGGGCGTGCCGGGCGCGGCCACATAGGCGCCGCTCGCATCCCGTGCGAGATCGGGATTGAGCCCGCGCTCATGCGAGATGATGACCTCGCCATCGGCGGTCACGCCGACGTCGAGCTCCAGCGTGTCCACGCCCATCGACAGCGCGTTGGCAAAGGCGGGCAGGGTGTTCTCCGGCAGCAGCGCCCGCCCGCCGCGATGCGCCTCGAGATCAAAGGCCATGGCTTTTCCTGCAATGGCTTGTCCCGCGGTGAGAACCGAGAGCACGGTCAGGATGGTCGTGGCACGTGACGGCATGGTGCCTCGACTGTTAAGGGCGCTTGGTGGCGGCCGCGTCAGTTCTGATAGTAATTGCCGCGCGGCTGATAATACTGGCGAGGCTGCTGCTGCTGATAATAGTAGCCCTGCTGGCCATAGCCCTGGTCGTAGGTTGGCTGCGGCAGTTGCTGATAGGCCTGCGTGCCATAGGGGCGCGTGATCGGACGCGGTGCCGGATAGCGTGCGCCGGTGTCGCTGCCATCGGCCGGATAGATGTAATTGTCGTCCTGCGGCATGTAGCGGCGGGCGGGCTGTGCCGGCGGCGTCAGGTTCACGGGATCACCCGTGGTGGCGTACTGCTCCTCTGCCGGCTGCTGGGCGCGGGCCACCGCAGTGTTGGTGCGGCCGCGCGGATTGCGGGCCAGCGCCACCTGCGCCGAGCCGGTCAGCGTCACCGTGGTGTTGAGCACGCCCTGCTGCTGCACCAGCGCATAGAGCGTCGATGCGTTCTGGCGCGACAGGCGCACGCAGCCATGCGACGCCGGCGAGCCGAGCCGGCCGACCGAGTCCGTGCCGTGGATGGCGTGCCCGACCTTGGTGAAGAAGATCGCGTGCGGCATCGGCGCATCGTCGAATTCCTTGGAGTAGTGATCCTCTTCCATGCGGAAGGCGCGGAAGGCGCCGCCCGGCGTCTCGCGCGAAGGGATGCCGGTCGACACCGGCCAGCGGTAGCGCGCGACGCCGTCGACGGCGACGGTCATCTGCTGATTGTCCTTGTCGACGGTGATCTCGACCTTGGCCTGCGCGGTGCCAGCGCTCAAAAGCATCAGGGAGGTGAAAGCGATAAAAAATGAACGCATCTGGAAACGCATTTGAGTTCTGGCCTCCGGCCTGTTTCACGCCAGAGCATGATCCGGAAAAGTGTGTAGCGGTTTTCCGAAAAGATCATGCTCAAACAATAACACCGCGGCTCTCCGTCCCCCGGCATGCAATATGCCTGCAATCCGGCTTCCGTTCCAGCGGCCCGCCGACCCATCGTTAACGTGATGTCTGATGTAAGCAAGGCCGCTTTGTGCCGCGCGGCCAGCGGCGATGCTGACATTTTCGCGAGCGGACATGCGTTCACATCGCCGACAATTCGTCACAAAGGCGCAACCATTTGGCCGCGCGGTGCGTTGATGATGGCCTGCCCAACGGCGGCATTCGCCGCCGTTTACTCTGTACTTCCCTGGGACTGAAGATGAACAAAGCCCGCGTTACCGCCGCCGCCCTGCCGGCCGGCTTGCCCGTCCGCCTGCTGTTCGCGACCGCCGCCATCCTGCTTGCACTGCTCGCATTGCCTCGAGCTGGTCATGCTCAAGGCATCGTGCGCGGCGCCCAGGAAGGGTCCTATGAAGGTCACCGGATCGCCGGTCCCGTCGGAGGCGTGGTCGGTGGTGCGGTCGGCGCCGGTGTCGGCGGCGCCGTGGGTGCAGTGGAGGGCGTGTTCGGCATTCCCCATCGCCACTATCGCCACCGCTGCCACGGGTATTACGATGGCTATCACCGCTTTCATTGCTACCGGTGACGGCTAGTTCTTCAGCCGGTAACCCGTGCGGAAAATCCACCAGATGATGCCGAGGCAGATCACCAGGAACGCCAGCGTCATGCCGATGCTGACGGATACGCTGACGTCGGCGATCTCGTAGAAGCTCCAGCGGAAGCCGGAGATCAGATAGACGACCGGATTGAGCAGCGCGACCGTGCGCCAGCCCGCCGGCAGCATGTCGATGGAGTAGAAGCTGCCGCCGAGGAAGGTCAGCGGCGTCACCACCAGCATCGGGATCATCTGCAGCTTCTCGAAGCCGTCGGCCCAGATGCCGATGATGAAGCCGAACAGGCTGAAGGTCACCGCCGTCAGCACCAGGAAGGCCAGCATCCAGACTGGGTGGTGGATATGCAGCGGCACGAACAGCCCGGCGGTGGCGAGGATGATGAGCCCGAGGATGATCGACTTGGTCGCGGCGGCGCCGACATAGCCGAGTACGATCTCGAGGTATGAAATCGGCGCCGACAGGATCTCGTAGATCGTGCCGGTGAATTTCGGGAAGTAGATGCCGAAGGAGGCGTTGGCGATGCTCTGTGTCAGCACCGAGAGCATGATCAGGCCCGGCACGATGAAGGTGCCGTAGCTGACGCCCTCGACCTGGCTGATGCGCGAGCCGATGGCGGCGCCGAACACCACGAAATAGAGCGAGGTCGAAACCACCGGCGAGACGATGCTTTGCAGCAGCGTGCGCCAGGTGCGCGCCATTTCGAACAGATAGATGGCGCGGATGGCGCGGTGATTCATGACGTCCTCACGAGGTCGACGAAGATGTCCTCGAGCGACGATTGCGTCGTGTCGAGATCGTTGAAGCGGATGCCGGCATTGCGGAGGTCGCTGAGCAGGCTGGTGATGCCGGTGCGCTCGCCCTTGGTGTCGTAGTCGTAGACCAGCGTCGCGCCGTTGTCGCAGAGGTCGAGCTCGTAATGCGCGAGGCTCTCCGGCAACGATGTGACCTTGCCCTGCAAGTGCACCGTCAGTCGCTTCTTGCCGAGCTTCTGCATCAAGGTCGCCTTGTCCTCGACCAGCACGATCTCGCCCTTGTTGATGACGCCGATGCGGTCGGCCATCTCCTCGGCTTCCTCGATGTAATGCGTGGTGAGGATGATAGTGACGCCGGATTGCTGCAGCGTGCGCACGACTTCCCACATGCCCTTGCGCAGCTCGACGTCGACGCCGGCGGTGGGCTCGTCCAGGAACAGGACCTGCGGCTCGTGCGAGAGCGCCTTGGCGATCATCACGCGGCGCTTCATGCCGCCGGAGAGCGTGATGATCTTGTTGTCCTTCTTGTCCCAGAGCGAGAGGTCCTTGAGCACCTTCTCGATGTGATCAGGATTCTTCGGCTTGCCGAACAGCCCGCGGGAGAAGCTCACGGTGGCCCACACGCTCTCGAAGGCGTCGGTGTGCAATTCCTGCGGCACGAGACCGATCAGCGAGCGCGCCTTGCGGTAGGAGGTCTGGATGTTCTCGCCGCCGACCAGAACCTTACCTTCGCTCGGGTTGGCGATGCCGCAGATGATGGAGATGAGCGTGGTCTTGCCGGCGCCGTTCGGGCCGAGCAGCGCAAAAATCTCGCCGCGCTTGATATCGAGATTGACGTTCTTGAGCGCCTTGAAGCCGGACCCATAGGTCTTCGACAGGTTGGCGACGGAGATGATGGAGGACATGATGGCCGTAAGGCTGAAGGGCAAAGGCTGGGGAGGGGGCTGGAACCGGCCCGGAAGGGCGGTCAGCGGAGCCCTGAGATAGGAATGCCCTTGCCCGGCCGCAATCGGCTGGAGAAAAATGGTCTCAAAACAGGCCCTTTGGTGGCAGGTTCCGGGCTAGTGTTGCGCAACCGCCACGGGCTGCGGCTAAGATTGTCGCTCACGCGGCTCTTTGTTGCGTCTGCGAGCGGGCCGTGGCTACGATTCCGGCCAATCGCGAAGCGTATTGTCCCCAGGGAAAACATCGATGAGACCGAACGGCCGTCACACCGCCGGCGCCAGCCAATTGCCCGCCCTCCGTGTGTGGGCGATTTGCCTGCTTCTGCTGTCAGTTGTTGCCATCAGCCCGACCACCGCGAGGGCGGCGCCGAGCCAGGCCCAGGTCGCGACCACGCATGTCTACCTGCTCCGCGGCGTGCTCAACATCTTCTCGCTCGGGCTCGACACGATCGGCTCCCGCCTCCAGGCGCAGGGCATCCCGGTGACCGTCGCGAACTTCGTCTCCTGGTCCTCGCTCGCCGATGAAGCCGCGACCGCCTACAGGGCCGGCCGCATCAAGACCATCATCCTGGTCGGCCATTCCTCCGGCGCGACCGCGCTGCCGGACATGATCGCCAAGCTCAACCAGCTCGGCGTGCCCGTGAAGCTCGCGATCGGCCTCGATTCCGTGTTCAAGACCAAGCTCTCGACTGGCGCCGAGCGCTACATCAACATCTATATCGGCGACGGCCCCGGCGAGCCGGTGCGGGCTGCGGCGGGCCTGCGCGGCAAGCTCGACAATGTCGACGTGCGCGGCACCGGCGTCGGCCATATCTCGATCGACAAGAACGAGGCGATCCAGCGCCGCGTCATCGCCGAGATCGACGCCGCGATCATGCGCTCGCGCGCCCCGGCTCCCGTCGCCGAACCCGGCGCATCGCGGCCCGCTCGCGCCGCGGCGGCAACGGCTCCGGCGAGGAACTGAGCACATCGCTGGCGCCCGGATCGTGTGATGCCGCCTAAGCGGCCGTCACACGCACCGGCATGCTCTCCAGCCCGCGCAGCGAATTGTTGAGCCTGCGTTTCGGCTCGGTCGCGAGCTCGATCGTCTTCACGCGCCGTGCGAGCTCGCCGAAGATCAATTCGCCTTCCAGACGCGCGATCATCTGGCCGACACAGGCGTGGATGCCGGCGCCGAAGCCGACATGGCCGGTCGCGACCCGCTCGACCTCGAAGCGATCGGGCCTGTCCCACCGCGCGGGATCGCGATTGGCCGAGGCCATGAACAGGAGCACCTTGCGGTGGGCGGGGATCACGCCGCCTGCGATCTCGACCTCGCGTGAGGTGGTGCGAAAGAACGTCTGCACCGGTGAATCGTAGCGCAGGCCTTCCTCGAACGCGTTGCGCGCCAGCTCCGGCTTGTGATGCAGCTTGCGGTATTCGTCCGGATGCGTGGCGAGCGCGAGCAGGGTGTTGCCGATGCCGTTGACGGTGGTGTCGATCCCGGCGGTGAGGAACGGCCGCACCAGATGCGTTGCCTCGTGCTCGGTGATCTCGCCCTCGTCGGCCGCCTGGTAGATCATCATGCCGAGGCTGTCGGGCCGCAGCGCATCCCGCGCGCAGCATTCCATGATCCAGCTCTGCGCCGCGAGTCCTTCCTTCCGTGAAGCCGCGGCTATCTCGTTCTCGGGACCGAAGCTGTTGAACACGAACGTGCTCCAGGCCAAGAGCTTCTCGCGGCCGTCGGGCCGGATGCCGATCGCGTCCGGAAACACCTTCATCGGAAAGGCCTCCGCAAGATCCGTCACGGCATCGAACGTGCCCTTGTCGATCAGCTCCGTGACCTTCTTCTCGGCCTCCCGCTGGAACGTCTCGCGCAGCTTCCTTGCGACGCCCGGCGACAGCGTGCGGCCGAGGACGCGTCGGCCCTTGTCGTGGTCGGGCGGATCGATCTGGAGCGTCAGCGGTTTTGGCAGCGCCGGATTCATGCCGTGGAGTCCGACGCCTTCGCCGCTGATGAAGGTCTTCCAGTCCTTCAGCGCCGGCTCGACCTCGGCATAACCGGCCATCGCCCACACGCCGTAACGCTCCAATTCGAACACAGGCCCGAGCGCGCGCAGCGCCTGATAGGCGGGATAGGGGTCCATCAGGAAGTCAGGCGCAAACGGGTCGGCCTGGCTGGATGCAATGCCGCTCATGGTCAGATCCCGCTATTGCTTGGTCAGCGGGCACTGGCCTTCGCTCTCGGCGCGGAACGCGTCCTCACCCTTGATCGTGGCGACGACCTTCAGCAGATCCCAGGCTGACTTCGATTCCTCCGGCGCCTTGACCTGGAGCAGGTAGAGCGGATGGATCTTGCGTCCGTCCTTGCGGATATAGCCCTTGCCGAACAGCGGATCGTCGGTCGGCATCTCCTTCATCGCGGCGACGGCGGCCTTGCCGTCCTTGGCGCTGCCGATCTTGTCGACCGCCTTGAGGTAGTGGATGACCGAGGCATAGACGCCGGCCTGCATGTCGTTCGGATAGGCCTTCGAGGGAATGCGCTCGGCGAAGCGTTTGGCGAACGCCCGCGTGCCGTCGTTGAGATCCCAGTAGAACGGATTCATGATCTGCGCGCCTTGCGCAAATTTCAGGCCCAGCGCGGGAAGGCCGTTCATGCCAAGGATCAATCCAACCAGCTTGTGGTCCCGGGTCAGGCCGAACTCGGCGGCCTGCTTCATCGAGGTGATGGTGTCGTCACCGGCATTGGCGAAGCCGACGACATTCGCGCCCGATGCCTGGGCCTGGAGCAGGAAGGAGGCGTAGTCGGCCGTTCCCAGCGGATGCCGCACGCTGCCGAGCACCTCGCCGCCGGACGCTTTCACGGCTTCCGCGGCCTGCTTCTCCAGATCATGACCGAAGGCGTAGTCGGCGGTGATGAAGAACCACTTCTTGCCGCCCTGCTGCACGATCGCCTTGCCGAGACCGCGGCCATAGGCATAGGTGTCGTAGGTCCAGTGCACCGTGTTCGGCGTGCACTTCTCGCCGGTCAGCAGCACCGTGCCGGCGCCCGATCCGACAAACACCTTGTTCTTCTCGGCGCTCATGCCGGCCACCGCGAGCGCGATCGACGAGTTCGGGATGTCGAAGATCGCATCGACGCTCTCGTTCTCGTACCAGCGCCGGGCGATGCCGATCCCGATATCGGTCTTGTTCTGATGGTCGGCCGCGACGACCTCGACCGGCTTGCCGGCGGCCTTCCCGCCGTAATCCTCGACCGCCATCTTGGCGGCGACGACCGAGCCGATGCCCTGATAGCTCGCGAACGGACCGGATTGGTCGTTGAGGATGCCGATCTTCACCGCGTCCTGGGCGAACGCCGGCGCCGCGGTCAGCATTGCGGCCAACATGCACAATTTGTGCAGGAATTTGCTGTTCATTGTGTCCCTCTCCCATGGGCGGTCTTGGTGCCGCTGAATAATAGTTATATTTTATAGCTATTTTTGAGAGTGTCAATTCGGCCCGCCCAGGGATTGCAAATCATGAGCCCGAAGACCCCGAAATCCGGAGCTAAATCTGCCGAGCAGCAGGAGAAATCGCTGGATCTGAATGCGCTTCAGCGCACGCCCGGCTTCATGCTGCGCCTCGCGCAGCTGAAATTCTTCGAGGGCTTCTACGAGGAGTTCGCCGCCCTGGGTCTGACGCCCGCGACCTACGCGATCTTCGCCGTGATCCGCGACAATCCCGGTGTGCCGCCGAGCAGTCTCGCCAGCCTGCTGCGGCTGCGCCTGCCGAACCTGATCAAGATCCTGAACGAGCTCGAATCGTCCGGCTTCATCAAGCGCAACCGCTCCAAGGCCGACCGCCGTGCGGTCGAACTCATGCTCACGCCAAAGGGCGCAAAGCTGATTGCCGAGGGGGCAAGGCTGACGGAGCCCTATAATCGGAAGATGCTGGCTCCGCTGAGCGAGGTCGAGCAGCGCACGCTGCTCGACCTCTTGAACCGGATGCTGCCGCTTTAGGCTGGCGCGCGCTGTGGCAATCGACGATCGCCACAGCTCACGTCACTTCAGGAACGCGCGAATGCTCTCCGCGATCTCGCGCGCATGCGTCTCCAGTGCGAAATGGCCGGTGTCGAAGAACTGCACGACCGCATTGGGATTGTCGCGCCTGAACGCTTCGGCGCCGGGCGGAATGAAGAACGGATCGTTCTTGCCCCAGACCGCGAGGAACGGCGGCTTGTGCGTGCGGAAATACTCCTGGAATGACGGATAGAGCGCGACGTTGCTCTTGTAGTCGCCGAACAGGTCGAGCTGCACGTCGTCCGAGCCCGGGCGCGCCAGATAGAAATTGTCGAGGTTCTGTCCGTCTGGCGACACGGTCGCCTGATCGGGAACGCCATGGGTGTATTGCCAGCGCGTCGCCTCCGGCGTGAGGAAGGCCCGCAGCGCCTCGCGGTTCGCGGGCGAGGGATCCTGCCAATAGGCCTTGATCGGAGACCATCCGTCGCTGAGCCCGTCCTCATAGGCGTTGCCGTTCTGCGAGATGATCGCGGTGATCCGCTCGGGGTGACGCAGCGCGAGCCGGAAGCCGGTCGGCGCGCCGTAGTCGAAGACGTAGATCGCGAAGCGATCGAAGCCGATCACTTCGGTGAAGCGCTCGATCACCTGTGCGAAATTGTCGAAGGTGTAGCGGAAGCTTTCGCGCGAAGGCATGTCGGACTGGCCGAAGCCGGGAAGGTCCGGCGCGACGATGTGGAATTTGTCGGCAAGCAACGGGATCAGGTCACGGAACATGTGGCCGGCGCTGGGGAAGCCATGGAGCAGCAGCAGCTTCGGCGCTCCTCTGGGGCCGGCCTCGCGATAGAACACCTTGAAGCCATCGACGTCGGCGGTGCGGTACGTGGTCGGGGTCATGCCCGTCTCCATTGCTGATAGTAACCTGTCTAAAGCCTATAATTAGGTTACGTCTCCCCTGAGTAACTTGTCAATAGGCTCTTTAGTGGTTACTAAGGTAACGTTGCTTCGACGGCCAAGGACCGTTCATGGACAGACCGCTCGCCATGTTCATCGCCGACTCGCTCGGCCTCGATTTCCTCAACTCGGTCGCAACGCCAGTCGATATGCCTGTCGACTGGATCGACGATGGCGATGGCCTGATCGACTGGCTGTCGCAGGCGAAATTGGTGCCCGCGGAGGAGCTGAACGCGTTGAGGGCGCAGGCAAAGCCCGGCGAGCTCGACAAGGTCGCCGGTAAGGCCCGCGCGTTGCGCGAGTGGTTCAGGGGCTTTGTTCTGGAGCATGCGGGCCGACCGCTTGGCCCGAGCGCTCTGGAGGAGCTCGGTCCGCTGAACAGCATTTTGCAACAAGACGTAATGTTCAGACATATCGAAGCGCGGCAGGACGACAGCGATCGTGGCCTCGCGTTGCGGATGAAACGGCGCTGGCGATCACCGGAGTCCCTGCTGCTGCCCGTCGGCGAAGCCATGGCGAAGTTCGTCTGCGAGGAAGACTTCACCGATGTGAAGGCGTGCGAAGGCCATAACTGCACGATGCTGTTCGCCGACCATACCCGCAGGCGCGCACGGCGGTGGTGCATCATGGCGGTCTGCGGCAATCGCGCCAAGCAGGCCGCACATCGCAGCCGGCTCAAGGGCAGGCAATGATGGGCCGGGAGCGTGCTCATCCGGCAGGTCACGAGGCTTTGATGCGCGCGGCGGTGCGTCGCGCCCCGGTTCCCGTGCCCCAAAAACCACCCAATCGGTCGTCACTAAGCCGGTTTGGGAGAGGCTCTTGCCTCCCGTGGTGGGACTGCTGGACTGATGATTGATTTGAGGCGGCTAGTCGTGCTGGCAGCGGTGGCGCTGCTCGCCTTGGGCAACGGCATGGCTGTGGCCTCACCGGCCAAGTCGAAGCGCCCGGCCGTGACCGCCACAGCGCCGCCTCCCGCGCCGCCCGCCGAGCCGCTGCCGCCGCCGAAAATCTACCTGTTCCGCGGTGCCATGGGGCCGATCTTCTCGACCGGCATGGACCGGCTCAGCGAGAAACTGACGCAGGCCGGCTTCTCGGCCGACGTTTATGAATTCACGATCTGCCGGCTGATCGGTAACCGCGCCATCGCCAGCTACAAGGAGAGTCCGGCGCCCATCGTGCTGATCGGCCATTCGATGGGCGGGCTGTGCTCGGTCGTCATCTCCGAGATGGCGGCCAAGGAGAACATCCCGATCAGCCTGGTGATCGCCATCGATCCCGCGCACGCGACCGGCGACGTGCCGCTCAATGTCGAGCGCTTCATCAACATCTTCCTGTCCGACAGCGTGCTCGGCGGCGGCGACGTCGTGGCGGTGCCCGGCTATCGCGGCCATTACGCGAGCTACGACCTGAAGGAAAACAGCCGTGTCTCGCACATCAATATCGAGAAGTCCGACGACATCCATCGTCAGATCGTCGAGATGGTGACGCAGCTGCCGCGCATTCCGCCGCAGACCCAGGCCGATGCCGTGCCGCTGCGCTATCTCGTGCCTGCGGATACGCTGGTCGAATTGTGGGACAGCGGCGTGCGGGTGCCGGTGCGCCGCGGCGACACCATGGAGAGCATCGCCACAGCCAATCGCGTGCCGCTGTGGACGCTCGCGCAGAGCAACTCGCTTGCGGAGAACGCGCAACTCACCCCAGGACAGACCATCATCGTCCCGCGCCATCTGGCGCCGCCGGAGCCTGCCGCCGCGATGGCGACACCGCCGCACTCCGGGCGGAAGTAGAGCAAGAGCGGTCTCAGCAGATCGAGCTCACACCAGGAGATCGTGCTGCCCATGAGACCCGCCTGAGCCGCCCATGCCGTGAGCGACATCATCCAGCTGCGGGACCTCGCCCGCTGCCGTGGCGCCACCATGTCCGTAGGCATGTGCCACGCCTTCATGATGATCGGGCGGCGTCGGGAGATCGTCCACAAATGCGATGCTCGACTTCTCGATCGCCGGATTCACGAAGTTGAAGGAATCGCCCGGTCCTGACGAATGGCCCTGCGCGTTTCCGTGTGGACCGTGCGTGTCGTCTGCCGCAGAATGAGGTTGGCCATTGGACTTGTCGGGCGTCTCCATCGAAGCATGACTGTGTTTGCTGTCTTGAGATTGATTCGAATGAGGGTTGCCGCCGTTCCCGAGGCCTTTCTGGGAGGCGATATCGAGAAGAGCACTGGCGGTATCGGCAAGGCTTGCATGGCCATGAGCCTCGGCAGCCTTGCCGTTGTCTGGATGCTGGTCGATGGCAACGAGCGCATCCGTCATGCTGAAAGCGACGACATGATTTTGCTCCGTCGTACCGGTTGTGGCGATTCCGTTTGCATGGATGCTGTCGTCGGTCCGGGGCGGTTCGAAGACAAATTTGACGGGCTCCATCGATAGCGAATGGATTTTCGGTTCCGAGAGGCCGGAGAGTGTTGCAGTCTCGTCCGTGGCGGAAGCAGTGATCTCGTGGCTCCACGCGCTGTGATCCCGCTCGATATCGAAGGGATAGCTCACATCGATTGCGGTCGAGCTTCCGTCCAACGAAACAGAGCCGCTATTATACGTCGCCTCGGTGGAGGCGTCGGAGGTGCTTGATGTCATGATCGTCGCGTCGCCTTGCGTGGCGGCGGCCGGATCGATTGTGTCGCTCACCGCCTGGACCGGTGCCGCGGCTTGATCCACGATGAAGTCTGAGGAATCGATGGTCGCGACGCCCTGGAGATGAACTTCCAGCAGGCTGGAATCGCCGATCTGGAGGATTTGATCGGTCGGATTGACATACACGATGGTTTCGTTGGCCGAGCTGTCGTAGATCCAGGCGATGGTGTGCGGCGGCACGGACGAGTTTGTCGAGCTCAATGCCAGGATCACGAATCCGAGCGCGCCGATCGCCGTCAAATCGATCTTGTCGCTTCCCGATCTGAAATCGGTGATCGTATCGAACTGGCCGGCCCTAGAATCGACCGCCGACAGATAGACGAAGACGTCATCGCCGTTGCTGCCCGTGAGCTTGTCCGCTCCGAAGCCGCCGATGATGGTGTCGTTCTCGTTGCTGCCGTCGATGGTGTCTTGCCCGGAGCCGCCGTAGATGACGTCGGCCCCGTTGTTGCCCTTGATCGTATCGTTGCCGGATCCGCCGAAGATGGTGTCGTTCACGCCGGTTCCGTTCAGGGTGTCGTCGCCAGCACCGCCATAGACGATCTGGGAAACGCTGCCGCCGCCGGCGACGCTGTCGTGTCCAGGCGTGCCGTAGACGAACGGGGGATCGGAGACGACGGTTGATCCCGTCGCCAGATTGTCGAAGTCGTTGGGGTCGGCGTCGCTGGCGCCATGGATGGCGATCGTTACCTCTTGCGTGGTGCCGTCGATCGACGTCACCGTGAAATGATCGGTGAGCGTGTCGCCGACATCCAGCGCGTCGACCACGGCGTTGTTGTTGTCGAGCGTATAGGTCCACAGCCCGGACGCGGTCATCGTGAAAGTGCCGTAGCCGCCGTCGCTGGCCCTCGGCGAGGTCACCGCGGTGAACGTGTTGGCCGGATTGTCGAGGTCGGTATCGGTGAGCCTGCCGGTCGCGACCGGCGTGCCGGCGGCGATGCCGCCGGCTTCGAGCACCGAACCCGCCGTCGTTCCGGAAATCAGAGCGGCGTCATTGGTGCCGTTGATCGTGATCGACACCAGTTGCGGCGTGCCGTCGACCGTGGTCACGGTGAACTGATCGTGCAGCGTATCGCCGACATTGAGCGCCTGTACTGTGCTGTTGCTGTTGTCGAGCGTGTAGGTCCACGCGCCCAGCGCCGCCATCGTGAAGGTGCCGAAGCCGCCCTCGCTTGTCCTAGGCGTGGTGACCGGGGTGAAGGTGTTGGACGCATTGTCGGGATCGAGATCGGTCAGCGTGCCGGTCGCGGTCGGCGTACCGGGCGTACCATTGGCGACACCGCCGGCCTCGATCACGGAGCCGCTCGTCGTTCCGGAAATGACCGCCCCATCGTTGCTGCCGTTGATGGTGATCGTCACTGTCTGTGCGGTGCCGTCGGCCGAGGTCACCGTGAAGCTGTCTGTCAGCGTGGCGCCATTGTTGAGCGCCTGCACTGCGGTACTGTTATTGTCCAGCGTGTAGGTCCACACGCCCGCCGTGGTGATGGTGAAGCTGCCATAGCTGTGCGCGCTTGCCGTCGGCGTATTGACCGCCGCGAACGTGTTGGCGGGGTTGTCGACATCCGCTGCGAGAAGCGTGCCCGTCGCGACCGGCGTGCCGGGCGAAGTGCCGCCCGCCTCGACGACTGAACCGGTCGCAGTCCCCGAGATGATTGCGGCGTCGTTCGTGCCGTTGATCGTGATCGTCACCAGCTGCGGGGTACCGTCGATCGTGGTCACGGTGAACCGATCGATCAGCGTATCGCCGGCATTCAGCGACTGCACTGTACCGCTGCTGTCGTCGAGCGTGTAGGTCCAAACGCCGCCGGTTGTCATCGTGAACGTGCCGTAGCCGCCCGCGCTCCTGGTCGGCGAGCTGACCGTCGTGAAGGTGTTGGGCGGATTGTCGACGTCGGCGTCTGTCAGCGTTCCGGTTGCACTCGGCGTGCCCGGCGCCGAATTGGCGACGCCGCCGGCCTCCACCACTGCGCCGGCGGCGTTGCCGGAGATGATGGCGGTGTCGTTGACGCCGTGGATGTTGACGACGAAGGTTCGGCTCGTCGAGAACTCGCCGTCCGAGACCGTGATGATGAAGCCCATGGTCGTCGGCGACGACAGGGCATTGATTGCATCCGCGTTCGGAACAAAAGTGTAGGCGCCGGATGCGCTGTTGAGATAGAGGGTGCCATACGCACCGGTCTGCGAGAGATCGTAGGTCTGTCCGTCCAGGACCGTGGTGCCCGCCGTCCCGCCGCTGAGACCGTAGGTGAGGGGGGAATTGAGCGGGCTGCTGGCGGTGAAAGTGCCGGTTGTCGCGGTGAACGTGTCGTCGAATGCGATCGTGTCGATTTCGGTGGGCCCGCCCGGCACGTTCAGTGACGGCGGCGGACGTACGATCAAGGGTATGTCGGCCGGCGACAGTGCCGGAAGCAGGTTCAGCGGCGCCGGCGCGTTATCCGAGTTGAAGTTGATGTGCTGCAGCGAGGGGGCGATGACGCCAGGTGGCGTACTGGATCCCGTCGGGCCGCGCGTGAGATTGGCGAGCACGTCCTGTTGGGCTGCGTGCAGCTCCTCCATGCGAGCAGCGCTGTTGGTAACCTGATTCACGCTGACCGAGGAGCCGATCCTGTTCAGGACGACGGTTTCGCCTGGATCATCGACGATGATGTGCCGCGGTACGCGCTCCTTGGTGATGAGCTCGAAGGCGCCGTGTTGAAGGTCCTTGTAAGTGAGCGTATCGCTGTCGAGAAACGTGGCGTCGGGGTCCGAGCCTTGTGCTTCTTTCACCATCGAGAAAGTCAGCGCCGCCATCGTCAGGATGCCGAAGCCGGTCGCATGCGAGCGGCCGCGAACGCTGCCGAGGGGCGTGTCGACCGTCAGGGTGCCGCTGTTTGCCAGCCGACCGGCCGCGAACGCAAAGCTTCCGCTGGTGACCGCGACGATCGTCGAACGCGAGACGCAGTCGGAGTCGCAAGCGAACTCGCGCAGTTCGACGCGAGCTCCGCTGGCGACATTGAAGATGGTGTCGTCGAGCAGCCGGATCCCGATCTGCGCATCCGCAGCCGTTTCGATTACGTCATGGCGGCAGACAAGGTCGCCAATGCTGACCTGTGTGGGCGGGCCGTCATCGCGCGCGAGGGTTATGTATCCCAACGTGCTTTGAACGATGCCGATGATCTGGAGGGGAAAAGTCTTGGTGACCCCGTTCTGGGATCCAACGCCAAACGCAACTGACATAGCCGTGGCCTCGCGCGCCGAACAATTCCGGCTCGGCGCGGTGCCGCGGTCTTCTTGTCGGTATTGCTACGCCGCGGGCGCAATTTTTGGCGTTAGCAACCCCAGGCCTGCACGCCGAAAACGTCTGGTATGAAATGCGAACTTTATAGGTATAGCCAAGGTGGTGGCAGGTTCAGCGGAGATGCCTCTCCGCGCTTACAATTTGCGCTCTCAAGAAGTTGACGGTCGAGCTATGCAACATCTAGCTCACTTTCGCTGGCCAGGCAAACGGCTTGGGCCTAAGATCAAGCACGGCAGAATTGCTTTTTCTGGATGACGGGTCCGTTAGGGCCGATCCAGGTTGTAGATATTAACAATGCACGCGAGCTTGGTCGAAGCTCACATAGCTCCCATCAAGCGCCACGCAGATCTTCTCGGAAAGGGCGGGTCATGTGCAAGCATACGATTGCGGTTTTGGTGACTGGCTTCATTTGGGCATCGGCGAGCGTTCTCGCTGCGCTGGCGCAGGCTCAAGTCAATCCCGCGACACGCGGCCCTGAGGACGTTGTGCCGAAACCCATCGGCAAGGTCGTCGCCGTTACAGGTTCGGTCTCGATCGAGCATGCAGGTGCGGTCGTCGTCCAGGCGAAGCTCGGCGATCCGGCCGCGCAAACCAAGGTCGGCGATACCGTCTATCTGCGCGACGTGGTGCGAACCGGGGCGGACAGCCGGGTCAGCATCAATTTCAGCGATGGCTCGTCGTTCAATCTGTCGAGCAACGCGCGCATGGCCCTCGACGAGTACGTGTACGAGCCGGACGGCAAGTCCAACGCAACGTTCTTCAATCTGGCCAAGGGAACGGCGACTTTTGTCGCCGGCCAGATCGCGAAGAGCGGCGATATGAAAGTCGATACGCCCGTTGCAACGATGGGAATCCGGGGCACCACGCCGCATATCGAAATTGCGGATGACGGCGCGGTCAGGTTCTCGACCCTCATCGAAGAGGGCAAGAGCAAATTGATGAAGAAACGCATCACTGCTGCGGCGCCCGAGCAGGGGAGTGGTCCCAGGCCGAACATCTGCAGAGGATGCTGAAGCGGCACGGACATGACGATCAGGGCCGCCATCATCGACAGTGTCGCGCCCGTTCTTGTGCTGCTGTCGCTCGGTTCGCTGGCGGTCGCGCAGCAGCCGCAGAAGAAAAGTCATCTCCAGAGCATCGAGCAGTGCAACGGCACGGACCGTCTTCCGGCCCAAACCCGGATCGCCGGCTGTACGGCGCTGATCAATTCCGGTGATGCCAAGCCGGAGTCGCTGGCTGTGGCTTACAACAATCGCGGCAACGCCTATGCCGCCGCGGCGGAGTACGACCGCGCGATCAGCGACTTCAATCGGGCAAGCGAGCTCGCCACAGGCTATGCCAAGCCGGTCAACAATCGCGGCGTCGCCTATTTGAGGAAGGGGGCGTATGAGGACGCGGTCAAGGCCTTCGACGAGGCAATCAGGCTCAATCCGGACTATGCCAGCGCCTTCGCCAACCGCGCCGAAGCCCACCTGAAGCTGAATCAATATGAGCGGGCGGCGCGGGATTTCGATGAGGCCATCCGCCTCGATCCGAATTTGACGTGGGCATGGAGCGGACGCTGCTGGACCCGGGCGATCATCGGCGACCTGCAGGCCGGGCTCGACGACTGCGACAAGGTGATTCAGTCGGGATCGAACGATGCCGCGACATACGATTCACGCGCACTGATCCACCTGAAGATGGGCCAATTCGCCGCGGCCATCGACGACTACAACTCGGCGCTGCGCCTGGCGCCGAACCTGGCAAGCGCGCTCTATGGACGCGGACTTGCCAGGCTCAGGCAGGGCGACAACGCCGGCGGCGGTCGCGACGTCTCGGCAGCGAAGCTCATCGACCTCAAGATCGCCGACGCGTTCGCCCGCTACGGCGTGCAGTGACGTCGGGATTGAACCGACTGAAACTAGACGTTCGAGCCGTGGATCGCGTCGATCACGGCGTCGGTCACGTCCTTCGTCGTCGCCTTGCCGCCGACGTCGGGGGTCAGCACGCCGGCCGCGCAGACGCGCTCCACCGCCGCCATCAATCTTGCAGCCGCATCCTTCTCGCCGAGATGCTCGAGCATCTGCGCGCCGGTCCAGAACGTCGCGACCGGGTTGGCGATGCCCTTGCCGGTGATGTCGAAGGCCGAGCCGTGGATCGGCTCGAACATCGAGGGGAAGCGGCGCTGCGGGTCGATGTTGCCGGTCGGGGCGACGCCGAGGCTGCCGGCCAGCGCACCGGCGAGATCCGAGAGGATGTCGGCGTGGAGGTTGGTCGCGACGATGGTATCGAGGCTCTTCGGATGCAGCGTCATGCGCACCGTCATGGCGTCGACCAGCATCTTGTCCCAGGTCACGTCGGGGAATTCGGTCGCAACTTCAGCTGCGATCTCGTCCCACATCACCATGCCGTGGCGCTGCGCGTTCGACTTGGTCACGACGGTGAGGAATTTGCGCGGACGCGACTGCGCGAGCTGGAAGGCATAGCGCATGATCCGCGTCACGCCGACGCGGGTGAACACCGCGACTTCCGTGCCGACCTCTTCCGGCAAGCCCTTGTGGGCGCGGCCGCCCATGCCGGCATATTCGCCTTCCGAATTCTCGCGCACGATCACCCAGTCGAGATCGCCGACGCCGACATTGCGCAGCGGCGAGGCGACGCCCGGCAGGATCTTTGTCGGCCGTACGTTGGCGTATTGGTCAAAGCCCTGACAGATCGGCAGGCGCAGGCCCCACAGCGTGATGTGGTCGGGCACATCGGGGGCGCCGACCGCGCCGAAATAGATCGCGTCGAACTTCTTCAATTCGCTGAGGCCGTCCGCCGGCATCATCACGCCGTGCTTCTTGTAATAGTCCGAGCCCCAGTCGAACGTCCTCACGTTGAAGGCGAGGTCGCCGCTGCGTTGTGCGAGAGCCTCCAGCACGCGGACGCCGGCCGAGATGACCTCGGGGCCGATGCCGTCGGCGGGAATGGCTGCGATCGAATGGGTGCGCATGGGAAGGCTCCGTTTGAGAGATCAGTGGGATTGCGGGACGGGTTCGACGGGCGCGGTTTTCGCGCGCGACAATAGCAGGGTGAGGGCGGCCGAGAGAACGAGCAGGCCGCTGACGAAATAGAGTCCGCCGACGAAGCTGCCGGTCTGGTCCTTGATCCAGCCGATCATAGCGGGTCCGACGAAGCCGCCGAGATTGCCGATCGAGTTGATCGTGGCGATGCCGGCCGCGGCCGCAGGGCCGGACAGGAACAGCGTCGGCATGCTCCACAGCGGCGGCTTTGCTGAGGAGATGCCGATATTGACCAGCGTCAGCGCGACCAGCACGGCGACGACACTGGCCGCGAGCCCGGCATAGGCGAGCCCGGCTGCGGCGATCAGGCAGGCCCAGACGACATGCCAGGTGCGCTCGCCGGTGCGGTCCGAATGCCGCGCCCACAGGATCATGGCGACGACGGCCGCGGTTGCCGGCAATGCATTGAGGAAGCCGACCTGGAGCGAGGACAGGCCGAACTGCTTGATGATCTGCGGCGCCCAGACGCCGAGCGTGTAGAGGCCGGCCGAGGTGCCGAAATAGATCAGCGACAGCGCCAGCACGCGCGGATCGGCGAGGCCGCGCCAGATGCTGTGGCTCGCGGTCGCGGCCTTGCTGGTGGTCTCGACGTTCATGGTCTCGACCAGCCAGCGCCGCTCGTCATCGGCGAGCCACTTTGCTTTTTCCGGGCGATCGGTGAGGAAGCCGAGCACGACGAAGCCGAGCAGCACGGCCGGCAGCGCCTCCAGCACGAACAGCCATTGCCAACCCCTAAAGCCGAGCAGGCCGTCCATCTCCAGCAGCGCGCCCGAGATCGGCGAGCCCAGCACGGTCGAGAGCGGCGCGGCGGCCATGAACAGCGCGGTCACGGCAGCCCGCTGGCGTGCCGGGAACCAGTAGGAGAGATAGAGGATGATGCCGGGAAAGAAGCCGGCCTCGGCAACGCCGAGCAGGAAGCGCAGGATGTAGAAGCTGGTCGGCCCTTGCACGAAGGCCATCGCGGCCGAGACGAGACCCCAGGTGATCATCACCCGCGCGATCCAGATCCGCGCGCCGATCTTGTGCAGGATGATGTTGGAGGGCACCTCGAACAGGAAATAGCCCCAGAAGAAGATGCCGGCGCCGAAGCCGTAGACCGCGGGCGACAGGCCGATGTCCTTGTTCATCGTCAGCGAGGCAAAGCCGATATTGACGCGGTCGATGAAGGCGACGAAGTACAGCAACATGATGAAGGGAACGATGCGCCAGGTGATCTTGCGCAGCACGCGCGTCTGAATCTCGCTCGCCACCCTGGCCTCCTCGGTTCCGGCTTGTTGTTGTAAGGCGGACCTGGAGGTCTACGCCGGCAGCGAACCTAGGCGGGGGCAGGCGGCATACTCAATTGGCGCTGGTTTATACAAAAAAATGATATAATCCTCACGAGCAGAGACGAGAAGGATCCGAATGGAATTGCATCAGCTTCGATGCTTCGTGGCGGCGGCCGAGCAGCTGCATTTCGGCCATGCGGCGCAGCAACTCCAGATGCTGCCCTCCGCACTCGGCCGGCAGATCAGGCTGCTGGAGGAGGATCTGGGAACGCGGCTGTTCGCGCGAACCACGCGCGCGGTGTCGCTCACCGAGGACGGCACGACGCTGCTGCGTGATGCCCGCGCCATCCTCGCCAAGGTCGAGGCGGTCGAGAGCAACCTTCGCAATCGCTCGCGCGCGGGGGCCGCACGGCGGCTGCGGGTCGGCGCCATCGACAGTGCCGCGGCGGGATTGCTGCCGCCGCTCTTGCGCGACTTTCGCGACAAGCATCCCGACGTCGCCGTGCAGCTGCTCGAGGACAAGACCGTCCGGCTGCTGCCGAAGATTTTGACCGGCGCGCTCGATCTCGCCTTCGTCCGTCCGCCTGATAGCGCGGACAAGCGCCTGGAATTCCGCGACCTGCTCCAGGAGAGCGCCATCGTGGCGTTCCCGCAGCGGCACGCGCTCGCTGCACGCAAGTCGGTCACGCTGGCGCAGATCGCCGACGAGGCGATGCTGGTGCCGGACCGCCGCTCGCGGCCGCACAGCCACGACCTCACCATAAAACTGTTCGAGCAGGCCGGCCTCGCGCCGCGGATCGTGCAGGTGGCCGACGAGAAGCAGACCATCATCAATCTGGTGGCGACGAAGCTCGGGGTCGCGATCGTTCCGCGCTGGACCACGCGGATGGCGGTCCCGGGGGTGCGCTTCGTGCCGCTCCGGCCGAAGCAGAGCGGGCCGGTCGGCCGGCTGCCGCTCGCCGCCGCCTGGTTGCGCGGTTCGCGCGATCCGGCACGCGATGCGATGCTGGCGGTGCTGGAGGCACGCCTGCGCAGCTATGCGCGGGAGGCGTGAGCGGCTATGACATTGGCTTGGACAAACGGTGGGAACGATGACTGAACGGAAAGCTTCGGGCGAGTTGAAGGTTGCCCTCGCGGGCCTGGGCTCGATCGGCACCAAGGTCGCCAGCGCGCTCGATCAGGGCATCGAGGGGTTGGCGCTGTCGGCTGTGGCCGTGCGCGATCCTGCGAAGCATCAGGCCTTCATCAGCGGCCTGCGCCGTCCGCCGAAAATCCTGCCGATCGACCAGCTCGGCGATGCCGCCGACATCGTGGTCGAATGCGCGCCGAGCAGCCAGCTGCGTGCGATCGTCGAGCCCGCGGTGAAGCGCGGCAAGGCCGCGGTCGTCGTTAGCGTCGGCGGATTGCTCGACAATTTCGATCTCGTCGATCTCGCCCGCGCCAATGGCGGCCGCATCATCGTGCCGACCGGCGCGCTGATCGGCCTCGATGCCGTCAACGCCGCCGCGGTCGGCACCATCCATTCGGTGAAGATGGTCACGCGCAAGCCGATCGATGGGCTCAAGGGCGCGCCCTTCATCGTCCAGAACAACATCGACATCGATAATCTGCGCGAGCCGCTCAAACTGTTCGAGGGCAGCGCGCGCGAGGCGGCGAAGGGCTTTCCGGCCAACGTCAATGTCGCCGTTGCGCTGTCGCTGGCGGGCATCGGGCCCGATCGCACCCAGATGCAGGTTTGGGCCGACCCGACCGTGACGCGCAACGTTCATCGCGTCGAGGTCGAGGCGGATTCGGCGCGCTTCTCGATGTCCATCGAGAACATCCCGTCCGAGAATCCCAAGACCGGCCTGATCACCGCACTGTCCGTGATCGCGCTGCTGCGCAAGCAGCGCGCCACGCTGTGTGTGGGGACCTAGAGCATGATCCGGAAAAGTGTGAAGCGGTTTTCCGGAAGGATCATGCTCAAACAATAGAGCCTTTACGCCCCCGTGACGCGCCAGATCACGTTGCCGACGTCGTCGGCCATCAGCAGCGACTTCTTGTCGGGGCCGATCACGACGCCGACCGGGCGGCCGTAGGATTCCTTCTCGTCCGGGGACAGGAAGCCCGACAGGATGTCGCGGCCGGGACCGGAGGGCTTTCCGTTCTCGAACGGGATGAACACCAGCTTGTAGCCGGACAGCTTGCTGCGATTCCACGAGCCGTGCTGGCCGATCACCATGCCGTCTCCGAAGCCGGGCAGGGTGCCGGCGGGCATCCAGCACAGGCCGAGCGAGGCGGTGTGGCCGCCCAGTGCGTAGTCCGGTTGCAGCGCCTTGGCGACCATCGCCGGATCCTGCGGCACGCGATCGTCGACCGTCTTGCCCCAATAGCAATAGGGCCAGCCGTAGAAGCCGCCGTCGCGCACCGAGGTCAGATAGTCCGGCGGCGTCTCGTCGCCGAGCCCGTCGCGCTCGTTGACGACGGTCCAGAGCACGCCGGTCGTCGGCTCCCAGGCGAGGCCGACCGGATTGCGCAGGCCGGCGCCGAAGATGCGATGCGTGCCGGCGACGAGATCGAGCTCGTAGACCGCGGCGCGGCCCTGCTCGACCTCCATGCCCATCTCGGCGATGTTGCTGAGCGAACCGACGCCGGCATAGAGCTTCTTGCCGTCGGGGCTTGCGAGCAGACTGCGCGTCCAGTGCCCGGCCGGCTTGAAGGTGGTCAGCCGCTTGCCCGGCGCGGTGATGCGGTCGGCATTGGCGACGTAAGGGAACGCCATCACGCCGTCGGTGTTGCCGACGTAGAAGGTGTCGCCGACCAGCGCCATGCCGAACGGCTGGTTGAGATTCTCCATGAAGGCGCCGCGCACTTCGGCGACGCCGTCGCCGTCCTTGTCGCGCAAGAGCGTGATGCGGTTGGCGGACACGCCGAGCGCGGCGGCGCGCCGCATCGTCGCCTGCATCGCGTAGTGAAACACGCTGCGCGGGGCGCCTGCGACCTGCGTCGCCTCCGCGATCAGCACGTCGCCATTGGGCAGCACCTCGATCCAGCGCGGATGATCGAGGCCGGTGGCGAACGCATTGACCTTGAGCCCGGGCGCGACGGTCGGCTTATGGCCCTCGCGCCAGCCGCGCGCGGTCGGCATCTTCAGCGTCGGGATCGCGCCCTGCGGCTTGGCTTCGGGAATGGCGGGCGTCTGGCCCCAGGCAGGCGGCGGCTCGGTGCCCGTCATCTTGCGCCATTGCAGCGCGATGCCGCCGATGAACGCGACGAACTGCGCGAAGATACTGGAAAAGGTCATGAGAAGCCCCTGTCGAACCCTGAAGGCACAGTCCAACGCCGGATCGCCAAAAACCCCGCGCGGGCTCAGGCCTGATCGTCGACCTCTCCAGATCCACGATAGAATGTCGTCGTGCCTCGTTGCGCGCGCATCCAACTGGCTGGCGGTAAAAAGGTCAACCGTCGCGGAACTGGACGGACATCTATTCTCGCGGAATGGCAGATGACCAAATTTGCATGGACAGAGATCAGCGGCCGATCTGCCGCTCCAGCCGCCGGGCCGCGCGAAAATCATCGAGATGATGGACGTTCGGCGTCAGCGCCGCTTCTTTGGATAGCAGGTGATAGACCCGCGCCACGGTGCGCTGCTTCTGCTTCGGCCGCCCCGGCGGCATCGCCCGCGCCTTGCGGGCGGCGGCGATCGCGTGCGCGCGAAAATAATCGTAGGCGTCCGACATGGCTCGATGCTCTGCGGGGTGGTGCAGATGTCGAGGGACAACGGGTGTGGGGAGGGGCTGGTTCCTTGCGGGGCGCGTTGCCTCCACAACGTCGTCCTGGCGAAAGCCAGGACCCATACCGCGGAATCTCTCGGTGTGGCGCGGTGGGCGTACCGAGCGACGAGTCTTCACCAAACTCCTGTCTGGGGTAATGGGTCCTGGCTTTCGCCAGGACGACAGCGGAGGAGATGGCCGCGTCTTGCTACCTCACCGCGGCGAGGTGAACGGGATGATCATCGGCACGCGGCGGCAGTATGCGCCGTAGGCGTCCTCGCCGAGCTCCTTGGACAGAAACACCTCTTCCATCCGGCCCTTCTGCCACATGCCGAGCGAGATCAGGATCGCGCCGAGGATCGTCGTTACGAGGCCGATTGCGATGCCGGTGACGAGCATGCCGAAGATCAAACCGGTGTAGATCGGGTGACGCACGATGCCGTAGGGGCCGGTGTCGATGACCCGGTGGTCTTCCTTGTGGGTGATGGTGTTGGACCAGAATTTTCCGAGATGCAGCCGGCCCCACCAGGCAAAGGCGATGCCGGCGGCCGAGAGGACCGCGGCGATGGTGATGCCGGTGTTGCCGAGCACCCAGAGCGGCTTCCAGCCCAGGATCTGTGCAACCCACGGCGTGTACAGGATGCCGCCGACCAAGATCGGAAGGCGATAGCGCTGCGACTCCAGCGTCATGACCTGCTTCTTGGTCCGCCCCTGCCAGAACGAGGCGCCGACCCAGCTGGCGAGAAAGGCGAGCCAGATCAGGGCCAGGAGTTCGGTCGGCCAGGCCGTGGTCCAGCCACCCCAGGCGACAGAGAGAAGCTTGCTGAAATCGAAGGACATGAAGGTTCTTTGCGTTAGGCGGCGGCTTCAGCTCGCGCGCGAGGACAGCGCGTGATGCTCGATGGCGCCGGAGGGCTGCTGGCCGTTGCGGGCGAGCAGATGGGTGATGGTTTCGCGCAGGACCGGCTCGATCGGGCGCGGCGAATAGCCGAGCTCGGTACGGGCCTTGCCGATCGAGAGGTCGCTCGCGGCAAGCGCGATGCGCACGCCCTCGGCGGTGCCGTTGGGCGGCCGGCGCGTGAAGTTGTCGGCCAGATATTCGAGCATGATGCCGGAGAGCTCGGCGATCTTGCCGGGCACGACGATCGGGAACTGGCGGCGGCCGCTCATCGCCGACATCATCCGCAGGATCCGCCCGAGCGGGACGCAGTCGCCGCCGAGGATGTAGCGCTGGCCGACGCGGCCGCGCTCCATGGTCAGCACGAGGCCCATGGCGACGTCACGGACGTCGACGAGATTGACCAGGAAGTTGAGATGCGGCTGCACCTTCTTCTGCAGGAAGTACCAGAGCATTGCGGTCGGCGGCGTCAGATTGTGGTCGGCGGCGCCGATCGGCATGGTCGGCGTGCCGATCACCAGCGGAAAGCCCTCGGCCGCGGCCTTGGCGGCATGATGCTCGGCGAGCGACTTCGACCGCGTATAGGCGCCCGGCATCGCGTCGGCCGGCTGCAACGCCTCTTCGGCGGGAACGCCGTTGAGGTCGGAATAGGGGAACAGGATCGATTCCGTCGAGCAGTGCAGGAAGCGCGACACGCCGCGCTTCATCGCAGCCGCCAGCACCACCTCGGTGCCGCGGCAATTCACGTCGTGAAAGTCCTGCTTGTTGGCGACCCACATGCCGGGCAGGCCTGCGAGGTGATAGACTTGGTCGACGCCGGACAGCGCGGTATCGACCGCGGCGCTATCCAGCACGGAGCCATGAACGTAGTCGACGTCGGCGTTGGCGGCGGCCGCCGGCTGGACATCGAGAACACGCACCCGCTGCCCACGGGCGCGGAGCGCTTCTACGAGATGATGTCCGATGAAACCGCTGCCACCGGTAACCAGTACGAGAGCCATGAAGAAGGTTTGCTGTTTCGCTTCTGGAGCTATCGGGTTGAAAGGGAATTGGTCGGAAGAGGCGCCAGAATCGCGGCAAGGTCGCGACGGAAGCCCAGTGCAATGAATAATTTTGCCATGACAAACATCGGTCCCAGCAAAAGATGCGAGGGAAACGTGAACAACGAGGCCTCGCGGCCCTCAAAAACCTTGTGGCCGATGGTCTGCGCGGCGAAGCCGAGCGCGACCAGGACGGCAAAAATCGCCCACATCGTCACGGTGCTGACCTGCGCCGCAATGGTCGACGCGATCGAGAACAGCACGATGGAGACGGCCAGAATGCCGGCCCCGAGCGCCAGATCGAGCAGCAGCCAGTAGATCAGCACCGGCAAGGCCAGGATCACCGCCAGGCTGACCTCGGACCCGAACAGCGCGACCTTCACCAGCGTCAGCGGCATCACCGCGCCGGTGAACAGCAGAAGGATGCCCACCACATGCATCGCCGTGTTCCGGGGATCACGATGGTACTCGACATAAACGGCAAGTTGGCGTTGAAAAAAGCCACCCATCTTGGTCTCATGCAGAACGGGGTCGGGGAAGGACGAACAGAGGCTATAGCACCGGATAGAGCAGTGCACAAACCGGCACTATTGTCGCGCAAGACCATACCGTCGCGCTGTGGGACAGGTCACAAAACGATCAGGACTTCAAAGGGTTCCGTCGGGCGCTTGGGAGCGTCTGCTTACCGCTTCTTGGCGGGCTTTTTCGCCGCAGGCGCAGTTGCCGCAGCCGGATGCGCGGGCGCGTCCTCGGGCAGCTTGGCGTACGTCAGGATCTGCAATTGGCCGTTGACGGCCGAGGTCGGTTTGGCCCGGTCGAGAAACTGCTCCTCACCGAGGCCGATCGGATGCAGCCGCTTGGTCGAGATCTTGAACGTGTTCACCAGCACGTCGCGGATCGCATCTGCCCTG
Source organism: Bradyrhizobium sp. CCBAU 45389 (assembly GCF_028128625.1). Classification (NCBI taxonomy): domain Bacteria; kingdom Pseudomonadati; phylum Pseudomonadota; class Alphaproteobacteria; order Hyphomicrobiales; family Nitrobacteraceae; genus Bradyrhizobium; species Bradyrhizobium sp. CCBAU 45389. Next base: position 241,424 of record NZ_LBIY01000099.1, on the reverse strand, counting down.
CGCTGGCTCAGGATCGCATTGGCCTCGCGCGTCTTCGAATTGGATTCGACATGGCCGACGATCAGGAAGGTGTAGGGCAGCAGCGAGAAATGAACCAGCGCGTCGGCGATGCGGCCGACGGCCTGGTAGGACGCCGGCTGGATGATCGGCGTGTCGGCGTCGAACTGGATCTGCGCGTTGAAGGCGGGCAGCTTGGCGAGGTCGGGCGCGATCAGCGGCCGGTTCACCGGACCCGGATCGTTCTTGATCCTGGCCTTGGCGCGCTCCATCACCTGCTGCTTGAGCGCGGGGAGGTCGACCTCGCCGGCTTCTTCGAAGTGGTTCAGCTTGCCGACGATGTCGTCGCGGGTCGGCGCCGCCGTCTGTGCGCGTGCGGCGCCCGCAAGCACGGCGAGACCGAGCGCGACGCATAGTCCTGCGGCGGAGAGTCTATTCGCGCGCATCAGCGATACCCCGCGTCGTCAACGGCCTTCAGGCAGTTGTTGCTGATGCCCTTGGGCGTCGAGACCAGGCAGGGGATCGACTTGCTGGTCTCCTTGGTCGAGCCGCCGCAGACCTTGACGATCTCGCGCTGGCAGGCATTCGCCACCGTGACGCGTGCGGCGACGCGCTTCTGGATGGCGTCGAAGACGCCAAGATAGTCGCTCTGGCACTGCGGCGAGAGCACGTCGCGGTTGCGCGACAGGCACTCCTTCAGCCGGGTCGAGTCCGGATTGACGCCGCGGCAATTGGCGACGATTTCCGCGCCGCAGCTCGCCGCCAGCTTCCCGATCGAATCGCCAAAGCTCATGGTCTCGGCCGCCGCAAGCGACGGCATAACCAATGCAAGCACGATCAATGTGATGGAGCCCCGGACCATGGGTTTATCTGATACGGGGAAGTTCGCGGTGGTCAAGGGCTGTTCGGGGGAGAACTGTCGAGAGTCCGGCGAGTGCGGCGAACAGTCCTCACTCCGTGGCCTCAGTGAGGGGAGGCCATTCGATCAGGACGGCCGTGTGGTTCCTGAGGTCCTCGGCAAATTCCGGGTCGGCCTCAAGCTCGGCCAGCGTCCTCGGCGGGGGAAGCCGGCCGCCATCCTCTGTCAACTCCTGAGCATAGAACGCGAGCGCTTCGGGCGCGTTCTCCAGGGCCTCGTCAACGTCGTCGCCGCCTGAAATGCAGCCCGGCAGGTCGGGAAACCACAGGCTAACGGCGTCCGGATCTGCGTCCTCGATGATGGCAACGTACTGAGCCACGTCAGGCCTCACGCCCGCTGCACAAAACTGTCCACGACCTTCTTCTCGCCGGCCTTGTCGAAGGCGATGGTGAGCTTGTTGCCGTCGATCTTGGTGACGCGGCCGTAGCCGAATTTCTGGTGGAAGACGCGGTCGGAAATCGCGAATTCCGAGGTGGTGCCGGTGGATTTGGCGACCAGCTCGCCCTCGATCGTCAGGGGACCGCGGCGGCGCGAGGAGAAGCTGCCGAAATCCGGGCCCGACGACGAGGAGGACGAGAACGTCGCGGCCTCTTCCTCGAAGCCGCCGCTTCGGCCACCGCTATTGCGGCCGCCGCCACGATTGCGGTTGGCCTGGGCGCGCTGCCAGCCCGGCGTCGTGTAGCTGGAGCCGAACGCCTCCATGTCGTCGAAGCGCGAGGCGCCGTAGCCGCCGGTGCCGCCCCAGGCCGAGCCGCCCTTGGATTCCGTGATCTCGACATTGGCTGCGGGCAATTCGTCGAGGAAGCGCGAGGGGATCGTGGTCGACCAGGTGCCATGGATGCGCCGGTTGGTCGCGAAATAGATCATGGCGCGGCGGCGGGCGCGGGTCAGGCCGACATGACCGAGCCGGCGCTCTTCTTCCAGGCCGGCGCGGCCCTGTTCGTCCAGCGTGCGCTGGCTCGGGAACAGGCCTTCCTCCCAGCCCGGCAGGAACACGTTGTCGAATTCGAGACCCTTGGCCGAATGCAGCGTCATCAGCGACACCGCATCCTCCTCGGCGCCGCCGTCGCGGTCCATCACCAGCGAGATGTGCTCCAAAAACCCTTGCAGGTTCTCGAACTCCTCCATCGAGCGCACGAGCTCTTTCAGGTTCTCCAGCCGGCCCGCAGCGTCCGCCGAGCGGTCCTTCTGCCACATCTCGGTGTAGCCGCTCTCGTCGAGCACGATCTGGGCCAGATCAGTGTGCGCGGTGACCTCGCGCTGGGCGCGCCAGCGGTCGAACTGCGCGACGAGGTCGCGAAGTGACCCACGCGCCTTCGGCTTCAGCTCGTCGGTCTCGACCACCGCGCGCGCCGCCTCGAACAGCGGAATGCGGCGCTTGCGGGCGTGGTCGTGCAGCATCTGCACGGTGGCATCGCCGAGGCCGCGCTTCGGTGTATTGACGATGCGCTCGAAGGCGAGATCGTCGGCCGGCGAATTGATCACGCGCAGATAAGCCAGTGCGTCGCGGATTTCGGCGCGCTCGTAGAAGCGCGGGCCGCCGATGACGCGATAGGGCAGGCCGAGCGTGACGAAACGGTCTTCGAATTCGCGCATCTGGTAGGAGGCGCGCACGAGAATCGCGATCTCGTTGAGCTTCTCGCCCTGGCGCTGGATCTGCTCGATCTCCTCGCCGATGCCGCGCGCTTCCTCTTCCGAATCCCAGGAGCCCGTGACCGTGACCTTCTCGCCGTCCTGGTCCTCGGTGCGCAGCGTCTTGCCGAGCCGGCCCTCATTGTGCGCGATCAGATGCGAGGCGGCGGCGAGGATGTGGCCGGTGGAGCGGTAGTTGCGCTCGAGGCGGATCACCTTAGCGCCCGGGAAATCGTGCTCGAAACGCAGGATGTTGTCGACCTCGGCGCCGCGCCAGCCATAGATCGACTGGTCGTCGTCGCCGACGCAGCAGATGTTTTTGGTCTTCTCCTTCTCCCCGCTTGCGGGGAGAAGGTCGGGATGAGGGGGAGTCTCCACGAGTTCGGTGCTCGGAGAGTCCCCCTCACCCGCCGCACTGCGTGCGTCGGCCTCTCCCCGCAAGCGGGGAGAGGCGAAGGAAGCAGACGACGGCGCCTGCGACAGCAGCCGCAGCCACAGATATTGCGCGACGTTCGTATCCTGGTACTCGTCGACCAGGATGAACTTGAAGCGCTGCTGGTACTGCCTGAGGATATCCGGGTGCTCGCGGAAGATGCGGATGTTCTCCAGCAAGAGATCGCCGAAATCGGCCGCGTTCAGGATCTTCAGCCGCTCCTGATAGCTCGTGTAGAGCTTGCCGCCCTTGCCGTTGGCGAACATCGCGGCCTCGCCCGAGGGCACCTGCGACGGCATCAGGCCGCGGTTCTTCCAGCCGTCGATCAGGCCGGCCAGCATGCGTGCGGGCCAGCGCTTGTCGTCGATGTTCTCGGCCTGCAATAGCTGCTTGAGCAGCCGCACCTGGTCATCGACGTCGAGCACGGTGAAATTCGATTTGAGCTGCGCCAGCTCGGCATGGAAACGCAGGATGCGGCCGCCGATGGAATGGAAGGTGCCGAGCCACGGCATGCCCTCCACGGCGTGGCCGAGCATCTGGCCGAGCCGGTGCTTCATCTCGCGCGCGGCCTTGTTGGTGAAGGTCACCGACAGGATCTCGGCGGGGCGGGCGCGGCCCTGGCTCAGGATATGGGCGATGCGCGTCGTCAGCACACGCGTCTTGCCGGTGCCGGCGCCGGCCAGCACCAGGACCGGACCGTCCAGCGTCTCCACCGCGTCGCGCTGCTCCGGATTGAGCCCGGACAAATATTTCGGGCCCACCGAGGCGCGCGCACGCGCGGCGATGCCGCCGGCTGCGGGCTGGTGGTCGGGTACGCTGTTGATCTTGCTCGGCTCGGTCATGCGAATCATTTGGCCCCACGATGGCACCGCGGGGTGACGGGAGGGAGCCTTCTTAACAGGGATTGGTCCCTATATGGGGCGGCGATGCCAGGTTTTCCACGTACGTGGCGGGCCGATTTGTTCCTGCGGCAGGGGTGAATTTCGCCGTTATACGTCTCGGAACCATCGTTCCCGCGTCGAGATTGTCTGGGCAGGTGGCGCGGCCAGCCGTGCCGAGAGACATCAAGACGAGGGTTTGACCATGCTAGGCTGGGTTGTGACGTTTCTGGTTATCGCACTGATCGCCGGCATCCTGGGCTTCGGCGGCATCGCCGGCGCCTCGATCGAGATCGCCAAGATCATCTTCTTCATCGCGGTCGTGCTGTTCCTGGTCTCGGCCGTGATCGGCTTGGCACGCGGCCGAACCAGGATATAGCGGTGTTATCCTCATGGTGAGGAGCGCGGAACGCGCGTCTCGAACCGTGCAGGCCCGACTGTGGCCTTGCATCCTTCGAGACGCCCGCTTCGCGGGCTCCTCAGGATGAGGGGCTAGAGAGGTCTGCTTAGCTACCGCTTCGAGGGCATCGCCACGCTGCGGCCGATGCCCTCGGGGCGCGACAGGGCGCAATGGGCCCTGGCAATGCCTGCGATGCGCTGCTGGATGTCGGGCGGAAACGACGCAACGCGCCGCGCCTTCATGTCCATGTGCAGCGACATGTTTTCCGATGTGGCTGACAGCCAGCCCTCGGTGCCGTGCCTCATCTCCTCGAATGTGTGCAGCCGCTTGTCGTCGGCTGCCAGCAGCCACACCAGGATCTGCACGGGATCGCCGAGATGGATCTCGCGCAAATAGCGCACATGGCATTCGGCGGTGAAGGTCGAGCCGTGGCGCTCTTTCTTGTAGACCGGGCCAATCCCGAGCTCGAGCCAGAACTCGTCGATCGCCCGGTCGAACATCACGTTGTAATAGGCCATGTTGAGATGGCCGTTGTAGTCGATCCATTGCGGCTCGATCTGCATGATCGAGGAGCGGAACGGCTCCGCGTCGGGCGCTGTGGCGGCGGTCTCCGGCATGTGTCCTTCCCAAGCTATGCGTCCGGTCCCTTGACTTGACCGGTTATATGTCCTTTGCCACGGTTGTTCTGTCGGAGGAATTTCCGTGGGTACGACCATCACCAATAATCCGCCGCGGCCGGAGCCGAAAGCCCTCGCGAGCGCGCTGGAACAGCTTGCCGCACGCTTCGGCAACCGCCTCGTCACCTCGCAGGCCGTCCGCGAGCAGCACGGCCATACCACCACGTGGATCGTCAACCAGCCGCCGGACGGCGTGGTGATGGCGCAGGAGACCGCCGACATCCAGGACGTGGTGCGGATCTGTGCGAAGAACCGCGTGCCCGTGATCGCCTTCGGTACCGGCACCTCGCTCGAGGGCCAGGTCAACGCGCCCGCCGGCGGCATCTCGATCGACCTGCGCGACATGAACAAGGTGCTCGCGGTGCATGCCGAGGACCTCGACTGCGTGATCCAGCCCGGCGTCACCCGCAAGGCGCTGAACGAGCACCTGCGCGACCAGGGCCTGTTCTTCCCGATCGATCCCGGCGCGGATGCGTCCCTCGGCGGCATGGCCTCGACGCGCGCCTCCGGCACCAATGCGGTGCGCTACGGCACCATGCGCGACAGCGTGCTGGCGCTGAAGGTGGTGCGCGGCGACGGCGAGATCATCACCACGGGCACGCGCGCGAAGAAATCGTCCGCAGGCTACGACCTGACGCATCTGTTCGTCGGCGCCGAAGGCACGCTCGGCATCATCTCGGAACTGACGATCCGCCTGCGTGGCATCCCCGAGACGATCGCAGCCGGCGCGGTGTCATTTGAGTCCGTGCACGGGGCGTGTCAGGCGGTGATCCTGGCGATCCAGACCGGCATTCCCGTGGCGCGCATCGAGCTGCTCAACGCTGCGCAGGTGAAGGCCTGCAACGCCTATTCGAAGCTGACGCTGCCGGAGACGCCGCTGCTCTTGATGGAATTCCACGGCAGCGAGATCGAGGTCGCCGAGCAGTCCAAGGCGTTCGGCGAGATCGCAAAGGACTGCGGCGGCGGCGAATTCTCCTGGACCACCAAGCCCGAGGATCGCACCAAGCTGTGGCAGGCCCGGCATGACGCCTATTGGTCGGTGAAGGCGCTGCGCCCCGGCGACAGCATCGGCGTGGTCGCGACCGATGTCTGCGTGCCGATCTCGCGGCTTGCCGACTGTGTCAGCGAGACCGAGGAAGATCTCAAGCGCCTCAATTTGTTGTCGCCGATCGTCGGCCATGTCGGCGACGGCAATTTCCACTGCTCGCTGGTCTGCGACACCAACGACGCCGCCGAGATGGCGCGCGGCGAGGAGTTCATGCACCGCCTGGTCGAGCGCGCGCAGTCGATGGACGGCACCTGCACCGGCGAGCACGGCATCGGCCAGGGCAAGCAGAAATATCTCAAGGCCGAGCTCGGCCCCGAGGCGCTGGACGCGATGCGGGCGCTGAAAAAGGCGCTCGATCCGCTCAATATCTTCAATCCCGGCAAGATCGTGCCGGAGGTGTAACGCAGTCCGGGAACTTTCGGCAGCCGGAGCGGTTCCAATTCCCGACAATTTCCGATGCCTCAATGGCGCGGCTTTGCGGGAGGATGCGATGTTGCGACCGGTCATTGGAATTGCCGTGATGGCGCTTGCCTGCCTGCTGGCGGGAACGGCTCTGGGGAAGGGCGGTGGCGGTCACGGTGGGGGACATGGTGGCGGCCATGGCGGTGGTCACGGCGGCGGGCATGGCGGTGGCCATCACGGCGGCGGGCATGGCCATCATGGCGGCGGCCATTTCCGTGGCCACGGCTTCGGGCATGCGCATGGGGGCGGTCATCATCGCGCGATGCGGTTTGCGACGGGCGGCCGACACGGTTCGAATTTCGGTCAGATCCGCAATGCGTCCGTGCGCCCCGCGAATTTCCGCAACGCTCTCAACCTGCATTCCAGCGCTTTCCGCAACGGTCGTCTGATCAGCAACCCGGCAGCGCGCGCCCAGATCACGGCGGCGGCCGCGCTCGCCGGCTGGCATGGCGCAAGCAGCGGATGGTGGCAGCATCCGGGCGGCGGTTATGGCTGGGTCGGACCGCTGTTCTGGCCGTTCGCCTATAACGACCTCTACGACTACACGATCTGGGGCGACGGTCTCGGCTTCTGGGGCTACGGCTATCCGGACATCTATGCCGGCCTCTTCGGACCCTACGGCTATGATGGCCTGTCGGCCTATCTGCCGCAGCGACCGCAGGGACGGCGGCAAGCGCGAGGCGTTGCGCTGGATCAGCTGTGCGGCAGCGACCGGCGCGCGATTGTCGGTCTTCCGGTCGACCAGATCGCCGCGGCGGTGCAGCCGACCGAGGCGCAAGGCGCCAGTCTCGATGCGCTCGGCAATGCCTCGATCGACGCTGCAGCGCTGATCCGCACGTCCTGTCCGACGCAGGTCGCAGCGACGGCACCCGGCCGGCTGGCGGCGATGCAGCAGCGTATCGAGGCAATGGTGAAAGCCGTCGATCTCGTTCAGCCCGCGCTCGACAGCTTCTATGGCTCGCTCACCGACGAGCAGAAGGCACGGTTCAACGCGCTGGCGGAAGATCAGCGTCGCACGACGGCGTCCAACGGCAGCGGGGGATCGCTGGTTCAGACCTGCGGTGCGCCTGCTGGGCTCGATTGGCCCGGCACCGATATCGAGGCCCGGCTTCATCCCAACGACACTCAGCGCGCCGCGCTGCAGGTGCTCCAGGACACCAGTGCCAAGGTCAGCGCATCGCTCAAGGCGGCCTGCCAGCCGAGCGAGGTGATGACGCCGCCGGCGCGAATGGCCGCGGTCGGCAAGCGGCTCGACATGATGCTCGACGGCGTCAAATCGGTGCGCGCGGCGCTGGAGGATTTCTACGCCACGCTGAATGACGAGCAGAAGGCGCAGTTCGAGGCCATCGGACCACGTCGGACGTCCTGAATGCGCATCGAGATGGAGTGTGACGGAAAAATCGCCTCGCCGATCTCGGTGGGCCTCCCTATGCTCGAGGGAGGCTGAAGCGGCAAGATGACGGCTCGGAGATCGCGGATGGTGGTGCGATGACGTGGTTCGCGCGCGAGACGCGACAGGACATCTGGGACGAAGCCATCGAGGGGCCGCTCGGCGACATCGAGGCCGCCGCGCGCATTCGTGCGATCTGCGAGGCGGCGGCCGCGAGCGCGGCGGGGTCGGCGCGCAACGACAAGCGCGAAAGCGCGCGCTACGAGCGCGCGGCCAAGGTCGCGATGGAGATCGCGATGAAGATCTCGGACGGACTGATGCGCGATGATGCGGTCCATCGCATCGTCGATCTCTGCATGGCGGCGGGCGATCTCAAGACCGCGCAGATCCTGTTTCGCGCGATCCATGCCAGCTGGATCCGCGAGACGGTGCAGCGGGATCATCCCGTGCTGGCACAGTAGAGACGACTATTTCGCCAGCTTGCGCACCGCTTCCTCCACGCTGTGGAAGACGCGCTCGCGGGGCAGGGCGTCGTACAATCTGAAGCGCTCGAACGCGTCCTGCGCGCGCACCGATTCCAGGCGTGCCAGCGCGACGGTGACGCCCTGCTCGTTGCAGGCCTTGAAGATGTCCAGCAGGATCTGCGCGGCGGTGAAGTCGATCTCGACCATGCCGCTCGCTTCCAGCACCAGGAGTTGCGGCGTCGCGGTGCCGAGCACCTTCGCCACGTCGCTGCGGAAACCCGGTGCGTTGAGGAACGAGAGCGGCGCCTGCAGCCCGATCACGGCAACGCCCTCGATGCGCTCGCCGCTGATGTGCGGATGGGTTGGCCACCAGATCGTGGTGCCCGGCACGCGCTCGAACTCGACCAGCCGTGCCCGCGTCGTGCTCCAGATGCCGTGCAGCAGCGACAGCACGATGCCGAGGAATGCGCCCTGCTGGATCGGAAGCACGATGATCAGCGCCGCGGTCGCGACGATGAGCAGGAATTCGCTTCGAGATTGGCGGTAGATCGTGGCGATCTGCTTCGTGCGGATGATGCGCAGCGCGACGAACAGCAGGATGCCGCCGAGCGCTGCGTCCGGAACGTGCTGCAGCAGTCCCGTGCCGAATACGAGCAGCGCCAGCACGATTGCCGCGGCCGCAAGCCCCGCGAGCTGCGATTGTCCGCCGGTCTCGGCGACGATCCCCGTGCGCGGCGGGCTGGCATTGACCGGAAACGCACCGAACAGGCCGGCCAGCACGCTGCCGGCGCCGGCGCCGAGGAAGTCGCGGTCGACGTCGGCAGGCTTGTCGGGATCGGACGGAAACGAGCGCGTGGTCGCGGCGGTCTGCACCATCACCACGACCGTGATGACGAAGGCGAGCGACACAAGATGCACCCAATGCTCCGGCGCAAGCTCGGGCAGGGTGAGCCGCGGCAGCGTGCCCGGCACGCTGCCGACCACGCTGACACCCTTGCTTTCGAGTCCGAGCGCGATCACGGCCAGCGTCGCGGCGACGAGCCCGATCAGCGCGCCCGGAATTTTCGCGCTGATCTTCTCGGAGATGAAGACCGTTGCGAGCACACCGAGGCCGATGCACAGGGTGAAGGGATTGCTGCGGTTAAGCTCGCCGGCAAGCACGCCGATGCGATCGAGCGTCGGCCCGCTCGGCGACTTCAGTCCCAGCACGCCGGGCAATTGCGACACGATGATGTGGACGGAGATGCCGGCGAGAAAGCCGACCATGACCGGCACCGACAGGAGGTTGGCGATGCCGCCAAGGCGGAAGGCGCCGCCGGCGAGCATCATCGCGCCGACCATCAGCGCCAGCGCGACCGCGTACCCCTGATAGTCCGGCGAGCCGACTGCGGCGAGCGCGGCAAGCCCGCCGGCGAAGATCGGCGTGATCGTGGAATCCGCGCCGCAGGAGAGGAAGCGGTTGCCGCCGAGCAGTGCGAAGCCGAGCGAGCCGGCCATGAACGCGAAGAAGCCGATCTGCGGCTCAAAGCCGCCGAGCCGCGCCGTGGCCATCTGCTCGGGGATCGCAATAGCCGCCAGCGTCAGCCCCGCCATCAGGTCGCCCGGCAGGGAATAGGATGCGAGCGAGCGGAACAGCGGCCATGCGTGCTCTGTTGAGCTCTTGGCGTCGGCGTCGTGCGGCATTGATCTGGAATCCCGGAAAGGCTGGCGTTGGCCGATCAGACTACAGCATTTTCGGAAGGGGCAGATGGCGGATGTCCGCTGCGCCCGTGTCCCGGACGCGGCGCAGCGCGTAGCGGTGCGACGCAGAGCCGGGACCCAGGAGGCGGTATCACGCGATGTTAGATGGGCCCCGGCTCTGCAGCGCACCGCTGAAGAGCGCTGCGCTGCGTCCGGGGCACTAGAGTCGCATAGGCAGCCTCAGTACCGGCCGCGGTCGTTGTGATAATCGCCGCCGCGGCCGCCGCCACCCATGCCCATGCCGAGGCCAATTCCGATGCCGATGCCTTGCATCACGGCGGCGGGCGGCGGGCCGCGATCCGGCGGCGGTGCGCGCTCGTAGACCACTACTTCAGGCGGTGGCCGGCGCGGCTTCGGCGGCGTCTCGACCACCTTGCGCTTCGGCGGGGTCTCGTCGACGCGCTTCTTGATGATTGGCGCCACGGCCGGGTTGACCGGGCTCGCCGGAGGCGTCGGCGTCGAGCACGGGCAGGTCGGCGCCATCGCGACGGCGACCGGAGCAGGCGTGGCCGCCGCGGCAACCGGCAAGGCGTAGTTGCGGTTCTGCACGCGGAGCAGCAGCCTGCGCGCGGTTGCCGCGAGATCGCTATTGTCCCAGTTCGTCAGATACGCCTCGAACGAGGCGCGGGTGTTGATCGCGACCGCGCGCTCCCAGGCCAGCATCTGGCGCCGGCGCTCCACCACCGTGCGCAGGCGCGGCGTGCGGGCGTCCTGCGCGTAGAGCTCGATATAGGCCTGATACGCCTCCACGGTGTCGTCTGCGATCACGAGCTCATAGGCGGCCTTCGGCTCCTTGCCCTGCAAATCCCGGCGCCAGTCCGCGACGCTGCGCGAACCGCTGGCGAGTGCCATCGCGGACGCACCCGGAAGAGCAGGCGCGCCGCTGCTCTCGCCGCCGAAGAACTTGAAGTCGGTTGTCAGCGACGAGCTTTCCCAGGGGATCTGCCGTCCGTCGGTCGATTGCGCCACCGCGACGCGGATACGCTTGAACACTTCCTCGATCGGCAGATTGGGCTGCTTGGCGATGGTCAGCGCGGCCGTGGTGTAGGGGCTGTCGATGCCGTTGCCGTCCTCGGCTTCGGCGCCGGGCGAGGTCGAGTAGGAAATGAACGAGCCGGGTGCGCCGGCCTTGGTGTCGACGATCGCAAGCCCGTGGCCGGCGCTGCTGAGCGCGGGGAACGGGTTGTTGCGGCAGGCATCGAGCATGAAGATGCGCGCCCGTGTTGGCAGCGCGCCGAGTGTGTTGAGCATGTCGTTCAGCCGCACGCCCTGGAGCGGAATGTCGGCCTCGCGCTTGGGATCGAGGTCGACGGGGACCAGATAGTTCTCGCCGTCGATCTGCAGGCCGTGGCCGGCATAGAACACCAGCGCGACGGTGTCGGCGCCGCTGGCGCTGACCTTGCCGGCGAAGTCGGAGATCGCCGCGCGCATCTCGCTCTGGCCGAGATTGGCTGCCGACGTGACGGTGAAGCCGGCGTTGCCGAGCAGCTCGGTCATCCCCTTGGCATCGTTGGCGGCATTGGGCAGTTCCGGCACGGTGCGATAGGCGGACTGGCCGATCACCAGCGCAAGCCGCGCTTCGGCCGCGGCATCTGTCGGCATCGTCAATTGTGTGAGTGCGAGAAGGCCGGACGCAAGCAGCAAATTGGAAAGGAGTGGACGGCGCATGATGTCACCTCCATCGGCAATGCGCGCGATGATGTCACCTTTTCTACGTCCCGGCCATGACACTGTCTGTGCGCTGGCTCACGTTCGAGCGTGCGACAAATCGGGCAGGATGTCTGCCCGGCCGGCGCGTCCGGCCGTGCGCCGTCACGGCAATCCGCGATCCCAGGGCGTCACAGGCGCAAAGCGCGCGGCGAGAAAGTCGATGAAAGCGCGCACCTTGGCCGGCGGACGGCGATCGGGCAGGTAGACCGCATGGACCGCCGACGTCTGGATCTCCGGCTGGTCGAGCGGGAGCGCGACGAGCGCGCCAGAGCGCAGATCGTCGGCGATGATGAAGGTGGGTTGTCGCGAGAGGCCAAGGCCGGCCAGCGTCGCCGCGCGCAACGCATCGCCGTTGTTGGCGCGCAAGGTGCCGCTGACCTGGACGCGGATCTCGCCCTCTGCGCCGAACAGCCATTCCGCTGCGCTCGCCTGCTGCGAGAGCGTGTAGCCGAGGCAATTGTGCCGGGCGAGGTCGGCGACGGTGCGCGGCGTGCCGTGCCTGGCCAGATATGAAGGTGCGGCACAGACCACGAGGCGGTTCGGCGCGAGCTTTCGCGCCACCATGCTGGAGTCGCGCAAGCTGCCGATGCGGATCGCGAGGTCCCAGCCTTCCTCGGCGAGGTCGACGAGGCGATCGTTGAGACCGAGCTCGACGGTGACCTCGGGATGGGCGGCCGAAAACTCGGCGATCGCAGGCGCAATCTGCCTTGTGCCGAACACGACGGGGACGTTGACGCGCAGCAGCCCGCGCGGCTCGACGCGTTCGCGTGCGATCGCGGCGTCGGCGGTCTCCATGTCGGCGAGGATGCGCTCGGCGGATTCCAGATAGCTCCGTCCGGCCTCGGTGATGGAGAGCCGCCGCGTGGTGCGGTGGAACAGTTTTGTGCCGAGCCGCGCCTCCAGCGAGGCAACATGCTTGGTCACCATGGTCTGCGACAGGCCCATGGTCCGGGCCGCACCGGAGAGACTGCCGGCCGCGGCGACCTTCGCGAAGACTTCCAGGCTGGTCAGACGGTCGAGCAAAACCTATCTCACTCTATTGGTGTGAAGTATATTTCAAAAATAGCAGATTATCACCGAATCGAGAATAGATCATGTTGCGCCGCAAAGGAGACCGCCATGATCGATTCCCGTACCGCCCCTTACGCCGCACTGGTGCTGCGCGTGACCCTGGGCGCGCTGTTCCTGGCCCATGCCAGCCTGAAGCTGTTCGTGTTCACCCCGGCCGGCACCGCAAAGTTCTTTGGCAGCCTCGGCTTCCCGCCCGAGCTCGCTTATCTCATCATGACCGTGGAAGTGCTCAGCGGCGTCGCCCTGATCCTCGGCGTCTGGACCCGCTATGCGGCGCTGGCCGGCATTCCGATCCTGCTCGGCGCGATCTTCACGGTGCACGGCGCGGCCGGCTTCTTCTTCACCAATCCGAAGGGCGGCTGGGAATTCCCCGCCTTCTGGGCGATCGCGCTCGTGGCGCAGGCCCTGCTCGGCGACGGCGCCTACGCGCTGCGTCCCTCGCGTGATGTCCAGGCTGCGGGCGGCCAGCTCAGCGGCGCGCATTCGCGCTGACGTCACCGCATTCGCTCCAATGTTGCGAGCCGCGGGATCACGATCCCGCGGCTTTCGTTTGTCTGCTTCGTACAATCCAATCGATATGCGTTCGGCATTGATCCATACCTGAATTGGATCGATCCCTCTCAATCCTGCATGCAGGCCTCGTCGCTGCCATGCGGCATGCGCGAAAACACCAATAAACAAAGGCGTTCCGTCGCGGTTTTCTGCAGCGCGCCTGTCGCTCGCGCCGTCGCGGCGCCGCCGGCCGCATCCCTTGCCTGTGTCGTCGCTTTGGCCATACAGTCGAGCCAACACGCCGCGACAACGATTGCGGCTGCAAAAAGAATAATTGGGGAGAGACCGCACCATGACCATCGTGCCCGTGAACCGTCGCGCGTTCATCAAGTCATCGGCGGCGGTCACCGCCGGCCTCGTGCTCTCTCCAGGGATCATCGGCCGTGCCGAAGCTGCGACGCTGAAGCTGAAATGCTCCTCCTCGCTGCCGAACGATCCCAAATACGCCAATGGCCGCGTCTACTACGACAACCTCGTCAAGAATTTGAAGGGCAACGGGCTCGGTGAGCAGGTCGAGGTCGCGTTCTTTCCCGACAACCAGCTCGGCCAGGAAATCGACGTCATCAACTCGGTGAAGCTCGGTGTCATCGACCTCATGGTGTCGGGCTCGTCGATCTCGGCCAATCTGGTGCCGCTGGTCGGCACCTTCGACCTCGGCTTCCTGTTCTCGAGCTTCCCGCAACAGACCAAGGCGTTCGATGCCGGCGCCGCCAAGCCGATCGAGGACGCGCTGCTCAAGGGCGGCAACATCCGCATCATCGCCTGGGCCTATAATTTCGGCTCTCGCAGCGTGCTGGCGAAGAAGCCGGTGAAGACGCCGGAGGATCTCGCCGGCCTCAAGATCCGCACCCTGCCCAATCCCGTCATCACCGAATGTCTGCGCCTGATGGGCGCGGCCGCGACGCCGCTGGCCTTCGGCGAGATCTATACTGCCTTGCAGGCCGGTGTGCTGGATGGCCTCGAGCATGATCCACCGACGATCCTGGCCAGCAAGTTCTTCGAGACGTCAAAGTCCTACGCGCTGACGCAGCACAATTTCTCGCCGCTCGCGATCTATTTCAGCGACATGACCTACAACCGCATGGATCCGAAGCTGCGCGAGGGTTTTCTCGATGCCGCGAAGAAGGCCGCGGTCGACACCCGTGCTCATGGGCTCGCGGTCGAGAAGGAGGCGCTGGCGGCTTTGACCGAGAAGGGCGTGACGGTGGCCGAATGCGACCGTGAAGCGTTCAAGAAGCGCGTCGCGCCGCAGTACGAGAACTTCATCAAGGCGCGGCCGGAATCCAAGCCGGTCATCGACATGATCCGCGCGACGCAAGCCTGATGGCCAAGTCCCAATGGCCAAGTCCGAAATGGCGATGACAGCCGCGGTGCCCTTCTCGGGCGGCCGCCATGGCAGCATGACGCTTCTGCTTCGCCTCAGCGACGCGATCGCGGCCGTGCTGCTGGCCGCCGATCTCGTGGTCGTCTGCGCGTCCGTGCTGCTGCGCTTCTTCTTCAATGCGCCGGTCGAATGGTCCGATGACGTCGCCCGCGGATTGATGGTCGGCTCGGCCTTCTTCGGTGCCGCGAGCGCGCTCGCGCGCGGCGAGAATGTCGGCGTCTCCTTCTTCCGCGATCTCCTGCCGGTGCGGCGGCGCTCGCTGGTCGATGCCGCCAGCGCGCTGCTGATCGTGCTGATCTCCGGCTATGTCGCCTATCACGCCATCAAGCTGGGCTCGCTCACCGCCGGCCAGACCACCGGCTCCGGACTGCCGCTGGAATTGACCTTCTATCCGATGGGCGTCGGCGCGCTATTCATGACGGTGTTCGCGATCGACCATCTCTGCGCAAGGCCGCTTCCGGATATCGTCAGGGGCCTCATTGCGATCATCGTAGTGACCGCGCTTTATCTCGCCTGGGACTATCTGTCGCCGTCCTCGGTGCCGTCGGCAGGCACCTTGATGCTGATCGGCTTCTTCGCAACGCTGTTCGGCGGCTTGCCGATCGGCTTTGCGCTGGCGCTGGCCGCGCTGATCTTCATCTGGGTCGAGGGCGCGCTGCCCGGCGTCATCTTCGCCCAGCAGATGGCGCGCGGCATCGACAATTTCGTGCTGCTCGCGATCCCGTTCTTCATCCTCGTCGGCTACCTCATGGAAGCCAACGGCATGTCGGTGCGTCTGATCGAGCTGTTGCAGCGCGCGGTGGGGCGCATGCGCGGCGGCCTCAACGTCGTGATGGTGGCCTCGATGGTGCTGTTCTCGGGCATATCAGGGTCGAAGATGGCCGATGTCGCCGCGGTCGGCTCGGTGCTGATCCCGGCGGCGCGCCGCTCCAAGCAGAATCCGGGCGGCGCCGTGGCGCTGCTCGCCGCCTCCGCAGTGATGGCGGAAACCATTCCGCCTTGCATCAACCTGATCATCCTCGGCTTCGTCGCCAACCTGTCGATCGGCGGCCTGTTCATGGCCGGCCTGCTGCCGGCAGCGCTGATGGCGCTGGTCCTGATCGCGGTGTCCATCATCTTCGGCAAGCCGCCGGCGGAGGCCGAGGACGTCGCACCACAAGCGCCGGTATCCGGGCTCTGGAGCGGCGCGATCGCCGCGTTCGGCCTGATCTTCATGATCTTCTTCGGCTTCAAGAGCGGCTTTGCCACGGCCACCGAGATCTCGGCGTTCGCAGTCGCCTATGCGCTGGTCGTCGGCAGTGTCGTGTTCCGCGAGCTCAGCTTCAAGACGGCCGCGCACAGCTTCGTGCAGGCCGCGACCAGGGCAGGGCTCGTGCTGTTCATCGTCGCCGCCGCGCAGTCGCTCGCGTTCACGCTGACCCTGCAGCAGGTGCCGCATGCGGTCGGCGATTTCATGCTGGGACTGTCAAAGACCTCGGGCGTCTGGCTGTTCATCCTGCTCGCGATTGTCGTGCTGATCGTGATGGGCTCGGTGCTGGAGGGCGCTGCGGCGCTGATCATCTTCGGGCCGCTGCTGTTGCCGGTGGCGGTGCAACTCGGCGTCGATCCTCTGCATTTCGGCGTCGTGCTCGTCATCGCCATGGGCATCGGCCTGTTCGCGCCGCCGCTCGGGCTCGGGCTCTACGGCGCCTGCCTGATCGGCAACGTGCCGATCGAGCAGACGGTCAAGCCGATCATGGGCTATCTTGGCTTGCTATTCCTCTGCCTGCTCGTTATCGCCTTCGTGCCATGGCTCTCGACCGCGCTGCCGCGGGCATTCGGCTACTGAAGGAGTGAAGTCGTGAAGGTCCTGCTCGCGCACACGCCCGAGATGCGGCGCAACTACTACGGCGATCGCAGCCTGAACGGCCTGCGCGCGGCCGCCGAGGTGATCCTGCACGAGAGCGACGAAACGCTGGACGCCGCCGGCCTCGTGCGTGCCGCCAAGGATGCCGACATCATCGTCGCCGATCGCATGACCGAAGGGCGCGGCGAGATCTTCGCGCAATTGCCGCGCCTGCGGGCCTTCGTTCGCTGCGCCGTCGATATCCGCAACGTCAACGTGGATGCGGCTTCACAAGCCGGCGTGCTCGTGACCCGCGCAGGCCCCGGCTTCGTGCAGGCGGTCGCCGAGCTCGCACTCGGCTTCATGGTCGATCTCTCCCGCGGCGTGTCGCGGACGACGGCGGACTACCAGGCCGGCCGCAAGCCCGAGGCGCGGATGGGCCGCCAGCTCGCCGGCAGCAGGATCGGCATCATCGGCTATGGCAGCATCGGGCGCTACCTCGCCGAGGTCGCAAAGGTGTTGCGCATGGAGGTGCTGGTCTCCGATCCCTTCGCGACCATCACCGATGCTGCGAACCGGCAGGTCAGCCTCGACGAGCTCCTCGCCGCATCGGACTATGTCGTGTGCCTCGCCATCGCCAACGAGCAGACCGAGAACCTGATCGGGGAGGCCGCGCTGGCGCGGATGCAGAGGCATGCCGTCTTCATCAATCTCTCCCGCGGCAATCTCGTCGACGAGGCTGCGCTCGCACGCGCGCTGCGCGAGAACCGCATCGCCGGCGCGGCGATGGATGTCGGCCGCGCGCCCGACCAGATGCCGGCGCCGGAGCTCGCAAAGCTGCCGAACGTCATCGCGACCCCGCATGTCGGCGGATTGACGCCGCAGGCGATCGAATACCAGTCGCTGGAAACCGTGCGGCAGGTGGAAGCGATCGTGAAGGGCGAGGTGCCGCCGGGCGCCGTCAACGCCGAGCGCTGGACGCGGCGGCCGTGAACTCCCTGCCTTGAACCTCGTCCGGGCCCGCGACGTCAAAGTTCCGTGCCTGTCGTGAGATGGTTCATTGAGCAGGGTTGAGCAGATGAAGTTTCTGATCACTGCGGTATGCGCGGTCCTGATCGGCGTGTTCCTGAGCGCCTGCCTCACATCTGATCCCGACAACAAGCCGCCTTACGGCCAGGCCAACGGCAGGAAATCTGATCGTTAGGTCCTACAGCCGGTCCACCGCGCTGAACGTTCCGTCCTTCTGGATCACCGTCAAAAACACCTTCGGCGGCGTTTCGATCGCGCGCATGCCGACGGTGACGATGCTACCGCTGATGTCGAAGCGGCCGACCTCGTTGATGGCGCGTAGCAGGCTCGCGCGCGTCGGTTGCGGTCCGGCCTTCTCCAGCGCCGCGGCGGTGAGGCGGCCGGAGAGATAGCCTTCCAGTGATACGAAGTCCGGCGTCAGCGCCGGGTCGAACGCCTTCAGCGCCGCCTGGTAGTCGGCGACGAGCCTGAGCGAACGATCCCAGGGAAACGGCACCACCTGCGAGACGATGACGCCTTCGCCGTCGGGGCCGAGCTCCTTGGCGAGCGCATTGGCGCCGACGAAGGAGATGTTGACGAAGGTCGGATAGGCGCCGCTGCGGTGCGCCAGCTTGATGAACTCGGCGCAGGGACCATAGGTCCCGACCATGACGATGGCTTCGGGCTCGGCGCGCCTGATCATGCGCCAGGCCGCGCCGACCGCGCGGGTGTTGCGCTCGAAGGTGCCTTCGGCGGCGAGCTCGAGGCCGCGCTTGGCGAGCGCGCGCTTCACGCCGAGGAGACCGTCACGGCCGAATGAATCGTCCTGGTAAAAGATGCCAATGCGGGTGAACTTACGATCCTCGGTGAGATGCGCGACCCAGGCCTCGGCCTCCGCGCCGTAGCTCGCGCGGATGTTGACGACATTGGGAAGCTCGAGGTCGCGCAGGAACTCGGCGCCGCTGAATGGGCCGATGAAGGGGATGTTCCGGGCGCTGGTGATCGGGATCGTCGCCATCGCGGTCGGCGTGCCCACAGCGCCGATCAGCGCGAACACCTTGTCGTCCTCGATCAGCCGCAGCGTCTGCGCGACCGAGCGATCGGGATCGTAGCCGTCGTCACGGCTGATGAGCTGGAGCCTGCGGCCGTAGACGCCGCCCCTCTCGTTGATCTCGGTGAATGCCGCGACGATGCCTTGCCGCATGCGCTGTCCGAGCGCGGAGGAGGGACCCTCGAGCGCGGCCGCCTGGCCGAACAGGATCGCATCGTCGCTGACGCCGACCTCGCCGCCTTTCGCCGGCAGCAGGCTTGCTGCCAGCAAGACGATGGTCAAGGCGAGGCGTGTCGCGGAGCGCGATCGGGTCATGGGGAGGGGTGCCGGATGCAGGATGAGCGTATTGGAATGATAGTTCTGCAGGCTGAACAGCTCGCTAACCGGCGTCGCAACGCCGAACCGTAAGACTCCGGGTAAAAGCGGCAAGTTATTTCCAGTCTGCAGCGACTTGCAGGGCAGTCGTTAACTAAAGCGCGCAATGCGGGACGCCCTGGTTCCGAAATTGTGCAGTTCTTAACCCCGATCCTTGTCCGATAGAAGTTCCGGTGGCTCAACCACAAGTTCGTGCCGCCGCGCCGAAGGGGGACGTGCGGATCAGGATGGGCGGTCGCGATCAGAACGATCAGGATCGGAAGCGGAAGACCGGATGGTGGCGTGCCGCGCCGCTGCTCGGGCTCTATCGCCCTGCGCTGGTCGCTGTCGCCGTCGGGCTTCTGTTCTCGGTCGTGGGCGCCGCCGCCGTTGCGCGATGGGAGAACCGCGTCAACAAAATCGAGTTCGAGAACGCAGCCGAAACCGAAGCGATCGTCATGCAGAACGGCATGGGCGAGTACATCTCCAGGCTGGTCGCGCTGCGCACGCTGTTCGAATCGACCAACGAGGAAATCAGCCGCAGCGAATTCGAGACCTTCAGCGCGCGCCTGTTCGAGCGCCATCCCGGCATGTTGCGCATCGCCTGGCTGCCGCGCGTGAACCGCAAGGAGCGCGCCGAATACGAGGCCGCCGCGATCACCGACGGCGTGTCCGGCTACCGCATCAAGGTGCCTCAGGGCGATGCCTTCGCGGCCGCGCCGCAGAGCGACGAATATTTCCCGGTGTTCTACTCGACGCAGCCGAAGACGTCGCAGGTCTACGGCATGGATTACGCGAGCATCCCGGAACGCCTCGCGGTGCTGGAGCGTGCCCGCGACAACGATCGGGTGGCGGCCGTCCGTACCCGTCTCTACGAGCCCAAGGAAGGCGGCCGGCTGCCCGACGTCCTCGTCGCCATTCCCGTCTACGCCAAGGGAACGTCGCGCGAGACGGTCGCGGACCGGCGCCGCAATCTGGCCGGCTTCGTGGTCGGCGTCTTCGATCTGCCGCTGCTGATCCAGTCCATTCGCGTGACCACCGGCGCAAGCCCCGCGGTCAGCGTGAACGTCTATCCGCCCTTCACCGGCCAGATCGTCAGCCTCGAGGACATGCTGCCGGACTTTTCGTCCGCCGCCACCGTGCCGCAGTCGATGCGGGACGTCGCGCGGGTTCTGCACTGGTCGGGCGGTCTCAAGATCGGCGATACCGACTGGCAGGTGCGCGCCATGCCGACGGCCGGCGGCGCGCTGGAGACGGCATATGATCGCGCGGTCGCGGTCATCATCGTCGGCTTGCTGCTCACGCTGTCGCTGTCGACCTATCTCTTGCTCGCCAGCCGCAATTCGCGGCGGCTGTCGCTGGCGAACCGGCGGGTGCTCGAGCTCGCCCAGACCGACATTCTGACCGGCCTGCCGAACCGCGCCTTCTTCCTCGCCCGGCTCGACGAGCTCAACCGCCGGCTCGACGATAGCGGCGCGGCCTTCTCGATCCTGATGCTCGATCTCGACCGCTTCAAGAACGTCAACGACTCACTCGGTCACGGCGCCGGCGACGTGCTGCTGCGTCAGGTGGCGCAGCGGCTGAAATCCGCGCTGCGCGCCACCGACGTGCTGGCGCGGCTCGGCGGCGACGAGTTCGCCATCATCCAGGAGTCTTGCGAGGATCAGCGCGCCTGCTCCACGGAGCTCGCGGCACGGATCGCCAAGCTCGTGGCGCAGCCGTTCCTGCTGCCCGGCCATCGCGTCGAGATCGGCACCAGCATCGGCATTGCGATCGCGCCGGATCACGGCAGCGACCAGGAGCAGCTCTTGAAGAAGGCCGACCTTGCGCTCTACCGCTCGAAATCGGCCGGCCGCAACTGCTTCACCGTCTACGACGAGGCGATGTCGGCCGAGCTCGAGGCACGCAACACGCTGGAAGGGGATTTGCGCGACGCGATCGCGCGCTGCCAGCTCGAGGTGCACTACCAGCCGTTCGTCGATGCCACGAGCGGCGCGCGGTGTGGCTTCGAGGCGCTGGTGCGCTGGCGGCATCCGAGCCGCGGATTGATTCCGCCGGACCAGTTCATTCCGCTCGCCGAGGAGACCGGGTTGATCGTTCCGCTCGGCGAATTCGTGCTGCGGCGCGCCTGCGCGGATGCGGCCGGCTGGCCCTCCGACCTCATGGTCGCCGTGAATCTCTCGCCGATCCAGTTCAAGGAAGCCGAGCTGTTCGAGATGATCTGTGCGGCGCTGGCGGATTCCGGCCTGTCGCCCGATCGGCTGGAGATCGAGATCACCGAATCCGTGCTGCTGGAGCGCGGCGTCGAGAACCACGCCTTCATGGAGCGGCTGAAGGGCATCGGCATCGAGCTCGCGCTCGACGATTTCGGCACCGGCTATTCCTCGCTCAGCTATCTCACCGCGTTCCCGTTCGACAAGATCAAGATCGACAAGTCGTTCATCCGCAACCTCACGCACCAGCCGCGCTCTTCCGCCATCATCTCCTCGATCGTGACGCTGGCGCGCGGGCTGGACATGTCGGTCACCGCCGAGGGCGTCGAGACGGCCGAGGAGTTCGAGCGGCTGAGGGCGCTCGGCGTCAATTTTGCCCAGGGCTATCTGTTCGGGCGTCCGCAGCCGGTCGACGAGATCGAGCTGGGTGCGACCATTGAATCCTCCCAGCTCGACGCCGCCTGAGCTCACCGCCCGACGGGCATGCGCCGAAATCGCTTGACCCGGGCCGCCTCGGATGGTCGGTAGCACCATCTAGGGATGAAATAGAAAAATGCGGCTTCCGTTCTTCTACGGCTGGGTCGTGGTCGCCGTGACCTTCGTCACCATGGCCATCGGCGTCAACGCGCGCACCGCCTTCTCATTGTTCTTTCCGCCGATCATTTCCGAATTCGGCTGGGAGCGCGGCATCACCGCGGGCGCCTTCTCCTTCGGCTTCGTGGCCTCGGGTGTCGCAAGCCCGCTGATCGGCCGTCTGATGGATCGTGCCGGTCCACGTGCGGTGATGGAGCTCGGCGTGGTGCTGATGGGCGGCGGGCTGCTGCTGGCACCGCTCACCAGCCAGCCCTGGCATCTCTATCTCACCATCGGCGTCATGGTCGGCGCCGGCAGCGTCTGTCTCGGCTATTCCGGCCAGTCATTGTTCCTGCCGAACTGGTTCATCCGCAAGCGCGGCTTTGCCATCGGCATCGCCTTTGCCGGCGTCGGCATCGGCTCGGTGACGCTGCTGCCATGGGTGCAGCACATGATCGAGCAGACCGGCTGGCGCACCGCCTGCACCGCGATGGGCCTGCTCGTCCTGATCGCGCTGGCGCCGATCAACCTGCTGCTGCACAAGCGCCCCGAGGATATCGGCCTGCAGCCGGACGGCGATGCGGCGCATGCCGCAGGCGCGGCGAAGCCGGTCTCCAACATCGTCGATCCGGTCTGGGTCAACACCGACTGGACGCTGAAGCGTGCCGTCCGGACCGCGCGGTTCTGGTGGATCGCAATCGGCTATTTCTCCGGCCTGTACATCTGGTACGCGGTGCAGGTGCATCAGACCAAATTCCTGCTCGATATCGGCTTCAGCCCCGGTGTCGCGGTGTGGGCGCTCGGCATCGTCAGCCTGCTCGGCATTCCCGGCCAGATCGCGCTCGGTCATATCTCGGATCGCATCGGGCGTGAGTGGGTCTGGGCGATCAGCTGCGCAGGCTTTGCGATCTGTTTCGCGGCGCTGATCGCGCTCAAGTTCCAGCCGTCGCTCTGGCTGGTCTACGTCATGGTGTTCACGCAAGGCGCGCTCGGCTACGGCCTCACCTCGATCATGGGCGCGGTGGTGTTCGAGATTTTCCAGGGCCGGCACCAGGGCAGCATCTTCGGCACCATCATGCTCGCCGCACTGGCGGGCGGTGCGGCAGGTCCCTGGCTCACGGGCCTGCTCTATGATCGCACCGGCGACTACACGCTCGCCTTCGCCATTGCGATGGTCGTGAGCGGCTTGTCGGCGCTGTCGGTGTGGCGGGCCTCGCCGGGCAAGGTGCGCGCCGTAGCCGGGCGGCTGCACAAGCTCAAACCGGCATCCGAATAGGTTCCGGACGCATCAATATACCTCTGCCGTCTTCGCCGAACGTTAAGCATGCCGCGTCTTGGCGCGGTGCGGCGGAATTGCAAAAACGTCTTGGACACCATCGGAGCGTTAACCTCTCGCCGATTGCCGCATTTCCCGATGCCGCCGGTTCAGACGATGTCCGCCTCCGATCGCCTTGTCACAGAAACTCCGGACGTGCTGCGCGCCGCGCTCGAACGCGCCGACGACGGCATCGTCATCGTCGACGAAGCGCGTCGCATCACCCATTTCAACCCCGCCGCGGAGCGGATCTGGAAGCTTGCCGCCACCGAGGTGCTCGGCCGCGATGCCGCCGTTCTCAGCCTCAGATGTCTTGAAGCCGGTGCGACCGCCGACGTCCGCGAGGAGATCAGCCTCGTGCGGCGCGACGGCAGCCGTATCAAGGCGCAGGTCGCGATCTCGTCGGCGACGGTCGACGGCGCGCCCCATCGCATCGTGTTCGCGCGCGACGTCACCCTCGATGCCGAACGCCGCGTCAGGATCGGGCTGCTCCACGCGGTCTCCGACCAGACCAACCGCGCGGTGATCATCACCGATGTCGAGCAGAACATCGTCTACGTCAATTCCGCGTTCACGGCGCTGTTCGGCTATACCAGCGAGGAGGCCGAGGGGCGCCGCGCGGGCGAGTTGATCGCCGGTCGCCACACCGATCGCAGGGCCGTCGTGAATCTCGTCAGGCGCCTGATGACTGGCGGCCACCGCGGCGAGGTCGAGGTGCTCGTCTACGACAAGGACGGCGAGGAGATCTGGGTCTGCGCCCGCATCGATGTGTTCCGCGACAGGAAGGGCCGGGTCAAGCATATCTTCGCGCTGATCGAGGACATCACCGAGACCAAGCAGCTGCGCTCGCTCCAGCAACTGATCATGGGCGCGCTCGCCGACGAGGTTCCGATCACCGACATCGCCGACAGGCTGTGCCGCCGGGTCGAGGAGATCGCGCCCGACGTGGTCTGCTCGCTGCTTCACGTCGATGCCGCCGGATTGGTCCATCCGCTCGGCGGCCCGAGCCTGCCGGAGGATTATTCCCGCGCGCTGGATGGCGTCGCGATCGGCCCCAATGTCGGCTCCTGCGGAACCGCGGCCTTCTACGGCGTGCCGGTCCTGGCCGAGGATATCGACACCGACCCGCGCTGGCAGCCTTACAAGGCCATGCCGCTCGCGGTCGGCCTGCGCGCCTGCTGGTCGACACCGATCAAGGCCAAGGACGGCCGCGTCATCGCGACCTTCGCCTTTTACTATTGCGAGCCGCGTGCGCCGAGCAACTGGCATCGCCGCATCGTCGAGGCCTGCGTCGACCTCGGCGCCTTCGCGATCGAGCGCAAGGAAGCGCGCGCCGAGATCGCGCGGCTCGCCTATCACGACATCCTCACCGGCCTGCCCAACCGCGCGCAGCTGCGGCACCTGATCACGACGGCGATCGATGCCTGCCCGACCGGCAGCCATGTCGCGCTGGCCTTCCTCGACGTCGATCATTTCAAGGACGTCAACGACACGCTCGGCCACGCCGCCGGCGACGAGCTCTTGATCCAGCTTGCGCAGCGCCTGCGCGAGCATATCGGTCCTGAGGACATGCTGGGACGGCTCGGCGGCGACGAGTTCGTCATCCTGCTGCCGCAGCGCAACGCCGAGGCCGCCGAGCGCATCGCGGCCGGGATCACCGAAGCGCTGGCCGCGCCCTTGAGGCTCGGATCGAAGCTGATGCCGATGTCGGCCAGCATCGGCATCAGCCTCTATCCCGATCACGCGACCGACATCGACACGCTGATGCAGCAGGCCGACGCCGCCATGTACATGGCCAAGCAGGCCGGCCGCTCCACCCATCGCCTGTTCAGCGCCGAGATGAACGGGCTCACCGAGCAGCGTCTGGCACTGATCGCCGCACTGCGCCGCGCCATCGCGGACGGCGCGCTCAGCCTCAGCTACCAGCCGCAGATCCGCAGCTGCGACGGCGCCGTCCACGGCGTGGAGGCACTGGCACGCTGGCACGATGCCGAGCTCGGCGACATCTCGCCGGCAAAATTCATCCCGCTCGCCGAGGAATGCGGCCTGATCGAGCAGATCGGCCTGTGGTCGGTGCGCGAGGCCTGCCGGCAGATGGCGAGCTGGCGCCGTGCCGGGCTCAATATCCCCAGCGTCTCCGTGAACCTGTCGCCGATCAACTTCCGCAACGTCACGCTGGCCGCGCGGCTCAAGGACATCCTCGCCGAATACGACCTGCCGCCGGATGCCCTGATGCTCGAGATCACCGAGGGCGTGTTCATGCAGGACAGCGTCGCCGCGCTCGAGACCATGAACGCAATCCGCGAGCTCGGTGTCGGGCTCTCGGTGGACGATTTCGGCACCGGCTATTCCAGCCTCAGCCGTCTCGCCCATCTGCCGATCCGCGAGCTCAAGATCGACCGCAGTTTCATGCGCGACATCGAGCGTGACGCGGGCGCCCTTGCAATCGCCACCGCCGTGGTGCGCGTCGGCCAGGGCCTCGGCATGACCGTCGTCGCCGAGGGCGTCGAGACCGAGGGCCAGCGCAGGACGCTGGCCGAGCTCGGCTGCGACGTCGTGCAAGGCTTCCTCTACGCCCCCGCACTCGCCCCCGTCGCCTTCGAGCGCTGGCTGATCGAGCACTGCGCCGAGCAGGCGAGGGCGATGCTGGGGCGGCTGGATGTTGCGACGGTGGAACGCGAGCCCGTGAAGCGGTCGGCGTAGGCCGTGTACCTATCAACCCGGCGGATGACGACGTCAGCTTGGGATCTGCGCCCTTTGTTGGCCCCATCTATCGTTTGCGTGATGACTGTTCGCCATTGAAGTAGAAGACTTTGGTTGTGATATAGAGCATCGAAACCAAAGTGCACTCTAGAAGAAGCAATGTCGTAACGAACAGCGCAGGCTCTTCAGAGGGAATGATCGTTCTGGTCCATCCGAGCTTGCTCGACCCAATCGTCAATTGTCCTGACAGGTAGAGTTGCAAGGGTCCGGCAATCGCGGCTGCCACAAGCCCCGCTGTCGCGAGCAACCTGCTCCATATCGGAAAATCTTCCAACAATCGTCTGGTCTGCTCGGCCTTGATTTTTTGCCTTTCGGCATCGCTCATAAGTAAGAATTGGCCGTCAATGATGCCGAGGTAGACGAGCCATCGCTTCCATCTCGGTAATGCCGCAAAGCATTGAGCCTTGGTCTCTTCGGGTTCGGGATCAGTCATAGCAATCGTCGAATGGGAATCGAGATCAAGCCAATCTCGGAAGATATTCCCTAAGATCTAAGAGCACCTGAGCGCGAAGCAGCAAAAGTCGGGTTATCGCGTAGCGATAGCTTAACCCCTTACTTCCGCTTTGGGTTATTTTCGAGGGTTTCAGCAGATATTGTCGGCCGGCTGATGTCCGCTTCTACCTCGTAAGCGTCCAACCGGGCTCTCCGCGGAATGGTGGCCTGTTCCTCTCCAGCAAGCGGGAGAGGAGAACATGTCCGCGGCAATCGAACCTAAAGCCACTCCGCGCTGGCAGCGGCCGCGCGTCACCTTATACGGTCGCGCCCGGCTCGTCCTTTGCGCCGAGCACGCCGAGCCGCTCGGCGATCCTGACCAGTTCGACCACCGATTGGACCTGAAGCTTGTCCATGATCGCGCTCCGATGCGCCTTGATGGTCCGCTCGGTGCTGCCGAGCTCGCGCGCGGCATGCTTGCTCGTCTTGCCCTGGACGATGATCTCGAAGACCTGCCGCTGGCGCGGGGTGAGCGTCGAAAGCCGGCGCCGAAGTGCTTCCAGCTCGCCGTCGAGTTCGCGCGCGTCGCGATGCCGCGCGATCGCGCGTGCGATGGCTCGTAAGAGATCATCCGAGCTGACAGGCTTGATGAAGAAGTCATCCGCCCCTGCCTTGATCGCCTTCACGGTGATGCCGACGTCGGGATAAGCGCTCAGGAAGATGATGGGCAGTGTCGAGCCGCGCTCGGTCAAGCGGTTCTGCAACTCGAGCCCACTCATGCCCGGCATCCTGACATCCAGCAGAATGCAGCCCTTGATCTGGTCGAGCCGCTGTTCCAGCAATTGCTGCGCCGATGCATAGGTGGCGACGCGGTATCCGCTTGCCTCTAGAACTTGTTGGATGGCCGATAGGTACGATGCGTCGTCATCCACGACATGGACGATGCCGGGCAATGAATTCTCCTGAACGAAAAGTAGCTGCTTTGCTTGCTTTTCTTGCTGTTGGTGCAGCGCCTTCTCGTCCGGTCATTGCCGGATCACGTCGCTCTTGAGTGGCAGTTACGTCCTGCAATCGCGAGGTGCAAATTAAATTTGCTACAGCATGCGGCACCGGACGTTGGGTGTGTCCTTTTGATCGCAAATGCGCGCGGACGCGAGATAGGGCCGAATGAGGGCGCGTCGTCATTTCAACATGGCACCGTCCCGCTTGCTGCAGGTCATCGCCTTGAATGCTGCTGGCCGTAGCGAAAGAGCCCCGCCGGGGAGGCGGGGCTCGGAAGCGTGTGGTCAGCCGCTCTACTTCTGGCTCGGCTGACTGGACGTCGAAGGCGGCGGCGCACTGTTCTGGTTGGTCTGTTCGGTCTGCGTGTTCTGGTTGGTACTGGGCTGACTGGTGGACGGAGTGCTGCTTTGTGCCGGAGCCTGGCCGGTGGTCTGGCCCGACGGCGGTTGCGTGGTGGCCTGACCCGAGGCGGCCGGTTGGTTCTGCTGAGCCTGGCCGGTTGTGGACGGCTGGTTCTGCGGAGCCTGGCCGGTGGTCTGGCCCGACGGCGGTTGCGTGGTGGCCTGACCCGAGGCGGCTGGTTGGTTCTGCTGAGTCTGGCCGGTTGTGGACGGCTGGTTCTGCGGAGCCTGACCGGTGGTCTGGTTCTGCTGCGCCGGCGCGTTGCTCTGGCCGGTGTTTTGGCCGGTCGTGTTTTGCGGCATCGACTGGTTGTTGCCGCCCTGGCCGACTGTGGTCGACTGGCCCTGCGTGGCGCTGATCTGGTTGGACACGCCGAGCGCAGCGACAGTGCGGGTGTCGATCGAGCCGGTGGCCTGGAAGCCTTCCTGTCTCTGGAAGGTCATCAATGCCCTGCGTGTACCCGGCCCGAGGACGCCGTCGGCTTCGCCGGACAGCATGCGGCGTTCGATCAAGACCCGCTGAACAACGCGGATCTCGTCGGGGCTGAGATTCAGCGCAGCGATGCTGCCGCCACCACCGCTCGGGCCACCGCTCCGGGCATAGCGCGTCCGCGGCCCAGCGGGAATGACGTCGACGATCCTGCGGCTGCGGTCGGTGACGATGATCTCGTCGTCGACGACGAAGAAGCTGTCGTCGCGGTAGTCAGGATAGACATCGATCAGCGCGGGATAAGCCGCGACCGAGACCACGGAGATGTTCCGCGGCACGACCACGCCGGCATTGACCCGGAAGTTGATGGCATTGGTGTTGACGCGCACGCGGTCCACATTGCGTGAGTTCAGCACCGACTGCTGCAGCTGCGTCTGCTGCTGCGCATTCACCTGCACGCGGCCGGACATGCTCTGGGTGGCCGCGCCCTGGGTCTGAGCCTGAGCGTTGGCCTGACCTTGCGCGTTGGTCCCTGTCGCAGTGCCCTGACTCTGCTGGGTACTCTGGTTTTGGACGTTACCCTGGGCACTGCCGCCAGTGTTCGCGCCGGTCGTCGTCGTGCGCGGATCCTGTGCGTTCTTGTCTTGTGCGTTCCTGTCTTGGGCGTTCCGGTCTTGGGCGGTGCTCTTGGTGTTCGCGCCGGTGGTCGTCGTGCTCTGACCCTGCGCGTTCTTGCCCTGGGCATTCTTGCCCTGTGCATTCCTATCCTGGGCATTGTCCCTGGTATTGGCGCCCGTCGTGGTACTCTTGTTCTGTTCGGTGCCCTGCGACTGATATGTATGGTCGCGGTCGTTGCGGCTCTGTCCGACCGTCTGCTTGCCGCTCTTGTCGCTCTCGGACTTGGATTGACGCGCCTGGTCCCTGTCGCCACGGCTCTGGCCGACCGTCTGGTCCTTGCCTTGCTTGCTTTGCTCCGATTGCGATTGGCGCGCGCCGTCGCGGCCCTGACCGATGGTCTGCTTGTCGTCCTTGTCCGCGGCCCGGCTGCTGTCGTGCGCTGCAGAGGAACCTTCGGCCCGACCGCCCGCGCGGCCCTGCGTCATCCCTTCGCTGCGTGAGGCACCGGCGGCGCCCTGCGACGTCGCACCGGATCGTCCGCGTTCCGCAGCACCTCCGCTGGCTCCGCCACCGGTGCTCATGCCGCTTCCGCCGGCACCTTCACGTTCACGCATGCCTTGCGCCGATGCCAGACTGACGCCGGCGAGAAGGACTGCCGTGGTCAGCAAAAACTTGTTCTTTCCCGTGTTCATCTGAGACTCCTTGTTGATCTGCTCGCTGCAATTGCTCAGGTTCCGTGGCGACGCGACCGCGCGTTGAACGTCGCGGTCGAAGCCGGACGGCATCGACCTGATCATCATTCTTGAGGGCTCAGCGTTCCGTGCTGGGCCTGTCTTGGCGCTTCACATCACCAGTGATGGTGCCAACGATGGTGATAGAAGTGCCGACGCGGGAACGGTCCGCCGTAATAGGCGTAGGCCGGACGCACGACGCGGCGATAGCCGTACCCGTAATAGGCCGGGGCATAACCAGTGCTGTAGTAGGTCGTGGTGTAGCCGCCCCAGGGATATGGTTCGTAGCCGCCGTAATACGCCGGCGCGTAGCCGCCGCCGTAATAGCCGTAACCCGGGCCATAGTAGCCGTAACCCGGCCCATACGCGTAAGCGGAAGAGGCCACGCCGCCGATCACGGCGCCTGCGATCAATCCACCTGCCAGCGCCGGACCGAAGCCGCCACGCCAGCGGGCTTCCGCGGGCGTTGGTGCTGTCACCGCGCTCACGCCGAGCGTACCGACGGTTGCCAGAACTAGCGCGGTCTTCATGTGCGGTCCTCCTCGATGCCGTTGTGATGCGGTGCCAACATCAACGACGGGCAAAAGTTGCAAGCGCGCAATCAGGAGAGGCAAAGAGTCATGAAGATAAATGCGCGTTCATCTCGACGGTCTCGCGTCTCCTGATGGCGGTCGCCTCAGGACTGATCGCGACGGTTGAAGGGATCGGCCAGCTGTTCCGCGGACGTTTGTTGATCGCGTCGCGCTGTTTGTTCCCGGCTGCGGCGGTTTGGCACATGCGTAGCCGCCCTAGTCCGACGCCAGTCCCGTCCTTCGCCGCAGATCCGTGATGGCGCGTAAGAAGCTGTCGGCTGGCGTCGTTTCCGGATCGATCAGCCGGTGCAGGCGAAAGCCGTCTTCGAGCGCCAGCACGACCGAGGCCATCCAGGGCGGATTCACCGTGTCGTTCTTGCCGTTGCCCTTCAATGTCGCCTCGACGATGTCGGCGACGAGCTTGCGCCGCGCCCGCAGGCGTTTGGCAAGTTCGGGCCGACGCTTCTCGGCGCGCGCGACGTAGAGGATCATCTCCATGTGGAGGAGGGGCGCGCGGCCGAGCGGATCCTGCTTGCTGCGGTCCATCGACTTCAGTGCCGCGATGAAATCGTCGAGATTGTCGTGCTGGGCGAGGATGTCCATGTTGCGGCGGATCGATTGCTCGACATGGTCCTCGAGCATGGCGATGATCAGCTCGTCCTTGCTCTTGAAGTTGGAATAGAACGCGCCGCGGGTGAAGCCCGCGGCGGCCGCGATCGCCTCGATGCTGGCGCCGCCGATGCCGTCCTCCTCGAACACGCGCGCGGCCGCCTCGAACAGTCTGTCGCGCGTATCGTTCCTGGTCGGCCTGGTTCTCACCCTTGACATCGGCGCAGCTTAGGGCAGAATGCAACTCGATACAACAGTGTATCGAGTTGATAAATAAGAGGGATGGTTACGCCGGGCAGGGGCTGCCTTGCGTATGCGTGTCATCGGCAACCGATTGAGGTCACCATGAACGAGCAAGTGCAACCCGCAGGCGGAGATCCGCTGTTCAATCCGCTGTCGCCGGACTTCATCCGCGATCCCTATCCGCATTACGACCGGCTGCGCGCGATCGACCCGATCCATGTGACGCCGTTCGGTCAGTTCGTCGCCAGCCGCCACGCCGACGTCAGCCTCGTGATGCGCGACAAGCGCTTCGGCAAGGATTTCGTCGAGCGATCCAAGCGCCGTTACAGCGAAAAGATCATGGACGAGCCGGTGTTCCGCAGCATGAGCCACTGGATGCTGCAGTCTGATCCCCCGGATCACACCCGCCTGCGCGGCCTCGTCGTAAAAGCCTTCACCGCGCGCCGGGTCGAGGACATGCGGCCGCGCATCCAGGAGATGGTCGACCAGGCGATCGATGCCGTGATCGCGCGCGGTCACATGGATCTGATCGAGGATTTCGCCTTCCGCCTGCCCGTCACCATCATCTGCGACATGCTCGGCATCCCCGAGGACCATCGCGAGGTGTTCTACAAGAGCTCGCGCGACGGCGGCCGGCTGCTCGACCCCGTGCCGCTCTCGAAGGAGGAGATCGCCAAGGGCAACGCCGGCAACATGATGGCGCAGATGTACTTCCAGCAGCTGTTCGAGCTGCGCCGCAAAAATCCCGGCGACGACCTCATCACGCAGCTGGTGCAGGCCGAGGAGGACGGCAACAAGCTCACCAATGAGGAGCTGACCGCCAACATCATCCTCTTGTTCGGCGCCGGTCACGAGACCACCGTCAATCTGATCGGCAATGGCCTGCTGGCGCTGCACCGCAATCCGGACCAGCTCGCGCTGCTCAAGGCGCGGCCGGAGCTGATGGTGGGCGCGATCGAGGAATTTTTGCGCTACGATTCCTCGGTGCAGATGACCGGGCGTGTCGCGCTGGAGGACATCGAGGATCTCGGCGGCAGGCAGATCCCCAAGGGCGAGACCGTGCTCTGCCTGCTCGGCTCGGCCAACCGCGATCCCGCCGTTTACCCCGATCGCCCCGATCGGCTCGACGTCACCAGGCAGAACGTGAAGCCGCTGTCCTTCGGCGGCGGCATCCATTTCTGCCTCGGGGCCCAGCTGGCGCGCATCGAGGCTGAGATCGCCATCGCGACGCTGCTCCGGCGGCTGCCCGATTTGCGCATCGACGACGTCGAGAACCCGAAATGGCGGCCGACCTTCGTGCTGCGCGGCCTGACGCAGCTCCCGGCCAGCTGGTGAGGCTGCAGCGTTAACCTCCGCGCGCAACAGTCGCTGTGACTTCGCCACACTTCCCTCTATATAAGGGGCTGTTCCGGCGCGCCTGAAGCCTCAAGGCCAAGGTTTGCAGGGGTCAAGGTTTGGCCCGGGTGCCGGTTTGGCCGAGGGGAGACCCGTGCAGACGACGCTGCTCGGATTGGCGATTGCCTTCATCTTAGCGCTTCTGGCGGCGCTGATCGGGCCTTACTTCATCGACTGGAACCAGTTCAGGCCCCAGTTCGAGGCGGAGGCCGGCCGGATCATCGGCGTGCCGGTGCGGGTGGCGGGCGAGCTGGACGCGCGGCTCCTGCCGGCGCCGACCTTGCGGCTGCGCTCGGTGACATTCGGCGGCAACAACGATCTCGGCCGGCTGCGCGCCGACAAGCTCGACGTCGAGTTCAGCCTGGGCTCCCTCATGCGCGGCGAATGGCGTGCCACCGAGCTGACGGTGGGCGGCATGGCGGTCGATCTCGGCCTCGATGCGCGCGGGCGGGTCGACCTGCCGTCCACCGCGAACGGCAGCTTCAACCTCGCCTCGCTCGCCATCGAGCGGGTGAACCTCACCGGGCGCATCGCCTTGCACGATGCCGCCAGCCGTTCGACGCTGGAGCTGACCGACATCGCGTTCTCCGGCGATGTCCGCTCGCTCGCCGGCTCGGTGCGCGGCGACGGCAGTTTCAAGGTGTCGGGCACGCGCTATCCGTTCCGGATCTCTTCCGGCCCGAGCGCTGACGGCAGCGCCACGCGTCTGCATCTCAACGTCGATCCCGGCGAGCGCGCGACCCTGGCCGATCTCGAAGGCGTGCTCGCTTTCGACAACCGCCAGCCGAAATTCGACGGCGCGCTGACGCTCGGTGTGCCCGCGGCGAAGAAGCCGGGCGAGGCGGGGCCGACGCCGTGGAAGCTCACGGCAAAGCTCAAGGCCGACCCGGCCGGCGCCAAGCTCGACCAGATCGATGCCAACATTGGCACTGATGACAACGCGTTGAAAGTTGGCGGCGTCGGCGACCTCAGGTTCGGTACATCGCCGCTGCTGCGCGCGGTGCTGTCGGCCCGTCAGATCGATGCCGACAGGCTGGCGGCCAGGAACGATTCCGAGCCGCTGCGCATCCTGCCGGCGTTGCGCGCGGGCCTTGCCGCGATCCCGCAGGCGCCGATCCCGGCGCAGATCGAGTTCAACTCCGACCAGATCATGCTCGGTGGCCGCCCGCTCCAGAACATCGCGGCGGAGCTTGCGACCGACGGTCGGTCCTGGACCTTCCGGCGGCTCGAGCTGCGCGCGCCCGGCACGACGCAGCTCTCGCTCAACGGCGCAACGCCAGGCGCGGACAGTTTCAGCGGCCGCCTCAACGTCGAGTCGTCCGATCCGGATACGCTGGTGGCCTGGCTGCTGGGCCGCAGCGAGATCAACCGCCGCAGCACGCGGCCGCTGCGCCTTGCCGGCGATGTGACCATCGCCGCCAACCATCTCGCCGTCGACAGGCTGAAGGCCGACATCGAAGGCGGCGCCGTCGAGGGACGGATTGCCTTCGTCCAGAACGGCGCGAGCAAGGGCTCGCGGATCGATGCCGAGCTGAAGGCCGACCGGCTCGATCTCGACGCCGCCGCGAGCTTTGTCCGCGCGCTCGCGGGGCCGCAAGGTGAATGGCCGGAGGAAGCCAAGCTGTCGCTCGATATCGGCCGCGCCATCTCCGCCGGCCAGGAGCTGCGGCCGTTCGCGGCCAAGCTCGGCTACTCGCCGGCGTCGCTGTCGTTGGAGCAGTTGCGGTTCGGCCAGACCAGCGGCGTGACCACGGAAGCGAGCGGCAGTTTCGACCGCACCAGGGCCACCGGCAAGCTCGCGCTGAAATCCTCCGCCGGTTCGCTGCACGAGCTCACCGCGCTGATCGAGCCGTTTGCGCCGTCGGTGCGCGCGCGCTTCGATGCCCTGCCGTCGCTGCCGGGTGTGACGCGCCTGAAGCTCGACGTCAGCCTCGACAAGAACGCCGAGCATGCCGATCGCAGCGACGCCCGCGCCGTGCTCGATCTCGACGCGCCGCAACTCAAGGCCAATGCGACACTGGCCGCGCAGACTCCGGTGGCGGACGTCAACGGCATCGATATCGACAAATTGCGGAGCAGCGACTTCACGCTGGACTCGAAGGTGTCGACTCCGCAGGCCGGCGCATTGCTGGGCCTGCTCGGGCTCGACCGCATGGTGGCCGCAGGCGAGGGCGCCTCGCAGTTCGAAGGCCGTTTGAGCGGCGCCTGGCGGCGACCGCTGCAATTGAACGCAAAGCTCAGCGGCGGCGGATTGGATGCGGATGCGCAAGGGACTGTCGAACTGTCGGAGCCCAAGGCCAGCGTCAATCTGCGCGTGCGCAACGTCAACCTCGCGCCGCTGTTCGGGACCGGCACGGCCGACAAGTCGGTGCAGGGTGTCAACCTGTCCTCGCGCCTCACGCTGTCAGGCAACCGCCTGACTTTCGACGATCTCGACAGCAGCGCGGCCGGCTCGCATCTGCGCGGGCGTCTCGCGGTCACGCTCGACCCGGAGAAGAGCGTCGACGGCGAGATCGGCCTCGATACGCTCGACCTCGCACCTGCGCTCGCAAAGGCGATCGGCGCGGCCGGACGCGATGCGGGCGAGCCGCTGAGTGCGGGGCTGCTCGGCGGCTGGCGCGGCCGCATCGCCTTCCAGGCGCTGCGCGGCACGATGCCCGGCGGCATCGAGCTGCGCCCGTTCGGCGGCATGATCCGCAGCGACGGCCAGTCGCTCGCGTTCGATGGCCTCAAGGGCGGTCTCGGCGGCGGCGAGGTGTCAGCGAGCTTCGACGCGCGCAATGGCGCGAACGGCCTCGCGCTGAACGCGCGCATCGAGCTCAGCAATGTCGATGCGACCGTGCTGCGCTATCGCGATCTCGCGCTGCCCAAGGGCCGTGCCTCGGTGCAGATGGCGCTGACCAGCCAGGGCCGCAGCGTCGCGGCGCTCACCGGCGCGCTCGCCGGCAACGGCACGGTGAAATTGGACTCCGCCGAGATCAGCGGCCTCAATCCGCGCGCCTTCGAGATCGCCATCCGCGCCAGTGACGGCGGCCAGGTCAGTGACGACAACCGGCTGCGGCAGCTGGTCGAGCCCGCGCTGTCGGCAGGCCCGATTGCGGTCGCCTCGGCGCAGATCCCGTTCACCATCCGCGACGGACGGCTGCGCGTCGGTGCGACGCCGCTGGAGGCCAAGAATGCCCGCGCCATCGTCTCCGGCGGCTACGACATTCCCGCCGACCAGGCCGACATCCGCGCCAGCCTGACGCCGATCATGACCGGGCTCTCCGGCGCGCCGCCGGAGATCCAGCTGTTCGCGGCAGGTCCGCCCGATCGCCTCAGCCGCACCGTCGACCTCGCGCCGTTGTCGTCATGGCTTGCGGTGCGCACGATCGACCGCGAGACGCGCCGGCTCGACGCGATCGAGCGCGGCGAGCCGCCGCCGGCCACCGCCGCGCTGCCGACGCTGGTCGCTCCGGATGCAGCGCCCGAGCCGGCGCCGGTCAATGTGCCGCTGCCAGGCCAGGATCCGCGCCGGGTGCCGCAGTCCAAGCCGAAGGCCGCGCCGATGCCGAAGGCGCCGCAGGCCGCGCCCGCCGCGCCAAGCCCGCCACTCACGAGCCCGCCGCTCGCAAGCCAGCAGGTCGCGCCCTTGCCGCCGCCGATCGAGGTGCGGCCGGCGCCGGGCCCCGCGCCCGCAAAGCCCAGGCCGAAACCGCCGCTGGTGCTGGTGCCGCAGAATCCGTAGTCAACGGTGCTCCCGCAGCGCTCGATGCTCACCGGGCGAGGCGTCGCAGCTTGCCCGGCGGTTAACCCATCCCCTTGCATTTGAATGAATTTTCGTCGGCAAAACTGATTTGCCAATTTTACCGAATTCTCGCGTTTCATCTCTAGCGTTGGTTCTCAGAGGAATTCGGCGTCGCGTCCGCACGGGCGGGACGGCTCGCCAAAGACGACCAAGAACTGGGGTATCGAGATGAACGGGGCGAAATCGCTTCTGCAGGATCTGGACGACGCGATCGCGCGCGGCACCGACGAAAGCCGGGCACGCGCGTTGTGGCATGCGACCGACATTCTGATCACCGGCCGCTACAGCGACGACGAGATCAGCATGTTTGGCGAGGTCATCGGCCGGCTCGCCGAAGAGATCGAGGTCGCCGCGCGGGCGCAGCTCTCGGAGCTGATGTCGGCGTGCGATCATGCTCCGCTCAACGTCATCGAGAAGCTCGCCCTGGACGACGAGATCGAGGTTGCCGGTCCCGTGCTGCGCGACTCCAATCGTATCGACGAGAAGATGCTGGTCGAGAGCGCCCTGACCAAGGGCCAGGCGCATCTGCTGGCGATCTCGCAGCGCCAGTCGATCGGCGAGGCCGTGACCGACGTGCTGGTCAAGCGCGGCAACCAGGAGGTCGTGACGTCGGTTGCCAAGAACGAGGGCGCGCGCTTCTCCGGCTCGGGCCTGCTGCACATGGTCCGCCGCGCCGAGGGCGATTCGATCCTCGCCGAGCAGCTTGGCCTCCGCAAGGACGTGCCGCGCCACATCTTCCAGCAGCTGATTGCGAAGGCGTCGGAAGACGTCCGCCGCCGTCTCGGGACCGAGCGCCCCGAGATGATGGCGCAGATCCAGAGCTCGGTGACCGAGGTCACCGGCGATCTGCAATCCAAGTTCGGTCCGTCTTCGCGCAGCTATTTCGTCGCCAAGCGCGTGGTCACGACGCAGTACCGCCAGGGCAACCTCAACCAGGACTCGATCGCGAGCTATGCGCGCCAGCACCGCTTCGACGAGGTGCAGATCGGCCTGTCGCTGCTGTCGGCGCTGCCGGTCGACGTGATCGAACGCGCGCTGATGGACCGCAACCGCGAGATGCTGCTGGTGCTGTGCAAGGCGCTCGACTTCTCCTGGGACACGACGATGTCGCTGCTGTTCCTCGGCGCCAAGGATCATCTGATCACCGCGCGCGACCTCCAGGACAATGAGCGCGAATACGGCCGGCTCAAGATCGAGACGTCGCGCAGCATCCTGAAATTCTACCAGTCGCGCAAGAACAGCGCGGGTGCCGATTCCGCCTCGGGCCGTCAGCCCGAGCTCCAGGTCCATTGAACAGGTCAACTGAGCGGGAATTCGAGAGGGGAGTATTTGAGATGTTGCCTCAATTCGGCACCGCAGTTCGCAAGAAGAGCCTCAACAAGGTCGCCGCAGACATCGGCGGCGGAGCACCGGACAAGGCCTCGGTGGACGCCGCCTGGCTCGTGCTCGAAGCCGCCAACGACCTCGGCGACCACGCCGCGATCGAGGCCTGCCGCCGGGTCATCGATGCCGAGCTGAACGGCACGGCGGCCCGCAGCTCGGACGTCGATCTCGTGCTGGGGTATTTCAGGTAAGCTGCTTTCCACGCCGTCATTGCGAGCGCAGCGAAATCCTCACAAGGTGATCAACGTCTTGATCGCGCGCCGCTCGTCCATGGCGCGGTATCCCTCGGCCACTTCCGACAGCGGCAGCTTCAGATCGAACACCTTGCCCGGCTTGATCCTGCCGGCGAGGACGCGCTCGATCAGGTCCGGCAGGAAGCGCCGGACCGGCGCCGGTCCGCCGAGCATGCGTCGCTGCGCGAAGAACATCGCCTCGCCTTCGAAGGTCACGCCGTGCGGCACGCCGACATAGCCGATCGACCCGCCGGGCCGTGAGCAGGCGATTGCCTGCGTCATCGATTGCTGCGTGCCGACGCACTCCAGGACGGAATCGGCACCGACGCCGCCGGTGAGGTCCTTGATGCGGGCAATACCCTCTTCGCCGCGCTCGGCCACGATATCGGTCGCCCCGAGCTCGGTGGCGAGCTTTTGCCGCGCAGCGTGACGGCTCATGGCGATGATCCGCCCGGCGCCCATTTCGCTCGCCGCCAGCACGCCCATCAACCCGACGGCGCCGTCACCGACCACGACGACGGTCGACCCTTCGCGGACATTGGCGGCGTCCGCGGCATACCAGCCGGTGCCGAGCACGTCGGAGGTCGCGAGCAGATGGGGAATGAGATCGGCCGATGGAAGCTCCGCGGTCGCCACCAGCGTGCCGTCGGCCAGCGGCACGCGCGCGTAGGGGGCTTGCGCGCCGGACATGAACTCGCGCTGCACGCAGGAGGAATGGAAGCCGAAGCGGCAATGCGGGCAGGTGTTGTCGGAGATGCAGAAGGAGCCGACGACGAACTGCCCGGGCCGCACCGTCTTCACCTCGCTGCCGACCTCCACGACCACGCCGCAATATTCGTGGCCCATATGCGCGGGGCCGTCGGTCGGCTGCAGGCCGCGATAGGGCCACAGGTCCGAGCCGCAGATGCAGGTCGCCGACAGCTTGATGATGGCGTCGGTCGGCTTGAGGATTTTGGGATCGTCGACCGCTTCGCAGCGAACGTCGCCGGGACCGTACATGAGCGTTGCCAGCATGGTCGTATCCTTTCGGGGTTTGATCGTCAGGAGAGAAGCTCGATCCGCAGCGGATATTGTCCGCGCGTGAGCAGGGGCTGAGCGCCACCGTCGAGACGGCCGAGACGGATCAGCCCGTTGGAGTAGCGGTAGTTGCCGTGGAAGAAGGCGAGATTGCCCCAGGGCGCGAAGTAGCAGAGATCGCCCGGCGCCTCGTCCGTGAACGGCCCGCTGCCGTTCTCGGTCAGCTTGCGCGGCAGATAGGCGATCTTCTCGTTGGTCGAATAATCCTCGATGGCGAGGTCGAGCGGCAAGAGAGCGGCGAGGTCCCGCGCCGACGGGTTGTCGAGAAGAGTTGCCGTAAAACTGTGGCGGTCGAAGACGCATCGTATCTGCATGTTTGCTGCTCCCGTCTGACCGGAGGCGTTCGTCGCGGTCAGGCCGGCGACGGAGCCGGGCACTGCGGCGATGGCCACGAGGCCGCCGACAATTGTGCGGCGCGTGGGGCAGTGTCTGGACATGATGCGTGCGCCTGTGGTCGGGACGGCGGCCAGGCTGCGGCCATCCGTGGCAGCTGAAATAGCGCTCCGCTCGCACCCCGATTAGATGGAATAGTCCGCTTGCATTAATCGACCTGCGGCATAAATGGATGGTTTCAGCGGCGGACAGCGATGGCCAGGCACGATTTCAACGACCTCTTGTGGTTTCTCACCGTCGCCAGGGAGCGCAGTTTCACCAAGGCGGCCGCCAAGCTCGGCATCGCCCAGTCGACCCTGAGCCACACCATCAAGCGTCTGGAAGACCAGATGGGCATTCGGCTCCTGACGCGCACGACCCGCAGCGTCGGTCTCACCGAAGCCGGTGAGCGCCTGCGGCAATCGATGGCGCCGCGCATCGCCGAGATCGAGGCCGACATCGCCGACCTCATGGCATTCCGCGACAAGCCCTCGGGGCGGATCCGGATGACGATTTCGGACCATGCGTTCCACAGCGTGGTGTGGCCGAAGCTCGAGCCGATCCTGAAGGATTACCCGGACATCAAGCTCGAGGTCAGCCTCGACAGTGGATTTCGCAACATCGTCGAAGAGGGGTTCGACGCCGGCGTCCGCCTCGGCGAGAGCGTCGAAAAGGACATGGTCGCGGTGCGGATCGGGCCGGACTGGCGGCTGGTGGCCGTGGGCTCACCCGGCTACTTCGCCGAGCACGGCGCGCCGACCCACCCTCATGAGCTCGTGCGGCACAATTGCATCAACCTCCGCATGGAACGGGCGGGCGGGCTGTATGCGTGGGAGTTCGCGAAAGGCAGCCAGGAGCTTCGCGTCCGCGTCGACGGACAATTGACGTTCAACAATTCCTACGCCCAGGCCGACGCGGCGCTGAAGGGATACGGCATCGCCTATGTGCCGGAGAACATCGCACGGCAGCACATCGCGGCGGGTGACCTCATGCTGGTGCTGGACGATTGGTCGCCGACGTTCGACGGTTACCACATCTACTATCCGAGCCGCCGCCAGAACGCGCCCGCCTTCAAGGTCATTGTCGATGCGCTGCGCCATCGCGGCGAGTAATGACAGGCTGCCGGCGGAGGACGAGACGCCTCGATTGCGCCCGCGTTTGGTTAGCTCGCCGGAGGAGTGAGAGCCGGCATTTCCGCAAGGCACCTCTTCGATCCCGAATGGACACGCGTCCATCTCGCGCAGTCGAAAGCATGCTATCGTACCACCTGGGATAGCGCTCGCTAATCCCTGGATTTGGGAGAGATAGTCATGAAGACCTTCGCGTTTCTCGTCGTCGGGCTCGCTGTCACAACCCTGTCGATGCCGGCAGCCAATGCTCAATACAAGTGCTCCTGGAGCGGCGGCACGATTTCCTCCGTCCCGTGTGCCAAGCGCTATGCCGTCAACTACGAAGCGTGCCGGAAATACGTTATAGAGCATGGCTCGACCTCGGCCGACGCCATGTGGTGGTGCACGAGCCAGGGTTACACGAAGTAGCGGCACAAGTAATTTGATAGGCCACGCAGGGCGATCTGATGCCAGCTAGGAGGCTGCCGTGCCTGGCGGCGTCTTCCGTGCGTCCAATGCAAAAAGCAAAAAGGCCCCGTCCGAGCGGGGCCTCCTTGTTCGATCGTACTGGCGCGCACTAATCGTCCCAATGATGATAACGACGGATCACGACGCCGCGGTCGTAGTCGCGGTCGTGGTGATACCAGCCACGATGCCAGCCGCGGTCATGCTGGTAGACCCGCGCGCGGGGGCCGTCATAATAGTCCCTGTCGCCGCCGACATAGACGCCGAAGCCGGCCGCATTGGCGATGGTGGGGGTACCGATTGCAAGCGTCGCTAGCGCTGCAAGAGCGTAAGTCAGCTTCTTCATCTGTTCCTCCTTGGTTTGCGTCCGTCGCGAGACAACGACCGCCACCATCGCCTGTTGCAGGAACGGGCAAGAAACTTTCTTGAACGGCTGTTCAGGTCCAGCGTCACCGCAACTGCATGGACTGCCGTTCGTTGGGTTTCTTTTGTTCCGCTTGTGGCGCTGAATGCCGGTGTCGAAGGGCCGAGCCGGTTCCAGCCTCACAGGCCACCAGAGCCGCAAATCAGCACTTCGGCGGTTTACGGCGGCAAGCTCTCTGAGAGCTCGAAAATGACCGCACGGCGCCTGACGGGATCGCTAACCTGTTCGGCAATCGGGATGGCCGCTGTGACGTCACCGGACCTTGCCGTTGCTACGGCAAGGGCGCGAAGAAGCGATTGGTGAATGTTCGGATCGGTCTCGTCCTTCAGAAAGGTCTGGACCTCACGGGTCTCTTCGAGCCGGCCATGCTCGGCATCCCAAAATGCGATATTCAAGAGGCTGAACGGCCTGTAGCGTTGCGGCGTGGAGTTGGCGATGTCGGCCGCCATCCTGGGATTATCGAGCCGCAACAGCATCACGATGAGTCTTTGATAGCCCGCATTGCGGTTGATCTCGACCCAATTGGACGGCTTGTCCGACACCGCGGGCAATTCCTTCAGCGCGGCCTTGACACCGTCGGTATCGCCGCGCGCCGCTCGCAATATAATCCGATCGAAACGAAGCTCCATGTCGGTGTGGTCCTGAACCACACCGGGCGCTCGCTGCTCCACGACGGATTGCGCTTTGTCGTAGAAGCGCGCGGCCATCTTCTGGTCGCCGCGCTTGGCGTAGGCCACTCCCAGCGCTTCCAGCGTGTCCGCGTCGGGCGCGCCGGCCGGATAAAGGGCGCTGAAGGCCAGGGCCTGCTCGATCTTGCCTTGCTCGGCCAGCATCGTCACGGCCGTTTTGAAGACGTGTCGCGGATCGGCCACCATTGGCCTGCCGAAGACGGGGATGTCGTCCAGCTTGTCGGCTTTGATGAGCGCTCTGATCACCTCACTCAGAGCGTTATTGCGCCACCCTGCATCCAGATCCGATATCAGATCTAGCGCTTCCTGGACCTGGTCGGCTGCGATCAGCCCCGTCGCCGCCACCGCGAAGTACTGCCATCGCGACGCCGGCTGCGAGGCGGGCTGGCTCATGAGCTGCCGCTTCGCCTCGTCAATATCCGCGGCCGTCAAATATTGGGGATGGCTCCGGTAGTTGGTCAGAGCAAGGACATCAAGACGTTCCTTGCCGACAAGCGGCCCTTGATCGCCGCGCAGGGCCTCTTCGAGCAGGCAGGTTCGTGTCGGCTTGCTTTGGCAGCTGGCCCAGTCCGCTCTTGCCGTCGATCCCCAGGTAATCCAGCCGACAATGGCTGCGGCCGCCGCGAAGTAAATGCAATCCACTCTCACAGTCGATTTCCCCAACCCTGGTCTCACGAACGTGCGCAACCGGAAGAGCGTACTGGGTGCATGATCGCGAGATAGCACGTAAGGCGAGAAAAGCGCAACATGGCGCTGAACCGGAAATCGGCCACTTTGTTGTCCTGCGCTAGTCGCCAGACGAAGAAAACTCAATCCTCGAAAGAGTCAGGTGCTCCATGGATGAACATAGCGACGGTCGCGCAGGCGCTCGGCAGGCCGGGTTTGCCGGTGTCACACGCAAGGTTCTCGAACGTCTGCCATTGCCCGGCCGTCAGCAGGAGCTCATGGTCGTCGAGGTCACCTATCCGCCCGGCGGCACAGCTCCGCTTCACCGGCATCCCGTGGCCGGCGCGATCTACATCGTCGAAGGTGTTGCCGAATCCGCCTATGGCAGCGACGAGCCGCGCCAATACCGGGCGGGCGAGACCTTGCAGGATCGGGCGGATGTTCCGCACACCCTGTTTCGCAATTGCGACCCGGACCGTCCGCTCCGCTTCCTGACCATCTACGCGCTCGAACCCGGGCGCTCCTACA
This sequence comes from Bradyrhizobium sp. CCBAU 45389, assembly GCF_028128625.1. Lineage (NCBI taxonomy): Bacteria > Pseudomonadati > Pseudomonadota > Alphaproteobacteria > Hyphomicrobiales > Nitrobacteraceae > Bradyrhizobium > Bradyrhizobium sp. CCBAU 45389. The sequence continues at coordinate 198,399 of NZ_LBIY01000099.1, read as the reverse complement.
CGATGGAGCCGTGAGGTTGCTGCGCTCTCACCGCTGGATACGATAGATCACGGCGTCGTTGCCGTAGCGGTTCGTGCTCCGCTCGAGCAGGTAATTCGATTTCTCCAGCACGCGGCGGGATGCGCCATTGTCGACACGGACGATGCCGATGAGCGAGGGTAGCGCGAGCTGTGACAGCCCGATGCGCGTCATCGCGCTCGCGATCTCGCTGGCAAATCCCAGTCCCCAGACACTGCGCGTGAACGCGTAGGCAATCTCGATCTCGTCCACGTCATCCACGAGGATGTGCCTGATGCCCGCCCGTCCGGCGAACGCACCGTCCTTCGTTCGCAGCGCCCAGAGGCCGAAACCGTGGTGGTCCCAATGGGCCATGTTGACGTCGAGATAGGTCTTCGTCACCTCCGCCGAGCGAACGCCACCGAGATAACGCGACACCTCGGCATCGAGATGCAGCGCAACGAGGTCTTCGAGATGAATTTCGTTCAGCCTTTCGGCGGTCAATCTGTTTGAGCTGAAGTGGTCCATGAACTGGATCGTTGCCCTGCTTTGATCGCGTTGTCGCCGGTTATCTCTTCCGGTTTGTGTTCAAGGCCGCGTTCCTGCTGCCGGTGACGCGGCGCACGTGCACTGACACCTCCTTCGGCGGCTTCAGGAAGCGCGACAGCATGGTTCGCAGATGGGCCAGGCTTTGCTCGACGTCCAATGACGGCGTGCGGATCGGCATCGCACGCGCGCCGTCGATGATGGCGAGCAGAATGTTGGCGGTAGCAGCCGGGTCCAGCTCCGGATCGATCTGCCCCTGGCGCTGCGCCATACCGATAAAATCGACCAGAAGATTCCGCGATACGCTGGCGTGTTTCTCGACGATCCCGGCGAATTGCGGATTTCGGGCGGCCTCCGCCAGTGCATCGAGACTGAGGACCTGAGCCGTGCGATGCCGCAGGCTGCCGCGTTCGAGATAGTCGATCAGGGCCTCGATGAAGTCAGGCGCGGCCGATATCTTGCCGAACTCTTCCGTCGCGCGCGCGAGGCCGATATCGACCATCGCCTCGACGATCGCCTCCTTGCTCGGAAAGTAGTGATACAGATGCCCGGGACTGATCTTCGCCGCGGCACAGATGTCCGTCGTGCTCGCCCCGTGAAAACCGTCCTTGATGAAGCAACGAAACGCCGCGTCGAGGATGTCCTGGCGCTTCTGTTCGTGTTTGACGGGGTCCACTTTTCGCACGATCGGCGTCTCCAATTCTGACAAGCGCTTACCACAATTTGACCGCGGCTACGCCAAAAATAGAGAGGTAACTCTATTATTCTTGACAAGTCGCCCGGACCGATTATTAGAGAGATAAGTCTAATAATCGTCGCGAGTTCCTGTGGTGCGTATCTCTTCGCGTTTGTGCTGGGCGGACGTGGCCACGATGGCGACGCTGACGCTCGCGGGCTGCGCGACAGCTCCGCTGGATCGCGCGGGTTCACTTCGAAGCTATGACCGCCTGTCGGAGGCCGATGGCCTGATCACCAAGGCGCAGATCCGGGCGAGCAAGAAGGACCTGCTCGCTGCAAAGACCGTTCGGATCGCGCCCGCCACGTTTCCGGCGCGGGCCGGGGTGCCTCTCAACGAGAAGGAGCGGGCCTTGGTCGCGAATGCGATCAGCCGCGAGCTGTGTCTCAGGCTGAGCGAGAAATTTCGCATCGTCACGAGCGACGACGATGCCGACCTGACGATTCAAGCCACGGTGACGCATGCCACGCCGACCGGTGAGACGGCAGCGGGCGCCTCGAAGGCCGCCGCGGTTGCAAAGACCGTGGCGTTGCCCGGCGTGCCCGTTCCGGTGCCGCGACTGCCGGTCGGGCTGGGCAGCCTTTCCGTCGAGGCCGAGGCACGAGACTTCGCCGGCTTCCAGAAGGCGGCGATGGTCTGGGCGCGTGGCGCCAATTCGATCACCAATTCGCCGCGCATCGCCAACGAGGGCGACGCCTACGACCTTGCATCGGATTTCGGCGCGGATTTCTCCAAGCTCATGCTGACGGGTGAGTCTCCTTTCGGAGGACTGCCTGCATTGCCTCCGGTCGAGAGCGTGGGGCCACGTTTCGGCGGCGCGCCCAAATACGTCGCCTGTGAGCAATTCGGCAGATTTCCCGGTGTGACCGGTTTCGTCGGCCAGCAGCTCGGCATGCCGCCGTCGTGGACGGACTCCGGCGCGAAGCCCTCGCCGACACCAATTAACGAAGGACAAACGGCCTCACGATGAAGCGCTTTCTTCTGACCATCCTGCTCGCGACGCTCGGGCGCATCCTCACCACGCTCATCGTCTTGTCGATGGCGTCACTTTTTTCCCGCTGACGGGCGCTGGACATGAGCATGGGAAACGATCCCCGACGTCCTCTCTTCGTGGCCGATGCCGCCTGGCATCGCGCGCAACTGCCTGCGAGTCACGAGAGCGGCAAGGCAGAGGCGGTATTCGATACCGATTTCTGGATTTGGATTGCGCTGGCGTTCCTGCCGACAATCCTGGGCTGCCTGTATCTGCTTTTCTTTGCCGAGGTTTGACGTCACCGCACATCAGGTAGCGTAATCGTGCGTATCGAGTTCTGCGCCTTGTTGGCGCGTCATGCCGTCCTGCTCATGCTGTTCGTGCTCGGCGGATGTGCAACGCTTGCCCGGGACGATGTCGCCGACAGCCATGTAGCGCAACGGCAGCCCGGTTCAAGCACCGTGCATGACTATCTTCCAGTCCATGATCTGCCGCCTCAACGTGATGAACCTTTGATCCCCGCGGGGGAGCAGGACAGGATCAAGACGGAATTGACCGCAGCCCAACGTCAGGCGCAGCGCGTCAGCGCCAAACCGAAATAGAAATCCGGAAATAGAGATCCGGATGGCTAGAGCTCTTGCGAAACCCATCATTGCTTCTGAGTGTCTCGAAGCGTGATGGGTTTCGCTTCGCTACTACGAAAATGCGCAGCACCCAGAGGCCGAAACCGTGCTGGTCCCAATGGGCCATGTTGACGTCGAGACAGGTCTTCGTCGCTTCCGCCGAGCGCACGCCACCAATATAGCGTGATACTTCGGTATCGAGATGCAGCGCGACGAGGTCGGCGAGGTGGTTTTGGCGCAGTCGCTCGGCGGTCGGTCTGTCGGCGCTGGAATGATCCATGGAAACAGTTCGTCGCCTGGGAGCCGGTCGCGATCTTGATGATGCCATCGTGCCCCTGGTCTGCCCGGCGGGTCAACCGACGCCCGGCTCGCATCCCGGCGCTCGCATGAAAGTGGCCAAGTGGCAGCTTGATCTGAATCAAGCACGCGGAATCATGGCCACACCACAACGCGACCTCAGGGGTTGCTGGCATGTTGGTGTGTGCGCAATGATTCCGACCTGGTACGTCACCTTCGAAGTGCGACAGCGAGGCATTCTGCCGAGACAACGCAGTCCGCGTGAGACGAAGACCTTCGCGACTGAGCATGAGGCGAAGCTGTTTGCGCGCGCCAAGCGCGATGAGGGACTTTCCGTCTTTGCAGGCACGATCAACCCCCACCTCCCGAAGCGGCTGATCCCGTCCTCCGGCATCAACGCCTGGCTTGCCGACGAACAGGACAGCGCCGCTTCACCCGGCGCTTCAGATGACGACTAAGCACCTTTCCGTGCATAGCGATGGGGCCGGAGTGTTGCCATTTTGGTACGGGCCAGGAATCCCCTCGCGCGTAAACTTCAGATGGTTCGCAGCACTTATGCACGCCAGCCTACATAAGGGCTTGTTTCTAACGAACGAGATTTGAGCAAAGGGGATGAGACGATGAATAAGCTTTCGATCGCGGCGATCGGCTTCGCGGCGCTGAGCATGGCGGCTCCGGCCATGGCGGCCGACATGGCCGTCAAGGCGGCACCACCGCCGGTGCCGGTGGTGGCGGTCTACAACTGGACCGGGTTTTACATCGGCGCCAATGGAGGCTGGGGGCAGAGCCATGGCTGCGTGGATTTTCTGACGCCCACAGGGACATTCGCAAGTGGTTGCGCCGATCGCTCCGGAGGCCTCGTTGGCGGACAGATCGGGTACCGCTGGCAGACCAATCAGTTTGTGCTCGGCCTGGAAGCACAGGGCGATTGGGCCGATATCAAGCACACGCGCGTCACCCTGATCGATCCGTTGATCTCGACCACGGGCAAGACAGATGCCATTGGACTCTTCACGGCCCAGGTCGGTTGGGCCTGGAACGCCTCGCTGTTCTACCTGAAGGGCGGCGCCGCCGTGACGCGCAATCGCTTCGACGTCTTCAACAACGTCACCGGCGTCGGCCTCGCCTCGGCAGGTCACACGCGCTGGGGCGGTGCCCTGGGTGTCGGTTGGGAATATGGATTCACGCCGAACTGGTCGTTCGGTATCGAGTACGACCATCTCTGGATGGGGCGTGACAACAGGACCTTCGCAGCCGGCGTGGTCACCCCCAATGGATCCATCCTCACGGGCAGCGGAGTCAGCCAGGACATCGACATGGTCACGCTTCGGGTGAACTACCGCTTCGGCGGCTACGGTGCGCCGGTCACGGCGCGCTATTGAACCAAAGCCTCTCCAGTGAACTCAGGCCCCGGCATCGACCGGGGCCTTTTTCATGGGGAGTCAAGAAAAACGCGAGGATGCGATCGCGCGCCCTCAATAGCAGGGCGGATAGGGGTAATATCCACAAGCCCGGCGATAGCCATAGGCCCCATAGGCTGCGGCTCCCGCCGCTGCCGCACCGTAATACGCCCGCCGATGGACCCTGCGATTGACACCGGCAACGCTTCCGGGCGTAAGGGGACGCCCGACGCGGGCTTCGGCCGTGTCAGCGGACACGGTCAGCGCATCCACCGGCGAGTAGCGGAACGACAGGGGCGTTGCCGTGAACAGCACGGCAGTTACGAACAGTCCAAGCAGCTTGGCACGTCCAGTCATGTGCTCTCTCCCTTTGCAGGACGACGAGAAAACGTGACATGCCGATGAGGTGGACCATTGACCGAAATCAATGGAGCGCAATTCCGAATGGATCGCGGGGATCCGTTGGTTCCCCCGGGCGACAAGATCACAACATCATTGTTTGCGCGTAAGGCGAGGGGATCTCCCGCGCGGCGTTCTGGGTGACGAACGAGGCGGCTAGCAGCACGATGCCCACGATTGCGGGCACTGCACCGCCGGGCCTCCTGACGCCGAGATAGGCAAGGCCCGCCAGCAGCAGGTGAAACAAGATGCCGGCATAGGCGAGATCGCTGAGCGCGACGCTGGCGCGCAGCAGGATCGCCGCCGGGCCCAGCACTTTCACCACGATCATGCCGGGCACGAGATAGGCGGGATAGCCGAGTTCGGCCAGCGCCTGCCGGACCCAGTCTCCCCTGGTGAGGTACATGTAGGCAGAGGTCAGATACAGCAGGCACAGCAGCGCCGTGCTGATCCAGTAGGTGTAGATTGCAGCCATGAGGTCTCGTTGATCGCCACCGAACGCGGCAATCTCTCCTTCGTCTCGTTGGTTTCGTGTCGATGCGCAGCCTTCGTAGGCGTGCCTGCATCACGCATCGAAAATGCTAAGCAAGACCGGATTGCGCAAGTAGGATGAATAATCCGCGCTAAGTATGGAAAACCAGACCATGGCCGATAAGGCGCTCAACATGCACGAGGAGATGCGGCGCGCCTTCGCGTTGCTCTCGGGCAAGTGGAAGCTCGAGATCATGTGGCTGCTCAACCAGCGGATCTATCGCTTCGGCGAGCTGCGCAAGGCGATCCCCGGCATCACGCAGCACATGCTGACCGCGCAGCTGCGCGAGCTCGAAGCGGACGGCCTGGTGCTGCGCACGGTGTTCGCGGAAGTACCGCTCAGGGTCGAATACGAGATCACCGAAAAGGCGCGGGGGCTCGGCCCGACCATGGAGGCCCTGACGGCGTGGTGGACGAAGTATGGAAAAAGCGTGCCGGCGAAAGCGAGTGGGCGGGGCCGCAAGGCCAGGCGCAATTGACTGGTGCGCGCGGATGCGAACGCAGGTCGATGTTGCCATCATGCCAGTGTTTTGCCCGACGGTGCAACCGGGGCGGTCCGTAGCCCGGATGGAGCGTAAGCGTAATCCGGGTCCGCTGGCGCCTTGGGCAAGAGTCCCGGATTTCGCTGCGCTCCATCCGGGCTACGGACTGGCACATCCGTAAGCCATTGATTTCACAACCCCCCGCCTACTGTGCATGGGGTTGTTTTCGCAGTTTGAGTTTTGAGAGGGGCTAGCCCGCGCCCAGCCCCACCGCGACGTTGTACGTCACGAGGCTCGCCGCATAGGCCAGCACCAGCATGTAGAAGAAGGTTGCCGCCATCCACCCCCAGCTTCCGGTCTCGCGCCGGATCACGGCCAGCGTCGAGGCGCATTGGGGAGCGAAGATGTACCAGGCCAGCATCGACAGCGCGGTGGCGAGCGACCATTTCGTCGCCAGCACCTGGCCGATCTGCTCGGCGGCTTCCTTGCCGCCTTCGATCGCATAGACGGTGCCGAGCGCCGCGACCGCGACCTCGCGGGCGGCCATGCCCGGGATCAGCGCCACCGCGATCTGCCAGTTGAAGCCGACAGGGGCGAGCAGCGGCTCGAGCGCCTTGCCGAGGATCGCAGCGAGGCTGAAGTCGATCGCAGGCTCGGTGCTGCCCGCCGGCGGCTGCGGGAACGAGGCCAGGAACCAGATCAGCACCATCATCGAGAAGATCGTGGTGCCGGCGCGGTAGAGGAACATCTTGGCCCGCGTGTAGATGCCGATCACGATCGATTTCAGCCTGGGCATCTTGTAGTCCGGCAGCTCCAGCATGAACGGCGCCGGTGCATAGTCGCGGATCATGAAGAACTTGATGACGAACGAGACGGCGAGCGCGCTGACGATGCCGGTGGCGTAGAGGCCGAACATCACGAGGCCCTGGAGGTTGATGAAGCCCCAGACGTCCTTCGCAGGGATGAAGGCGGAGATGATCAGCGTGTAGACCGGGATGCGCGCCGAGCAGGTCATCAGCGGCGCGATCAGGATCGTGGTCAGCCGGTCGCGCTTGTTGTCGATCACGCGCGTCGCCATGATGCCGGGAATGGCGCAGGCAAAGCTCGACAACAGCGGGATGAAGGCGCGGCCGTGCAGCCCGGCGCCGCCCATGATGCGGTCCATCAGGAACGCAGCGCGCGCCATGTAGCCGAAATCTTCCAGCAGCAGGATGAACAGGAAGATAAGGATGATCTGCGGCAGGAACACGATGACGCTGCCGACGCCGGAGATCACGCCGTCCTGCAGGAAGCTCTGGAGCAGGCCGTCGGGCAGGCTGGCTTTCACGAGCTCGCCGAGCGCGTCGAAGCCCGACTTGAGCAGGTCCATCGCCGGCTGCGCCCAGGCGAACACCGCCTGGAACATCACGAACAGGATCAGCGCCAGCACGATCAGGCCGCCGACGGGATGCAGCACGACGGCGTCGATCCGCGCGGTCCAGGTGTCGGGCCTGTCAGGCAGGCTGACGCAATCGGCGATGATGCGGTCGGCCTCGCGCTGGGTGGCGCGCAGCTCGGAGACGCTGAGTGCGCGCCAGCTGTTCTCCTGCGGCTCGGCAGCAAGCTTCGCGGAAATCTCGTCGGTCAGCGCCAGCAGGTCGGCCGTGCCGCCCTTGCGCACCGCGATCGAGGTCACCACGGGCACGCCGAGCTCCTTGGCGAGCCGCTCGACATCGACCGTGATGCCGCGGCGGGTGGCGATGTCGAACATGTTCAGAACGAGGATCATCGGTCGCCCGGTGCGCTTCAGCTCCAGCAGCAGGCGGATGGTCAGGCGCAGATTGGTGGAATCGGCGACGCACAGCACGAGATCGGGCACGGTCTCGCCGGAGGCCTTGCCGAGCACGAAGTCGCGGGTGATCTCCTCGTCCGGGCTGCGGCCGCGCAGCGAATAGGTGCCGGGCAGGTCGACTACGGAGACCTGGCGGCCGAGCGGGGTGACGAAGAAGCCTTCCTTGCGCTCGACGGTGACGCCCGGATAGTTCGCGACCTTCTGCCGGCTGCCGGTCAGGGCATTGAACAGCGAGGTCTTGCCGCTGTTGGGCGTGCCGACCAGGGCGAGATGCAGCAGGGGTGCTTCCATGGGATCAAGGGCCTGGGGGCAGTTATCCGGTCGCTGTTCAGGCGACGATGATGGCCATGGCTTCGCGCCGGCGGACCGCGATCGTGATGCTGTCGACCCTGACCGCGATCGGGTCGCGCCCCACCAGCCCCTCGTGCAGGACCTCGACCCGGGCCCCCTCGACGAAGCCGAGCTCGATCAGGCGGCTCTCGAGCTCGATGTCCGAAAGCGCCGAGCCCGTATCCTTGGTGGAAAGGTGCTGAATGACGCCGGTATAGCCGCGCAGGGCCAGACCCAGCGGCATAAGCGGGCGCGTATCATCATGGTCGGTCATGCCCTGTATTTTCAACGCAGGGCATTGAGGTCAAGCGCGCGCAGCGGCCGAAACTGCACCTTAGAGTGATTTTAAAGTGCAGGCGCCCGGGTCGCGTCGGAAAACAGGCCCCCGCGGCTATTGCGCCGGGACCTTGTCCGGCTGGACGGCCATGGCCCGGCTCTTGAAGTAGTCGAGCACGAACAGGCGGATCGCCGAGGACAGATTGCCCTGCTGGCGGTTGCCGTCGATCTCGCCGACGAGCTCGGACAGCGTCATGTTACGCAGACCCGAGATCTCCTTCATGCCGTTCCAGAACGCCTCTTCCAGGCTGACGCTGGTCTTGTGGCCGGCGACGACGATCGACCGTTTCACGACGGGCGACTTCATGGCTGCTCCTCGCGATCGATCCGATGCTGGTCCAGATGTGTCGTCGCCTTGTCCGCGCGCGTCTCCTCCGCTGACCGCTCCGCCTTGGTGCGGCCGAACTTCGCCCGGTTGGCGTCCGCCTGTTTCGCCGACGCTTCCCGTTCGGCGCGTTTCCTGAAACGATTCAGGTTGATGACGTTCCCCATGCCGCGTCTCCATCATTCGATCCTCGGCAGGCAGGATGAAATGTTCAGGGGGCGGCATTGCGCCCCAAAAGACTTGATGTTCATTCGCTTGTCCTCGTCAATCGGCCCTTCGGGCCATCAAACGATGAATTTCGCCCCATCACGGGCGGTGGGGCTGCGTAACACGCCGCCCCGCCGGAACATTGACGGTAATCAAATCCCGCCCCCAAAACTGCATATTTCTGAGCGCCCAGCGTCCGTATCATTACGGATGACTATCGGAATTTGGAAATCTAGCCCGGGCTGGTCATCTTCTCCGGGCGCACCAGGCGGTCGAATTCATCGGCCGAGACGAAACCGAGCCGCAGCGCCTCCTCCTTCAGCGTGGTGCCGTTGGCATGGGCGGTCTTGGCCACCTTGGCGGCGTTGTCGTAGCCGATCTTCGGGGCCAGCGCCGTCACCAGCATCAGCGAGCGCTCCATCAGCTCCCTGATGCGCTTTTCGTCGGCTTGGATGCCGTTGACGCAATGCCCGGTGAAGGAGCGCGCGGCATCCGCCATCAGGCGGATCGAGTGCAGCATGTTGTAGGCCAGCACCGGCTTGTAGACGTTGAGCTCGAAATGGCCCTGGCTGCCGGCGACCGTGATCGCGGTGTGATTGCCGAACACCTGGCAGCACACCATGGTCATCGCCTCGCACTGTGTCGGATTGACCTTGCCGGGCATGATCGAGGAGCCGGGCTCGTTCTCCGGCAGGATCAGCTCGCCCAGCCCCGAGCGCGGGCCCGATCCGAGCAGGCGGATGTCGTTGGCGATCTTGAACAGGCCGGTCGCGACCGAGTTGATGGCGCCGTGCGCCAGCACATAGGCATCGTTCGAGGCCAGCGCCTCGAATTTGTTGGCGGCGCTGGTGAAGGGAAGTTTCGTAATCGCCGCGACATGCTTTGCGAACAGCTTCGCAAAGCGCGGCTTCGAGTTGAGGCCGGTGCCGACCGCGGTGCCGCCCTGCGCCAGCGGATAGAGATCCTTCACCGCGACCTTGAGCCGCGCGATGCCGCTTTCGACCTGCGCGGCATAGCCGGAGAATTCCTGGCCGAGCGTCAGCGGCGTCGCATCCTGGGTATGGGTGCGGCCGATCTTCACGATCTTCGAAAACTCCTTTTCCTTCTTGCGCAGCGCGCGGAGCAGCTCGCCGAGGGCCGGGACGAGATCGGCATTGATGCGGCTTGCGGCCGCGATGTGCATCGCGGTCGGGAAGGAGTCGTTCGACGACTGGCTCATGTTGACGTGATCGTTGGGATGCACCGGCTTCTTGGCGCCGAGCTCGCCGCCGAGCAGCTCATTGGCGCGGTTGGCGATCACCTCGTTGAGGTTCATGTTGCTCTGCGTGCCCGAGCCGGTCTGCCACACAACGAGGGGGAAATGGTCGTCCAGCCTGCCCTCGATCACCTCGCGTGCGGCGCGGATGATGGCATTGGCGCGGCGCTGGTCGAGCAGGCCGAGTTCGAGATTGGACTGTGCGGCCGCGAGCTTGACCATGCCTAGCGCATGCACGAGCGAGATCGGCATGCGGTCGGTGCCGATGCGAAAATTCTGGCGCGACCGCTCGGTCTGCGCCCCCCAATAGCGATCGGCGGGCACTTCGATGGGACCGAAGCTGTCGGTCTCGGTGCGGGTTGCGGGGCGAGCGGTCTTCGAGCGGGAAGCTTTGGCCATGAGCACATCCATTTTGCCGCGCGAAACGCCGCACGGCCTCTTCATGTGCTCTTCTATATAGGCAGTTGAGCGGGCGCGATGGCTCCGCGCCCAACCTAGATCATTTCTTGCGGAAACGATCGAGCCGCACGACCTCGGCACCGCCCTGGCTCGGCGGGGTCGGCTCTTCCGCTGTCTCCGCGTTCTCGGCGACGGCGGCAGGCACCGCGACGGCCGAAGGGGCAGGGGCCGCCGGCAAATTCTCCGGCGCGACCTCGGCGACATCGGACGTGTCGAACTGGAGGCCGAATTTCACGGAGGGATCGAGGAAGCTCTTGATGGCGCTGAACGGCACCACCAGCCGCTCCGGAATGCCGCCGAAGGACAGGCCGACCTCGAAGCGGTCTTCGAGCACGGTCAGATCCCAGAACTGGTGCTGCAGGATGATCGTCATCTCCTCCGGATATTGCGCCAGCAGCCGCGGCGACAGCTTCACGCCCTCGGCCTTCGATACGAAGGTGATGAAGAAATGGTGCTCGCCCGGCAGGCCATGGACCGCGGCATCGGTCAGCACCTTCCGCAGCACGCCGCGCAGCGCGTCGCGGGCCAGCACATCGTATCGGATATGATCGGTCGCCATGGTGGTCCTGTTGCATTCCAGGAGTTGGGCCCTGCCGGCCCGACTCGCCAAGCCGCAATAGTACCGCGCCTGACGGGTCAGCAGGAGTCCCCGCCGGGGAGGAAATAGAAGGCAAGTGGAGGCTTCTGTTGCCAGGTGCCTCCGAACCCCGCCTAGCGGAGCTTAACCCGCTAGGACTTTAGAGTGGTCTTTCAAACTGCGTTACGCAGCCTGAGCAACCGGAGCAAAGTTGTCGTTGGCAACTATTGCAGTAGCCCGATAACGGCGGAACAATACCGGGAAAAAGCACGCCCTTTACGCCCTCGTCGATCCTATTTCGCCCCCGCCAAAGCCCGCTTTCCAGGCTAGCCCGATGGTGGGCTTTGGTGGAGGCGCCGGGTACCGCCCCCGGGTCCGAATGGTTTATTACGACGACCGTTTATTTCCATAGCCGGCGAACCGGCACCTCCAATATAGGGGGCAAAGGTTTCAAAAAACAGAGGTTTCGAGCAGCGATGTGCTGTTCCTTTTGGATAGCTTCCGGATCGCTGCAGGTCCGATCTTGGCCGCGCCGTGGCCCCCGTTCTAAGCTCCTGAGATGTCCACCGATTCAGTACCGGCCGCCCAAGAGCCGGACCAGCCAGCCTCGCTTGCCGCCCCGCCCAGCCTGACCGGACTGTTTGTGGCCTTCGCCCGGATGTCGCTGGCGGGTTTCGGCGGGGTCCTGGTGTTTGCGCGGCGGGCGATCGTCGAGCAGCACCGTTGGATGACGGCCGACGAGTTCAACGAGACTTTTGCGCTCTGCCATTTCCTGCCCGGCCCCAACATAGTCAATCTGTCGATGGTCTTTGGCGCGCGCCTACGCGGGATCGCCGGAGGTGTCGCCGCTTTTGCCGGGCTGCTGCTGCCGCCGACGCTGATCATGACCGTGCTCGCGATCGCCTACGCCCGGTTCGGCGACCTCGAGGTGCTGCGTCGCATTCTCGCGGGCATCTCCTGCGCCGCAGTCGGCCTCCTGATCGCGGTGGTCTTTCGCATGATGATGCCGCTCCTGAAGCGGATGGAGGCGGTCGCGCTGATCCTGATGCTCGGTGTCTTCCTCGCCATCGGCGTGCTTCGCCTGCCGCTTCAGGCCGTGCTCCTGGTCGCGATCCCCGTGAGCATCGGCGCCACCTTCCTCCTGCGGCGGAAAGTAGCAGCGTGAACACCGAGAACCCGGTCTGGGCGCTGATCTCGACCTTCGGCCTGATGTCGCTGTTCGCGGTCGGCGGCGCCGCCGCGGCGGTGCCCGAGATGCACCGCATCGCGGTCGACGTGCATCACTGGATGACCGACAAGCAGTTCGCCGATGCCTATGCGATCGCGCAGCTCTCGCCAGGTCCGAACGTGCTTATCGTGACGTTAATCGGCTACGCCGTCGCCGGCATCCCCGGTGCGCTCGCGGCCACGCTGGCGATGTGCCTGCCGACCGCGCTGGTTGCCTATTATGTCAGCCGTCTCCTCAACCGGCCCAGCCAGTCGCGCTGGCCGGCCCTGATCCAGGCTGCACTGGTTCCGCTCTCGATCGGATTGATGGCGGCGAGTGCCCTGATCCTGGCCCAGTCGACCGACCGGACGATTGCTGCAGTGCTTCTGACCGCGATGGTTGCGGTGATCGCATCGGTCTCGCGCATCAATCCCCTCTGGCTCCTGCTCGCCGGGGGCCTGTTGGGTTTTGCTGGCATTGTGTGATGAAAATCGCTAGGCAGTGCTGCGGCCCAGGGGATCCCTTTCAAGCCGATTTAGAACAACAGTGCTCGTGACTTACGGGTCGCGGAGGAGACATGCATGGCCGAGACGATGGGCCACTCAGCGACAGCCACCCGAAACACCAAGGTGGTGATCGGTTTCTGCTTGCTGGCGATAGCGCCGCAGATCTTCGAATTCATCTGGTCGATCGGGACCATCTTCGGCTGGGGCGCGGGACGTGGCCCGGCCACCGTCCTGATCAGCCACGCCACCGCGCTGGTCGCCGGCGCTCCCACGGTCCTGATCGGAGCGGCCGGCGGTGAGACCAAGAAGGCGTCCTCCGATGTGTTGCTGGCGCTGATCTATTCCTATCCGATCCTTGCGGTGGCGATCGTCACGCTGTTCATGACCATCCGGTCGGCGCAGGACTATGTCGGCGGCGTCATTCTGATGGCGGTCGCCTTGTTCGCGCTGTGGGCGTCGAGCGATTTGCAGGGCATGCGCGGCTTCTCCTTCGGCGCGGGCACCGCGCCGCGGATGTTCGGCGGGCTTCTGGTCGCGCTGTCCGCCGGCATCGCCCTGACCGGCCTTCTGGCCGACGGGCCGTCGATGGCGCATTATTCGTGGCGCGGGCCGTTGTTCGTGATGGTCGCGATCCTGTTCTTCGCGTTGGCGATCCGGCCGCTCGGCCTCGTGGTCACGGCCTTCGCGAGCTTCATGATCGCGGCGACAGGGTCGCATGAGACGCGCTGGCTGGAGGCTGCCATCGTCGGCGCCTGCCTGACGCTCGGCTGCGCGATCCTGTTCCCCTACGTGCTCGGGCTGCCGATGCCGATGTTTCCGCGTTTCCTGATCCAGTGAGGGCGTGATGGATATTTTTGCCAACCTCGCTCACGGCTTCGCCGTCGCGCTCTCTCCCATCAATCTGCTGATGTGCCTGATCGGTGCGCTCGTTGGCACGCTGGTCGGTGTTCTCCCTGGTATCGGCACCATCGCGACGGTCGCGATGCTGCTGCCGATCACCTTTGGTCTGCCGCCGGTTGGCGCGCTGATCATGCTCGCCGGCATCTATTACGGCGCGCAATATGGCGGCTCGACCACGTCGATCCTGGTCAATATTCCCGGTGAGGCGACATCGGTCGTCACCGCCATCGACGGTCACCAGATGGCCAAGCAGGGCCGCGCCGGTCCGGCGCTGGCCATCGCGGCGATCGGCTCCTTCTTCGCCGGCTGCGTCGCAACTATCTTGATCGCCGTCCTCGGCGCGCCGCTCACAAAGCTCGCGCTGGCGTTCGGCCCGGCCGAATATTTCTCGCTGATGGTGCTCGGCCTGATCTTCGCGGTGGTGCTGGCCAAGGGCTCGGTGCTGAAGGCGATCGCGATGATCGTGTTCGGCCTGCTGCTGTCGATGGTCGGCTCCGACATCGAGACCGGCGCCTCGCGCATGGCCTTCAATATTCCGGAGCTCGCCGACGGTCTCGGCTTTGCGACGGTGGCGATGGGTGTGTTCGGCTTCGCCGAGATCATCCGCAATCTCGACGCCGGCGCCGAGATGAACCGCGACCTCGTGCAGCAGAAGATCACCGGCCTGATGCCGACCAGGAAGGATCTGGCTGACTCGACGCCGCCGATCCTGCGCGGCACGGTGCTCGGCTCGATCCTCGGCATTCTGCCGGGCGGCGGCGCGGTGATCGCCTCGTTTGCGGCCTATACGCTCGAGAAGAAGCTCGCGAAGGATCCGAAGCGGTTCGGCCGTGGCGCGATCGAAGGCGTGGCGGCGCCGGAAAGCGCCAACAACGCCGCAGCGCAGACCTCCTTCATCCCGCTGCTCACCCTCGGCATCCCGCCGAACGCGGTGATGGCGCTGATGGTGGGCGCGATGACCATTCACGGCATCGTGCCGGGTCCGCAGGTGATGCAGAAGCAGCCGGATCTCGTCTGGGGCATGATCGCCTCGATGTGGATCGGCAACCTCATGCTGATCATCATCAACCTGCCGCTCGTGGGCATCTGGGTCCGCCTGCTGCGCGTGCCTTACCGGCTGATGTTCCCCTCGATCGTGATCTTCTGCGCGATCGGCATCTACTCGGTGAACAACGCGCCGGTCGACGTCATCCTCGCCGGCGTGTTCGGGCTCGTCGGCTATTGGCTGATCAAGCACGATTTCGAGCCGGCGCCGCTGCTGCTCGGTATGGTGCTCGGACCGCTGATGGAGGAGAACCTGCGCCGTGCGCTGCTGATCTCGCGCGGCGACTGGAGCGTGTTCCTGACGCGGCCGTTGTCGGCGGTGCTGCTGGCGATCTCGTTCGGTCTTCTGCTGCTCACGGTGCTGCCTGCGCTGCGTGCCAAGCGCGACGAGGTGTTCACCGAGTCTGAGAACTGACGACGCCGTTCCCTGCGTCGGCACGCCGCATTCGGAAGTCGAATCGACGTGTGTGATGCCTTCGTGACATGAAAATGCCGGCCCTTGTGGCCGGCATTTTTGTTTGTGCCCCGGGGAAACGACATGACTTCCATTCGCGCGCTTGCTACGGGCGCCTGTGCCGCCGCGCTCGCTTCACTGTGCGCCTTTGTTGCACCTGCGAAGGCGCAAAACTATCCGACGCGCAGCATCACCATGATCGTGCCGTTCGCAGCGGGCGGCCCGACCGATGTCATCTCGCGCATCGTCACCGCACACATGGCGCAGACGCTCAGCCAGAGCATCATCATCGAGAACGTCGTCGGCGCCGGCGGCACCACCGCGACCACGCGTGCGGCGCGTGCCGCCAATGACGGCTATACGCTCATCACCGGGCATATGGGCACGCATGCGGCGTCCGTGCCGCTCTATCCGAAGCTCGCCTATCATCCCGAGAAGGATTTCGAGCCGATCGCGCTGCTCGCGGGCACGCCGATCCTGATCCTCGCGCGCAAGGACTTTCCGCCGAAGGACCTCAAGGAGTTCGTCGCTTACGTGAAGGCCAATGCCGAGAAGGTCAACGCGGCGCATGCCGGCGTTGGCTCGGTCTCGCACGTCTCCTGCGAGCTCTTGCACTCCATCCTCGACGTCAAGCCGGTCGGCGTGCCCTTCAACGGCACCGGCCCCGCGATGAATGCGCTGGTAGGGGGGCAGGTCGACTACATGTGCGACCAGATCGTCAACGCCGTGCCGCAGATCAACGCCGGCACCATCAAGGCCTACGCGATCGCAACGCCGGAGCGCAATCCGTCGCTGCCGAACGTGCCGACCACCACGGAAGCGGGCCTGCCTGCGTTCCAGGCCCAGGCCTGGAACGCGATGTTCGCGCCCAAGGGAACTTCGCCCGCGATCATTGCAAGCCTGAACGCCGCCGCCCTCAAGGCGCTCGACGACGAGACCGTGAAGAAGCGCCTGCTCGAGCTCGGCAGCGTCATCCCGGCGCCCAAGGACCGTACGCCGGAGGCCCTGGCCACTCTGGTCAAGAACGAAATCGCAAAGTGGACCCCGGTGCTCAAGCCAGCAACTTAACCAGCACTTTCAAGCTGATAGGCGAGGGGCGGACGCTGAGTTCCGCCCCTTGTCGTTTGCCGCGGGAACGCTCACCTTTTCCTTGTATAATCTGTGGGAGCAGCGAATCGCTGCTGTCGCAGCGCGGGGGCGGCCGTTAAGTTCGCCGCCTTCCCAAAGGCTCAGTCGCACATGCACCAATATCAGGACCTGCTCGAGCGGATTCTTTCAGACGGCGCCGAGAAGACCGATCGGACCGGCACCGGCACGCTGTCGGTGTTCGGCCATCAGATGCGCTTCAACCTGTCGGCCGGCTTCCCGATGCTGACCACCAAGCGACTGCCGCTGAAGGCCATCGTGCACGAGCTGCTGTGGTTCCTGAAGGGCGACACCAACATCAAATATCTGCGCGACAACGGCGTCACCATCTGGGACGAGTGGGCCGACGCCAATGGTGATCTCGGCCCGGTGTACGGCCATCAGTGGCGGTCCTGGCCCACGGCTGACGGGCGCAGCATCGACCAGATCGCCAATGTCATCGACATGATCAAGCGCACCCCGGACTCCCGCCGGCTGATCGTCACTGCCTGGAATCCGGCCGACGTCGAGAAGATGGCGCTGCCGCCCTGCCACCTGCTGTTCCAGTTCTATGTCGCGAACGGCAAGCTGTCATGCCAGCTCTATCAGCGCTCGGCCGACGTCTTCCTCGGTGTGCCCTTCAACATCGCATCCTATGCGCTGCTTACCATGATGGTCGCGCAGGTCACCGGCCTGAAGCCCGGCGACTTCGTGCACTCGCTCGGCGACACCCATCTCTACTCCAACCATCTGGAGCAGGCGCGGCTGCAGCTCACGCGCGCGCCGCGCGCGCTGCCGGTGATGCGGATCAATCCTGATGTGAAGGACATCTTCTCCTTCCGTTACGAGGATTTCGAGCTTGTCGGCTACGATCCGCATCCGCACATCAAGGCGGAAGTCGCGGTCTAGATGTCACTGAATATTCGCCGCGCGCGCCCGGGGGAGGCCGGTCTCGTTCTCGCCTTCATCCGCGAACTCGCCGAATACGAAAAGCTGTCGCACGAGGTCGAGGCGACCGAGGCTGACATCGCGCAGGCGCTGTTCGGCGCGAGGCCGCAGCTCTATTGCGCGATCGCCGAGTGGAACGGCGAGCCGGTCGGCTTTGCGGTCTGGTTCGCCAATTTCTCCACATTCAGCGGCCGCCACGGCATCTATCTCGAGGACCTCTATGTGCGGCCGTCGCATCGGGGCAGGGGCCTCGGCAAGGCGCTGCTGGTTTATCTCGCCAGGGAGTGCGTCGAGAACGGCTGGTCGCGCCTGCAATGGGCGGTGCTCGACTGGAACTCGCCGTCGATCGCATTCTACAAATCGCTCGGCGCCGTGATGATGGACGACTGGACGCTGTGCCGCGTCACCGGTCCCGCGCTGAGGCAGCTCGCCGGGAGCACGTCCTGATGGAGATCGTCTTTGTCGTCGCGATCGCGGAGAACGGCGTCATCGGCGCCGGCAACGCGATCCCGTGGCGATTGAAATCGGACATGGCGCGCTTCAAGGCGCTGACGATCGGCAAGCCCGTGATCATGGGGCGCAGGACCTTCGAATCCCTGCCCCGCCGTCCCCTGCCGGGCCGCACCAATATCGTCATCACGCGCGATGCGGACTATCGCGCCGCGGGCGCCATCGTCACGACATCGGCGGCGGACGCGGACGCGGTTGCGCGTGGCGATGCCCTGCGGCGTTCGGTCACTGAGGTCGCGGTGATCGGCGGCGCCGAGATCTTTCGGCAATGGCTCGATCGCGCCGATCGCCTCGAAATCACCGAAGTGCATGCGCGACCCGAGGGCGATACGCATTTCGACATCGACAAGGCAGAGTGGGATGAGGTGGCGCGCATCCGTCATCCTGCCGGGCCGGACGACAGCGCCGACTTCTCCTATGTGACATATCGTCGGCGGCCGCCCCATTAACCGCATTCCCCAATGTTTACATTGACTTTTTCGTGCCCGAGCATAGCTCGAAAGGCAGCCAAGGCTGCGTTGTAAGGGACCTGCCTGTCCCCTATAAAGCCGGACCGGACAAAGCGGGCGGGGGCAATTCCACCCTGCCGAGGAGAGCGTCGAATGCCGTGGAAGAATCAGGGCGGTGGCCCATGGGGCTCGGGTCCGAAGGGACCGTGGGGCTCAGGCCCGCAACCGGTCGGGCCGAGACCGCCGGATCTGGAAGACCTTCTGCGGCGCGGCCAGGACCGCCTTCAGCAGATCATGCCGGGCGGCTATTTCTCCGGCGTCGGCATCACGCTGATCATCCTGCTCATCATCGCATTCTGGCTGCTGTCGGGCTTCTTCCGCGTGCAGTCCGAAGAGCGCGGTGTCGTGCTGCGGTTCGGCAAGCATGTCCGCACCGTGGATCCCGGCCTGAATTATCATCTGCCCTATCCGATCGAGACCGTGCTGCTGCCGAAGGCGCTGCGCGTCAACACCACCTCCATCGGCATGACCCTGATCGACGATCCGGCGCGGCGCGGCCGCTCCATCCGTGACGTGCCGGAAGAGAGCCTGATGCTCACCGGTGACGAGAACATCGTCGATGTCGACTTCACCGTGCTGTGGCGCATCAAGCCCGATGCCGGCGGCGTCGGCGACTTCCTGTTCAACATTCAGAACCCCGAAGGCACCGTGAAGGCAGTCGCCGAGAGCGCGATGCGCGAGGTGATCGGCCGCTCGCAGATCCAGCCGATCCTGACCGGCGCCCGCAACACGATTGAGCAGGGCGTGCAGGAGCTGATCCAGAGGACCCTCGACAGCTATGGCGCCGGCATTCTCGTCACCCAGGTGCAGATGCAGAAGGTCGACCCGCCCGCGCAGGTGATCGACGCGTTCCGCGACGTGCAGGCGGCGCGCGCCAATCTCGAGCAGTTGCAGAACGAAGCGCAGACCTACGCCAACCAGGTGGTGCCGCAGGCCCGCGGTCGTGCGGCGCAGATCCAGCAGGCCGCCGAAGGCTACAGGGAGCAGGCGATCGCCGAGGCCAAGGGCCAGAGCGCGCGCTTCCTGAAAGTTTACGAGGAATACAAGAAGGCGCCCGACGTGACGCGTGAACGGATCTATCTCGAGACGATGGAGCGCGTGCTCGGCGGTGCCGACAAGCTCGTCTATGACGGCGGTCCCTCGGGCCAGGGTGTCGTGCCCTTCCTGCCGCTCAACGAATTGACGACCAAGCGGCCGCCTACCACCGGTCAGACCTCGAGCGGAGGCAGCCGATGAGGTCTCCGGTCACAGGTATCGTCACGCTGCTCGGCCTCCTGCTCGTCGTGATCGTCGGCTACATGTCGCTGTTCACGGTGCAACAGACCGAACAGACCATCGTGCTGCAGTTCGGCAAGCCCGTCGACGTCGTCACCGCTCCCGGCCTGCATTTCAAGGCGCCGTGGAATTCGGTGATCAACATCGACAAGCGGATCCTCGATCTGGAGAACCCGTCGCAGGAAGCGATCGCGTCCGACCAGAAGCGGCTCGTGGTCGACGCCTTCGCGCGTTACCGCATCAAGGACGCGCTGCGCTTCTATCAGAGCGTCGGCTCGATCCAGGCCGCCAACATCCAGCTCACCACGCTCCTGAACGCGGCGCTGCGCCGCGTGCTCGGCGAGGTCACCTTCATCAACGTGGTGCGCGACGACCGCGAGAAGCTGATGCTGCGCATCCGCGACCAGCTCGATCGCGAGGCCGACGGTTACGGCATCCAGGTGGTCGACGTCCGTATCCGGCGCGCAGACCTGCCGGAGCAGAACAGCCAGGCGGTCTATCTGCGCATGAAGACCGAGCGCGAGCGCGAGGCGGCTGAGTTCCGCGCGCAGGGCGGCCAGAAGGCGCAGGAGATCCGCTCCAAGGCCGACCGCGAGGCGACCGTGATCATCGCGGAAGCCAATTCGCAGGCCGAGCAGACCCGCGGCGCGGGCGATGCCGAGCGCAACCGCCTGTTCGCCGAGGCCTACAGCAAGGATGCCGACTTCTTCTACTTCTACCGGTCGATGACGGCATACGAGAACGGGCTGCGTGCGAACGACACCCGCTTCCTGCTGCGGCCGGAGTCGGATTTCTTCCGGTATTTCGGTAACCCGACCGGCAAGAGGGCGGCCGAGACGCCGGCGAAGCCTTAAGCTAGACAGGGGCGGCGGTTCTGCCGCCCTTCGTCCAGACAAGAACAGCACCACGGGAGGTTCCAATCCGATGAGGTCCATTGCGTTCGCCGACTTCCTCATCGGCTTGGGCATCCTGTTCGTGCTGGAAGGCTTGATGTTTGCGGCAAGTCCAAACTGGATGCGCAAGGCCATGAAGAGTGCGATGGCCACCCCCGACCACATCCTGCGAGCGGTCGGGATCGGTTCGGCCGTCGTCGGCCTGATCCTGATCTGGGTGATGCGGCGTCCGGTTTAACCGCAGAGCCAACGCCAAAGTGAAGGCGCAAGGCCGGTTTTCGCCATATTATCCGGGTCTTGAGGCCCGTTAAGGTCCGTGCTTGCGCCGCGCCCCCGTTCGAGCGCAGTCTGGCGCCGAATCCTATTTTCTCTGGAGATCACCATGACCGCTGCCACCATTGCCCCGACCCGCTTGCGCCATGCTGTGCGCATTGGGCTGGCGGCGCTCGCCATCAGTGCTTTCGGTGCGCTCGGCAACCCGGCTCAGGCGCGCGGACCGGAGGGCATCGCCGACGTCGCCGAGAAGGTGATCGACGCGGTCGTCAACATCTCGACCTCGCAGACGGTCGAGGCCAAGGGCGGCGCCAACACCATGCCGCAACTGCCACCCGGCTCACCCTTCGAGGAGTTCTTCGACGACTTCTTCAAGAACCGCAGGGGCCCCGGTGGCGGCAGCAAGGGCGGCGACAGCGGCAGCGGCCCGCCGCGCAAGACCAACTCGCTCGGAAGCGGCTTCATCATCGACACGTCGGGCGTCGTCGTCACCAACAACCACGTCATTGCCGACGCCGACGAGATCAACGTCATCCTCAACGACGGCACCAAGATCAAGGCGGAGCTGGTCGGCGTCGACAAGAAGACCGACCTCGCGGTGCTGAAGTTCAAGCCGACCAAGCCGCTGGTTGCGGTGAAGTTCGGCGACAGCGACAAGCTGCGCCTCGGCGACTGGGTGGTCGCGATCGGCAACCCGTTCAGCCTGGGGGGAACGGTGACCGCCGGCATCGTCTCGGCCAAGAACCGCGACATCTCTTCCGGTCCCTATGACAGCTACATCCAGACCGACGCCGCCATCAACCGCGGCAATTCCGGCGGCCCGCTGTTCAACCTCGAAGGCGATGTCATCGGCGTCAACACCCTGATCATCTCGCCCTCCGGCGGCTCGATCGGCATCGGCTTCGCCGTGCCGTCGAAGACGGTCGCGGGTGTCGTCGACCAGCTCCGCCAGTTCGGCGAGCTGCGTCGCGGCTGGCTGGGCGTGCGCATCCAGAGCGTCACCGACGAGATTGCCGAGAGCCTCAACATCAAGCCGCCGCGCGGCGCGCTGGTTGCCGGCGTCGATGACAAGGGCCCGGCCAAGCCTGCCGGCATCGAGCCCGGCGACGTCGTCGTCAAGTTCGACGGCAAGGACGTCAAGGACCCGAAGGACCTGTCCCGCGTCGTCGCCGATACCGCGGTCGGCAAGGAGGTCGATGTCGTCATCATCCGCAAGGGCCAGGAAGAGACCAAGAAGGTCACGCTCGGCCGCCTGCAGGATCCCGAGAAGGTGCAGGCCGCGGTGAAGACCGACGAGCCGGCGCCCGAGAAGCCGGTGACGCAGAAGGCGCTCGGTCTCGATCTCGCGGCGCTGAACAAGGACCTGCGCACGCGCTACAAGATCAAGGACAGCGTCAAGGGCGTGGTCGTCACCAATGTCGACGCCAATTCGGATGCCGCCGAAAAGCGCCTCTCGGCCGGCGACGTCATCGTCGAGGTCGCGCAGGAAGCCGTCTCCAGCGGAGCCGACATCCAGAAGCGCGTCGACCAGCTCAAGAAGGACGGCAAGAAGTCGGTGCTGCTGCTGGTCTCGAATGCCGACGGCGAGCTGCGCTTCGTGGCGCTGAGCGTGCAGTAGTCGCGGCAGAGTCTCGCACCGCGGCACGGTCTCGTAGGGTGGGCAAAGCGAAGCGTGCCCACCATCTTTCTGCCGTCTCAACGAGTGGTGGGCACGGCGCAAGCGCGCCTTTGCCCACCCTACGGCTGCGGAGCGCGGGCAAGTGCTGACGACGAAAGAGGCTACCCCTCCACGAACTCGTCGCGCCGATACCCCTGCGCATAGAGCAGCGCGGTGAGATCGCCGTGGTCGATCCGCGCAGCTGCCGCGGCGGCCACAGCCGGCTTGGCGTGATAGGCCACGCCCAGCCCCGCCGCCTGGATCATCGCGAGGTCATTGGCGCCGTCGCCGACCACGACCGAGTCGACGTCGTCGAGATCGAATGATTCCATCAGATCGACCAGCGTCGCCAGCTTGGCGGCGCGGCCCAAGATCGGCTCCTTCACCTCGCCGGTGAACTTGCCGTCGCGCACGATCAATTCGTTGGCGCGGTTCTCCTGGAAGCCGATCCTGGCGGCGACGGCGCTCGTGAACAGCGTGAAGCCCCCGGAGACGAGGCAGGTATAGGCGCCGTGCGCGCGCATGGTCGCGACCAGCGCGCGGCCGCCCGGCGTCAGCGTGATGCGCTTGTCCAGCACTTCGTCGACGACGCTGGCGGGGAGGCCCTTCAGCAGCGCGACGCGCTCGCGCAGCGCCGGCTCGAACTCGATCTCCCCGCGCATCGCGCGTTCGGTGATCGCGGCGACATGGGCCTTCATCCCGACCAGATCGGCGAGCTCGTCGATGCATTCCTGGCCGATCATGGTGGAATCCATGTCGGCGAGAAAAAGCTTCTTGCGCCGGAAGCCGGCAGGCTGCACGACGATGTCGATCGGCAGGTCGACGCGAAGCTCGCGGAGCCGCTGCTCGATGGCGTGACGGTCGCCTTCGAGGTTACTGTCGGCACCGAAGGGTATGTCGACCGCAACCCCGTCGAACAGCCAATGCGCGGGAGCTGCCTTCGGCAGCACGGCGCGGGCGCCGTCGACGATGGTAGAGTCGAGCGCGGGGTTGTCAGGGTTGCAGATCAGCGTGGCGACGAGGGACATTTGAGGTTTTCGTGAGCGAGAGGCATTCGAGCAAGGCCGTGCTTATCGCAGGCCCGACCGCCAGCGGCAAGTCGGCGCTGGCGCTCGAGCTTGCGCTCAGCGCCGGCGGCACGGTCATCAATGCCGATTCCATGCAGGTCTATCGCGACCTCCGCATCATCACGGCGCGCCCCACACATGGCGAGGAGGCGCGAGCGCCGCACCGTCTCTACGGCCATGTCGATGCAGCCGTGAATTTCTCCGCCGGCGCCTGGGTCGTGGATGCTGCGAGGGCGCTCGAGGAGGCGCGCGCCGAAGGCCGGCTGCCGATCTTCATCGGCGGCACGGGGCTCTATTTCAAGGCGCTGACGGCGGGCCTTTCCGTGGTGCCGCCTATCCCCGCCGAGCTGCGCGAGGACGTGCGCGCGAGGCTGGAGCGGAACGGCGTCGAGGCGCTGCATGCGGAACTCGCTGCCCGCGATCCGCGCGCGGCCGGGCGATTGAACCTGCGCGACCGCACCCGCATCGCGCGCGCGCTCGAAGTGGTCGAGGCGACCGGGCGCTCACTGCTGGATTGGCACCAGGAGGGCCAGCCGCCGCTGCTGCCCAGGGACAGTTTTCGCGCGGTATTCCTCGCCCCCGCGCGTGACGATCTCTATGCCCGTATCGATGCCCGCTTCGATGCCATGCTGGGTGCCGGCGCCTTGAGAGAGGTCGAGCGGCTCGCCGCCCGCGGTCTTGATCCGCTGCTGCCGGCAATGAAGGCCCACGGTGTGCCGGCCCTGATCCGGCATCTGCGCGGTGAGCTCAGCCTGGAGGAGGCCGCCACGATCGGCCGCGCCGACACCCGCCACTACGCCAAGCGTCAGTTCACTTGGTTCCGGCATCAATTGCCGGAATTCGAATGGGTGAAGCCGGAGGAGGCGAGGGGATGGCTCGCGGCGGCCGTGAGCGCGGAGCGGGACCCGGACTGACGCGCATTTGTGCCGGGTTCCCGAATTTTACCTCTCGCCGAACCCGGGGAACACCGCTACACTGCCAAAATCGCGCGGGAACGGCCGCATTGCCTTGACATCCGGGCTTTGGCCGCTATGTTTCGCGCAACCTTTGGGAAGCCGGGCGCCTGCCATGCGTAACATTATTACCAAACTCCTTATCGCCGTCGTACCCAGGCACACCGCCGGGGATGGCTAGCTGCCATCCACAAGACAGGCGGTGTGCATGGGCCCTCTTCGGGGCCTTTTTTATTTCCCGAACCCGACACGAACGAAGCCGCTGACAACAGCGCATCCGGAGCAAGCCAATGAGCGACAAGAGCCACGATCCGAACCAGATGACCGGCGCCGCGATGATCGTCCGCGCGCTCATCGATCATGGCGTGACCGACATTTTCGGCTATCCCGGCGGCGCGGTGCTTCCGATCTACGACGAGATCTTCCAGCAGAGCGAGGTCCAGCACATCCTGGTCCGCCACGAGCAGGGCGCGGGCCACGCCGCCGAGGGCTATGCGCGCTCGACCGGCAAGCCCGGCGTTGCGCTGGTGACCTCCGGCCCCGGCGCCACCAACATGGTGACGCCGCTGACCGACGCCCTGATGGACTCGATCCCGCTGGTCTGCATCTCCGGCCAGGTGCCGACGCATCTGATCGGCAACGACGCCTTCCAGGAATGCGACACCGTCGGCATCACGCGGCCCTGCACCAAGCACAACTGGCTGGTGCGCGACGTCAACGATCTCGCCAAGGTGCTGCACGAGGCGTTCTATGTCGCGACCTCGGGCCGTCCGGGCCCGGTGCTGGTCGACGTGCCCAAGGACGTGCAGTTCGCAACCGGCACCTATCATCCGCCGCGCAAGTCCGACGTGCACCGCTCCTACGCGCCGCGCGTGAAGGGCGATGCGACGCAGATCCGCAAGGCCGTGGCGCTGCTCGCGAACGCCAAGCGTCCCGTGATCTACAGCGGCGGCGGCGTGATCAATTCCGGCCCCGAGGCAACCAAGCTGCTGCGCGAGCTGGTCGAGGTCACCGGTTTTCCGATCACCTCGACGCTGATGGGCCTCGGCGCATATCCCGCGTCGGGCAAGAACTGGCTCGGCATGCTCGGCATGCACGGCACCTACGAGGCCAATATGACCATGCATGATTGCGACGTCATGCTGTGCGTCGGCGCGCGCTTCGACGACCGTATCACCGGCCGCGTCGATGCGTTCTCGCCGGGCTCGAAGAAGATCCACATCGACATCGACCCGTCCTCGATCAACAAGAACATCCGCGTCGACGTGCCGATCATCGGCGACTGCGGCAACATCCTCGGCGACATCCTCCAGGTGTTCAAGGCGGAGGCGAAGAAGCCCGACGTCAAGTCGTGGTGGCAGCAGATCGCGCAGTGGCGCGCGCGCAACTCGCTGTTTTACAAGAAGAGCAACGACGTGATCCTGCCGCAGCACGCGATCCAGAGCCTGTTCGAGGCGACGCGCGGCAAGGACACCTACATCACGACCGAGGTCGGCCAACATCAGATGTGGGCGGCGCAGTTCTACGGCTTCGAGGAGCCGCATCGCTGGATGACGTCGGGTGGTCTCGGCACCATGGGCTACGGCCTGCCGGCCGCGGTCGGCGTGCAGGTGGCGCACCCGGACAGCCTCGTCATCGACATCGCGGGCGATGCCTCGGTGCAGATGACGATGCAGGAGATGTCGACGGCGGTTCAGTACGAGCTGCCGATCAAGATCTTCATTCTCAACAACCAGTACATGGGCATGGTGCGCCAATGGCAGCAGCTGCTCCACGGTAACCGCCTGTCGCATTCCTACTCGGAGGCGCTGCCGGATTTTGTCAAGCTGGCGGAAGCCTATGGCGCCGTCGGTCTCCAGGTGCACAAGCCGGGCGATCTCGATGGCGCGATCCAGGAGATGATCTCGGTCAAGCGCCCGGTGCTGTTCGACTGCCGCGTCGCCGCGCTCGAAAACTGCTTCCCGATGATCCCATCCGGCAAGGCGCATAACGAGATGCTGCTGCCGGAGCAGGCCAACGACGAAGCAACCGCCAAGGCGTTCGCCGCCGGTAAGGCGCTGGTGTGAGGCCATGTTCGACCTGAGGGAGCTCGAGCGCGCACATGCGATCGTGGGGCAGGCGGTGCCGGCAACGCCGGCGCATGCCTGGCCGCTGCTCGCCGCTCGCCTCGGCACCGAGGTCGTGGTCAAGCACGAGAACCACACACCGATCGGCGCCTTCAAGGTGCGCGGCGGCCTCGTCTATCTCGAACGGCTGAAGCGCGAGCGGCCGACCACGCCCGGCATCATCTCGGCGACGCGCGGCAACCACGGTCAGAGCCTGGCCTTTGCCGCGGGGCGCCACGGCGTGCCGGCCGTGATCTATGTGCCGCGCGGCAACTCGGTCGAGAAGAACCGCGCGATGAAGGCCTTTGGTGCCGACCTGGTCGAACATGGCGAGGACTTCCAGGCTGCGCGTGAGGAAGCCGAGCGCCGCGCGCAGTTCGCCGGGCTCCATATGGTGCCGTCATTCCATCCGGACCTCGTGCTGGGTGTCGCGACCTACGCACTGGAGCTGTTCAGATCCGCGCCCGACCTCGACGTCCTCTATGTGCCGATCGGGCAGGGCTCCGGCATCTGCGGCTGCATCATGGCGCGTGACCTTCTGGGCCTGAAGACCGAGATCGTCGGCGTGCAGTCGACGGAGGCGCCGTCCTATGCGCTGTCGTTCGCGGCCGGCAAGATCGTGACGACCGAGACCAGCAACACGCGCGCCGACGGCATGGCGACGCGCATTCCGGACGCGGATGCGTTCGCGCTGATCCGCAAGGGTGCCTCGCGCATCGTGGAGGTCCCCGACGACGAGGTCGCCGCCGCGATCCGCGCCTACTGGACCGACACCCACAATCTCGCCGAAGGCGCGGGCGCAGCTGCGCTCGCCGCGGCATTGCAAGAGAAGAGCAAGCTGAAGGGCAAGCGCGTCGGTCTCGTGCTGTCCGGGGGCAACATCGATTTCGATCTGTTCCGCCGTTGGGTCGGAACGGACGCGCCAGCGATGGCGTGATGGAGAGACAAGAGGGGACGACAATGAACCAGCCCGCATCCGCCTACTTCATCGAGGACCGCCACGATCCCAACGAGACGCACACGCTCGCGGTGCTCGTGCAGAACGAGCCGGGCGTGCTCGCGCGCGTCATCGGCCTGTTCTCGGGGCGCGGCTACAACATCGAGAGCCTCACGGTCTCGGAGACCGAGGCCCAGAAGCATCTGTCGCGCATCACCATTGTCACCACGGGCACGCCGATGGTGATCGCGCAGATCAAGAATCAGCTCGACCGCATGATCCCGGTCTACCAGGTCGTCGACATGACCCAGACCAAGCGCTCGATCGAGCGCGAGCTCGCGATGGTGAAGGTGCGCGGGCAGGGCGAGCACCGCGTCGAGGCGCTCAGGCTGGCGGACGCGTTCCGCGCCCGCGTGATCGACGCCACCACCGAGAGCTTTGTGTTCGAGATCACAGGCAATACGGACAAGATCAATCAATATATCGATCTGATGCGCCCGCTCGGCCTTGTCGAGGTGTCGCGCACGGGTGTTGCCGCGATCGGTCGCGGGCCTGAAGGGATGTGAGCCATGCTGGCGCGCGACTGGTACTACAACGAGCGGAACCGGATGGGGATCGAGCCCGCGGTGGCGTCGATCTACGACAACCATGACGATGCCGATCTGCGGGCGCGCGCCGCGCTGAAAATGCTCGGGGTCCAGCGCGGCTGGCGCATCGCCGACATCGGCTGCGGCAACGGCGTGCTCGCCACCGAAGCGGCGCTGATGGGCGCCGAGGTCGACGCCATCGACATTTCGCCGGCGATGCTGGCGCTCGCCGAGATCTACGCGCGCGACCGCAAGGCACCCGTACGCACCCAGTCCGCCGGCCTGCTCAGCTTCGCCTACCGGCCGGAATCCTACGATCTCATCGTCAGCGAATTCACGCTGCATCATTTGCCGGATTTCTGGAAGGTGGTGGCGATGTCGCGGATCTATCGCGCGCTGAAGCCAGGTGCGAGCTTCTACCTGCGCGACATCGTCTATGCGTCGATGCCCGACGCGCTTGAGCGCGACGTCGAGCAATGGGCCGACTTCCAGATCAAGAACCACGATTTCTCGCGCGAGGGCGTGGTGACGCATATGCGCGACGAATATTCCACCTTCGGCTGGGTGATGGAGCGGATGCTGACCGATGTCGGCTTCACGCTGGTCTCGGCCGACTACCACGCACCGATGCACGGCACCTATCTGCTGCGGAAACCGAAAGCCGGCGAGCAAGGCTAGACAAGAACAACAAACAGGGCTGCACGACAAAGCAGAACCGGAAACAACAATGAAGCCGGCCGACATCCTCATCGCCGTCATGGTGGCGATCATCTGGGGGCTTGCCTTCGTGGCGAGCCGGATCGCGCTCGACGAGCTTTCGCCGGAGCTGATGACGGCGTTGCGCTTTACGATCGCCGCGGTGCCGTGCCTGTTCATTCCCAAGCCGAAGGTCGCCTGGTCGCTGCTCATCGCGATCAGCTTCACGCTGTTCCTCGGCCAGTTCCTGTCTCAGGCCTATGGCATCGCCCACGGCGTGCCGGTGGGCCTGACCAGTGTCGTCGTGCAGAGCCAGGCGCTGTTCACGATCGGCTTTGCCGCGCTCGCATTCGGCGAGCGGCCGACGCCGATGCAGACGCTGGGCATCGGCGTTGCCGCGGCCGGCCTTTTGATGATCTGCGGCACCGTCGGCTATGATTTCAGCGTCAGTGCCTTTGCGGTGCTGATGATTTCGCCGGTCAGCTTTGCCGTCGGCAATCTGCTGCTGCGCGGCGCCCGCGGCGTGCCGATGTTCGACCTGTTTGCCTGGCTGTGCCTCGCCTCGGCCGTGCCGCTGTTCGTGCTGGCGCTGCTCGCCAACGGACCGGCGTCGACCTGGACGTCGCTGACACGCATGTCGCTCACATCGGCGCTCTGCATGCTGATGCTCGGCGGCATTTCCACCAGCATCGCCTATTGGCTGTGGGGCCGCCTCTTGCGCGACTATCCGGCGGCGCAAGTAGTGCCATTCGCGCTGCTGGTGCCGTTCGTCGGCTCCGCCGCCTCCAGCATCGTGTTCGGCGAACGGTTCGGCCCGCTGCGCCTCGCCGGCATGCTGACCGTGATCGGCGGCATCGCGGTGATGGTGCTGGCGAAGCGCCCGCAAGTCCTGCCGAAGACCGCGTGAGGTGAGCATGACCTACTCGCTGTTCTACGCTTTCCTCGCCTTCATGGTGGTGATGTACTTCACGCCCGGGCCGAACAACATCATGCTGCTGTCCTCCGGCCTGACCTATGGCTTCCGCCGCACCATCCCGCACATCGTCGGCATCGTCATCGGCTTCGCCTTCATGGTCGCCACCGTCGGCCTCGGGCTCGGCACCGTGTTCCTGGCCTATCCGATCCTCCAGACCATTCTGAAATATGCCGGTGCGGCCTACCTGATCTATCTTGCCGCGGTGATCGCCATGTCCGGTCCAACCACGCCGGGCGGAGACAGCGGCCGCGGCCCGATGACCTTCTGGGGCGCGGCGATGTTCCAGTGGATCAACGCCAAGGGCTGGGTGATCGTGATCGGCACCATCACCGCCTACGCGGCGATTGCCCAGTTTCCCATCAACATCGTGATCCAGACCCTGATCAGCCTGCTCGTCGGCACGGTCTCGACCGTGGTCTGGGCGCTGTTCGGCACCGCACTGCGGCCGGTCCTGACCTCCGAGCGGCTGGTCCGCGCCTTCAATATCCTGATGGCGATCCTGCTGCTGGCCTCCCTCTACCCCGTTTTCATGGATGCATGATGTCGCGGATTTCCATGCAGAAACGGGTTTCCCTCAGGGCTGAAAATGCTCTAGACAGCCCCCGAAATCCGCAAATTTCACCCTTCGGACACTGACCATCGGCCGATTTCGGCCCTGAACGAGGAAACGACCTATGCGTGTTTATTACGATCGCGACGCCGACCTGAACCTGATCAAGGGCAAGAAGGTCGCCATCGTCGGCTACGGCAGCCAGGGCCACGCCCATGCGCTCAACCTGAAGGATTCCGGCGTCAAGGAAGTCGCCATTGCGCTGCGCAAGGACTCGAGCTCGGTCAAGAAGGCAGAAGCCGCCGGCTTCAAGGTGATGGAAGTCGCCGAAGCCGCCAAATGGGCCGACCTCGTCATGATGCTGACCCCGGACGAGCTCCAGGGCGACATTTATCGCGAGCACCTGCACGACAACATGAAGAAGGGCGCCGCCCTCGTGTTCGCGCACGGCCTCAACGTCCACTTCAACCTGCTCGATCCGCGCGCCGACCTCGACGTGCTGATGATCGCGCCGAAGGGCCCCGGCCACACTGTCCGCTCGGAGTATCAGCGCGGCGGCGGCGTGCCCTGCCTGATCGCGATCGCCAAGGACGTCTCGGGCAACGCCCATGACCTCGGCCTGTCCTACGCGTCGGCAGTCGGCGGCGGCCGCGCCGGCATCATCGAGACCACCTTCAAGGAAGAGTGCGAGACCGACCTGTTCGGCGAGCAGGTGGTGCTCTGCGGCGGCCTGGTCGAACTGATCAAGGGCGGCTACGAGACCCTGGTCGAAGCCGGCTACGCGCCCGAGATGGCCTATTTCGAGTGCCTGCACGAAGTGAAGCTGATCGTCGACCTGATCTATGAAGGCGGCATCGCCAACATGAACTACTCGATCTCCAACACCGCCGAGTACGGCGAGTATGTCACCGGTCCCCGCATCATCACGGACGAGACCAAGAAGGAGATGCGCAAGGTTCTGGCCGACATCCAGGGCGGCAAGTTCGCCCGCGACTGGATGCTCGAGAACAAGGTCAACCAGACCTCGTTCAAGGCGACCCGCGCCAAGCTCGCCGCCCACCCGATCGAGGAAGTCGGTGCCAAGCTGCGCGACATGATGCCCTGGATCAAGAAGGGCGCGCTGGTCGACAAGTCGAAGAACTGACGGCTACGCCGTCATTCCGGGTTCGCGCGAACGACACCCGGAATGACGAGCGAAGCGCAAGCTTCGCTCGCCAAACCAAATCTTAAAACCTTCGCGGGTATGGTGGAGCGAGATCGTAGACAGCGGTCTCGCTCTTTCCTTCTCGCGCGAAGCATTGTTGCTTCATTCAAATTCTTCGCGAGTTGACGCGCTCCTCGAGCACCAAGAACTGACGCTTAAACCACATTCTTGGCAGTGCGTCGTTTTCAGAACTTTTTCAGAAGTCCGGATTCGTCAAAAGCCGTGCGTCTTCAGGGCCAAGGATTCGGCTCTTTATCCGCTTGTTTAAGGCGCCTTCGACCTCGCGTCGCAACGTTCGCACGCCGCCTCATCTTAAGAACCGACACTGGCCGCACCTTCTTGAGAGTTGGACGGCATTGCGCGACCGCGCCTTCCTCCTACATGATCGCGGGAACTCGAGGGGAGAGGACCATGCGATCCGTCGTCATCACCGGCGCGTCCACCGGCATCGGCTGGGCCATTGCGAAATATCTGGTCGCGCGCGGCTATCGCGTTTTCGGCAGTGTTCGGAAGCAGGCCGATGCCGACCGGCTCAAGGGTGAGTTTGGTCCGAACTTCACGCCGCTGCTGTTCGACGTCACGGATGAGGCCGCCGTGCTTGCGGCTGCGCGAAGCGTTCGCGAGGCGCTGGGCGGGGAGACGCTGGCCGGCCTCGTCAACAATGCCGGCATTGCGGTCGCCGGCCCGGTGCTCGAATTGTCGGCCGATGATTTCCGCCGCCAGATGGACATCAACGTCATCGGCCCTGTGATCGCGACGCAGGCGTTCGGGCCGCTGCTCGGCGCCGACCCGTCGCTGAAGGGGCCGAAGGGCCGGATCGTGATGATCAGCTCGGTCGCGGGCAAGAACGGCAATCCGCTGTCGGCGCCTTACTGCAACTCCAAGCACGCCGTCGAGGGCTTGTCGGAAAGCCTGCGCCGCGAGCTGATGCTGTTCGGCATCGACGTCATCATCGTCGCCCCCGGCGCGGTCAAGACGCCGATCTGGAGCAAGGCCGAAGAGATCGATCTCACTGTTTACAAGAACTCGCCCTATCTGCCCGCGCTGAACAAGGTCATGGCGTTCATGATGGAGCTCGGCCTGCCGGCCGAGCGCATCGCCGAAATCGTGTTCGAAGCGCTGACGGCGACGAGCCCCAAGGTGCGCTACCAGATCACGCCCGATCCGCTGCGCCATTTGATTACGGCGCTGCTGCCGAAACGGACACTCGACCGCATCATTGCCAAGCGGCTCGGGTTGCTGCCGCAAGGGTAACCGTCATTCAGCTCGCCTCGGCCGTCTGCCCACGTGGATGGGCGGCCATCGCGATCAGCCGCAGCGCCATCACGACGAGCAGCGGAAGCAGGAAGGCGGCATAGAGCGGCATCGCCGGTACGCGCTTGCCGAACGACACCATGAACTGGAACCAGAGGTAATAGCCGCCGACAAGATGCAACGCGCGCCAGGCGCGCGGTCCAAGCAGCGCGGCGGTGCGGTCGAACGAGGTCGCGCTCATGACTATGATAACGGCATAGCCGATGCCGCCGAAGATGTAGGAGGCCGCCGAGGTGGCCTCCGCAAAGCCGGCTGGATCCATCCTGGCGAAGGCAACGATGGCCACTGCGTGGATGGCGTGCGAGGCGGCGAAGCTGAGGCCGAGATAGCGGCGATTGCGCCGCTGCCAGCGCGTCCAGGCATTCGGCCACAGCCGCGCCAGCGCCGCGGCACTGAAGGCGAGGCAGAACAGCGTGAGCGAGCTTCGCGCGGTGAAGCGGATTACCATCCGCGCGCCCTCGACCTCGAACTGTCGCATCGCGGCGATCCACAGGCTAAGTGCGATCAGGCTGAGGGTGAGCACGGCAAGCAGCCGCCAGCCTTCGAACCAGCCTTGACGTTGCGACATGGCAATCTCCTCCGTTATGTAATCATCGATTACATTTAGGGATCGCGCATCCGTCAATGGTGTAATCGCTGCTTACATTCACGATGGAGTGATGCTAGAAGACGCCATGCCCGCCCGTCCGACCTCCAAGCCGCGCGCCCGCCGCCAGAAGCCTGAAGCTCGGCCGTACCATCACGGCGACCTTCGCCGCGTGCTGATCGATGCTGCGTTGCAGCTCGCCGCGGAAGGCGCCGAGGTCTCGGTACGGGAGGCCGCGCGCCGGGCTGCGGTATCCCCGGGGGCGCCGTTCCGACACTTCCCCAACCGCGACGCGCTGATGGCGGCGGCGGCCGAGGAGGCGCAGCGGCGCTTCCGAGCCGAGATCGAGGCGGCGCTGGGCGAGGCCAAAGGCGCGGAAGCGGCCGCCGACCCGCTTCTCCGCTTCCGCGCCTTTGGCCTGGCCTATCTGCGCTGGGCCATGCGCAACCCCGCGCATTTCGAGATCATCTCGACGGGGCGATACTTCGCCCATGGCAGCTCGCCGGAGCTGACGCGCGACAACGCCGAACTGATCGCGCTGACGGAGCAGATGCTGGCTGATGCGGCAGAGCAAGGCCTGCTGCGGTCGGCCGACCTCAAGCGCATCCAGATCGCCGGCCGGGCCCTGGTCTACGGCTTTGCCCGGATGAATCTCGACGGCCATTTTCCGCGCTGGGGCGTCGGGAAGGGCGAGGTCGAGCGGATGGCTGAAGGGGTGATCGATCTTTTCATCTCCGGGATCGCCACGACCGATTAGCCACGAGCCGACATTAAGCGAAGGTCGGATCGCGGCGCGCGTTGCCTGTCCTTGACTGTTCCGTTACAGTTTTATGACACGGTGCAGGTTTCCGGCTGCGCCGGACGCCCTAGCCGTCTTGGGACCGGCCAGACGGCTTTGCATACCCGCGCCGGACCAGAGTTGCGTGCCGTCGATGGCGTCCGCGCCCAATCCAGGTCCTTCTGCCACCACCGCCGTGCTGGCGAGCGTCGCCGCGCTCGGCATCTGGCGGCTGCTCGCGGTCGCCGCGCCGCATCTGGCGGCGCTCGCGCTGATGTACGAGACCGAGACCGATTTCGGCTCGCGCCTGTCCTTCGCCCTGGCCTGGGGCATCCTCAACTTCTTCTGGATCACGCTGTTGCGCCGGCCGGCGCTGTCGGGCGCGCTGTCGCTGACCATGGTCGTCGTGCTGGTGCTGCTGTCGCGTCTCAAGCACGACGTCGTGCAGATGACGGTCAACTTCATCGACCTGATGATGATCGACCGCGACACCGTCGCGTTCCTGTTCACGATCTTCCCGAATTTGCGCTGGTCGGTGATCCTGGCCGGCCTCGTCACGCTGCCGCTGATGTATGCGCTGTGGTGGCTCGATCCGTTCCGCATCCGCCGCCTGCCGGCACTCGCCTGCAAGCTCGCCTGCCTCGCCGCCCTGGTCAGCTATTCGCTCTATCATCCTGATGAAGCCTGGCGCGGCTATTACGACGACGGCTATCTCTCAAAATTCTTCCGCTCGGGCGTCAGCGCCGTCTCCGACCTTGCGCAGTACGGCTTCATGGAGTCGGCGGCTTCGACCAACGAGCGGCTCAGCATGCCGCTGGTCGATGCCTGCCACCCTGCGGGCCGCCGGCCGAACATCATCATGGTCCATGATGAATCCAGCTTCGACATCCGCGCCGCGCAGGGCATCAGGGTGCCGCCGCGCTATGGCGATCACTTCAAATCGTGGGACGGCAAGCAGCGTACCTTCCTCGCCGAGAGCAATGGCGGGCCGAGCTGGTTCACCGAATACAATGTGCTCGCAGGGCTCTCCTCGCGCTCGTTCGGTCGCTTCGCCTATTTCGTGACGCGCATCGCCTCGAGCCGCGTCGAGCGCGGCCTGCCGCTGGCGCTGCGCCGCTGCGGCTACGACACGCTGTCGCTCTATCCCGCCCATGGCGGCTTCATGGGCGCACGCAGCTTCCAGATGACGACCGGCATCGAGCGCTTCCTCGACTCGAAGGACCTCGGCGCCAAGGACGTCGAGCCCGACAGCTTCTTCTACGACAAGGCGCTCCAGCTGATGGGCCAACAGCCGCCGAACAAGCCGCTGTTCACCTTCATCTATCTCGGTGCCAATCATTTCCCCTGGGAGACGCGCTTCCGCCCGGACCTGCTGCCGAACTGGCGCGCGCCGGGCAATGTGGCGTCCATCGACGAATATCTGCGCCGGCAGGCGATGAGCGCCGAGCAGTACAAGGCGTTCGTCGCCGGCCTGAAGAAGACCTTTCCCGGCGAGCCCTTCCTGATCGTGCGCTATGGCGATCATCAGCCGGAATTCGCGCCGAACCTGCTCGAGCCCGGACTCGACGAGGGCGCCATCGGCAAGAAGTTAGATGCCTACGATCCGCGCCTCTACGCGACCTATTATGCCATCGACGCCGTCAATTTCGAGCCGGTCAAGAGCGATGCCGTGATGGACACGATCGACGGCCCCTATCTGCCGCTGGTGATCCAGGAAGCCGCCGGCATCCCGCTCGACCCGTCCTTCGCCGAGCAGAAGGCGATCATGCTCCGCTGCAAGGGCCTCTTCTACGGCTGCAAGGACGGCGCCGAAGCGCGGCGGCTGAACCGGCTGCTGATCAACGCGGGGATGATCCGGGGATTGTAGTCGCTCGCTTGGGTCGCGGACCGGTGCTCACCAAGCGGCGTGAGATCGTAGGGTGGGCAGAAGCGAAGCGTGCCCACCAATCCTGTCGCGCGTGTCCAGAGACGGTGGGCACGGCGCTTATGCGCCTTTGCCCACCCTACGAAATCCCGGCCTACTGCGTGCCCACCTTCCCCCACAGCCATTTCGCCACCGCATCCGGCGACGAGTTCGCGTCGTTGCCGCTGGCGCGCAAATTCGCTTCGCGCATGGTGGCGATGTCGATCTTGCCGAGCAGGGGTTGCAGCGCCGTCTTGAGCCGCTCGTCGCCGGCGCGTTTCGGCGCCAGCAGCAGGATGGCGTCGTAGGGCGGGATCGCGCGTTTGGGATCGTCGAGCGTGACAAGGTCGTATTTGGCGATCAGGCCGTCGCTGGTGTAGCCGGCGATGACGTCGACCTCGCCGCTGGCAACCGCCGCATACATGAAGTCCGGCTGCATCTGGCGCTGGGTGCGGAACTGCAACCCATAGGCCTTTTGCAGCGCTGCCCATTCGGGGCGCGAGAAGAATTCGTAGTCGCCGGCAATCGATAGCGTCGAGGCATGTGCGGTGAGGTCGGCGATGGTGCGGATGCCAAGCGCCTCGGCGCGCTTCTTCGGCATCACCAACGCATAGGCATTCTCGAAGCCGAGCTCGCCGAGCAGGGTGATGTTGTCCTTTGCGAGCGCCGTCTTCAGCTCGGCGACCAACTCGGCGCGCGGCTTGATGTCGGTGCGATGCAGCTGGTTGGCCCAGAGCGTGCCGGAATAATCGACATAGAGATCGATGTCGCCCGCCTTCAGTGCCTCGAAGATCACGCTGGAGCCGAGCCCCGACCGCGCCGTGGCCGAGAGGCCCGCCGCCTGGAGGCGGTCCCTCATCAACGCCGACAGCACATATTGCTCGGCGAAGGTTTTGGCGCCGACCACGTAGCCTTGCGACGAGCGTCCCATGGTCGGCACCAGCGTTGCTGCGACCAGCGCCGCGATCCCGATCGCGCCGAGGCCGGTGCGCAGACGGCCGCGACGGCGCAAGCCGCTTTCGATCAGCCCAAGCAGCTGATCGACCGCGAGCGCGAGCAGGGCCGAGGCGAGGCAGCCGAACAGCACGAACACCCAGTTCTGGGTCTGGAGGCCCGCAAAAATGTAATTGCCGAGGCTGGTCTGCCCGATCGGCGTCGAGAGCGTCGCGGTGCCGATCACCCACACCGCGGCGGTGCGGATGCCCGCCATCATCACCGGCAGCGCCAGCGGGAGCTCAACCATGACAAGCGACTGCCGTGCGGTCATGCCGACGCCCTTGGCCGCCTCGATCAGCGCGGGATCGATGCCGTTGAGGCCGGTGATGCCGTTGCGCAGCACCGGCAGCATCGAATAGAGCGCCAGCGCCAGCATCGCCGGCAGGAAGCCGAAGGCGGAGAAGGACACGCCGAACCAGGCGAGCGTGACCGAGGCCGCCAGCAGCAGCAGCGGGTAGAAGAGCGCGAGCAGCGCCAGTCCCGGCACGGTCTGCACGATGCTGGCGAGCGCGAGCAGGATGCCGCGCGGTGCCGGACGGTTGCGCGTCAGGATCGCCAGCGGCAAGCTGACGGCGAGGCCAAGTGCGAGCGCGGCGAGGCTCACCCGCACATGGTTGCCGAGATAATCGGGCAGATGCGACAGCGCCTCGCCCCAGCGCGGATCGGAGAGGAGGCTCATGCCGCACCGCTCTGCGGCAGCAGTGCATTCAGCCGCTCGACCTGGCGCCGCGGTGTGCGCAACAGCTCGAGCACGTAAGCGTCGCTGCTGCTGGAGAGCTCCGCGGGCGTGCCTTGCGCCAGCACCTTTCCGCCGCGCATCACCGCGATACGATCGGCGAGCAGGATCGCCTCGGTCATGTCGTGCGTGATCATCACGGTGGTCAGACCGAGCCTGCTGTGAAGCGTGCGATAGTCCTCGCCGAGCGCATCGCGGGTGAGGGGGTCGAGCGCGCCGAACGGCTCGTCCATCAGCACGATGCGGGGCTTTGCGGCGAGCGCCCGTGCCACGCCGACGCGCTGGCGCTGGCCGCCGGAGAGTGCCTCGGGCAGACGATCACGATGTGATGCGCGGTCGAGCTGCACGAGCTCCAGCAGCTCGTCGACACGCCCAGCGATGGCCGCTGCCGGCTCGCCCAGCAGTTTTGGCGTGATCCCGATATTGTCGGCGACGCTTAAGTGAGGAAACAGCCCGCCGCTCTGGAAGACGTAGCCGATCCGGCGCCGCAGGGCGACCGGATCGACATTCCGCACGTCCTCGCCCTCGACCATGATCGTGCCGGTATCGGCCTCGATCAGCCGGTTGGCGAGTCGCAGCAGCGTGGTCTTGCCCGAGCCGGAGCCGCCGACGATGGCCAGAAACTCGCCCTCGGCAATGTCGAGCGACACGTCGTCTACAGCCCTGAGGGAGCCGAAGCTCTTGCTGACCGTTTGGTAGCTGATCGCTGGTTTGGAAGTCATCCGACGTGGCTCATTCTTCCTTACCCTCCCCTGGAGGGGGAGGGTCGCTCGCGCGAAAGCGCGGGCGGGGTGGGGTGATCTCTCCACTCGGGCACTGTTCGAGGTGGAGAGACTGTCACCCCACCCCGTCTCGCATTTCGCTGCGCTCAATGTGAGCCGACCCTCCCCCTCCAGGGGAGGGTAAGAGCACGGCAAGACCCCATGCGTAGCACGCTTGGCGGCTTGATTGAACTTGGCCGCGCGAGAGGCTAAGGCATCGGCCTGAGTTCGGAGGAAACATATGACAACGCCAACGGCAGTGGCGCTGAAAGATGCCAAGGTTGCGTTCCGGCTGGGGGATGGTCGGGTCTATACGGCGGTGGAGAAGGCGCATCTGACAGTCGCGCAGGGCGAGTTCGTCGCCATCGTCGGTCCGACCGGCTGCGGGAAATCGACGCTGCTCAATGTTGCCGCGGGCCTGCTCAAGCCGGCCGCCGGCAGCGTCAAGATCTTCGACCGGCCGCTGGCGGGGCTCAACCGGGAGGCCGGCTACCTGTTCCAGGCCGACGCGCTGTTCCCCTGGAAGACCGCGCTCGACAATGTCGCGATCGGGCTCGAGATCAAGGGCACGTCGCGCGCTGAAGCCCTGCCTCAGGCGCAGAAATGGCTGACCTCCGTGGGCCTCGGCGCCTTCGCCAATCGCTATCCGCACATGCTCTCCGGCGGCCAGCGCAAGCGCGTGGCGCTGGCGCAGGTGCTGATCCGCGATCCCAAGATCCTGCTGATGGACGAGCCGTTCGGGCCGCTCGATGCGCAGACGCGACAGGTGATGGGCAACCTGCTGCTCGACTTGTGGAACGCCGACCGCAAGGCCGTGCTGTTCGTCACCCACGATCTGGAAGAGGCGATCGCGCTCGCCGACCGCGTGGTGATTATGTCGGCGGGGCCGTCCTCGCGCATCATCGGTGACTGGCGCGTCAGCCTGCCGCGCCCGCGCGACATTTTCGAGGTGCGGCTCGACAAGGAGTTCCATGCGCTCCATCGCGAGATCTGGAGCGTGCTGAAGGACGAGGTGATGAAGGGCTACGCGCAATCCACGCACGCGGCGGAGGCGGTCTGATGTCGCGTCCGACGCTGTTTGCGCTGCAGGTTCTGGTCGCGGTCGTGTGCATCGTGCTGTGGCAGGTGCTGTCGACCGTGCCCGTGTTCGGCAAGATCCTGCTGCCGCCGTTCTTCTTCTCCAATCCGTTCGACGTGTTCAGCCAGATCGTGAAATGGTTCGCGTCCGGCGTGATCTGGAAGCATCTCGGCATCACGCTGGCGGAATCGATCCTCGCCTTCGTGATCGGATCGGCCGGTGGTGTGCTGGTCGGCTTCTGGTTCGCGCGCCAGCCGCTGGTGGCGGCGGTGTTCGACCCCTACGTCAAGATGGTCAACGCACTGCCGCGCGTGGTGCTGGCGCCGATCTTCGCGCTGTGGCTCGGGCTCGGCATATGGTCGAAGGTCGCGCTCGGCGTGACCCTGGTGTTCTTCATCGTGTTCTTCAACGTCTATCAGGGCGTCAAGGAAGTCAGCCGCACCGTGCTCGACAACGGCCGCATGCTCGGCATGAGCGAGCGGCAGCTGATGCAGCACGTCTATTGGCCGTCGGCATTGTCGTGGATGTTCTCCTCGCTGCACACCTCCGTCGGCTTCGCCGTGGTCGGCGCGGTCGTCGGCGAATATCTGGGATCGGCGGCGGGGCTCGGCTATCTGATCCAGCAGGCTGAAGGCGTGTTCGACGTCGCCGGCGTGTTCGCCGGCATGTTCGTGCTGTCGGCCTTCGTCATCCTGATCGACTACGGCGTGACACTGGTCGAGCGGCGCCTCCTGGTGTGGCGGCCGACCGCGTCGGATGGGCGCGGCTAGCTGAAAATGGGCTCGCGCATCGGCGCGAGCCCCATTTCCGTAGGCTCAGTCCAGCAGCTTGGTATCGTCGGGTGCCTGCGGTGGCGTCTTGATGGCGATCGCCTTGACCTGACCGCTGATCGGCTTGGTGCCGCCATGCGGCGTGCCCTTGGGGATGATGACGAGGTCGCCCGGCTTGACCGTGACCTCCTTGTCGCCGAGCCAGATCGTCCCGGTCCCGTCCAGGATGTACTGAATCTCGTTGGTGTTGGGGTGCATGTGCTTGGGCACGTTGCCGACCTGGATCGAGACGGTGGCGCCGTCGGCGCTTGCGAACATTTTTGAGCGGTAGCCGACATTGTTGGCGGGGCCGAGCGCATCGCCCTCCATCTCGCCAGTATGGATGAGCTGCGCGGTGATGTTCTCGGCAGCCAGCGCCGGCCGGAGCAGCTGGTTGGCGCCGCATCCGGCGGCAAAGGCGGCGGCGAGCGACAGCCCGGCAATAAGGCGATTCATGGATCATTCTCCCCATCTGGAATTGTTCTTGTTCAGGCATGCTATTGCGCCGAAAGGCAGATGGCCAGCCCACTTAGGCAGTGCTTCTCAAGCCGGTCCCGCTGCTCTATGGTGCCGCCGGCCGAACGGAGGAAACCAATGAAGAACACGATTGCCAGGCTCGCCGGCGCGCTGCTCGCGCTGACGCTCACCACCTCGCTTGCCGCAGCCCAGAGCAAGGTGACCGTCGCGGTCGGCGGCGGGGCCTGCCTGTGCTACCTGCCGACGGTGCTGGCCAAACAGCTCGGCGAGTACGAGAAGGCCGGCCTCAACGTCGAGCTGGTCGACCTCAAGGGCGGTTCGGACGCGCTCAAGGCCGTGCTCGGCGGCAGCGCCGACGTCGTCTCCGGCTATTTCGACCATTGCGTCAACCTCGCGGCCAAGAAGCAGGAGCTGCAGTCCTTCGTGGTCTATGACCGCTATCCCGGCCTCGTGCTGGTGGTTGCGCCGTCGCGCACCAATGACATCAAGTCGGTCAAGGACCTCGCCGGCAAGAAGGTCGGCGTCAGCGCGCCCGGCTCCTCCACCGACTTCTTCCTGAAATATATGCTGAAGAAGAACGGGCTCGACCCCACCAGCGCTGCTGTGATCGGCGTCGGCCTCGGCGCTACGGCCGTGGCCGCGATGGAGCAGGGGCAGATCGACGCGGCCGTGATGCTCGATCCGTCCGTCACCGTGCTGCAGGGCAGCCACAAGGATTTGCGCATCCTCAGCGACACCCGTACGCAGAAGGATACGCTCGAGACCTTTGGCGGCGAATATCCCGGTGGCGCGCTGTACTCGACGGCGGCCTGGGTCAATAGCCACGAGAAGGAAACGCAGGCGCTGACCAATGCGATCCTGGCCACGCTCGCCTGGATCCATTCGCACTCGCCCGAGGAGATCATGGCCAAGATGCCGGAAGAGACGGTCGGCAAGAACAAGGACCTTTATCTCGCGGCGCTGAAGAACACGATTCCCATGTTCTCCGAGACCGGCAAGATGGACCCGAAGGGTGCCGACGCTGTGCTTGCGGTGTTCAGTGTCGGTTCGCCCGAGGTGGCGAACGCCAAGATCGACGTCAGCAAGACCTTCACCAACAAATTCGTCGACCAGGCCAAGAAGACCACGGGGAGCGCCAAATAGCTGACGCGAAGGCGTGGTAACCAGGCGTCATGACGTCACCGGTCATTCATCGCGTCACGACGCTTGACCTTGCGGTTCGGCCGATTGTTTGGCCGTTCGCGGAGGAACGGCGCGCCGAGATCGCAGCGCATTTCGCCGAGAAGCAGCGCGAGCGGCCGAAGATCTGGAACGGCCGCGTCCTGCTCGGGCGCGATGCCGTGTTCAGCGACGGGCATCTTTCTGCGACCTACTTCGAGACCGATTTTGCAAGCTTCCTCGCCTGGCGCGACTGGGGCTTTCCCGACAAGGCCGTGTTCAACGGCTTTGGCATGGGCGCGCTGCGCGCGTCCGACGGCGCCTTCATCATGGGCGAGATGGCACCCCACACCGCCAATGCGGGTCGCGTCTATTTCCCCTCGGGCACGCCGGATCTCGACGACGTCAGGGACGGCACGCTCGATATTCCCGGCAGTGTCGTCCGCGAGCTCGGCGAGGAGACCGGTCTGACCGCGGCCGACTACCGGGTCGAGCCGGGCTGGCATTGCGTGGTCACCGGCCCCTCGATTGCAATGCTGCAGGTCATCAACCTGGATGTGCCGGGCGATGTGGCCCGCGCCCGGATCGAAGCCAATCTTGCACGCGAGACCGAGCCGGAACTGTCGGCCATTCATATCGTGCGCGGGATGAGTGATCTCACGCCGGCCATGCCGCGATTTGTCACGGCCTTCGTCGAGCAGCAGTTCGCCTCGCGCTGAGCGCGAGGCTTGACATCGCCGCGCGCAGCCCATGTGATGGGCAAAAAAGCAAAAGCAAGAAGAATGCAATGCACAATCGTCCAGGGAGGTTTAGATGCGCCTGCGCATGGCTGCCCGGT
The DNA here is from genome assembly GCF_028128625.1 of Bradyrhizobium sp. CCBAU 45389. NCBI lineage: Bacteria > Pseudomonadati > Pseudomonadota > Alphaproteobacteria > Hyphomicrobiales > Nitrobacteraceae > Bradyrhizobium > Bradyrhizobium sp. CCBAU 45389. The sequence continues at coordinate 155,285 of NZ_LBIY01000099.1, read as the reverse complement.
TGGTACGTGGGCTGTTGGTCGCGATGTCAGCGACGGGCTTGATGGCTTCGGCCGAGGCCCAGGAGAAGAAGATCAAGATTGGCGTCGTTTTCGACCTGACCGGGCCTCTCGCGGGCGGCGGTTCTGAACTGAACTATGTCGGCACCAAGATCATCCTCGACCATTTCGCCAAGACCGGCGTCGAGGGCTACAAGATCGAGGCGGTCTACGCCGACGCACAGAGCAAGCCCGACATCGCCATCAATGAATCCGTCCGCCTGCTCGAGCAGGAGAAGGTCGACATGGTGCTCGGCTTCTTCTCCTCGGCGCAATGCGTGCCGGTGGCCTCGCGCGTCGAGCAGCTCAAGAAGTTCATGTGGATGACGACCTGCATCTCGTCGGCCGTGTTCAACGACAAGGGCTACAAATACGTCTTCCGCCCGCAGGCGAGCGGCGACCAGTTCGGCATGATGACGATGGATTTCATCGCCCAGAATGCCAAGGAGAAGCTCGGCAAGGAGCCGAAGGATCTGCGGGTCGCCATCATCCACGAGGACGGCGCCTATGGCGTCGATGTCTCCAAGGGCAACGAGGCCGGCGCGAAGAAGGCGGGCTTCAACGTCGTGCTGAAGGAAGGCTATTCGGCCACCGCGCCGGATCTGTCGGCGCTGGTGACCAAGCTGAAGCGTGCCAAGCCCGATGTGATCTTCCACACCGGCTACAATCCAGACATCACCTTGCTGCTGCGCCAGGCCCGCGAGCAGGGCTTGAAATTTGCCGCGCTGATGGGGCATGGCGCCGGCTACGGCGTGTATGAGAAGCTGAAGGAGGGCATGGGCGCGGACGCGACCTACATCTTCAACGCCGATCCGATCTCGATCTGGCTCTCCAACCAGAAGACCATGGATCCGAAACTCCCGGCCGTCATCAAGATGGTCGGCGAGGAGTTCGACAGGATCAAGCCTGGTGTCGCCATCCGCTCGGCGCATGTCGGCATCGGCGCCTCCAACACCTATGTGTTCATGAGCGAGGTGCTGCCGCGCGCAATCAAGAAGTATGGCGGGGTCGATCCTGATGCGCTGCGCAAGGCCGCGCTCGACACCGACATCCCCGAAGGCGGCACCATGCTCGGCTTCGGGGTCAAGTTTTACGGCGAGGGCACGCCGATGGCGGGCCAGAACGAGCGCTCCTTCCCGGTCGTGATCCAGTATCTCGACGACAAGTCCCATGTGGTGTGGCCCAAGAGCCAGGCACAGCGCGAAGCCGTGCTGCCGCTGCCCAAGGGCACCACCTACAGCAACCAGTAGCGGAGTGATCCGGTGTTGGAAGTCAGCGGGCTGGTGAAGCGGTTTGGCGGCTTCACCGCCGTGAACAACGTGTCGTTTCGGGTCGAGCAGGGCGAGATCCTCGGCCTGATCGGCCCCAACGGCTCTGGCAAGAGCACGATCTTCAACATGCTCTCAGGCACGCTGGCCCCGACCTCGGGCTCGATCCTGTTTGCCGGCCACGAGATCGCGGGCCTTGCGCCGCACCGGATCATCAATGGCGGCATCGGGCGGACCTTCCAGATTCCGCGGCCGTTCCGTCGCCTCTCCATTTTCGAGAACGTCGCGCTCGCCGGCTTCTACGGCCAGGGCCGCCACAGCCGCGCCAAGGCCGAGGAGGCGGCCGGGCGCGCGCTGGCGATGGTCGGCCTGCCGACCGATCGGCACGCCAGCGTCGATGGTCTCGGTGCCGCGGGGCTGAAGAAGCTCGAGCTTGCCAAGGCCCTCGCCACCGCGCCAAAGCTGCTGCTCGCCGACGAGAGCCTCGGCGGTCTCGATGAGGCCGAGATGGACCAGGCGGCGGACATGCTGCGCAACATCCGCGACGAGCTTGGCATCACCATCATCTGGGTCGAGCACATCATGGGCGTTCTGATGCGCGTCGTTGACCGCGTCATGGTGCTCGATCACGGCGAGAAGATCTCGGAAGGCCTGCCGAGCGCGGTCGCCGGCGATCCGCGCGTCATCGAGGTCTATCTCGGCACCGATGCCGAGACCACGCAAGCCGCGGCCGCCGAAGCGCGCCGCCGCGCGGGAGGCTAGCCGATGCTGGAGCTCCGCGGCGTCAATGCCGGCTATGGCACCTTCCAGGCGCTGTTCGACGTCAATCTCGACGTGAAGGCCGGCGAGGCCGTCGGCGTCATCGGCCCGAACGGTGCCGGCAAGACCACGTTGATGCGCGTCATCTCCGGCCTGATCCGGCCCTCGCGCGGCTCGATCAAAATGGAAGGCGTCGACGTCGTCGCGACGCCGCCGCACAAGATCGTCAGCCTCGGCATTGCGCATGTGCCGGAGAACCGGCGGTTGTTTCCGCGGCTCACGGTCGACGACAATCTCAAGATGGGCGCCTTCATGAAGGAGGCGCGGGGACAATATGCCGAGCGGCTGGAGGTCGTGTTCGACCTGTTCCCGCGCCTGAAGGAGCGGCGCCACCAGATGGCCGGGACGATGTCCGGCGGCGAGCAGCAGATGTGCGCGATCGGCCGCGCAATGATGTCCAATCCAAAGCTGCTGCTGCTCGACGAGCCGTCGGCCGGACTTGCGCCGGTCGTGGTGCAGCAGGTGTTCGAGCTGGTGAAGCGGATCCGCGCCAGCGGGCTGACCGTGCTGATCGTCGAGCAGAACGTGCAGCAGGTGCTGAAGGTGGTCGACCGCGCCTATCTGATCGAGGCGGGCACGATCCGCGCGTCCGGCACTTCGGCCGAGATGCTGGCGAGCGACACGGTCAAGGAAGCTTATCTCGGGGTGTGATGGGCATGCAGGCGTTCCTGGACATTTTCGACATTTACCTGCTGGAGGCCGTCATCAACGGCATCCTGCTCGGCGGCGTGCTGGCGCTGCTCGCGCTCGGGCTCAATTTGATCTTCGGCGTCATCGACGTGACCTGGATTTGCTATGCCGAGCTGGTGATGATCGGCATGTATGCGATGTATTTCACGGTGCAGTATTACGGCGTCAGCTATTTCGTCGCGGCCCCGCTCACCATCCTGCTGGTCGCCATGCTTGGCGCGGCGCTGCATTACCTCGTGATCGCGCCGCTATTGACCGCACCGCCGATCAACCAGCTGCTCGCGACCGGCGGCGTGCTGTTCGTGCTGCAGAGCTTTGCCACGGTCGCCTTCGGCATCGACTTTCGCAATCTTGGCATCCGCCTGCCGGTGCTCGCCTTCGGCGACATGAACTTCAGCTACGCGCGGCTGCTGTCCTTCGTGGCCGCGCTGGTCGGCATGGTCGCCGTCTATCTGTTCATGACGCGCACCTTCACTGGCACCGCGATCCGCGCCATCTCGCAGGACCGGCAGATCATGGCGCTGATGGGCGTCGACACCAAGCGCATCTATCTCATCACCTCCGCGCTCGGCGGCGCGCTCGCCGGCCTCGCCGCCTGCCTCCTGGTGCTGCAATATGACGTGCATCCCTTCGTCGGCCTCTCATTCGGGCCGATCACCTTCCTGATCTGCGTGCTCGGGGGCCTCGGCAATTTCATCGGCGGCTTCATCGCCGCCTTCCTGTTCGCCGAGATCATCTCGCTCGGCGGCCTGTTCTCCGATCTCGAATGGGGCTATGTGCTCGCCTTTGCCTTCTTCATCGTCATGATGTTCATCCGGCCCGCGGGCCTGCTTGCGAGGCGCCGATGATGGGGCAGGGACGTCTTGCGGCATGGGCGATAGGGCTGGCGGCGCTGGTCGCGCTGCCCTTCGTCTATCGCGATCCCTATCATCTGCACATCCTGGTGCTGATCCTGATCTGGTCGTTCGCCTATACGTCGTGGTCGATGATGGGGCGGTTTGGCCTCGTCTCGCTCGGACATGGCGGCTTCATGGGCATTGGTGCTTACGTCACCGCGCTGTTGTGGAATCACCTCGGACTGTCGCCCTGGATCGGCATTCCCATCAGCATGGCGGCGGCCGGCGCGCTGGCGATGATCGTCGGCTATCCCTGCTTCCGCTTTCGCATCACCGGGCATTATTTCGTGCTGGTGACGTTGGCGCTCTCAGGCATCGTGCTCCAGGTCATCACCGCGACGCGCGACTATACCGGCGGCTCGCTCGGCTATACGCCGAACCGCGCGTCCGGCAACAAGCTGCTGGCGCTGCAATTCGACGACAAGACCACCTGGTACCTGATCGCGCTCGCGGTCTGGCTGTTCGGCATCGTGGTCTGGCACTGGGTCGACCGCAGCATGGCCCGCTATGCGCTGGAGGCGATCTCGGAAGACGAGGACGCCGCCGCTGCCGCTGGCGTCGACGTCACCGCCGAGAAGCTGAAGATCACGCTGCTCAGCGCGCTGATGACGGCGCTCGCCGGCGCGATCTACTGCCAGTACCAGATGTTCATCACCCCCGACACGGTCAGCGGCATCGCGGTGTCGCTGCAGATGGTGTTCGCGGCGATCGTCGGCGGCCTGTTCGTCTCGCTCGGGCCGACCGTCGGCGCCATCATCACCATCCTCCTGGCCGAGACCCTGCGCATCGGCTTCGGTACCAAGGCGGTCGGCTGGGACAATCTCGTCTACGGCGTGCTGCTCGTGCTCTTCATCATATTCCTTCCCAAGGGCATCCTTGGTAGCTTGCTCGACCGACTGAAGCCGCAACGCAAGGTATCCCGCGCTCATGAGCAAGAAGCCGTCCAAATCGCTCGCCCAGGAGCTTGACCGCTACATCACGCCATTCCGCTACGATGGCTCGGGCAAGTTTCACCTCAAGGCGCACAAGACCAACGAGAAGGGCGATCTCGACAAGGAGAAGGCGCAGGCGATTCTCGACGCCAACAAGAAGCGGCTGATCGAGTTTCAGGAGAAGCTCTACGCCCAGGACCGCTGGTCGCTGCTGATCGTGTTCCAGGCCATGGACGCGGGCGGCAAGGACTCTGCGATCAAGGCGATCTTCGAGGGCATCAATCCGCAGGGTTGCGAGGTCACGGCCTTCAAGGCGCCGAGCAGCAAGGAGCTCGACCACGACTTCCTCTGGCGCCACGTCGTCGCGCTGCCCGAGCGCGGTCATATCGGCATCTTCAACCGTTCCCATTACGAAGAGTGCCTGGTCACGCGCGTGCATCCGGAGATTCTCGCCAAGGAGAAGCTGCCGCAAAAGCTGGTCACCAAGAACATCTGGAAGGAGCGGTTCGAGGACATCTCCGCCTTCGAGCGCTATCTCTGCCGCAACGGCACCGTGGTGCTGAAGTTCTTCCTCAACGTCTCCAAGGACGAGCAGCGCGAGCGCTTCCTCGACCGGCTGGAGGATCCGGCCAAGCAGTGGAAGTTCTCCATGGGCGACATCACGGAGCGCGCGCTGTGGCCGCGCTACCAGGCGGTCTACCAGGACATCGTCCGCCACACGTCCACGCCGCACGCGCCCTGGTACGTCGTGCCCGCCGATCACAAATGGTTCGCCCGCGTCGTGATCGGCTCGGTGATCAATGCCGCGCTCGAAAAGCTCGACTTGCGCTTTCCCCGTGCCGACAAGGCCTCGCTGCAGGAGTTCGAGCAGGTGCGCAAGGCGCTGGAGAAAGAGGGGACGGGAGGCAAGAAGAAAGCAAAGTGACAGCCAACGGGACCGCCGACCGCAAGACCGTCAACTTCGCGCTCCAGGGCGGCGGCGCGCACGGCGCCTTCGTCTGGGGCGTGCTCGACCAGGTGCTCGAAGACGGCAGGCTCGCGATCGAGGCGATCAGCGCGACCAGTGCCGGTGCTATGAATGCGGTCGTGATGGCCTCCGGCATGGCGCACGGGGGTGCGGAGGCCGCGCGGGAGAGCCTGCACGCATTCTGGTACGAAGTGTCGCGCATGGACATGGCGTACGATTTGATGTCGCCACTGAACCAGTGGATCCAGGCGCTGAGACTGCCGCCGGAATATCATCCGGTTCACGCCGTCATCCACACGCTGACGCACACGCTGCCGCCGGGCCTGCTCAATCCCTTTCATTTCAATCCGCTTCGCTCGCTGCTGCTGCGCGTGGTCGATTTCGACCGGCTCAATTCCTCGCCCGAGGCGCCACAGCTGTTTCTCAACGCCACCAACGTCCGCACCGGCAAGATCAAGGTGTTCCAGAGCCCGCTTCTCACGGCCGAAACCGTGCTCGCCTCGGCCTGCCTGCCGCCCTATTTCCAGGCCGTCGAGATCGACGGCGAGCATTATTGGGACGGCGGCTATCTCGGCAATCCCGCGATCTATCCGTTGATCTACCGCAAGGGCAGTCATGACGTCATCATCGTGCAGGTCACCGCGATCCGGCGCGACGAGCTGCCGACCAGCGCAGCCGATGTCCTCCACCGCATCAACGAGATCAGCTTCAATTCGTCCCTGATGCGCGAGATGCGCGCGATCGCCTTCGCCACGCGGCTGATCGACGACGGCGAGCTCGACAGCGACAGGCATAGCCGCATGTACATGCACTGGATCGGCAACGACCAGCTGATGTCGCAGCTCGGCACGGCCACGCAGTTCCATCCCGAATGGAGCCTGTTGTGTCGCCTGCGCGACGAGGGCCGCGAGGCGGCGCGAGGCTGGCTGGCGCGACACTTCGACCAGATCGGAAAGGCCTCGACGGTCGACCTGGCGGACATGTTTCTCTAGGCCGCTGAGCGGGCCATCGACAAAAAAAGTGCGAAAACAACCCCATGCACAGTAGCCGGTGTCAGCGGAATCAATGGCTTGGCAGGCGTGTCGATCGCATTCGGATTTAAAGAAGTCCGTTTGACCCGTCGGGCAAAACAGGGGTATGATGTCAACATCGCCGCGGACCGGGCAGGGTGGGCAGAGCGACGTGTCCGCCGTCGCTCATAGCCGAGATCACTGGCCTCGTAGGGTGGGCAAAGCGAAGCGTGCCCACCGATCTTCGACCGGATAGAGGTGGTGGGCACGGCGCAAGGGCGCCTTTGCCCACCCTACGAGTTCTGTGCACGCGGCTCTCAATACCCGCGTCCTCAGCGCGAGCGAAGCTCGTCGCGTCTGAGCGAGCCGACTCTCAATATCCGCGTCCCCACCAGTAGCAGAAGCGCTCGATATTGGCGGGAAGGCTCGCCTCGTAATTCGCCCACTCCTCGTATTTCGGCAGCTTTACTTCCTTCATCGCGGTGTCGAAGCATTTGCCGGCGTCCGCCGCCTTCTTCACTTCAGCGGAGAGGTCCTCCATGTAGGCGATGTCGTCCTCGACGTCCTTCTTGGTGCCGAAGCGTCCGCCGGCCTGGGGATGGCCGGGAATCATCCGCTCCCAGTCGAGCGAAGCCAGCTTCTTCAGCGAGGCGATGTACTCCAGCGGCGAGGCATTGTCGGGAATGTTGCGGAACTGGACGCTCTCGATCGGTGCGAAGTCGACCACGAAGACGATCTTCTCCTTCGGCAGCCGCATCACCAGCGAATTGTCGGAATGATTGCGGCCGACATAGTTCAGCTCCAGCGTGGTGCCGCCGAGCGTGATGTTCTTCTTGTCGTCCACCACCTGGTCCGGCATCACGACGTCGGCGAGCAGGGATTTCTGCTTCTTCAGCTCGAGCAGGCGCTCCTTGGTTCGCCGGTGCGCGATGAAGGTGGCGCCGAGATCCTTGAACGGCTGGCCGCCGGCGATGTGGTCGTAGTGATGGTGGCTGTAGATGACGTATTTGATCGGCTTGTCGGTGACCGCCTTGATCGCGTCGATATAGGGCTTTGCGGGTCGCAGATACGAGATCGGATCGGTCGCGATCACGCCCTGCGGCGTCACCACGAACATCGACTGATGGCCGCCATAGCGGAAGACGTAGACATTGTCGGTGCCGTCGACCTTCCTGGTCGAGGTCTGCGGCGGGGTCTGCGCGAAGGCCGATCCGGTCGCGAGGGCCACGAGAATGGGGATGCAAAATAATGCTTTCATCTCTGGGCTTTCTAGAAACGAAGAAGATGTGGGAGAGGGAATATCCCTTCGACACAAACGCTGCGTCGAGGGATTTATTCCGCTGTTTTACACGGCCAGTCTGTCGCGGAACAATGTGGAACGCAGTGCCAAATGTGATCTGAAAGCCATCGATCCTGCTTGACAGTTTTGTGTCTCGGGAGGAGCATCGCTGTGGTCGCAAACAAGCGACGCGTAACGTCCACCTCATGAGCAAGGGGAGGTCTATGACTCCACCTCCGCAAATCCAGCCGCGTTAAATGCGATGGAGCTCGTTCGGACTATCGCATAGCGGCGAAAACCGCGAACGGCACGCCGGGTCAAGGTTTAGCGGGCTGCATCAGTGAGGCATAGCCCCTACCTTCCCGGCGCTGTATTTTGCATCACATCGATCATTGGATGGCCGCGCTGAGGCCACCTCGACGAATGGATTTCCATACACTGCTCACTCTCCTCCTCCTCGCCGTCATTCCGGGCCCAATCCCGGAATGACGGGCGAAGTTTTGGCGTGAGCATCGTGTTCCATCGATGCATGCCGGCATTTCGCCGGGCGTAGGCGGAGTTTCTGCCTCCTGCATTGCGGCAAATGCCAAGAGAATGTCGCCTCAATGGCCAACTTCCGACACAGGGTCGGGGCGAATAGCGGGTATCCGACATGACGCATGTGCTTCGGCGGTGACGGTCCCGTCGCCGCCGGCGCATTCATTTTTTCAGGGAATCCGCGTGTCGCATAAGCTTGTCCTGGCGCTTCTCGCAGCGCTCTTCCTTGCCATCTCGTCTTTTGCCCCGGTTCGCGCCGAGAAGCCCGCTCCGGCCGCCAATCAAGCGGCCGCACTGTCGCCTGACGAGGCCAAGCGCGCACTGGAAACCCTTCAGGACGACAAGAAGCGCGCCCAGATGATCGATACGCTGCGCGCAATCGCCAATACGTCCGGTCCGCCGCAGCCTGCACCCGAACCGAAATCGCCGATCCCGCTTGCGGCCGACGGCCTGGGCGCGCAGCTCATGCTCACGGTGTCCGAGCAGATCGGCGAGATCTCGAGCGAGATCGCCAGCATGGCGCGGACGATCACGCATTTCCCGGCCTTCTACTACTGGATCATGCGAACCGCGAACGATCCGGCGGCCTACAATCTCCTGATCGAGATCGCCTGGAAGCTCGCGCTGGTGCTGGGCTGTGCGCTCGCGGCAGAATGGGTGATCTTCCGCCTGATCCGCCGCCCGGTCGCATTCCTGGAAGGACGCGTGCCGGAGACCGCCCGCCTGCCGGTGCAGGCGCTGCCGATCGCCGATCCGCCATCGTCAGTGGCCGACGTCACGCCGGCCCCTGAATTGCAGAAGCGCCGCCACAGTCTGGCACGGATCTGGCAGGTCATGCTGCGGCTGCCCTTCGTGCTTGGACGCTTCGCGCTCGAGCTGCTGCCCGTGCTCGTCTTGGTCGGCGTCGCCACCGCGCTGCTGGGGACGGAGATCGGAGAACCGACCACCGTCCGCCTCGTGATCCTCGCGGTCGTCAACGCCTATGCGTTCTCGCGCGGGCTGATCTGCCTGGTCCGGGCGCTGGCGGGGCCGTTCGGCCTGTTTCCGGTGCGGGCCGAGACGGCGGCCTATATCGAGATTTGGGCGCGCCGAATCGTCGGCGTCGGCGTCACCGGTATCGCCTTCGCCAATGTGGCGCTGCTGCTCGGCCTGCATCGCGCCGGCTATGCCGCGCTGCTGCGCATGGTGATGCTGGTCGTACACCTCTTCATCGTCGTCATCATCCTGCAATGCCGCCGTCAGGTCGCCGAAGCCATTCGCGCGCCGGCCGATAGGCAGGGCATCGCGGCCGGCATGCGCAACCGCATCGCCGGTGGCTGGCATTACCTCGCCATTGCGCTCGACCTGGCGCTGTGGGCGGTGTGGGCGCTCAACATCCGCAACGGCTATTCGCTGCTGCTGCAATATTTCGTCGGCACCGTCGTGGTGGCGCTGATCACGCGCGTCGCCATCATGCTGACGCTGGGCCTGATCGACCGCGGCTTCCGCATCAAGCCGGAGATCCTGCAGCGCTTTCCGGGGCTGGAGGTCAGGGCCAACCGCTATCTGCCGATGCTGCGCAAGATCGTCTCGGGCGTGATCGCCTTCATCGGCTTCGTGGCCGTGCTCGAGGTCTGGGGCGTGGACGCTATCGTCTGGTTCTATGGCGGCCAGATCGGCGGCCGGCTGATCTCGGCGGTGGTGACGATCGGCATTGCCGTGTCTATCGCTGCGGCCATCTGGGAAATCAGCAATGCGCTGCTGGACCGCCAGATCAATGCGCTGTCCCGGGACGGGCACTACGCCCGCGCGGCGCGCCTGCGCACCTTCCAGCCGATGCTGCGAACCGCGCTGCTCTGCCTGATTGCCACCGTCGTCGGCCTCACGGCGCTGAGCGAGATCGGCGTCAATGTCGCCCCGCTGCTGGCGGGCGCCGGCATCGTCGGCATCGCGATCGGCTTCGGTTCGCAGAAGCTGGTGCAGGATCTCATCACCGGCCTGTTCCTGCTGCTGGAGAATACGGTGCAGGTCGGCGACAATGTCAGTGTCTCCGGGCTCTCGGGCGTCGTCGAGAACGTCTCGATCCGGACCATCCGCCTGCGCGCTGGCGACGGCGCCGTGCACATCGTGCCGTTCAGCGCGGTCACCACCATCACCAATGCCAGCCGCGGCGCCGGCAACGCCTCCGTCAGCGTCAACGTCGCCTACAGGGAAGACACCGATCGCGCCGGCCAGATCCTCAAGGACATCGTCGACGAGATGCGCCGCGAGGCGGACTTCCGCGCGCTGATCCGCGGCGATCTCGAGCTCTGGGGCGTCGACAAGGTCGACGGCGCGATGGTCTCGATCGTCGGCCAGATCCGCTGCACCGAGGCCGGCCGCTGGCCGGTGCAGCGCGAATTCAACCGCCGCATGAAGCAGCGCTTCCAGCAGCATGGCATCGAGGTTGCGTCCGCGACCCAGACCATTCTGATGCATGTCGCGCCGCCGGCAGAGGGGACCACCAATCTGACGCCGCGGCGGGCGGCCGGATAGCGGCTCCGCAAAATTCCAGCTTGCCTGCGCTCGCCCGGCAGCGTTCACTCCAGCCTCAGCCCGCTGACAACAAGCGGGCGGCAAAAAGGGGGAGACGATGATGCGGGGGCTGTGGGCCGGATGTCGTGGTCATGTGTTCGTCATTTGCGCGCTGATCGGAGGCGCGGTGTGGGTTGCTCCCGGCAACGCGCAGCCGTTTCCGTCGCGTCCCATCACCCTCGTCGTGCCGTTTGCCGCGGGCGGCCCGACCGACACGCTGGCGCGGATCCTGTCCGAGCGGATCGCGGCCGAGCTGCACACGACGGTCGTGGTCGAGAACGTGGCGGGCGCCTCCGGCAGCATCGCCGGCGCCCGCGTCGCACGCGCTACGCCTGACGGCACCACCGTTACCATCGGCCATTGGGGCACGCATGTGCTGAACGGCGCGATCTTCAAGCTGCCTTATGACGTGATTGCCGATTTCGAGCCGGTGGCGACCATCGCGATGGGCACGCAGCTCATCGTCGGCCGGAAGTCGCTCGAGGCCAACAACCTGAAGGAGATGATCGCGTGGCTGAAGGCCCACCCCGGCAAGGCGACCGCCGGGACGGCCGGCGCGGGCACCGGCGCCCATGTCGCCGGCGTGTTCTTCAAGGAGAAGACCGGCACTGATTTCCAGTTCGTGCCCTATCGCGGTGCGGGCCCGGCGATGATCGATCTGGTCGCCGGCCAGATCGACATCATGTTCGACCAGGCCTCGAACTCGCTGCCGCAATACAAGAACGGCGCGATCAAGGCGTTCGCCGTGACCTCGCCGACACGGCTCGCCTCCGCGCCCGATATTCCGACGGTCGACGAGGCGGGCCTGCCCGGGCTCTATATTTCCTACTGGCACGGCATCTGGGCGCCGAAGAACACGCCGAAAGACATCGTCAGCAAGCTCAACGCCGCCATCGTCGCCGTGCTTGCGGATGCTTCCGTCAAGCAGCGCTTTGCCGAACTCGGGCAGGAGATACCGCCTGTAGCCCAGCAAACGCCCGCAGCGCTCGCCGCCTTCCAGAAGGCCGAAACCGAGAAATGGTGGCCGATCGTGAAGGCCGCCGACATCAAGCCTGAGTAGTTTCGGGGCACCACAAGCACTGCTCCTCATCCTGAGGAGCCCGCGCGAGCGGGCGTCTCGAAGGATGGCCGCGGGCGAGATCGGAGCCTTCATGGTTCGAGACGGCGCTGGCGCGCCTCCTCACCATGAGGAGTGCGAGATTGCCGCGTTAACCTTTTCGCGTGCGCAATTGCCGGTTTACGCGCCATTCTCGCTGCGGTGCGAGATCACAATCGATGCTGCAATGGCAACGTCCTTGATCTCAGGGGAACGCTGGCCGACAATGGTTGCCCTTCAATAAGAAACTCCCTGGGGGAATTCGTGAATAGAGCTGCTCGGGTCAGCGCCCATTCGACATCATCCGACGCCGCGCACGGCATGACGCTGCTGCGCGATCCCTTGCTCAACAAGGGTACCGCCTTCACGGAAGCGGAGCGCGCGGCGCTCGGCCTGCGCGGCTTGCTGCCGCCTTGTGTGCTGACGATGGAGACCCAGGCGGAGCGCGTGCTCACCAATCTGCGTACGCTGCCGACCGATCTCGAAAAATACGTCGCGCTGAACGCGCTGCATGACCGCAACGAGGCGCTGTTCTTCCGTGTCGTGGTCGACAACATCGACGAGATCCAGCCGATCATCTACACGCCGACCGTCGGGCTCGCCTGCCAGAAATACGGCCTGATCTTCCAGCGACCGCGCGGCATGTTCATCTCCTCGCGCGACCGCGGCCAGATCGCCGAGATCCTGAAGAACTGGCCTTATCCCGCCAAGCTGATCGTCGTCACCGACGGCGAGCGCATTTTGGGACTTGGCGATCTCGGTGCCAACGGCATGGGCATTCCGGTCGGCAAGCTCTCGCTCTATTCGGCCTGCGCCGGTGTGCATCCCGAGCTGTGCCTCCCGATCGTGCTCGACGTCGGCACCAACAACGAAGAGCTCCTGAACGATCCCTATTATCTCGGCCTGCGTGAGCGCCGGCTGACGGGCGAAGCCTATGACAGCTTCGTCGACGAGTTCATGCAGGCGGCGCGGAAGACCTTCCCGGGCGTGCTGATCCAGTTCGAGGATTTCGCCAATCATTCGGCGTTCAAGCTGCTGCACAAATACCGCGACGAGGCCTGCGTCTTCAACGACGACATCCAGGGCACCGCGGCGGTGGCGCTCGCCGGCCTGTTCTCGGCCCTGCGCGTCTCCGGCGGCAAGCTGAAGGATCAGAAGATCCTGTTCCTCGGCGCGGGCGAGGCGGCGACCGGCATCGCCGATCTCGTGGTCTCCGCCATGATGGCGGAGGGCGCTTCCGAGGCGGAAGCGCTTCGTCGCAACTGGCTGGTGGATTCCCGCGGCCTCGTCGTCGGCGGCCGTGAGGGCCTCTCCGGCCACAAGCTGCGCTATGCCCATACCGGCCAGGCGCCGATCGCCGATTTCCTCACCGCGATCAAAACGCTGAAGCCGACGGCGATCATCGGCGTCGCCGCGGTCGGCGGCGCCTTCACGCCCGAGGTGCTGAAGACGATGGCCGAGCTCAACCAGCAGCCGATCGTGTTCGCGCTGTCCAACCCGACTTCGAAGGCGGAATGCTCGGCGGAGGATGCCTATCGCTACACCGACGGCCGCGCGCTGTTCGCCTGCGGCAGCCCGTACGATCCGGTCACGCTCAGCGGCCGCACCTTCGTGCCGCGCCAGGGCAACAACTCCTACATCTTCCCCGGCGTCGGCCTCGGCGTCATCGCCAGCGGCTCCAAGCTGGTGACGGACGAGATGTTCATGGCGGCCGCGCATACGCTCGCCAACAGCGTCGGCAAGGAAGACCTCGCGCAAGGCAGCCTCTATCCGGCGCTGCCCCGCATCCGTGAGGTCTCGGCCAGCATCGCCGCCGCGGTGGCCGATGTCGCCTATCAGCGCGGCCTCGCCGACGGACCCGCGCCGAATGACGTGAAGGCCCTGGTGCAGTCGCAGATGTACGAGCCGAAGTACTGAGGCTTACAATTCGGTCCGAACTTGTGGAGGCAGCTCCTCACTCCAACCCTCTCCCCGTAAGAACGGGGCGAGGCAGCGTGAGAGTGGCGCGTCCCTAACCTCTCCCCGCTCTTCTGCGGGGAGAGGTCGGATCGCGCCGGCGATGCGAAGCATCCTCGGGTGATCCGGGTGAGGGGCAGGGCATTCTGCCAATCGCGTCGGAGCTCCATCCGACTCCTCAGACGTTTCTAGACCGGCGTTAGGTCAGCCCACCACCACCATTTCAGGTGGAATCGCCGTTGTGCCGCGCGGCCGTCTATGCGACAGTCTGTAGCGTTACAAGAATACTCAATCCGCAAGGTCAGATGCCATGGACGATCGTTTGCCTGAACTGGGCGACCTCGAGCGTGAGGTCATGCAATTGGTTTGGGCCCATGGTCCTGTCACGGCCGAAATCGTGCGCGAGCGGTTGTCGCGGCGCCTGAAGGAATCCACGGTGCGCACGGTGCTGCGCCGGCTGGAAGAAAAGGGCTATGTCAATCACACGGTGGACGGCCGCACCTACGTGTACCACGCTGCCGAGCCACGCGCGCGGGTTGCGGCGAAGGCGGTGCAGCGCATCGTCGACTGGTTCTGCAACGGCTCGATCGAGGAGGTCCTCGTCGGCATGGTGGACAACAAGATGCTCGACCAGCAGCAATTGCGCTCGCTGGCCGACCAGGTGGCCAAGGCGAAGAAAGCGAGGGGAGTGAAGAAAGAATGATCGCAACTCTGGCGGAGGCGGCGCTGCGCTCCTTTGTGCTGGGAGGCGTCGTCTGGTTCGGTCTCACCCTGTTTCGCGTGCGCAATCCGCACGTCCACATGACGGCCTGGGTCGTCGTGCTCATGGCCTCGCTCGCGATGCCGTTCGTGATGCATTGGCCGACGCTCACCATCGACCGGTTGCCCGCGTCCGTTCCGGTGCCGGGCGAATTGTGGCCGGCCGATATCCCGATGCTGGAGACGCCGCAGCCGGCGCTGCCGATTGCGCCGGGCGTCGTCGCTGCGCCGCCGGCGCGAAGCGGCGTCTCGATCGACTGGTGGCTGGTGGCGACGATCGTCTATGCCGGCGTCGCCGGCCTGTTGCTGCTGCGGCTCGCCATCGGCCTCGGCCTGACCTGGCGCCTGGCGCGCGCGGCGAAGCCGGTGAAGGGTGCGCAGCTGATCGATGCCGACATCCGCGTCAGCCGCGACGTCGGCGGTCCCGTCACCTTCGGCTCGACCATTCTGGTGCCGCCGCAATTTGCGGGATGGGATGCGAAGAAGCGCCTCGCGGTGCTTGCGCATGAAAGCGCGCATGTCGCCAACCGCGATTTCTACATCCTCCTGCTTGCCTCGCTCAATCGCGCGGTGTTCTGGTTCAGCCCGTTCTCCTGGTGGCAGCTCGCGCGCCTTGCCGAGCTTGCCGAGATCATCAGCGACGCGCAGGCGATCGAAGTGATCGACGACCGGCTGTCCTATGCGGAGATCCTGCTCGATTTTGCCAGCAGCGTGAAGCCGCGCCCCGTCGAGCTCGCGATGGCGCGGGCCTCGACCGTGCGCGCCCGCGTCGAGCGCATCATCGCGGCCGCCGCGCTGCCGGTCGCGGTCGGCTGGCGCAAGCGGCTGTGGATCGCGGCCACGATCGTGCCGGCCCTGATCGTGTCGACCGGCATGATCGCCTATCGCACGCCCGACCCTGCGCCCACTGTTGCGGATAGCGGCGAGGTGCCGGCCCAGCATTACCGCCCCTTCGTCAATTTCTACGCCATGGGGCCGGCCTCGGTGTTCGCCATCTTCCGCGAGGACGATGAGCTCTATGGACAGCTGACCGGGCAGCGCAAATTGCGCCTGACGGTCGGCAGTGACGGCACCGCATCCTACGCGGCCTCGTCCGGCGAGATCACGTTTCCGCTCGATGCGGAGCGCCGCTCGGCCGAGCTGGTGCTGCGCATGAACGGCCGCGACATCCGCGCGTTCCGCATCGCCGAGGTGCCGGCGGCGGCAACCGGACCCGCGCCACTCGATCAATATGTCGGCTGGTACAAGGTTGCGCCGAACCGCGTGCTCACCGTGCGCCGCGACGGCGATCGGCTTCAGGTGCAGGAGACCGTGCAGGGCCGGGCGGCACTTCTCACTGAGGGCGCCGACGTCTTCTCGATCCATGGCGACAATCTCCTGGTCTTCCTGCGCGACGAGCAGGCCAGGGTCTCGCGCGTGCTGGTCCAGAATGCGGTGTTCGGCGCCCGTCTGGCGCCGCGGATCGATGCGGCCGCGGCGCAGGCGATCGAGGCCGACTTCGCACGCCGTGTTGCGGAGGTGCCGGATCGTTTCCGCGAGCAGGTCCCCGTCGCCGGCGGCAAGGAGATGATCCTGCGCGGAATCGAGGACCTGCGCCGGGGCACGCCGAACTACGACCGCATGAGCGCGCCGCTGGCTGCGAAGATTCATCGTCAGCTCAACGAGACGCAGGCGACGTTCGTGGCGCTCGGCGCGCTCGAGTCGATCTTCTTCCGCGGCGTCGGGCCCGGTGGCTACGACATCTATGGCGCGAAGTTCGAGAACGGCACGGCGGAATTCCGCCTGCTGCTCGAGCCCGACGGCAAGGCCGGCGACGTGATCTTCCGGGCCGACGGCAATGACGAGCTCGGCGGCATCCTGCCTTGCTCGGAAGAAGCGAATGTGCGCGGCCGCGCCGGCACCTCGCCGATCCGGATCATGGTCTACAACGAGCTGGGCGACGACATCCGCGTCTTCAATCTCGATGCCGACGGCAATCGCAGGAGCCAGAGCGTCGTCAGATCCAACATGAGCTGGGCTGCCACGACCACCGTGAACAATGCCTGGGTGATCGCCGACAAGTCGGGACGGTGTCTCGAGGTCCTGATGCCGGGCCGGCAGACGCGCTTCCACAATGTCGAAGCCTCGAGCCTCGGCGCAAAGCCGGGGCGTGCCGCGCGCCGCGCCGTTCCGATCGCCAATGGCGAGGAGATGCTGCGCCGTTACATCGAGGGCGTCGGGAAGGGACAGCCCGATTACGAGCACATGACGCCCGAGGTCGCCGACATCACGCGCCAGCAGCTTCCGTTCGACCAGGCCATCCTGGCGAAGCTTGGTACGCTGCGTGCGGTGTCGTTCCGCGGCGTCACTGCGCTCGACAGCGACATCTACATCGCCCAGTTCGCCAACGGCTCGGCGGAATGGCGGATCGGTGTCAGGAACGGCACGATCACCAAGATCGCGCTCGGGCCGAATTTCTAGGGATCGTTGCGGGTGCCCGTCCGTCGCATCGGATGGGCGTCTCCCGATTTCTTGATGCCAACGGCTCAATCTCCGCTTGCCGGCGCATGCCACGAATGCTACGGTTTGTAGCATTACGGTTCGTAGCCTCGTACGGCGCGATGTCGGCAGGCTCGAGAGAATTGGGCGTTCGCCATGAGCAATTCTGCAAAGGCCGAGGCCGTGCTGGCGCTGCATCGCTTCGGTATGGGGCCGCGGCCGGGATCGATCGCCGCAATGGGTACGGACCCGCGCGGCGCGCTGATCGCCGAGCTCGACCGGCCGCTCACGCTGACCGCCGCGGCTGTGCTTCCCACCAGCGCCAAGGCCTTTCGCACCGTTGCCGACGCCAATGCGCGGCGGACGGCGCGGGTCAAGCAGGCGCAGCAGCAGGCCAAGAAGCAGCAGATGGCGGCCGCGCAGGCGATGTCGGAAGACCAGGCGCAAGCGCAAGGCCAAGGTCAAGCCCAGGACAAGGACGCCGCCGAGATGGCGGCCAAGCAGGCCGCCGAAGCCGTTCCCGATCCCGGACGTCCGATGTATCTGCAGGAATCCAAGCTGCGCACGGAAGCTGCGCTTGCCGCCGACATCGGCTTTGCCGAGCGGCTGGTGTGGTTCTGGTCCAACCATTTCTGCGTTTCGGCCAACAAGATCCAGAGCATGTCCGGCGCCTATGAGCGCGAGGCGGTTCGCGCCAATGCGCTCGGCCACTTCGTCGATCTCCTGCTGGCCGTCGAAGGCCATCCGGCGATGCTGTTCTATCTCGACAATCTGGAATCGATGGGCGCGAACTCGATCGCGGGCATCAATCGCAGCCGCGGCCTCAACGAGAACATCGCGCGCGAGATCATGGAGCTGCATACGCTCGGTGTGCGCACCGGCTACACCCAGGACGACGTGATCAGCTTCGCCAATGTCATGACGGGCTGGACGCTGGTGCCGCCGGGCGCCGATCCCCAGCACGGCGGCGAGTTCACCTTCAATCCGCGGCTGCACGAGCCCGGCGGGCAGACCGTGCTCGGCAAGCGCTACGAGCAGGAGGACGCCGAGCAGGGCCGCGCCGTGCTGCGCGACCTTGCCGCGCATCCGGCTACCTCGACCCATGTCGCGACCAAGCTGGCGCGGCACTTCGTGGCCGACGAGCCGCCGCCGGCGCTGATCGAGCAGATGGCGAGGACCTTTCGCGACACCGAGGGCGACCTCAAGCAGGTCGCAATCGCGATGGTGTCGTCGGACGAGGCGTGGCGCGGACCGCCGTCGAAGCTCAAGCGTCCCGGCGAATGGGTCGCCGGCATGGTGCGCGCGACCGGCATCACGACCGTCGATCCCGTCCGTTACACCGGCGGCCAGGAGCTGCTCGGCGAGGCGCTGTGGCGTCCGTCCGCGCCGAAGGGCTATCCGGACGACGAGGCGAGCTGGATCGACGGGGTCGGGCGGCGGCTCGACATCGCCAACAACTTTGCCGAACGCATCACCGGCATGGCCGATCCGCAAGTCATCATCGAGGACGTGTTCGCGTCCGAGATCGCACAAGAGGTGAAGCAGGCGGTCGGCCGCGCCGAGAGCCGGCAGCAGGCGCTCGCGCTCCTGTTCATGTCGGCGGATTTTCAGAGGAGGTGAGCATGGGCTTCGATCGTCATCTGCCCACGCGGCGCGAGCTTCTGGCCGGCTCCGGCGCGCTGTTCGCGTGGAGCCAGATGCCGCGGATTGCGCGCGCCGAAGGGCGCGATCCGCGCCTGCTCGTCGTCATCCTGCGCGGCGCGCTCGACGGCCTCGGCGCAGTCGCGCCGGTCGGCGATCCCGACTGGATCGCCTTGCGCGGCGATCGCGCGCTGCTGCTCGACGGCAAGCCGCCGGCGCTGCCGCTCGATGCCTTCTTCGCGCTCAATCCGGCGATGCCGAACCTGCATCGGCTCTACAAGAGCGGCAAGGCCGCGATCGTCCATGCCACGGCCACGCCCTATCGCGAGCGCTCGCATTTCGACGGCCAGGACGTGCTGGAGAGCGGCTTCACCAGGCCCGGTGCGACCGCTTCGGGATGGCTCAACCGCGCGCTGCTCGCGATGGAGTCCGGCGGCCGCGTCGATCCGCGCGGCAGCCGCGCGCTCGGCATCGGCTCGGTGACGCCGCTGGTGGTGCGCGGCTCGGCGCCGGTCATGACATGGGTGCCGCAGAAACTCCTGCCGGCGAGCCAGGATACGCAGAACCGCCTGCTCGATCTCTACCAGCACACCGATCCGAAGCTTGCGACCGTGCTGCAGGCGCGGATGAAGCTGGCTTCGCTCGACGGTGCGATGGGCACGGGCGATCCGATGTCGGACGATCCGACGCTGGCGCCGCCCGGCATCGCGCGCGTGCGCGCCTATTTCGCCGAGGCCGCCGGCACCGCCGCGCGCTATCTCGCCAAGCCCGACGGCCCGCGCGTCGGCGCGATGGGCTTCGTCGGCTGGGACACGCACATCGCCGAAGGCGCTGCTTCGGGCCAGCTCTACAATCTGCTCGGCGCGCTCGACGGCGCGTTCGCAGCGATCGAAAGCAACATGGGCGAGGTGTGGCACGAGACCGTGGTCGCCGTCGTCACCGAGTTCGGCCGCACCGCGCGCATCAACGGAACGCAAGGCACCGATCACGGGACCGGCACGGTCGCCTTCCTCATCGGCGGCGGGCTGGCCGGCGGCCGCGTGATCGCGGACTGGCCGGGCCTGAAGCCCGCGCAACTGCTCGAGGACCGCGATCTCAAGCCGACCACTGACTTGCGCGCCGTGCTGAAAGGACTGCTCAGGGATCATCTGCGCGTCGAGGAGAAGATCCTCGCCGAGACGGTCTTCCCAGGCAGCGTCGACATCAAACCGATGGGAGGCCTCGTCGGCTGACGGCGCGGCTCTCGCAACCGGATCGGGTTCATGTGCACACTGACGCAATTGGAGCTCGACTTTCTCGCCAGCCTCAAAACCGGCTGGCGTCGGCTCTATCGGCGCGAGCTGATGCGGCTGTTGCGTCGGGACGCCGGTACCGATGAGGCCCGACCGGATGCGCGCCCGATCTTGCGCACTGTATCGGGCTAATAGTTCCGCTGATCTGTCCCGATTCAGGACATTAACTGTGATGGAATCGTCACAGCCGCCGCGAAACGATGGCGGCCTCACGTCCGCTTTTGTTCCGACAAGGTTCTGCCCTCATTGCCCACCGAAACTTGGGGTTGTTCGGAGGGCGCATCATGTCTCGCATTGCACGTGCCGAAACTGCCCGAATGTCGCTGGCAACCCCGAGCCGGCTGCTGCTCGCCATCATCGGTGCCGCATCGCTCGCTGCCTGCGCGCAGTCGCCGGTCGGCCGCCAGAAGGCCGATCTGGCCGGCACGAGCCGGCAGGCCGCGGTCGAGCGGCCGCACAGGGTGGCGGCGCTGCACCCGCGGCCGATCAGCCGGGCGCGTGTCCAGGACGCAAAGCGAACGGCCTCGCATGGCCTCGCCAGCTTCTACTCGGACACCGAGACCGCGAGCGGCGAGAAGTTCGACAAGAACGAACTGACCGCGGCGCATCGCACCTTGCCGTTCGGCACCAAGCTGCGCGTCACCGACGTGTCCTCCGGCCGCTTCGTCACCGTCAGGGTCAACGATCGCGGTCCCTTCGTTCGCGGGCGCGTGGTCGACATCTCGCCGTCCGCGGCCGAGGCGCTCGGCATGGTCGACAAGGGCCTCGCCAATGTCCGGCTCGACGTCGTGCGATAAAGCGCGTTTCGTCGAGGTGAAGCTCAGCGCTTAACGAGCTGTTAGGCGGTTCTCACGCACCATGGCTGCCCAAACAAATTGGGGCTTTTGGGGAGGCGGACGCTTGACCACGATCCAGTATCTCGAAGATCAGGCCGCGCGCGCCGAGCGGCTCGCCAAGAGGATCACGGATACGCTGACGATCGAAAAGCTCCTGACCTTCGCCGGCGAACGCCGCCGCGAGATCGAGGTCATCGCCGGCAAGTATCGGCGCGTATAACTCCCGCAACCCATGCCGTGAGCGCATTCGTGCTTCCTGCGAAGCGCGGAACTTCCGCTCGTCTCCTGCGTCAATTGGGCGTGAGAGAGGAGGAGGACATCATGGGTTTTGGACGAGGTGCTTTGCTTTGGTTGCTTGGCGTGCCGCTGCCGATCATTCTGCTGCTGGCATTGTTCTGGCACCATTGATGTTGCCACACTAAAAGCGCCGCGGAAGCGGCGCTTTTTTATTGGGCGCGATCTGCAGCGTTCGAGGCGCGATGCGCCCTCAGCTATGGCTCTCGACGAAGTCGCTGAGATAATCGGGCAGCTCTATGCCATAGATGTCGCAGCGTGCTTTTATCGCGCCGGCGACGTCGGTCGAGATGTCCTTCATCCAGTGTTCGAGCGTGTTGAACGAGATCACCTTGACGGGATCGTTGAAGCAGCCGGCGACGAACTCGCCGATCGTGGCTTCGAGATCGCTGCGCTCGATGCGGATTTCAGTCGCTATGTCGAGACGGTCGACGACGACGAAGAGGGTTTGGTCCGCGCCATAGGGCACGACGGGAGATGCAACGCCAGCTTCAAGCATGTGAGGCGCTCACGGTTTGACTTCCGATCTCCAATAACGGGAAAAACCGGAAGAAGGTTCCTACGCACGTGCTTGTGAAGGCCGTCAGAGAAATTCCCGCCAGCGTGATAGCTCGATGACGTGTTCGGGTGAGAGAACGGCGGTAACCAGCGGTGGCTGCGGCGCGGTGCGGATCTCATAGAGATGTCGGGTCGCCGCCGGCTTCTGCATGAAGGCCGAGATACATTCGTCGAGCGTGCCTTCGCTCACCTGGTAGGGCTCGCGGTCCGGGCGGCGCTGGTTGGCTAGCGACGGCCATTTATGCAGCGCCGCAAGCGCGCCGAAATCGAC
The DNA here is from genome assembly GCF_028128625.1 of Bradyrhizobium sp. CCBAU 45389. NCBI lineage: Bacteria > Pseudomonadati > Pseudomonadota > Alphaproteobacteria > Hyphomicrobiales > Nitrobacteraceae > Bradyrhizobium > Bradyrhizobium sp. CCBAU 45389. The sequence continues at coordinate 133,117 of NZ_LBIY01000099.1, read as the reverse complement.
TTTTGACTCCGCAACAACGTCCCCCATCGTCCCGCCTCACGCAAGAAGAACCCCAGCGCGCGGACTTGCGCGCCGGGGCCTACACCTATCGCTGCATCTCAATGCCACGACTACCTAACGCAGCAGCCGTGCAAAGGTTCCCCGCCGATCCGTTGCAGCTCAGCTCGCAGCCGCCGCGATCTTGTGCCCCGGGCTCGTGTGACCGTGGCTGCGCTCGTCACTGCTGCTGACCTCCGGCGGAAGTCCGGCGAACCGCCGCAAGGCTTCGGCCATCTGCCCGCGGCCCGGCGCGCCCGTGATCACCACGTCGACCATCGTGAAGGACGAGTGGAAATGGCCGCGCGCCTTGAGTTGCTCAACCGGGACGCCGGCAGCCTGCATCGCCTCGGCATAGGCGATGCCCTCGTCGCGCAGCGGATCGAACTCGCAGGTGACGACGAAGGCCGGCGGCAAGCCTTCGACCTTGCCGCGCAGCGGCGAGACGCGCGGATCGGTGCGGTCCGCCGGCGAGCAATAGAGGTCCCAGAACCAGTTCATCAGCGAGCGCGTCAGGAAATAGGCGGTCGCATTGTCGTTGTAGGAGGGGCGATCGAAGCTGCAGTCGGTGACCGGGCAGATCAGCAACTGGCCCGCAATCTCGGGCCCGCCGCGGTCGCGCGCGAGCTGGCAGGTGACGGCGGCGATGTTGCCACCGGCGCTCCAGCCGGCGACCAGCACCGGGCCCGGTCTGCCGCCGAGCTCGGCGGCGTGCTCGGCGATCCAGCGCGTGGCCGCATAGCCGTCTTCGGCCGCAGCCGGGAAGCGATGCTCGGGCGCGTGGCGATAGCCGACGCTGACGAACATCATGCCCGTCCTGCGCGCCATGTCGCGGCAGAACGGCTCGTCCGACTGCTCGTCGCCGAGCACCCAGCCGCCGCCGTGGAAATAGACCACGACCGGATGCGGTCCTGCTGTTGCGGGCTTGTAGACACGATAGGGCAGCGGACCATCGGCACCGGGCAGGGTGCCGTCGACGATCTCGCCGATCGGCCGTCCGGCGGGACGGCTCTTGTTGAACTCGTTGACGAAGGCGCGCGCCCCTCCCGCGCCCATCGACTCGATCGGCGGCAGGTTGAGCGTTGCCAGCAGGTTCAGCACCAGCCGTACGTCCGGCTGCAGGCGCACCACCTCGCCGTCATTGCATTGCGCGGTGCCATCGGGGCCGGTGAGCCTGAAGCCGAACATGCCGCGGCTGACCACCTCGTCGCAGATGCTGCGATAGGGGCCGACGCCGCCGGTATAGGGCATCAGGCCCTGCACCTTGCCGGGCACGTTGGCGCCCGTGTACCAGGTGTTGGCGAGCCGGTGCAGCGTCAGCATCGAGCAGTCGGCCATGTGCCGGCCCCAGGCGGCCTGCGCCGTCTCGGTCGGCTCCATCGTGGTGAAGCCGGCATCGCGTAGCGCTTTGAGGCGGTCGACGACCCAGTCGACATGCTGCTCGATCGACACCGCCATGTTCGACAGCACCGACGGGCTGCCGGGCCCGGTGATCATGAAGAAGTTCGGGAAGCCTTCCACCGTGAGCCCGAGATAGGTCTGCGGCCCCTGCGCCCAGACGTCGGTGAGCGACTTGCCGCCGCGCCCGCTGATCGGATGCACGGCGCGGATCGCGCCGGTCATGGCGTCGAAGCCGGTCGCGAACACGATGACGTCGACGTCGAAACTGCGGCCGTTCGTGAAGATGCCGCTCGCCGTGATCGCCTTGATCGGCTCCTGGCGCAGATTGACCAGCGTGACGTTCGGCCGGTTGTAGGTGGCGTAGTAATTGGTGTCGAGACAGGGACGCTTGGCGCCGAAGGGATGATCGTGCGGCGTGAGCGCCGCGGCGGTCTCGGGATCTTTGACGGCGGCGCGGATCTTCTCGCGGATCAGGTCCTGGACGATCTTGTTGCCGTCGACATCGACCGCCTGGTCGGCCCAGAGCTGCGTCAGGATGTGGACGAGGTCGCCGGCGGCCCAGGCCCGTTCGAACCGCTCGCGACGCTCGGCATCGCTCAACTGCCAGCTCACGACCGTCTGCTGCGGATAGGGCACGCCGGCCATCGATTGGCGCGCCTGCTCGCGATAGGCCGCGCGGTCGCCTTGCAGAAGGCTCATGCGGTCGTCCGGCGCCGGGCCGTTGTGTGCAGGCAGCGCAAAATTCGGCGTGCGCTGGAACACGGTGAGATGCGCGGCCTGCTCGGCGATCAGCGGGATCGACTGGATCGCCGAGGAGCCCGTGCCGATCACGGCGACGCGTTTGCCCGCGAGATTGACGCCGTCATGCGGCCAGCGCCCGGTGAAATAGACCTCGCCCTTGAAATCCTTGACGCCGTCGATCTCCGGCGGCTTGGGCGCGGAGAGGCAGCCTGTGGCCATGATGTAATGGCGGCAGGAGACCGGCGCGCCGTTGTCGGTGGTGAGCTGCCAGCGCTCGGCGGCCTCGTCCCATCTGGCTTCGGTGACCTTGGTCTTGAAGCGGATGTCGCGGCGCAGATCGTAGCGGTCGGCGACGAAGCCGAGATAGCGCAGGATCTCGGGCTGGGTCGCGTATTTCTCCGACCAGGTCCAGGCCGCCTCGAGGTCGGGATCGAAGGTGTAGCTGTAGTCGATGGTCTGGATATCGCAGCGCGCGCCGGGATACCGGTTCCAGTACCAGGTTCCCCCGACATCGCCGGCTTCTTCGAGGGCGACTGCCGAGAGGCCTGCCTTGCGCAGGCGATGGAGAAGATAAAGACCGGCAAACCCGGCGCCGACCACGGCGACGTCGACCTGCTCTGCTGTTCCACTTGCCGCTTTGGACTCACGCGCAGCAACCATAGCTTCAGGCATGGCATTTCCTCCCGTGCGTTTTGTTTTGCCGGCAGGCTAGTCCTGCAGGCTCGGCTTGTCATCAGACCAAGTGCAATCCTCGGTAGTCGTTTGCGGCTTCACGGTGGCGGCGCGAACGTTGCTCCACTGCACGCATCGCGATGCACAATGGCCGTGATTGTCCGGGCTAATCATGCCTGATCCCTCTGTGTATGCTTGCGGTTACAAGCCACGCGTGCCGGCCGGGCGTCATGACAGAGTTGAGTGAGCGGACCAAAGCCAACATGGACGTCGTCCTGGAAGAGACGTGCCGTCAATTGCCGCATGGCGGCGATCATGACAGCCGCAGGTTCATCGCCGAGCGCCTGATCGAGGCGGCGCAGTCGGGACACTCCACCCTCGGTGAACTCGGCATCATCGCGCGGCGGGCACTGGCGGAGATCATTGCGAAGGGCGGTTAGCTGCGATCCGTGAGGCTTGCCTCGGCGGTGTGCGCGGACATAACTTTGCAGGAAATCTCGCGCATCGAGATCCCAAGATGCGGTCCCTGCTTGCGCTCGTTACGGCTTCCGGATTCCTTTGCCTCGCTGACCCGGCCGCAGCCCAGCCGGTCGGGCAGTTTCCGTTCGCGCTGACGCGCGAGGGCCAGATGCTCGGCGGCGTCGAAGGCGAGGTGGCCTTCTTCAAGGGACTGGCTTATGCGGCCCCGCCGGTCGGGCCGCTGCGCTGGCGTCCGCCGGAGGTCACGCCTGAAAGCTCGGAGATGCGTACGGCCTATGAGTACGGTGCACCGTGCCTTCAACCGTCGCTCTCCGGGGCGCGCGAGGATTGCCTCACGCTCAACGTGTTTCGTCCGTTCGGCGTCGACGGCCCGCTGCCGGTGATGGTGTTCATCCATGACGGCGCCTTTGTCAGCGGCACCGCCAACGATCCGCTGTTCGATGGCGCGAGGCTCGCGCAGGCCGGCCTCATCGTGGTCACCGTGAACTATCGCCTCGGTGTGTTTGGCTGGCTCACCCATTCCGCGCTGTCGGAAGGCGGCTCCGGAAATTACGGACTGATGGACCAGATCGCGGCGCTGCGTTGGGTGCACGACAACATCGCGGCGTTCGGTGGCGATGCCGGCAACGTCACGCTGTTCGGCAGTGGCGCGGGTGCGACATCGATCGCGTTGTTGATGCTGTGCGGCGAGGCGCGTGACCTGTTTCAGAAAGCCATCCTGCAATCGCTGCCCGGCCGCGTGCGCTTGCGCTCCCGGCAGGAGGCAGAGGCCTTCGGCCTGCAATTGGTCGCGACGCTCGGACAGGATGGCACCGATCCGCGCGGAAGCGCGCCGGCGCGGCTGCTCGCGGCCGAAAGCAAGCTGCTCGCAAAATCTCCGCACGGCTTCGCGCCCGCGATCGATGGAAGCCTCGTGACGGAGGACATTGCCGCAGGCTTTGCGGCGGGACATGAAGGGCGGATTCCCCTGATCATCGGCTCCAACGATGACGAGACGGGTTTCGACAGCGAGCCCGAGATCGCTGAGGCGCTTACATCGTCAGGCGCGACACCCGAGCAGCTGCGCAAGCTCTATCCCGACCTAGCCAGGCCTTCGGACCTTGCCGCACGTGTCTACACCGACAAGGTCTTCTCCGAGCCGGTGAGGCTGCTGGCGCGCCTGCATGCCGCGACCGGCGCGCCGACCTATCGCTATCGCTTCGCCTATGTGCCGGAGGCGCGGCGAACCAATCCCGAGGGCGGTCACGGACGCGAGCTGCAATTCATCTTCGGCGCGGAAGGCGTGCCCGGTGCGGGCATCCTGTCGCGGCGCGACCGCGAGGTCGCAAGCCGCGTGCGCGGCTACTGGATCAATTTTGCCAAAAACGGCGATCCCAACGGCCCGGACCTGCCGCGTTGGGACGCGGCCGCAGACCGCGACCGCCTGCTGCTGATCGCGAATGATCGCATTGCGAGCGGAGACGATCCCTTCGCGGGTCGCCTCGACCGGCTCGCAGATGAGAGCAAGAAATGAGTTGGAGTTAAGCCGCGAGCTCGACGCGCGGCGCCGGGCTTAGCCGGTTTTCCTCGAGATAGTCCATCGCGCCGTCCTTCTCGACGGCATAGAACTGCTGGCCCTCGCGCGACTTGAAGGCGGCGCGAACGACGCCGCGGCGGCCCTTGTCACTGTTGACGACGTCCCCCAGCGAAAACTTCCTCATCTCACGTCCTCGTCTTCTGGCCGACTCCTTCGGCCACGGCGGGGATTTTGGAAGGGAAATCGTTAACGACTTGCTAACCATACGGGTTTGCCTATGCTCGCCGCCGGTCGCGTGGGACCGCCACGCGCGTATGTTGTCTTTGAGCCGAGCCCTTACCCATGACGCGATTTCCGACCCTCTTCCTGTCGCATGGCGGCGGCCCCTGGCCGTTCATGGAGGACCGGCGGGTGCAATATGCCAGGACCGCCGAGGAGTTCGGCCGGCTGCCGCAGCTTCTCCCTGACAGGCCGAAGGCCGTGCTCGTCATCACCGGGCATTGGGAGGCGGACGCCTTCACCGTGTCGACCTCGGCGCATCCGCCGATGGTCTACGACTATTACGGTTTCCCGGAGCATACCTATCGCCTCAAATATCCCGCGCCGGGCAAGCCCGAGCTTGCAGCTGAGGTGAGGGCGCTGCTCAAGCACGCGGGCCTCGATTGCCGCGAGGATCCCAATCAGGGTTTCGACCACGGCACGTTCGTCCCGCTCGGCCTGATGTATCCGAACGCCGACATGCCGATCGTGCTCTTGTCGCTGAAGTCGAGCTACGATGCGGCCGAGCACATCAAGGTCGGGGAGGCGATCGCATCGCTGCGCGACGAGGGCATTTTGATCGTCGGCAGCGGGCTCACCTATCACAACATGCGCGGCTTCAACCGGCCGGAGTCCAAGCCCGTCTCGTACGATTTCGAGGCCTATCTGAACGAGGCGATCAGCAATCCCGATGCGGCGCGCCGCAACGCGATGCTGGTCGATTGGGAGAACGCGCCGAGCGCACGCCTTGCGCATCCCCGCGAGGACCATCTGCTGCCGCTGATGGTGGCAGCCGGCGCCGCCGGCAAGGATATAGGCAAGCGCGTCTTCGTCGACGAGGTCGCGAACGTCGCGATGGCGTCATATGTGTTTGGATGAATAGTAGGGTGGATTAGCGCAGCGTAATCCACCATCGGGCGGCAATGAAGGTGGTGGATTACGCCCACGCACTGCGCTTTGCGCAGCCCGTGGGCTAATCCACCCTACGCATCCTAACCGTATCGCAGCTTCATCACCAGAATGCCGCCGGCGAGCAGCATGGTGACGGCGTTCGAGGCGATCAGCGGGCCATCGCCCGAGAGCAGGCCGTAGATGAGCCAGAGCGCCAGGCCCAGCACCATGACCAGGAACATGCCGAGCGAGATGTCGCCGGTGGAGCGGGTCTTCCACACCTTGATGGCTTGCGGCGCGTAGGCCACGGTGGTGCAGGTGGCGGCGGCAAAGCCGATCAGCTTGATCAATAGCGGGTCCATGCGCGCTCTATAGCATGGATTCGACGTCATGCCTCAAGCGCGGGCCGCCACGAGATCGCGATACAGCGCGGCATAGTCGCCGGCGCGGTTGCGCCAGGAGACGCCGGTCGCAAGGCCGCTTCGCTGCAGCCGCCGCCAGGTCGTCTTGTCGTGGAAGACGGTGTTGGCCTTGCGCAGCGTGCCGGCGAAGGCATCCGCCGTCACCGGGCCGAACTTGAAGCCGGTCGCATCGCGTCCCGATCTGTCGGCTTCGCCGATATCGACGATGGTATCCTCGAGGCCGCCGACGCGTGACACGATCGGCACCGCGCCATAGCGCAGCGCGCAGAGCTGGGTCAGGCCGCACGGCTCGAACCGCGACGGCACCAGAAGCGCGTCCGAGCCGGCCTGGATCAGATGCGCCAAAATCTCGTCATAGCCGATCACGACGCCGATCCGGCCGGGATTGGCGCGGGCGGCGGCCTGATAGCGGTCCTGGAGATCGCGGTCGCCGCTGCCGAGCAGCGCGAGCTGCATGCCTTCACGCAAGATGGTCGGAATGGCCTCGAGCAGGAGATCGAGCCCCTTCTGCCAGGACAGGCGGCTGATGACGCCGAGCAGCGGCGCTTCGTCCGAGGAATCGAGATTGAACTGCTGCTGCAGCACCGCCTTGTTCGCCGCGCGGAACGTCAGGTCCTCCGCGCCGAAGCGATAGGCGATGTGCGGATCGGTTTGCGGATTCCACACCTCGGTGTCGATGCCGTTGAGGATGCCGCTCAATGCGCCCGCGCGTGCGCGCAACAGGCCGCCGAGCCCCATGCCGCCTTCGTCGCTCTGGATTTCATGGGCGTAGGTCGGCGACACCGTGGTGATGCGATCGGCGAATTGCAGGCCGGCCTTGAGGAAGCTGATGCCGCCGAAATATTCGAGGCCGTTGACGTCGAAGGAGCTCCACGGCAGGCCGATCGCGCCGATCAGCTCGCGCGCGAACTTGCCCTGATAGGCCATGTTGTGGATGGTCATCACGGTGCCGGGCCGCGGGCGGTTGTCATAGTGGAGGTAGGCCGGCGCGAGCCCGGCCTGCCAGTCATGGGCATGCACGACATCAGGCAGGAACGCCGGCACGAGGCCATAGCCGATATCGGCCGCGACGCGCGACAGCGCCGCAAAGCGCACGCCGTTGTCCGGCCAGTCGACGCCCTCGGCGGTGACGTAAGGGTTGCCCGGCCGCGCGTAGAGATGCGGCACGTCGAGCACGAACAGGTCGAGCCCGTCATGGGAGCCGGCGAGCAGCCGGCCCGGTCCGCCGAAATAATCCGGCCAGCGCCGGACTTCCTCTGCGCTCGCAAGCAGCCGCATCACGCCGGGATAGCCCGGCATCAAGGTGCGCATCTCGACGCCATGCGCCTTCAGCGCAAGCGGCAGCGCACCGGCGACATCCGCGAGGCCGCCGGTCTTGACGATGGGGTAGACTTCAGAGGCGACCGCGAGGACGCGAACAGGCGTCATGTATTGAGCCTGTCGATCATCGGCTGGGTGATCAGCGAGATGCCCTGCTCGGTGGTGCGGAAGCGCTTGGCATCGATCTCGGGATCCTCACCGACGACGAGACCCTCGGGAATCTCGACGCCGCGGTCGATCACGACATTCTTCAGTCGCGCGCCGCGCCCGACATTGACATAAGGCATGATCACGGCGTTCTCGACATTGGCGTAGGAGTTGATGCGCACGCCGGTGAACAGCAGCGAGCGGCGCAGCGAGGCGCCGGAGATGATGCAGCCGCCGGAGACCAGCGAGCTCACGGCCTGGCCGCGCCGGCTCTCCTCGTCATGGACGAATTTCGCCGGCGGGGTGATCTCCGCATAGGACCAGATCGGCCAGGCGCGGTCGAACAGGTCGAGCTCCGGTACCACGTCGGTGAGGTCGATATTGGCGGCCCAATAGGCGTCGACCGTGCCGACGTCGCGCCAGTAGGCGCGCTCATCGCTGCCGGAGCGGACGCATGACGTCGAGAACTGGTGCGCGATGGCGCGGCCGTTCTTGACGATGTAGGGAATGATGTCCTTGCCGAAATCGTGGTTCGAGTTCGGGTCTTCCGCGTCGCGCTTGAGTTGGTCGAACAGGAATTTCGAGTCGAACACGTAGATGCCCATGCTGGCGAGCGAGACGTTCGGCTTGCCCGGCATCGGCGGCGGATCTTTGGGCTTTTCCAGGAACTGCTGGATCCAGCCGTTCTCGTCGATGTGCATGATGCCGAAGCCCGAGGATTCCGCGCGCGGCATTTCCAGGCAGCCGACGGTAACGTCGGCGCCGCTGTCGACGTGCTGGCGCAGCATCACCTCGTAATCCATCTTGTAGATGTGGTCGCCGGCCAGCACGACGATGAAGCGGGCATTGTGCGATTCGATGATGTCGATGTTCTGGTAGATCGCATCCGCCGTGCCGACATACCACATGTTCTCGGAGACGCGCTGGCTCGCGGGCAGGATGTCGAAGCTCTCGTTGCGCTCGGGGCGGAAGAAATTCCAGCCCATCTGGAGATGCCGGATCAGGCTGTGCGCCTTGTACTGGGTGGCGACCGCGATGCGGCGGATGCCGGAATTCACCGCATTCGACAGCGCGAAATCGATGATGCGGGACTTGCCGCCGAAATAGACCGCGGGCTTGGCGCGCCGATCGGTCAGCTCCAGCAGCCGGCTGCCGCGTCCACCAGCCAGGACGAACGCCAGCGCCTGACGCGCGAGCGGCTCATTACCCACGGCACTCATGCAATCCTCCCCACACCTCTGGCGCGTCGCGGGATGCGTCCCGGCCGCGCACCATTGGAACCGATAGTAACGGTACGAATAGTAAATCAGGAAGATGGTTGTTGGTTGCGAACGCGCGGGAAGCTTAATGCTTTGCCGTGGTCGCCGGGACCCGGCGCCGTCGCATCGGTGTCATATCGTCGCGATCCCGCTTGACCATAATTGAGGCATGCACCGGCTCTCTTGTGCGCCGCACGCAAAATCGAGGCTTTGACTTGGCGCAACGTTGCCCGATCATGGGCCTGCGATCCTTTTCCAAGCGAAACGTCAGACAGGGAGCAAGACGATGAGGATCTGGACAACGGCAATTGTCTGTTCACTGGCGGGCGCGGTCATGGCCGGCCAAATCGGCCAAGCCGCAGCAGCCCCGCTGCCGACCAATGTCGCGGCCATGAAAGCGGCCGTCGGCGATGATGTCACGCAGGTCTATTGGCGCGGCCGCGGCTGGGGTGGCGGCTGGGGCTTTGGTATCGGCGCCCTCGCGGCCGGCGCGATCATCGGCGGCGCCATCGCCAGCAGCGCGCCCTACGGCTACGGCTATTATGGCGGCGGACCGTATTATGGCGGCTATGGATATCCGGGCTACGGCTATGGTTACGCGCCGGCCTATTACGGCGGCTACGGCTATGGACCGAGCTACGGCTATGGCGGCTACTACGCGCGTCCCCGCTATTATGGCTATCGGGTCTATCGTCCGTATTATGGCCCTCGCTACGGCTACTACCGGCCCTATTACCGCGGATATTGGTGAGCGCCTCGCGGAGCTAAAGCGAGAGCCACACGATCAAGCTCATGCAGGTGAAATGCGCGAGCACGATCGCGGCGAGATGCAGCGGGCCGGCCCTGAGGCGAGGCCTGCGCATCCCGCCGCTCCGCGCTAGTTCGATCCGGCCGCCGCAGCGGTGAAGCTGCGGTCGACGGCTTTGCTGACGTCGAGCGTCTTCGGCAGGATGCCGTAGCGCGTCGAGCGGTCCGAGGCGGCCTGGATTTCCTTCACCACGTTCTCATCGATCACGATCGGGCTGGTGCGCTGGGCGGTGTAGGCCGACAGCAGCACGTCCTCCGGCAGTTTTGTCAGGTCGGCCGTGCTCTTAGCGTATTCGGCAACATGATCGAGCGACCAGAGTCGCGCCTTGTTCAGCCGCTGCACCAGGTCCTGCACCGCCGCGCGCTTGGTGGCGATGGCGTTGTCGGAGGCGACGATGAAGGTGATGGTCGGCGTCAGGCCTTCGCCGTCGGCGATCACGCGCGCCTTGTCCTTCAAGGTTGCGAACGAGACATAGGGCTCCCACACCGCCCAGGCGTCGATCGAGCCGGCGACCAGCGCGATCTTGGCATCGACCGGGCCGAGCGGCGCGAAGGTCGCATCCTCGAGCTTGATCTGCGCCTTCTCCAGCGTCGCGTCGATCAGGAACTGGCCCCAGCCGCCGCGCGTGCCGGCGAGACGCTTGCCCTTGAGGTCGGCGGCCGATTTGATCGGCGAATCCTGGCGCACGAGGATCGCCTGCGTCTTCGCATCGGAGCGCGTGCCGCCGATCGCCTTGATCGGCGCGCCCGCCGCATAGACCGAGAGGAAGGAGAGATCGCCGGTATAGCCGACATCGAGGGCGCCGGCGTTGAGCGCTTCGAGGATCGGCGCGGCCGCAGGGAATTCCGACCATTCGATCTTGTAGGGCAGGTCCTTCGCATAGCCGGAGATCTCCAGCAGCGAGCGGTTGCCGCCTTTCTGGTCGCCGACGCGCAGCACGACGGTGTCGGCGGCGAGCGATGCTGCCGCTGTCGACAGGGTGATGGCGGCGGCCAGCAGCGAGGTAGCGAGCCGGCGCGTGATGGAATTGTCGTTGGAGTTGATGCTCATTGGATCCGTCTTGTTGCGTCGCTCACGATGCGTGAGCGGACGATGCAGCGAGACGATCAAGTCTATGAGTGCGCGATCCGCAGTCAATGAAATGGCCAACCGTATTGCGTGCGCGATCGGCAAGGACGTTTCAACGAAGTGCTGCTTTCGAGAACGTGCAACGTGCACGGCGGAAGATGCACGCGGATGAAGCAAGCGGCGGAGTCGCGGTGCGCTTTGCAAGGCGATGCGGCAGCGAAAATCCTTTCATCGTTCCCGCACGTGCCGATGGAGAGAATGACTTCGCTTCGCGTCACATTCGAAATTCCATTTCATTGACGATGCCGCGAACGCGCCGCATGATTTGCGCATCGCATCAAAGCCGCGTGTGAAGCGACGGCGAAGAATATTCTCCCAACGCATCTCCGTGCGGAACATGCGCAACGCAATGTGCTGCGCGAACGGCGGAGCTGTGCCAACTCAGGAGCGGGGCTGATGGACAACGACAACAAGCGCGGCGGATCGAGCCTCGACCGGCGTCATTTGCTGCAGGCGGGGTTGGCCGCGGCGTTCGCCGCGCCGCTGGGTGCCTTCGGTGCAGCGCAGGCGTTTGCGCCACAGGCGATCGCGCCCGGTGTCGATCTCTCGCAATTCCCGCTGTGCCGCACGGCCTCCGACGCGCCCGCGCTCACGGGCGCGCCGCGCAAACTGAAACTGTCGTGGAATGCCGGCGCGGTCTGCCTCGCGCCGGTGCCAGTGGCCATCGAGCACGGCTTCTTCCAGAAGCACAATCTCGACATCGAGCTCATCAACTATTCCGGCTCAACCGACCAGCTGCTCGAGGCGATCGCGACGGGTAAGAGCGATGCCGGGCTCGGCATGGCGCTGCGCTGGCTGAAGCCACTGGAGCAGGGTTTTGACGTCAAGATCGCAGCCGGTACCCATGGCGGCTGCATGCGCGTCCTCACTCGGACTGATTCCGGCGTGAACAAGCTCGCCGATCTCAAGGGCAAGATCGTCGCGGTCGGCGATCTCGGCGGCCCCGACAAGAACTTCTTCTCCGTCCAGCTCGCCAAGCTCGGGATCGACCCGAACAAGGATGTCGACTGGCGCGCCTATCCCGGCAACCTGCTCAACGTCGCCGTGGAGAAGGGCGAGGTCCAGGCCTTCCTGTCGTCCGATCCGCTCGGCTATCTCTGGCTCAAGGACAGCCAGTACAAGGAAGTCGCCTCCAACCTCGACGGCGAATATCGCGACAAGAGCTGCTGCATCCTCGGCCTGCGCGGCAGCCTGGTGCGCGAGGAGCCGCAGGTCGCGCGCGCCCTCACGCAGGCGCTGCTCGATGCTGCGATGTTCACCGCGCAGAACCCGGCCGTGACGGCAAAGTCGTTCCAGCCTTACGCGCCGAAGACGGCATCGCTCGCCGATATCGAGGGCATGGTGCGCTACCACACCCATCATCACCATCCCGTGGGTGAAGTGCTCAAGCGCGAGCTCAAGGCTTACGCCGACGACCTGAAGACCGTGCAGGTCTTCAAGCAGAGCACCGATACCGCCAAATTCGCGGAGCGCATCTATGTCGACGTATTCGCTGTCTGACGGCCTTGCCTCCGGCGCGCCGCGCTCCTCGCGCGCGCCGCTGCTGGCGAGCTGGCTCCGGGACTCCGGCGTCGGCGTGCTCGCCAGCATCGCCTGGATCGCCTTCGGCCTGTCCTGCCTGTGGTGGGAGGATGTCGGCGACTGGTCGCGCACGCACTCGCTCGGCATCGCCGCCTTCATCATCGCGGCCGTCGCGCTGTTCGGAACCGTCGGGGCCGATTATCTCGGCTCGGCAGGGAAGGCCTTGCACAAGCGCGCGCCCTGGCTGGTCGCGCTCGGTGCCTTCCTGACGGTGTGGGAAGTTGCGACCGCGAAATTCGCCTGGCTGCCGCTGCCGTTCTTTCCGCCGCCGCAATCGATCATCGAGGTCTATACCGACGATCTGCCAAAACTGCTCGACAGCGTGTTCGCCTCGGTCAAGCTGCAGCTCGGCGGCTATCTGATCGGCGCGACGGTCGGCTTTTTGACTGGTGTCTCGATCGGCTGGTCGCGCGCGGTCGGCTATTGGGTGCATCCGGTGCTGCGCTTCATCGGCCCGCTGCCGGCGACGGCCTGGCTGCCGATCGCCTTCTTCACATTCCCGTCGAGCTGGAGCGCCTCGACCTTCCTGATCGCGCTGGCGACCGGCTTTCCCGTGACCGTGCTGACCTGGTCGGGTGTCGCGAGCGTCAGCAACGCCTATTACGACGTCGCGCGCACTCTCGGCGCAAAACCGTCCTTCCTGGTGCTGAAGGTCGCAATCCCGGCCGCGCTGCCGCACGTCTTCGTCGGCCTGTTCATGGGGCTCGGCTCGTCCTTTGCCGTGCTCGTCGTCGCCGAGATGATCGGCGTCAAGGCCGGGCTCGGCTGGTACCTGCAATGGGCCCAAGGCTGGGCCGCCTACGCCAACATGTACGCGGCGCTGATCGTGATGTCGTTGCTCTGCTCCGGCGCGATCACGCTGCTGTTTTCGATCCGGGATCGATTGCTGGTCTGGCAGAAGGGGACCGTCAAATGGTAGCCGCAGCTCTTGCCGAAGCCGCGAGGCATCCCGCCGCCGGCGCCGCGCTCGACATCGAGCAGGTCAGCCACGCCTTCGATATCGACGGCACCGAACTGCCGGTGCTGAGCGACGTCAGCATCTCGGTCGAACCCGGCGAATTTGTCGCGCTGCTTGGCCCGTCCGGCTGCGGCAAGTCGACCCTGCTGCGGCTCGTTGCCGGGCTCGACAAGCCCAAGGCGGGCAGGCTGCGGGAGGATGAGGAGCGCATCAGAAATCCGCATCCCTCGCGCGTCGTCGTGTTCCAGGATCCGACCCTATTTCCCTGGCGGTCGGTCTGGGACAACGTCGCCCTGGGCCTTGAGGCGCAGGGCATTTTGAAGAGCCAGCGTCACCGCGTCGACGCCGCGCTCGATCTCGTTGGGCTTGCCTCGTTCCGCAATGCCTATCCGCACCAGCTCTCCGGCGGCATGGCGCAGCGCGTCGCGCTGGCGCGGGCGCTGGTCAACGATCCCAAGATCCTGATCCTCGACGAGCCGCTGGGAAAACTGGATTCGCTGACCCGCATCACGATGCAGGCCGAGCTGGTCTCGCTCTGGCAGCGCAAGGGGTTTACGACGCTCCTGGTCACGCATGACGCCGAGGAAGCGCTCGTGCTCGCCAACCGCGTCATCGTGTTCAGCGATCGTCCGGCGCGGGTGAAGGCCGACATCCGCGTCGACCGTCCCTATCCGCGCCATCGCGGCGATCCGTATCTCGCCGATCTGCGCCGCCAGATCCTCGGCCTCCTGGGATTAGATGCCACATGGTGACTTCTGTAGCCAAAGGGCGCACGGCCCATAGCGAACCCGACTACATCGCTCGCGCCGAGGCGCTGGCCGAAACCTTCGCCACGCGCGCGGCCGAGCACGACCGCACCGGCAGCTTTCCTTTCGAGAATTTTCGCGAACTCTCGGAAGCTGGCCTGCTGTCGTTGACGGTACCGGCCGCCTTCGGCGGGGCCGGCGCCGGCGCGAGATACGCCGCACGCGTGCTCGGCATCGTCGGCAAGGCCTGCTCGTCGACCGCACTGGTGCTGTCGATGCACTACATCAACCATCTGGTGATGGCGCGAAGCCCGACTTGGCCGGTGCGACTGTCGCGCAAGCTCGCCCATGAGACTGTCGAAGGTCTTGCGCTGATCAATGCGCTCCGCGTTGAGCCGGAGCTCGGCTCGCCCGCGCGTGGCGGCCTGCCGGCGACGATCGCGCGGCGCACGGAGACCGGCTGGCGCCTCTCAGGCCACAAGGTCTATTCGACGGGCTCGCCGATCCTGAAATGGTATCTGGTCTGGGCGCGCACCGACGAGGCCGAGCCGCGCGTCGGCCAGTTCCTGGTGCCGGCGGGGCTGCCGGGCACGCGCATCGTCGAGACCTGGGATCATCATGGCCTGCGCGCCAGCGGCAGCCACGATGTCATCTTCGACGACGTCGTGATCCCGCTCGACGCCGAAGTCGACGTGCGCGCGCCCCAGGATTGGCGCGCGCCCGATCCGGCGCAGGCGACCGTCCACACCATCTTCGTCGCTGCGATCTATGACGGCATCGCCCGCGCGGCGCGGGACTGGCTGGTGACTTTCCTGAAGACGCGGGTGCCGGGCAGTCTGGGGGCGCCGCTTGCGACCTTGGCCCGCGCCCAGGAGATACTGGGCGGCATCGAGGCTAAGCTCGCAGTCAACGCACGTTTGATCGACAGTTTCGCCTCTGATTTCGACAACGGCTTGCAGCTGAGCGCGATCGAGTCCAACATCGTCAAGCTCACGGTGACCAATAACGCCGTGGCCGCAGTGGAGGACGCCTTGTTGCTGACCAGCAATCACGGTCTGTCGCGCAAAAATCCGCTGGAGCGGCATTACCGCGACGTGCTCTGCGGCCGCGTCCACACCCCCCAGGACGACTCTACGAAAATCTCCGCCGGGCGCGCAGCGCTGGGCGTCTGACCCATCACTTGCAAGGAGTTCCCCGATGTCGGTCGAGTTCATCGGCTTTATCGCCAACAGCAATGCTTCCGAGACCATCGTGCGGCAGGGACCGGTGCTCGATCCCGCCTATATCGAGACGGTCGCGAAGGCGCATGAGCTCGCCGGTTTCGACCGCGCGCTGCTGGCGTTCCATTCAACCACGCCGGATGCGCTCCAGATCGCCCAGCATGTGCTGACCATTACAAAGAAGCTCAAGGTGATGATCGCGCAGCGCCCGGGTTTCACTGCGCCGACGCTTTTGGCGCGCCAGCTCGCCACGCTCGACCAGCTCTATGGCGGCCGCGTCTCGCTGCACGTCATCACCGGCGGCAACGCCATCGAGCTCAGGCAGGACGGCAACACGCTCGACGACAAGGACGAGCGCTACGCCCGCACCAGCGAATTCCTCGACATCGTGCGGCTGGAATGGACCAGCGAGAAGCCGTTCAATTACAGCGGCAAATACTACAATGTCGAGAACGGTTTCTCCCAGGTGAAGCCGCAGCAAGCGGGCGGCATCTACACTTTCGTCGGCGGCGGCTCCGATGCCGCGATCGAGGTCTCGGGCAAGCATGCCGACACCTTTGCGCTGTGGGGCGAATCCTACGCGCAGGTGCGCGACGTCACCGCGCGCGTTCATAACGCAGCAGTGCGGCACGGACGGCCGACGCCGCGCTTCAGCCTGTCGGTACGGCCCATTCTTGCCGATACCGAGGAGAAGGCATGGAAGAAGGCGGACGAAATCCTGGAACGCGCCACCGCGCTTCAGGACCAGACCGGCTATCGCCGGCCCAATCACGCCACCGAGGGCGCCAAGCGGCTGCTGGCGGCGGCCGACCAGGGCGCGCGCATCGACAAGCGGCTCTGGACCGAGATCGCCAAGCTCACCGGCGCCAACAGCAACACCACCGCGCTGGTCGGCACGCCCGAGCAGGTCGCCGAGGTCTTCGGCGACTACTACGACCTCGGGGTCAGCCACTTCCTGATCCGCGGCTTCGATCCGCTCCCTGACGCCATCGACTATGGCCGCGAGCTGATCCCGCTGACGCGCGAGCTGATCGCCAGGCGTCGGGCCGTGCGCGGTGAGGCCGCGGAATGATCCGCCTCATGCTGGCCGGCGCGCTGCTGTTCGGTTCATTCGAGCTGGCGGCGGCGCAAACCACTTTGCGCGTCGGCGACCAGAAGGGCAATTCGCAGGCCGTGATGGAAGCGGCCGGCGTGCTCAAGGATCTGCCGTACAAGATCGAGTGGAAGGAGTTTCCGGCGGCAGCCCCACTGCTGGAAGCGCTCAGCGCTGGCGCGATCGAAACCGGCCTCGTTGGCGACGCTCCCTTCACCTTTGCGGCCGCCTCCGGCGCGCCGGTGAAGGCGATCGCCGCGATCCGGCAGACGCGGGAGGGGCTCGCCATCCTCGTGCCCGAGCATTCGCCGATCAAGAGCTTTGCCGATCTCCGCGGCAAGAAGATCGCAACCGGCCGCGGCTCGATCGGCCATCAGCTGATCCTCGCCGCGCTGGAGAAGAACGGCTGGAGTGCCAGCGACGTGCAGATCGCGTTCCTGGCGCCGTCGGATGCGAAGATCGCCTACACGCAAGGCTCGGTCGATGCGTGGTCCACCTGGGAGCCCTATGTCAGTCAGGAGGAGGTGCTGTTCAAATCGCGCCGCATCATCACCTCCGAAGGGCTCACGCCGGGCCTGAGCTTCCAGGTGGCGCGGCCCGAGGCCATCCGCGACAAGCGCGCGGAGCTGACCGACTTCGTGCGGCGTCTCACCGCGGCGCGGGCGTGGTCGCTGAACAATGTCGACAGCTACGCCGCGACCTGGGGCAGGCTGATGAACATCCCGACCGCCGTGCCGCTGAACTGGCTGTCGCGCGCCAAGATCCGCATCGCGCCGATCGATGACGGCGTGATCGCGGACGAGCAGAGCACGATCGACCTGTATTTCCGCTGGGGGCTGATCAAGCAGAAGCTGGATGCAGCCGAGATCGTGGATCGCTCGTTTGCCGATGCGATCGCGAAGGCGGGGTTGTAGGCAGCTCTGCTTGCGTCGGGCGGCTTACCCTCCCCTTGAGGGGGAGGGTCGGCTCACGTTGAGCGCAGCGAAACGCGAGACGGGGTGGGGTGACAGTCTCTCCACGCCCACGCTGCCCGAGAGGAGAGATCACCCCACCCCGCTCGCGCTGCGCGCGATCGACCCTCCCCCTCCAGGGGAGGGTAAGAGTTCGCGCCACCTTCTCCCACAAGGGAGGAGGAAGAAGCGCTCTCACGGACGCTTCAAGGACTCGTGAGGAAGGAGGAGGTTTCCAGCGCAATCGGCTTGCTCGACACATTCCTTCTGCGCTTTGCACTGACGACAACACCTCCATTGCTATTTGCTTCCCCTCCCTTGCGCCACGTCGCGCCCCGTCAAAAATCAATTCGACGACCACATCGGGAGACCGGCCATGGGCCTGCAAGAAACAAAAATCGAATCGCTTCCCTTCGTCACCGCCGAACTCAACTATCTCGCGCCGACATCAGGCAAGCCGCGCACCTACGCCTTCGATCCGCCGCCGGGTGAGCCCAAAAGCACGTCGCTGCCGGAGCCGCATCAGGTGCCGATCTTCGATGCGCGGCTGATCGCGCAAAACTTCTCGCTCGATCGCGAGGGCTTTGCACTGGTGCGTCACCCGACGCAGGTGAAGGATTTTTACAACGACGAGGAAATCCGCAGCGTCTACTATCCCGCGGTCGAGGCGTTCCTGCGCGCCACGCTGAAGGCCGATCGCGTCGTCATCTTCGACCACACCGTGCGCAAGCGTGTCGAAGGCGCGCCGGATATCCGCGACGGCGGCCCGCGTCAGCCGGCAACGCGCGTGCATGTCGACCAGACCGCCGTCTCCGGCGCCAACCGCGTGCGAGAGCATCTGCCTGACGAGGCCGAGGAGCTGCTGAAGGGACGCGTGCAGGTGATCAATCTCTGGCGGCCGATCCGCGGGCCCTTGCGCGATTCACCGCTCGCCATGGCCGACGGCACCACGGTGGCGCCCGACGATCTCGTGGCCTCCGACCTGATCTATCCCAACCGTCGCGGCGAGACCTATTCGGTGAAATACAATCCGAACCACCGCTGGTTCTATTTCCCCGAGATGACGCCGGACGAGGCGCTGCTGCTGAAGTGCTACGATTCCGCAACCGATGGCCGCACCCGATTCGGACCGCATACCGCGTTCATCGACCCGACCACGCCGGCCGATGCCGCACCCCGTGAGAGCATTGAGGTCCGCACGCTGGTATTTCACCGGCAGTAACAAACTGTGATAGCCCTGCCGGCATTTCCCGGCAGGGTTCCCGGAACCCAGGGGAACAAAGGACGTTTGCAGCGCCGGACAGGGCCAACCGGGAGCGGTGCCGTGCGCGCGCAGACGACCCTTTTGCTTTGTTTGATGACTTCATTCCTCGCCTTCGTGTCCGTCGCTAAAGCCGAAAGCGGTCTTGCTTCGTACTACGGATATGGAAGGGCGGGCAAAGGCGGCGAGTTGACTTGCGCCCACCGCACACGCCCGTTCGGCAGCGTGCTCAGGGTGTCCTACAGCGGGCGCTCGATCCAGTGCCGGGTCAATGATCGCGGTCCCTTCATCCGCGGCCGTATCGTCGATCTCTCCGTGCCCGCCGCCCGTGCGCTCGGCATGATGAGCGCGGGCGTGGTGCGCGTCTCGGTGGATTAGGTCTCCGAGCGCGCTATAGTGCCGCCCGAAGCAAGGGGGGCGCTATGACTGGGATCAGGGTGGGACTCGTCGGCTGCGGCTTCGTGTCGGAGCTGCACATGTACGCGTTCCGGCGCGTCTATGGCGTGGACGTCGAGGTCGCGGCGGTCGCCGCGCGCGGCGACAAGGTTGTCGCGTTCGCCCAGCATCACAATATCCCGCGTGTTTACCGGAGCTTCGCCGAGCTGATCGCGGACGGCGAGCTCGATGTCATCGATATCTGCACGCCGCCCAACCTCCATGCGGAGATGATCGTCGCCAGCATGCAGGCCGGCAAGCACGTGATCTGCGAAAAGCCCTTCGCCGGCTATTTCGGCCGCGAGGGGGATCAGCAGCCGATCGGCAAGCACGTGCCGAAGGCGCTGATGTATGAGCGCGTGATCGAAGAGATGGACAGGACGCGCACCGCGATCGAGCGCACCGGAAAACTCTTCATGTATGCCGAGGACTGGATCTACGCGCCTGCGGTGACCAAGACTGCGGAGATCATCAGGGCGACGAAAGACAAGATCCTGTTCATGAAGGGAGAGGAGAGCCATTCCGGCTCGCACGCCGCGCATGCCGCGCAATGGGCGATGACCGGCGGCGGCTCGCTGATCCGGATGGGCTGCCATCCGCTCTCGGCCGTGCTGTATCTCAAGCAGGTCGAGGCCAAGGCGCGCGGCGAGAGCATCCACGTCGCCAGCGTCACGGGCGATGTCGGCAACGTCACCGCCGTGCTCAAGCCGGAGGAGCGCGCCTACATCAAGGCCAATCCCGTCGACGTCGAGGATTGGGGCACGCTGACGGCGACATTCTCCGACGGCACCAAGGCGACCGTGTTCTCCGGCGACATGATCATGGGCGGCGTGCGCAATCTGATCGAGACCTACACGTCCGGCGGTTCGCTGTTCGCCAACATCACGCCGAACAATCATCTGATGAGCTATCAGACCAGCGAGGAGAAGCTCGCGAGCGTCTACATCACCGAAAAGGTCGACCGCAAGACCGGCTGGCAATATGTCTGCCTCGAGGAGGAATGGACGCGCGGCTATCTCCAGGAGATCCAGGATTTCATGGAATGCGCCGCGACCGGACGCCAGCCGCTATCGGACCTCGCGCTGGCCTACGAGACGATCAAGGTGAACTACGCCGGGTATTGGGCGGCGGAGGAGGGGCGGCGGGTGGTGTTGTAGGGGATCGGTACGCTTACCCTCCCCCTCCAGGGGAGGGTGGGAGCAAGGCCCCCTCACGCCCCGTAGGTCGAGCCCTTCGGCAGCGGGAATACCGGGTCCTGCGTCTTGATGTTGGTCGGCCACACCACCGAGATGTGCTCGCCTGCGTTCTGCATCACCACCGGCGTCGAGCGTTCGTTCTGGCCGGACAGCGGCGTGCCCGGCGGGAAGAATTTCACGCCATAGCCCTGGATGGTGCCGCCGGCGGGGATGTCGACATCGAGCGCGGCCTTGCGGATCGCCTCGGGCTCGAAGCTGCCGTACTTCTCCTTGGCGACCGGCAGCACGTTGTTGAGCAGCACCCAGGTCTGGTTGAAGCCCATCGAGCAGTGCGGCGGCACGTCGGTGGCGCCAGTCTTGGTTTGATAGCGGCTGACCATGGTCTTGATCAGATCGCCCATGCCGGGCGCGAGCTTGGCGGGATCGAGCAGCTGCGCCGGCACCGGATCGATGTTGCAGAAATTGTCGATGTCGGCGCCGAAGGTCGCGCGCAGCTTGTCGAGCTGGCTGTAGCCGGCACCTGCCCCGAACAGCATCTTGAAGCGTAATCCGCTCTCGCGGGCCTGCCGCAGGAACAGGGTGATGTCCGGGTTGTAGCCGGCATGCGAGATCACGTCGGCCTTGGCACGCTTGATCTTGGTGACCAGCACCGAGAGGTCGGGCGCGGCGGCCGAATAGCCCTCGCGCAGCACCACCTGGATGCCGGCCTGCTTGGCATAGGCCTCGTCGGCGGCGGCGACGCCGACACCGTAGGGGCCGTCCTCGTGGATCAGCGCAACCTTCACCTCGCCCGGCTCCATGCCGAGCTTGGCCTTGGCGTGCTCGGTGAGGAAGGCAGCGAAGGCCTGCCCGTATTGATCGGAATGAATCTGCGCGCGAAACACGTATTGCAGGTTCTTGTCCTTGAACACGGCGGTCGAGACCGCGGTCGTGATCCAGAGGATCTTCTTCTGCTGCTCGACCTTGGCCGCGAGCGGCACCGCATGCGAGCTCGCATAGACGCCGTTGAGGATGTCGATCTTCTCCTGGCTGACCAGGCGTTCGGCCTCGTTGATCGCGACGTCGGGCTTGCTCTGGGAATCCGCGGCGACCGGCACGATCTTGGTCTTGCCGCCGATACCGCCTTTCTCGTTGACGAGATCGATCGCGATCTGCGCGCCGATCGACGAGGCGACCGAGCCGCCGGCGGCGAACGGGCCGGTGAGGTCGTAGATCAGGCCGATGCGCAATGTCTCGGCTTGCGCCTGGGCCCTGGTCCAATCGAGGCTGAGTGCGGCGGCGGCAGCCGCCGAGGTCTTCAGCAGCTGCCTGCGTGAAGTCGGCATCCTATCCTCCCTCAAAACCCGTCTTATGCTTGGTTGTATTTTTTTGCGAAGTATGGGGAGGGGCGCGGCGGAAAGTCAACATCGCGAAAGTCGGAGTCTATCCTCGCCGCGTAGAACGCAATTGCGAGATGAGTGACGACGAGACCGCGAGATCGCGTCCGTCACTCCCTCAGGCGGCGGGCCAGATAAGATGCCGTCTTCCCGCCCGCCCTGGCGAGCTGATGCGGCGTCCCCGCCGCGACGATAAGGCCACCCTCGTCGCCGGCGCCGGGGCCGAGATCGATGATCCAGTCGCTGTGAGCCACGACATCCATGTCATGCTCGACCACGACCACGCTGTTGCCGGCATCCACGATCCGGTCGAGCTGGGCGATCAGCCGCTCGACGTCCCTGGGATGAAGACCGGTGGTCGGCTCGTCCAGCACATAGAGCGTGTGCCCGCGCTGCGGACGCATCAGTTCGGTCGCGAGCTTGATGCGCTGGGCTTCGCCGCCGGACAGCTCGGTCGCGGATTGGCCGAGGCGGATATAGCCGAGGCCGACTTCGCGCACGATGGATAGCGACCGGTTCAGGGTGGCATCGTCGCGGAAGAAGTCGAAGGCCTCGTCGACGCGCATCGCCAGCACGTCCGCGATGGATTTGCCGTCGATCTTCACCTCGAGCGTCTTGTCGTTGTAACGCGCGCCCTTGCAGGTCGGGCAGGGCGCGTAGACGCTGGGCAGGAACAACAGCTCGACGCAGACGAAGCCTTCACCCTCGCAGGTCGCGCAACGGCCCTTGGAGACATTGAACGAAAAGCGCCCGGCATCGTAGCGGCGGGCCTTGGCCTGCGGCGTTGCTGCGAACAGCTTGCGCACATGGTCGAACAGGCCGGTATAGGTCGCAAGGTTGGATCGCGGCGTGCGGCCGATCGGCTTCTGGTCGACGACGACGAGGCGATCGATCCGGTCGAGGCCGGCGACAATCCTGCCGCCCAGCGTCTCGACGGTGGGAGCAAGGCTGTCGTCATCCGCATCGGTGGCCAACGTATGGCCGAGATGTCCGGCCATGGCCTCGACCAGGAATTGGCTGATCAGGCTCGATTTGCCGGAGCCTGACACGCCGGTGATGCCAGCGATCACGCCGAGCGGAATATCGACGTCGAGGCCGCGGAGATTGTTGCGGAACACGCCCCTGATCTTCAGGTGCCCCTTCGGCTCGCGACGGGCCGTCGGCAGCGGTTTTCTCGGTTGCGACAGATAATCGGCGGTTCGCGATTGCGCGATGTCGCCGAGCCCTGCCGGCGGTCCGCTATAGAGGATGCGTCCGCCGCCGTCGCCGGCATCGGGCCCGACATCCACCAGCCAGTCGGCTTGCCTGATCACCTCGATCTCGTGCTCGACCACGAAGATCGAGTTGCCCGCGCGCTTCAGCCGGTCGAGCGCACGCAGCAGCGCCTCGGTGTCGGCGGGGTGCAGGCCTGCGGATGGTTCGTCGAGGACGTAGACGACGCCGAACAGGTTGGAGCGGACCTGGGTCGCCAGCCGCAGCCGCTGCAGCTCGCCCGGCGACAACGTCGGCGTGCTGCGCTCGCAGGCGAGATAGCCGAGGCCGAGGTCGAGCAGGACGGCGAGGCGCGCCGACAGATCCTCGCAGATGCGCCGGGCGACGACAGCCTTCTCCGACCTGTCCGTTGAAGCTTTTGCGAATGGCTTGATCAACTCCTGCAACTGCTTGAGCGGCAGGTGCGAGATCTCGGCGATATTGCGGCCGGCGAACTTGACCTTGAGCGCCTCGGGCTTCAGCCGCGTGCCATGGCAGGTCGGGCAGTCCTGCGTGATCATGAACTGCGCGACGCGGCGCTTCATCATCGCGCTCTCGGACTTGGCGTAGGTCTGCATCACGTAGCGCTTGGCGCCGGTGAACGTGCCCTGATAGCTCGGCTCCTCCTTGCGGCGCAGCGCGCGCTTGACTTCGGCTGCGTCGTAGCCGGCATAAACCGGAACAGTCGGCTGTTCCTCCGTGAACAGAATCCAGTCGCGGTCCTTCTTCGGCAGCTCGCGCCAGGGCTTGTCGACGTCGTAGCCCAGCGTCGTCAGGATGTCCCGGAGGTTCTGTCCCTGCCAGGCGCTCGGCCAGGCCGCGATGGCGCGCTCGCGGATCGTCTTGGTGTCGTCAGGCACCATGGATTTTTCGGTGACGTCGAGCATCCTGCCGATGCCGTGACAGGTCGGGCAGGCGCCCTCCGGCGTGTTCGGCGAAAACGCTTCCGCATAGAGCATCGGCTGCCCCCGCGGATAGTCGCCGGCGCGGGAATAGAGCATCCTGAGCAGGTTCGAGATGGTCGTCACGCTGCCGACGGACGATCTTGTCGTCGGCGCGCCGCGCTGCTGCTGGAGCGCGACGGCGGGCGGCAGGCCCTCGATGTCGTCGACTTCAGGGATCTGCATCTGGTGGAAGAGGCGTCGCGCATAGGGTGACACCGATTCCAGATAGCGCCGCTGCGCCTCGGCATAGATCGTCCCGAAGGCGAGCGAGGATTTTCCCGAACCCGAGACCCCCGTGAACACGACCAGGGCGTTGCGCGGAATTTTGACGTCGATGTTCTTGAGGTTGTGCTCGCGCGCGCCCCGGACCCGGACGAAGCCGTCGTCCTGCATCAGGCTCTCGGGTGGTCTCGGTCGGTCGTCCATCTGGCTCCTCCAGTCCCCATCCGGGCACTAACGGCAAGATCGCAGGATGGGTCCTTTGATGCCAGCGGGCCAGTTACGTTCTGCACAAAGCGAAGGCCCGCCGCGGTCATGCGACGGGCCTTGCTGGGGTGTTTGGGCTGCCGGCAGCGGTCCGGCGCCGGCTATTACTGTGACAGCTTCACGAAGTTCGGAAACTTCATCTTGCCTTCGGCGATCTTCTCGGGCCAGACCACGACCTGCTTTGAGTCCTGCCACTGGAAGACGAGGCCGGTGATCGTGCCCGGGCCGGACTTGATGCCATGGGTGAACTCGTCGTTCTTGCCGTAGAACTGGATCTGGCCGATCGTGCCCTCGTAGTCGGTCTTCTCGAGCTCGGTGACCATCTTGTCGGGATCGGTCGAGCCGGCGCGCTTGATGGCGTCGGTGATGATGTAGACCTCATCATAGGCGGTGTAGCCGGTATAGGCCGGCGGCGAGCCGAACTTGGCCTTGAAGGCGGCCGCGAACGGTTTTGTCTTTGAGGTCACGGCCACATCGGGCGTCGCCACCGCCAGCGACGGCACGCCGTCGGCGGCACCATTGGTGTCCTTCCAGAAGGTCGGGCTCAGCGCCTGCGCGCTGATGCCGAACATCGGGATCGGCACCTGCTGGTTCTTCCACTGCACGGTCGGCTGCACGCCGACATGCGAGATGCCGGTCACGATCACGTCGGGCTTCTTGCCCTCGATGTTGTTGAAGATCGGCGTGAAGTCGGTGGTGTCGGGCGAGAAGCGGACATGCTCGACGACCTTGAGGCCGGCCTTGGGCAGGCACGCCTCGTAGCCGACGTCGAGCGGCTTGGTCCAGGCGGCGTCCTCGCTCATGATCGCGACCGTCTTGAACTTGAGCTTGTCGACGAGGAGATCCTTGGCGGCGTCGCAGACGAGCTGGGCCTGCGCGGCCGAGGTCAAATAGCCGTGGAAGGTGTACTTGTTCTTCTCGTAGTCGTTGTGGATCGCCTTGGTGATCTCGTTCGAGGCCGCGCCGGGCGTGATCAGCGGCATCTTCAGCCGCGCCGCCCAGGGCTCGAGCGCCAGCACGACCTCGGAGATGTAGCTGGCGATCACGGCGGAGACCTTGTCCTCGCTCACCGCGCGCTGGAAGGCTCGCACCGAGTCGGCCGAGGAGCTCTTGTTGTCATAGGTGACGATCTCGACCTTGCGCCCCAAGATGCCGCCCTTGGCGTTGATCTCGTCGGCGGCGATCTGCGCGCCGCCCGGCGTCGCCGCGCCCGCGATCGACTGCACCTCGGCGATGACGCCGATCTTGATCGGATCGTTCGACTGCGCGTAGGCGGGCGCGGCGAGGCACAGCGCCAGCGCGGAGGCGAGGAAGCTGCTGCCGAGAACTGAAGATCGCATGGTCGTTTCCTTTCTATGTTTTTTGTTGATGTTGACAGACTTACAGAAAATCGGCGCCGGCCTCGCTCGCAAAGCGGCCGGGATCGCCCTCCCAGATAATCCGGGCGTGTTCGAGCACATAGACGCGGTCGGCGTGCGGAAGCGCGAAGGTGACGTTCTGCTCGCCGAGCAGCACCGTGATCGCCGTGGTCTGCCGCAGCTTGGTCAGCGCCTTGGACAATTGCTCGAGGATGACGGGCGCAAGGCCGAGCGTCGGCTCGTCCAGGATCAGGATCTGCGGCTGCATCATCAGCGCGCGGCCGATCGCGAGCATCTGCTGCTCGCCGCCGGAGAGCGTCTGCGCCATCTGGCCCTGACGTTCCTTCAGGATCGGAAACAGCTCGAACAGCCAGGCAAGCTGCGCGGCGCGCTTGTCGTCGGACAAATGCTGGCCACCGAGATCGAGATTCTCCCGCACGCTCATCTCGCCGAACAGCTCGCGCGATTCCGGGCACTGCACGAGGCCGCTGCGGGCGATCTTCGCCGGGCTGGTGCCGCGCAGCTTCTCGCCACCGCGTACGATCTCGCCGCTATAGGGCAGGAAGCCGGAGATGGTGTTGAACAGCGTGGTCTTGCCGGCGCCGTTGAGGCCGACCACGGAAACGAACTCGCCCTCATGGACGTGGATCGAGACGTTCTCCAGCGCCTGCGCCTTGCCGTAGAACACGCTGACATTCTCGACCTGGAGCAGCGGCACCTTGTCCTTGAAGCTGGTCTCGGGCCGCGCATGGGTCTCGATGGCGCCGCCGAGATAGACCCGGCGCACGGTCTCGTTTCGCATGACGTCCTCGGCCTTGCCGGTGACGATCTCCTCGCCGAGATACATCGCGAGGACGCGGTCGACGAGCGCGGCGACGCTCTTGACGTTGTGATCGACCAGCATCACGGCGCGGCCGTCGTCGCGAAAGCTGCGGATCAGGTCGGAGAAGATGTCGACCTCGGCCCGCGTCAACCCGGCAAAGGGCTCGTCCACCAGCACGACCTTGGGATCGCGCGCGATCGCCTTGGCAAGCTCGAGCCGGCGCAGATCGGCGAAGGGCAGTGTCGGCGGGCGGCGGTTCATGACGTTACCGAGCCCGACGCGCTCGGCGATCCATTTGGCACGCTCGACCAGCGCCTTGTCGGGAAACAGCATGAACAGGCTGTCCGGCAGCAGCGCCACCATGATGTTCTCCAGCACCGTCTGCCGGTTCAGCGGCCGCGAGTGCTGGAACACCATGCCAAAGCCCTTGCGCGCGATCTTGTGCGCGGGTAGGCCGGCGACGTCCTCGCCTTCGAAGATAACCTCGCCCGCAGTTGGGCGCTCGATGCCCATCACGCTCTTCATCGCGGTCGATTTGCCCGAGCCGTTCGGCCCGATCAGGCCAAAGATCTCGCCGGCGTTGACCTCGAAGCCGAGGTTCTTCACCGCGGTCAATCCGCCGAAGCGCTTGGTCAGGCCGCGGACTTCGAGCACGGCCCGGTTTGAAAGCCTCATATCCATCACGAACGAGCCTCGCGCGAGAGGGCCGCTCCGAGGAAGCCGCCGGGGAAGAACAGCACGACGAGAAGCGCGACCGCCGAGACGATGAAGGTCGCAAGCTCGCCGGTAGGGCGCAGGAACTCGCCGGCGACGATCAGGAAGATCGCACCCAGCGCCGCGCCGAGCACGGTGCGCCGGCCGCCGAGCACGGCCGAGACGATCACGTTGACGCCGACCGCGACGTCGACGACGGTGCCGACCGAGGCGGTGCCGAAATAGAACACCAGGAGGGCGCCCGATAACCCCGAGAAGAACGCAGAGACGATGAACGCCGCGAGCTTGTGCTTGACGATGTTGAAGCCGAGCGCGCCGGCCTGCACCGGATCCTGCCCGCTCGCCTGCAGCACGAGTCCAACAGGCGATTGCGACAGGCCGTAGAGGATCGCCGCCGAGATGATCATGAAGCCGAGCGCGATCCAGTAATTCGCGCCGGCGTCGATGCTGATGACGTCGGGGATGGTGAGCCCTATCTCGCCGCCGGTGAGATCGGCGAACACCACGATGAAGTTCTGCAGCATCAAGACCGCGACCAGCGTGGTCAGGCCGAAATAGGGTCCGCGCACCCGTAAGGCCGGCAGCGCCAGCACGAGACCGGCGATGACCGAGGCGAGCGCGCCCAGCACGATGCAAGGATAGACCGACCAGCCGAACTGGGCGTTCAGGATGCCGGCGGTGTAGGCGCCGACGCCGATCAGGAAGGTCGGGCCGAAATTGACCTCGCCGGCGAAGCCGAACAGGAGGTCCCAGGCCATCGCGAACACGCCGAAGTAAAAGGCGACGGTAAGAAGCCCGAGGACGTAGCCTGAGACGTAAAGCGGTAGCGTCGCTGCGATCACGACCAGCGCCAGCGAGATGAAGAACAGGCGCGAGGTGAAGAAGTTCGACATCTCAGCGCCTCCCGAGAAGGCCCTGGGGCCGGATGTACATCACGAACACGAGCAGCAGCAGCGCCGGGATGGTGCGATAGGCCGGCGAGACCAGGTAGGCCGTCAGCGTTTCGAGATAGCCGACCACGAAGGCCGCGATCAGAGAGCCCGAGACGCTGCCGAGCCCGCCGAGCACGACGATCGAGAACGCGCTCGCCGTCAGCGGTCCGACGCTGTAGGAGCTGACCCCTAAGAACATGCCGAGCAGCACGCCGGCGATGCCGGCGAGGATGCCGTAGATCGCCCAGACCACGATGTAGATGTTGGTGAGCTCGAGCCCGAGCAGGGTGACGCCGCGCGGATTCATCGAGGCCGCCAGCACGGCCTTGCCGGTACGGGTGCGGTTCACCAAGAGCCATAGCAGCGCGATCACGAGGCAGCACACGATGGCGGTGAAGATCTCATTGCGCGGCGTGCGCACGCCGAGGATCTCGACCACGCCCTCGACGATCGGCAGCACGGTCTTGGCGTTGTTGGTGAAGAAATAGGCGATCAGCTCCTGGATCATGATGCCCCAGAGCAGCGTTCCCGTGAGGACGAAGATCTCCTTCTCCTCATTGGGGATGCGCCGGGAGTCCTGGATCGGCTTCACCACCGCGAAATAGGTGGCAAACGCCGTGAGGAGGGCGACCGCGACGCCGATCAGCGCGCCGGCATAGGTGCCGACCCCGAGGATGCTCGCAGCGGCCCAGGCGGCGACGGCTGCCGCCACCATGATGGCACCGTGAGAAAGGTTGAGGACGCCCGAGACGCCGAAGATCAGCGTGAAGCCGGTGGCACCGAGCGCGTAGAGAGCGCTGATGGCAAAGCCATCGATCAAGATCTGGAAAGCTCGCATAGATGATTGGCCAGGCAGACGAGCTGCCTCCTTGAGGGAAGGTGCTGTGTGGAGCGCATGTGAACGCTTCCGGGCTTCATGCCCGGAGAGCAATCCCGATCAGCCTGTGATGGGTTCGATGAGGCTCGGAGGCCGGACGTTGGCCTTCGCAACGTCCTTCGGCCCGCTAGTCGCGGTCATGCCGCACGCTATACGCAACGCAACAGAGAGTCGTTTCTTCATGTTGTTCTCTCCCTTTGAACAGGCCTCTTGTGAGCCATTGTGTCGCGACTATACCGGCGGAGAGTTTCTCGGCAAGTGAAACTGCATTCAGGATTGTGAGAGGCGGACTAAAGTTGAGAGCTTGCGCAATTTGCAGGCAGAAAAGATGCGCGATCCTCATTACGCGCGCAGGCATGCAGATTCCGTCGATGGGCATGCGTGAGCATCAACGGCTGCGAGCGATCGCCGATTGGCGAGCCGCGACGTCGTCGAGAGCTTCAGCGTGCTTGCAGCTTCCGTAGCCCGGATGGATCGAAGCGCAATCCGGGGTTCTCACCAACGGGCACTGAGGTCCCGGATTTCGCTTCGCTCCATCCGGGCTACAAGAAAGCGAAATGTGGGCGTTTCAGCGTGCTTGCAGCAGGGATGGATCGAGCGGTGTAAGCCGGGCCGGATCGAATGGCGACAAATCAACCTCGCGCGTTGCGCCTTCAGTGATCAACTCCGCCAGCGCTTCTCCGGTGGCGGGTGCATTGAGGATGCCCCAGACATTGTGTCCGGTCGCAACATAGAGACCTTCGCTCTGCGGCACCTTGCCGATCAGCGGCAAGCCGTCCTCCGTCACGGGGCGGAAACAGGCCTGCTGCGCGATGATCCTTTCGGAACGGAACAGCGGCGACAGCCGCTCCGACATGCTCTGCAGCCGCCCGATCGCATCAACGTCCGGCGTCACGGCGGCGGGATCGAGCGGCAGCGGCGCGATGTCGGACAGGGCGGTGATGTGCGTGCTGCCGTCGGCGCGCGGGAAGACCTCGATCGAGACCGTGCTGCCGTCTTCCTCATACTCCAGGAATAACGCATCGGCCGGCACCTCGGAGACGGTGTCGTACACGATGCTCGGGCTGCGCTGGCCGTAGACGGCCGGCAGGCTCATCCATTGCGCCGCGAGCAGCGACCATGGCCCCATCGCGATCACGACGGCATCAGCCGCGACGACGCGACCTTCGACCTCGACACCCCTCGCCCGATCGCCATCGCGCACGATGCCGGTGATGCGTCCAGCGCGAAGCGTGGCTCCTTGCGCGAGCGCAGCGTCCATCACGGCCGAGGTGAACTTGCGGGGATGGACGATCGCGGTCGTCTTCGCCGTGCCGATGCGTTGTGTGATGACGACACCGTCGCGGAGCCAGCCGAGTGCGGATGGTGCATGCCGCCGCGCGTCGCCGTCGGAAGCAACGAAACCGCTATAGGCGATCATCGGCCGGTAGCCCCAATTGCCCGCGATCTCCTCCGGCAGTTGCGCGTGAAGCGCAAAGCTGCGCCGCGCGAGCGCGTCCAGCGGCGTGCCGGCGCACCAGTCCCGGGCCAGGAAGCCGCCGGCCTTGCCGGAGGCGGCGGCCGCGACCTCGGTTCGCTCCACGACGGTCACGTCGATGCCGCGGCGGCGCAGGAAATAAGCGGTACAGGCCCCGATCACGCCGCCGCCGCAGATCACAACGCGCATGGTGTCTTCCCTGGCTCGCGTCAATTCCTGGAGCGCTTAGCTCCCGAGCGGAAACAACCTAGCTAGCGTAACCCCGTTCCAGCGATTGACGCTGCCGGTGCCGGTCCAGCGCCAGCTCGACGAGGCGGGTCAGCAGCTCGCCATACGGCACGCCCGAGGCTTCCATCATCTTCGGGTACATGCTGATGGAGGTGAAGCCGGGCAGGGTGTTGATCTCGTTGAAGCAGAACTCGCCGCCCTGCCGGTCGAGGAAAAAGTCGACGCGCGCGAAGCCGCTGCATTCGAGCGCCGCGAACACCTGCGTTGCCAGCGACCGGACGCGCTCCATCTGTGCTGCGTCGAGGTTGGCGGGAAGGTCGACCCGGGCGCCGTCGGGATCGAGATACTTGGCCTCGTAGGAATAGAACTCGTGATGGGCATTGGGATTCAGCTCGCTGGCGAGGCTCGCGAACAGCGTCTCGCCCTCGAGCACGGCGACCTCGATCTCGCGGGCGTCGATGCCCTGCTCGACCAGCACCTTGACGTCATAGCGGAACGCATCGTCGAGCGCCGCTCCGAGCGCCTCCCAAGTCTTCACCTTGTGAATGCCGACGCTGGAGCCCATGTTGCACGGCTTGACGAACACCGGGAGGCTCAGTCCTTCGGCCGCCTTCGCAAGAGACGTGGACCGGTCCTGGACGAAGGCCTTGCGGGTGAGCACGCGATAGGGCGCGACCGGAATGCCCGCGAATTCGGCGAGCCGCTTGGCGACGTCCTTGTCCATGCTGACGGCGGAGGCGAGAACGCCGGATCCGACATAGGCGACGTCGGCCAACTCCAGCAGGCCCTGCACGGTGCCGTCCTCGCAAAGCGGTCCGTGGATGACCGGAAAGACGACATCGATCTCGAGCGGGTCCATTGTCCCTGCTGTCCCTGCGGAAATCGGCATGAGAGCGACGCGTCCATCAGGTTCTCTAGCGAGCCGTATCTCCGGCGCGTCGGGCAGGATCGGCAAGGACGTCGTCTGCGCCAGATCGAGCGCACCAAGATCGTTCCATTGCCACCGACCCTCCTTGTCGATGGAGACCGGGATCACCTCGAAACGGGTGCGATCGAGATGCCTGAATACGGAGGCCGCCGATTTGAGCGAGACCTCATGCTCACCGGACCTGCCGCCATAGAGAACCACAACGCGAATTTTTTCTGCCATGGCTCAATTATCACGCGCCCGGTCTGGAAGTCACCTCTGTTGCCCCGGTTGCTGCATCGATCATAACAGTTCGGCGCCGGCGAGGCCCGCCGGCGCCGTGTCGTGAAGGCCGCTGCGCTTCAGCCCGGCCCCGCGCCCTGCGTCGCCGTATATACCGCATAGAGCGACTGGCTCGCGGCCATGAACAGGCGGTTGCGCTTGGGCCCGCCGAAGCAGACGTTGCCGCAGACTTCCGGCAGGCGGATGCGTCCGAGCAGCTTGCCCTCCGGGGACCAGACCGTCACGCCGCTGTAGCCGACGGCGCGGCCGGCATTGCTGGAAGCCCAGAGATTGCCGTTGACGTCGCAGCGCAGGCCATCGGGCCCGCACTTCACGCCGTCGATCACGCAATCGCTGAACTTCTTCAGGTTCGAGAGCTTGTTGTCCGTGCCGACGTCGAACACGAAGATCTCGCCTTTGCCGCCGGGGCCGGTATCGCCCGGTCCCTTGCCGGTCGAGGCGATGTAGAGCTTCTTGTAGTCGGGCGAGAAGCACAGCCCGTTCGGATCGGGCACCTGGTCCTCGGTGACGACGAGATCGATGCGGCCGGAGGGATCGATGCGATAGCAATTGGTCGGCAGCTCGCGCTTGCCCGGTGTGAAGCCGGCCGGCTGTCCGATGCGCGGATTGAGCTTGCTGCCCGCATTGCTCGGGCCGCCCGCGACGTCAGGCTCGCCTTCGTAGAGCTGGCCGCCATAGGGCGGATCGGTGAACCAGTAACTGCCGTCGGGATGCGCCGCGATGTCGTTCGGCGAGTTCAGCCGCTTGCCTTGATAGGAATCCGCCAGCACCGTGGCGGTGCCGTCATGCTCGTAGCGCGTCACCCGGCGCGTCAGGTGCTCGCAGGAGAGCTGGCGGCCCTGGAAGTCGAAGGAGTTGCCGTTGGAGTTGTTGGAGGGCGAGCGGAATACGCTGACGCGGCCGTCATCCTCGGTCCAGCGCATTTGCCGGTTGTTGGGAATGTCGCTCCACAGCAGATACCGGCCCTGTGCGCTCCAGGCCGGGCCCTCGGCCCAGAGCAGGCCGGTATAGAGGCGCTTGATCGCGGTGTTGGGCTGCGCGAGATCTTCGAAGGACGGATCGACCGCGATGACGTCGGGGTCCCAGAAATAGGTGGTCGGCGCGCCATTGGGGCCGAAATCGCGCGGCGGCGTGGTGATCGTCGTCGGCGGTGCGGCTGGCCCGGTCTGGGCCAGCGCGGGGCCGGCTATCGTGGCCGCGGCGCCGAGCGCCAGTCCCCGGACAAGTGTTCGTCGTGAAAGCGCAGCATCCTGCTCCTGCTCAGGAGCCTCCTGGCGTGTCATCGCGTCCTCCCGGTCATGTTTGGCTGGCCGGTTGATCCGGCCGAGCGAGCCGAAGGTTAGTCCGGTCCGCGTCCGGTTGCGAGGGGCAGGTTCGCAGCCTCCGCGCGATGCCGCGAGATCGCCGCAACATCGCCGCATTGCGGGCTGTTCGACCTGCAAGGCGACAATTCGTCTCGCCCGCGAGCTGTTAACCGGGGCCGGTTTTGGGACCTGTCAAGCCTTGACCTCGCGCGCGATGCTGGCAGAACGTCCCCGGGGTCAACGCCGGAGTTCATTGTGTTAGCCGTTGTTGCACTGGTCATTGCGCTCGCCGTCGCGTTTGCCGCGGGCTATTTCACCCGCGATCGTGTCTCCCGCCAACGTCGGGCGGAGGCGCAGCGCTGGCGCGAATATAGCGAGCCGGGCTGGTTGCGCGCCGCCGCGCCCGCCAACACCAACGAGGCTGCGAATTCCAACGCAGTCGCGAAGGTCGCCACCGGCGAACTCGGCCAGATGCTGGATCGTTGGGAGAGCAGGGCCCGCGCCCGCCGCGCGGGATAGTTTGACATTGCTCCCAGTTCGGATCGGGCGAAGCATGATCCGGGGGCGTTTGCATCAGGACGCTACCGCGAACTCTCCTACATCACCGTCACCCCCGCGCGAGCGCTTAGCGCTCGTCGCTGGAGGTGCGCGCCCCTGCGGCGCGACAGAGCCGCGGGGCAAGCCTCGAAGGATGAACGGCCCGAATGCATCCCGGCCGCTCATCCTTCGAGGCTCCCGGCGCGATGCTTAGTGCATCGCGCCACTCGCACCTCAGGATGACGGGGCTGGCAAGGGCGCTTGCTGAGGCGGCGCGATCCACCTCCAACCAGGTCAGCCTTCCTGACCATCTTTTGGCGTTGCAGTTGCGGCCATTTCTCGTCTAGAAACAGGCCGATCGAGCCTCCCGGCAACCAACCGTCAACGGTTTTGACCGAGGATTTGAGGGCTCAAAAGGGTCTGGCAATGCTGATTCGCGGCCAAATCGATGGGATTTCGAAGGAGGTGGCTCCGGCCGCCGCCGCGATCCCGGCTGCGCTGCCCACCCTCCTTCTTGGCGGGCTTCTTCTTAGCTGCCCCTGAGGGCCGGCTGGGCGCAACGCGCCTGGGCGCTCAGGGGCTGGTCGAGATCACCGGACACCTCAGGCGCCCTGCAGATTGAACGGCGCTAAAGCTCAAAAGGAATTTGAAATGGCCAACGTGAACAAGTCCGAGAAGGACCGCGTCATCATTTTCGACACCACGCTGCGCGACGGCGAGCAGTGCCCCGGCGCCACCATGACCTTCGAGGAGAAGCTCGAGGTCGCCGAGCTGCTGGACGATATGGGCGTCGACGTCATCGAAGCCGGCTTCCCGATCACCTCGGAGGGCGACTTCCAGGCGGTCAGCGAGATCGCCCGCCGCTCCAAGAACGCCGTGATCGCCGGGCTGTCCCGTGCGCACCCGGCCGATATCGATCGCTGCGCCGAAGCCGTGAAATTCGCCAAGCGCGGCCGCGTCCACACCGTGATCGCGACCTCGCCGCTGCATATGCGGGTGAAGCTGAACAAGACCCCGGAGCAGGTGATCGAGACTTCGGTCGCGATGGTCGCGCGCGCCCGCAACCAGATCGACGACGTCGAATGGTCGGCCGAGGACGGTACCCGCAGCGAGATGGATTTTCTCTGCCGCATCGTCGAAGCCGTGATCAAGGCCGGCGCCACCACGGTGAACATTCCCGACACCGTCGGCTACACGGTGCCGGAGGAATACACCCACTTCATGAAGACGCTGATCGAGCGCGTGCCGAACTCCGACAAGGCGGTGTTCTCGGTCCATTGCCATAACGACCTCGGCATGGCGGTAGCGAACTCGCTGGCCGGCATCACCGGCGGCGCGCGCCAGGTCGAGTGCACCATCAACGGCATCGGCGAGCGCGCCGGCAACGCTGCGCTCGAAGAGATCGTGATGGCGATCAACGTCCGCAACGACAAATTCCCGTACTGGAACAAGATCGACACCACGCAGCTGACCCGCGCCTCGAAGGTGGTGTCGGCGGCGACCTCGTTCCCGGTCCAGTACAACAAGGCGATCGTCGGACGGAACGCGTTCGCGCATGAGAGCGGCATCCACCAGGATGGCGTGCTGAAGGACGCGTCCACCTACGAGATCATGCGGCCCGAGATGGTCGGCCTGAAGCAGTCCTCGCTGGTGCTCGGCAAGCACTCCGGCCGCCACGCTTTCGTGCACAAGCTGGAGGAGATGGGCTACAAGCTCGGCCCGAACCAGCTGGAAGATGCGTTCACGCGGATGAAGGCGCTCGCCGACCGCAAGAAGGACATCTACGACGAGGACATCGAGGCGCTGGTCGACGAGGAGATGGCGGCTTCGCACGACCGCATCAAGCTGACCTCGCTGACCGTGATCGCCGGCACCCATGGCCCGCAGCGCGCGACCATGAAGCTGGACGTCGACGGCCAGATCAAGATCGAGGAAGCCGAGGGCAATGGTCCGGTCGATGCGGTGTTCAACTGCATCAAGCGCCTGGTGCCGCACGAGGCCAAGCTCGAGCTGTACCAGGTCCACGCGGTGACCGAAGGCACCGACGCGCAAGCGGAGGTCTCGGTGCGGCTGTCGCATGACGGCCGTTCGATGACGGCGCGCGCGGCGGACCCGGATACGCTGGTGGCCTCGGCCAAGGCCTATCTCGGTGCGCTCAACAAGATCGTCATGAAGCGCCAGCGCGACACGGTGACGACGGCGGCGGCGAGCTGAAGGTCACGTTCCGGATGAAACGGTGGAAACGCGGTGGCCTCGGCACCGCGTTTTTCGTTGAGCGCCGCGGCTTCTTCCCGGATACCGCATTTTTGCAGGGAGACCCCTGCTAAGGGGCAATGGCGCCCCAGCCTGCTTCCCTATAATGCTGCCTCCAAAGAATTTAAGGCTTGGGGCCGGCGGTCCGCGCCCCACAAAAGCGTAGTGGAGGAAGCATGCGGAAACTCATTTGGGCTGCAGCATCGATTGCGGCTTTGGCGCTGACCGGGCCGGCAACGGCGCAATCGCCGATCATCATCAAGTTCAGCCACGTCGTCGCCACCGACACGCCGAAGGGCAAGGGCGCGGAGAAATTCAAGGAACTCGCCGAGAAGTACACCGGCGGCAAGGTCAAGGTCGAGGTCTACCCGAACTCGACGCTCTACAAGGACAAGGAAGAGCTCGAGGCGCTCCAGCTCGGCAGCGTGCAGATGCTGGCGCCGTCCAACTCCAAGTTCGGCCCGCTCGGCATCCGCGAGTTCGAGGTGTTCGATCTGCCCTACATCCTGCCCGACCTGAAGACGCTGCGGAAGGTGACGGAAGGCCCGCTCGGCGCGCGCCTGCTCAAGCAGCTCGAGCCCAAGGGCATCACCGGACTTGCCTATTGGGACAACGGCTTCAAGCAGATGAGCGCGAACAAGAAGCTGATTGCGCCCGCCGACTATCAGGGCGTCAAGTTCCGCATCCAGTCCTCGCGCGTGCTGCAGGCCCAGTTCAAGACGCTCGGCTCGCTGCCGCAGGTGATGGCTTTCGGCGAGGTCTACCAGGCACTGCAGACCGGCGTGGTCGACGGCCAGGAGAACACCTGGTCGAACATCTATACCCAGAAGATGCACGAGGTGCAGAAGTACATCACCGAGACCAATCACGGTTACATCGGCTACGTCGTGATCGTGAACAAGAAGTTCTGGGACGATTTGCCGGCCGATATCCGCGACCAGTTGTCGAAGGCGATGAAGGAAGCCACCGACTTCAACAACGCGCAGTCGCAGAAGGAAAACGACGACGCGCTCGCCGAGATCAAGAAGAGCGGCAAAAGCGAGATCATCAAGCTCACGGGCGAGCAGGACGAGGCGATGCGCAAGGCGATGGAGCCGGTCTACAAGGATGCCGCGAGCCGCGTCGGCCAGCCGCTGATCGACGAATTCCTGAAGGAAGCGAAGAGCACGACGAACTGACGCGCGTGGTGCGCGGATAAATAGTGCATGAACAAAAGGGCTTCCGTGTCGGCACGGAAGCCCTTTTTGTTGCAAATCGTTTCAGTATGCATCTGAACGGACATTCACGGCAGTTACATCTCCGTAAGAACGGCTTCCTGTCCAAGTTGTAAGTTGCGCGTCAGCCTCCTCGCGCTCATCCTCAGCGCATCCTTCCAGAGGAGGTTCGGATGAAGAAGTTCACCATCGCTGCCATTGCCGCGCTCAGCATCGCCGGCTCGGGCGCGGTCTATGCCCAATATCATCGTCCGTGGATGGAGCACTTCCGCCACATCCGCATGAACCCGGAGGATCGCGCCGCTTTCGTCGATGCGCGGATCGCCGCCGTCCATGCCGGGCTGAAGCTCAACGCCGATCAGGAGAAGCTGTGGCCGCCGGTCGAGGCCGCCGTGCGCGACTTCGCCAAGCTGCGTATCGATCGCGCCAATGCGCGCATGAATGCCGGCCCGGGTGACGCAAGCAGGGATGCCGACAAGCCGGACGATCCGATCGCCCGCCTGCGCCAGCGCGCCGAGGACATGGGCGCCAGTTCCGCCGCCCTGAAGAAGATCGCCGATGCCGCCGATCCGCTCTACAAGACCCTCGACGAGGGCCAGAAGCGGCGCCTCGCCGTGCTGACCCGCCACCGCGGCCCGTTCGGCGGCGGCGAGGACGGCCCGCCGCGCCACTTCATGGAACGGGGCATGGACCGGATGATGGAGAGGGGCATGGAGCACTTCCGCCGCGACCGTTTCGACCGCGATGGCGGCCCGGACCGGGACCGCGAGGGCCGGCTCTGAGCGAGTACGGGATTTCCCTGGGATTAACCTTGGCGAAGCCGCTGGAATCCAGCGGCTTTTCGCTTTTTGTGGACTGTGGAAGAACCTTGGAAAACATGCGCCACATCGCTTGCCATCCCCGGATCGCTTTGCTAAACGACCGGCCTCGCAAGGCTTTGACCGGCCTTTCGGGCGCATAGCTCAGTTGGTAGAGCAGCTGACTCTTAATCAGCGGGTCCCAGGTTCGAGCCCTGGTGCGCCCACCACTCTCAAGAGATTGGCCCACAAGGGCTTTTTTCATTTTTGCGGATAGAACAAAATGTGGCCGTGCGACGCTTTTTGTGGTCGCACGTCGCACGCCGTGCGACGAGTCTGTATCGTTCTCTGAATGTTCTTTGTGGCACTTTGTAGGAGACGGTTGCAACCGGCGAGGGTATCACCGACATAAACAGAGCACACGGGCTGTCGCCGAACGAGGTTCGGCCGGTCCCGCAGTCAGCCCTTCATCCCTTCCTTGCGTACCTGCAATTCGAGCCGGTCGATGCCGGCGTCGGCGCGATCGGCATTTCGGGCGCGGTAATGCTTCACGATGGTTTGCGCGCTTCGATACGAGTGCCCGGTAATGTCGCAGATGGTCAGCAGGTCGCAGCCGGCGCGATCAAGCAGCATCACACAAGTATCGCGCAGGTCCTGGTCGTGTTTCTGGTCGAGTTCGCCGGCCACATTGACAAACATTAGCGACGGGCAGGGCTTCAGGCGCCACGCCGCCGTCTCCCCATTGCTGTCGCGCGTTGCCTGCGCATCCAGCCATCGCGCCAATGCACCCGCGCGCTGATCGACCGCGCGGGCCCGTTTCGCTTTGTTTTCTGAATCGAGTGAGAAAGGCGCGAACAGTGTGTCGACGGTATTGATCAGTTCGGAGGTCAGCCGCTCAGCGCGGACGACCGCCTGACGCGCGGTATGACTTGCGAGAAAGCCGAAGACGGCGACGGCCCGCGCGGTTGATACCCAATGGCGATAGGTGCTCTCGTCATATGGCTCGCCATTGTCCTCGTTGATGACAAGTTCGAGCGGTACTGTCTCAAGCTGAAGCCGCAGCTTGAGCGCCTTTATCCTGGCGCGCGAAGCGCTTAGCCTTGCGCTAAGTTGTGGCGCCTCCTTGATGTCGACGAGTTCGCCAGTCTTGCTTTGCCGGAACGCGTGCCGTCCCTCGACGTCACCCTCGTCACGCATGATCAGACGATCGGTCTGGCGCTGCCCGGTGAACAGGGCAAGATAGAAGCTGTCACCAATCGAAGGCCGTTCGATTGCATCGGCTGCAGCCACCCATGCCGAAAATTCTCGCATCGCTACCAGCACGATCCGGCCGTCCGGATGATCGAACTCCATGCCCTCTCGCGGGTTTGGTCCGAGGCGCCACAGGATGCTTTCCTGACCCCAAGTGAACGCGGCAGACAGCGTCGCGATCATCGACAGCGCCATGTGATGCCCGCGCACTGATTTCGCATAGTTATAGAACGCGCGGAACTCCGGCTTGCCAATCGAAGATGGCGTCGCGGTCGCGATCGCCTCGAGCTCTCGCGCGGGCTCCGCCAGGCCGAGCAGTCGGGCGGCTCGGATCTCCGCACGCATCCGTGCAGCAGCCTCGCGCGTCTGCGGTCGATACAGGATGGCGGAGATGCACTTCCGGTAGGATGATTGCGAGGCGGCCGACAATGCCTTGAACTCAGCCGATTTGCTCCAGTCGTCTAGAAGATCTCCAATTGTGGTACGCTTCCTTACAGTTATCTTTTTGGGCAGTTTGCCGGCGCGCCGCGCCGCATCGATTTCCGATCTTCGTCTATCTGAAAAGTCAGAGGCCTCCTGGAGATTGAACCATGCACCGACCGGATGGCCTTTTTCATCGTGGGGCGGATGGCGCAAGTCGGAATCGAGGAAGCCAAGTGCTCTGGCGTAAGCGCCATGCGATGAACGCGGGCGACCGTCACGCCACTTCACGTACGGAAATTTCGGATCCGCCATAGCAAACCTTGGTGCCGAAGTAAGAAAGCACCTATTGGACTCTGGGGCGATCTACGATGTCAAGCGCGATGATTGCCATAGGCCGTTCTCAGCCGCTCGCGATGTTCTGCATCGGTTGCTGCTGGTGGTGGCACGAATGTGTCATTGGCGATCGTCTTTGGACGCATGGGGTGATGTCGGGTCAGCCAGGCGTCGAAGCCCGTGCGCTCCCATTTGAGCGGCCCCCGCGCGCTGATCGGCGCTGGCAAGCCGTCGCGCTCGTGTCGGATCTGACGCGTGCGATAGAAAGTGTCCAGCGAAATGCCCATCGCTTTTGCGACTTCAATTGAAGAATAGGGCGGCTCCATGGTCTGTGCGCTATTTGGCGAGCGCAGCTGCATAAGTCCGCAACGCCGCGTCACTTTTTTCTCCGTTGAACGATTTCGATACAACATGGAAGCAGACAAGAACGAACATGAAAAGCGTGCCCTCCTAATCGTAGCGAATTCGGCTAATTTCGCGTGCAAAATAGGATGCAAGGGTCCTCTCGCGTCGCGTCTTCACGCACCGTGCTGAGGGAGAACATTCATGGGAGGAGCCCAAAGACCGCCGATGCGATTGCAAACCGGATAGATGGGGCTTCTCAGTCGCGGAGTTTATCGTTCCGTGCGGTGATGCATTCCCAACAAAAATCAATTATCGGGCGGCACGAATTGAAACAGGCATTCTTATTTCGTCTGCATGGTTGACGCTGGTCGGCTACTCAACAATGTTGAAGTGCCATGACGGGTTCATGGCTACCGAAAATTGAGAGGAGCGGGATGACGTTTTTGAGCTTCCGGTGCACCTCCACTCGAATCACATGTGCCGCGTGATGACGTCAGCGCTTGAACGTGAGCTTCACCTTGGTTTGAACCTGCACGGCGCTGGGGGACATGCAGCGGCGTGGCGGTGGCCCGGAAATCCTCCTGGGGCATTCTACGACGTTGAACATTACGTACGAGCCGCAAAGCTCGCCGAGCGTGGAAAGCTCGACGCGGTTTTCCTCGCCGATACGCCAGCGCTCAATCCAGCAATCGACAAAAGCCCGCCGCTCAATGGCATCGAGCCGACGATTACGCTTGCCAGCATCGCACGAGAAACAAAATTTGTCGGGTTAATCGGCTCGGCATCCACCACCTACAACGAGCCCTATAACCTCGCGCGCCGATTTCAGTCGCTTGACGTTGTCAGTGGCGGCCGTGCGGCCTGGAATGCAGTTACGACATCCAATGTCTATACGGCCAGGAGCTTCGGCGGCCAGGAGCAATCACGTGATGACCGTTATCGCCGCGCTGAAGAATTCGTGGAGGCCGTGCGAACCCTTTGGCAGAGCTGGGGAGAAGGCGCTCTTATTCTGGACCAGGCCTCGGGGCGTTTCGGTGATCCGAGCCGGCTGCAGAGGGTAAGACATGCCGGCGAGTTCTTCGACATCAGCGGGCCACTGACACATCCGGGCTCAAGACAGGGACAGCCGGTTATCTTCCAGGCAGGCGGATCGGATCAGGGGCTTCAGTTCGCTGCCCGAAGCGCCGACGCCGTGTTCTCGTCGACAGGCAATCTGGAAATCGCCTTGCGCGAGGCCGATCGCCTCAGGTCGTTTGCTTCTCAACATGGACGACGGGCGCCCCTTGTGCTGCCGGGCATCGTCACTTTCATTGCCGGAACGGAAGAGGAAGCAATCAAGCGCAAGGCAGGGCTTGACGAGCTTATCAACTTTGACGTTGCCCTTGATGTGCTGTCCGGTCGTTTCGGTATTCCTGCCGAAAGGCTGAAGATCGACGAACCAATCGACCCCAACTTACTGCCGCGACATGCGGACGCGGCTTTTTCCATCGGCCAGTATCGCACTGTGGAAGCGCTCGTGCGCTCCGGCAAAACGGTCCGCGAGATCATCGTCGAGGCGCCTGCTTACGGTCACCGGGTGCTGGTTGGATCGCCGGAGCAGATTGCCGCTTCCTTCGAAGAGTGGTTCCGGGCTGGCGCAGTGGACGGGTTCAACGTCATACCGGATGTTCTGTCCGACGGCACGCCTGCGTTCGTCGACCATGTTGTTCCCGTTCTGCAGCGGCGCGGCTTGTTCCGTTCGGACTATAGCGGCGAAACGCTGCGCGAGCATCTTGGCATTCCTCTGCCGGGCGAGCGCGCCGAACAGGTCTCCGCCGCCTGAGTTCTTCTCCCTTCATATTCGGAGCTTATCATGTCTAAGCCGGCTGCCGTTCGTTCGGCGTTTCTTCTCAAAAGTATGAATCGTCGTCTGAAGTCTCACGCCGCAATCATCGCCATCGCGATGTCTGGCCTTACCATAGCGGATGCCGTGAAGGCGGAAGATGCTTCTGCTGGCAAGCCGCAATCGGGCGGGATCATCCGGTACGGTCACTTCCAGGAGCCGCCGTGCCTCTATGGTGGCTGGGTGCAGCAATGGTACCTGCAGCGTCAATTCAGCGACAATCTGGTCGCCAGGGCTGAAGACGGAAGAATCCTGCCTTGGCTTGCGACCGCCTGGAGCGTTTCGGATGACCGCAAAACCTACATTTTCCAGATCAAGCCCGACGTCAAATTCACGGACGGGACGCCTCTGGACGCCCAGGCGGTCGTCGATAACATCAATGGATGGCTGAGCGACAATCCGGAGCTGGAGAACCCCACAGCCGGCCCTTATCTCAAGGGCGTCTTCGAGTCCGCGGCGGCGGCTGGCCCGCTGACGCTCAAGATCACCTTGAAGACGCCATTCGAGCCGCTGCTGAATGTCTTTGCGCAGTCCTCGCAAGGTATCCTATCGCCGACGGGGCTGAAGCGTGGCAAGGCCGTGAACTGCGAAAGCCCTGTCGGTTCGGGACCGTTCATCGTGGAGAAATGGAACCGCGGCAAGAACGTCATATTCCGTCGAAACCCAAACTACAATTCGGCCCCGGCCACTGCCAAGCATCAAGGCCCAGCCTATGTCGAAGGAATCGAGTGGCGTTTTCTCGCTGACCCCACGATACGCTACGGCTCGCTTCTGTCCCGCGAATCCGACGTTGTCTATCATATCCCGGCCGTCAACTGGCAAGACGCCAATTCCCGCTTCAAGATCGTGCGTCACCTCACGGGCGGAACGCCGCTTCGGCTTGCGTTGTTCTCCGAGAGACCGCCGTTCGACGACGTGCGTGTCCGGCAGGCTTTTGCTTATGCCTCCGACCGGCGTGCTGCCGTGCAAGCGGCGTTCCTTGGCTCGCTGCCCTATGAGGGCAATTTCGCTTTGAGCCAAAGCTCGCCTGAATATGTCGGCGAGCTCTCAAAATCCTATTCTTATGACGTTGAGAAGGCGAACAAGCTGCTCGATGAGGCCGGGTGGACGGTGCGCGATGCAAACGGCATTCGCAGCAAGAACGGCAAAGCGCTGATCATACGCATCACCTACACCAACGCCTTTTCGCCTCCCGATGGCGATCAGGTCCTGCAGATCATCCAGCAGCAAGCGAAGGCTGCAGGCTTCGACGTGCGCCTCCAGCCCACCAACCAGGCTGATTTCTGGGCCGGAAAGAATCTTGGTCCAAATGACTATGAGATCGTGCCCCTATATTGGGTTGCGCCCGGCGCCGAGATCT
Organism: Bradyrhizobium sp. CCBAU 45389; assembly: GCF_028128625.1. NCBI lineage: Bacteria > Pseudomonadati > Pseudomonadota > Alphaproteobacteria > Hyphomicrobiales > Nitrobacteraceae > Bradyrhizobium > Bradyrhizobium sp. CCBAU 45389. Next base: position 89,223 of record NZ_LBIY01000099.1, on the reverse strand, counting down.
ATCGCATCTCGTACAAGCCCGACCTGAATGGTGTCCGCAATCCTTTCAATCCCTCCCGCTATCAGGATCTGCCCCTGTGGGACATCATCCAGAAGGCCGAACAGACCGCTGACAAGGAGCAACGCACCGCGGTTTATCAGCAGGCGGAGCGCCGGATCGTCGAGAACGCGCCGTCCCTGAGTTACACGGTTTTGGATGTCACCCTCGCTTTAGCCGATAATGTGAAGGACATCTGGCTCGACAGCGGGTCGGTGGGCGAGCCCGTTTTCTCGGACGCATATTTCACCGATAAGAAATGAATGCGGCGAAGATGATAGGCCATCAAAGCCTTTGGCTGGCGCGCCGGCTCTTGTCCGGCGTGATCGTGGTCTGGGCCGCGGCGACATTCACCTTCTTTGTGCAGTTTCTGATGCCCGGGGAACGCGCCCAGATCATCTTCAATGCAAATAGCGGAAACGTGGGAGAGATTCCTCGGGACCAACTGCTCGCCATCAACGCCAAATATGGCTTCGATCAACCCGTCATCGTGCAATATGGAAGGTATATAAGGGACGTGATGCACGGAGACCTTGGGCAGTCTTACGTTCAATATCAACCTGTCACGGACCTGATTGGGCGCCAGATCGGACCGACGATTGCGCTCGCCTTTGCCGCCGTGTTGACGGCCTGGATCATCACCATCACAACCACGGTTCTTTTCGCTGGGCGTGACAACATATGGTCCAAGGCGCTGGGCGGGCTTCAGGTCTTCTTGGCAACCCTTCCGCCTTATTGGCTGGCGACAATCCTGTTGGTCGTTTTCGCGATCCAGCTTCGCTTGTTTCCTGTCGTAGGCGGCAACACCCTCATGGGCCTCGTTCTGCCGACGATCGCCCTGGCCTTGGAAATCTATGGCTTCCTTGGTCAAGCGGTTTTGAGTGAATTCACGCGGGTTCTTGATCAACCTTTCATCACCTCATCGAGAATGCGCGGCACAGGGGATCTCGGTATCCGTCTACGTCACGCTCTGCGCCATGCTGCCTTGCCCGGGATCACCCTTTCCGGCTGGATTATAGGCAAGCTGCTGTCCGGCGCGGTATTGATCGAAGCGGTCTTTGGCCGTCAGGGGCTGGGCGGCGTTCTCGTCGCAGCAACCTCCACACGCGATGTCCCGGTCGTGTCAGGGGTGATTCTGGTTTCGGCTGCGCTGTTTGTCGCTACCAGCTTGTTCGTGGATCTCACGGTGCAGCTCATCGATCCCCGGATGAAAGAGGCATGAGTTTCGCCACTAGCTCCGCCGGACATGCTAAGGCGTTCATAACTGCAAGAGTGCTGACGGGCGCCCGTAGATTTCCAGTTCGGGTCTATGTCGCGGCTTTTTTTATGGCGTTCTTCCTCATCGCGGCGATTGAGCCGAAACTGCTTCAGACGCATGATCCTTTAATGCTGAGCCTGACGTCACCTCTGAAGGCCCCTTCCTTGACGCATTGGCTGGGGACGGACCAGTCCGGACGGGATCTCTATTCCCGCATCGTGGCAGGGACAGGTCATTCTCTCTCGATTGGGCTGGGTGCGACTGCGCTCAGCCTTGCCCTCGCGCTTATACTCGGCGTGACGGCGGGCCTGTCTGGCGGCTGGATCGACAATGTGCTCAGCCGGCTGTTCGACGCCTTGTTCGCTCTCCCCACTCTGTTTCTTGCGCTTCTCTTCGTTTCGTTGTTGGGCACCTCGGTCCCGACGCTGGTTATCGCCGTCGGCCTTGGAACATCGCCCGGATATGCGCGGATGGTGAGGGTGCAGGTTCTGAGCGTTAAAGCGACCAGTTATGTTGAGGCGGCAAGGGCGCTAGGACACTCGCCGAGACGCATCCTGTTCAAGCATATTCTCCCCAACGCAATCAGCCCACTTGCGACAATGTTCACGCTCGGTGTCGGGCAAGCCATCATTTGGGCATCCGGCCTTTCCTTTCTAGGCTTGGGAGTTGCGCCCCCGTCATCGGAATGGGGCGCGCTGCTCAATGCCGGGCGTAACTACGTGATCTATGCGTGGTGGCTCGAGGTCATGCCCGGTATTGCCATCGCTGCCTTAGCACTCTCAGTTACTGTTGTCGGCCAGTACGTGCAGCAACGCCTGGAAGGAAGGATTGAGCTTCCATGAACGTGACCTATCCCGCAGCCTCCTTCCGGCAAAATGCCACACCGCCCGCGGCTAGCGTCCCGTTGCTCGGGGTACAAAACCTCAACGTTTCCTTCGGGCCGGCGCATTCGCGGCGAGATGTGGTAAAGAGTGTCTCTTTCACGGTTGAGAAAGGCCGGTGCGTCGCGATCGTTGGTGAATCAGGATCAGGCAAGAGCGTTACGGCCCGGACGTTGGTTGGTCTTACCGGCGCGCGTTCTCATGTCCAAGCTGACCGCCTGACTTTTCAAGGGAAGAGTATCGATCACCTGGGTGACACGGAATGGAGAGCCCTGCGCGGCAAGGGTATCGGCTTCGTGTTACAGGACGCACTGGTGTCGCTCGATCCGCTAAGACCGGTTGGCAAGGAGATCGGTGAAGCGCTGACTGTTCACCGCGCAATCAGGACAGGCGCAGAGTTGACAGAACGGGTGCTTGAGCTTCTGAAGCTCGTCGGCGTGCCCGAGCCGGCGGTCAAGGCGCGGCAGCTTCCACATGAGCTGTCAGGCGGACAACGACAACGAGCCTTGATTGCGACGGCGATCGCTCTCGATCCAGCTCTCTTGATCGCAGATGAGCCCACGACGGCGCTGGACGTTACGATCCAGGCGCAAATCTTGGATCTGCTCAGCGAAACCCGCGAACGCGGGAAGGCCGTGATCCTCATCAGCCACAATCTTGCCGTGGTATCGCAGATGGCCGACGAAGTCATCGTGATGCGACACGGTGAAATCGTCGAGCATGGCTCATCAGAACAGATTTTTGGCAATCCAAGACACGATTATACCAGAAGCCTTCTTAAGGCGATCCCATCCGTCCAGTCACGCGGCAGCCGTCTTTCGTCCTATAAGGCGCCGCGCTTCATCTCGGCTGAGCGCGACGTGACCAAAGCGCTGGCCCAATCGGATATCGCACAGCGTAGTAGGCCGCTGCTTGAAGCGGAAGGGCTCGTCAAGCGCTTTCGTGGACCGGACGGCAAGCTGCGTACCGTTGTCAATGATGTCTCGTTTCGCCTCGGCCATGGAGAGACGCTTGGTATCGTCGGCGAGTCAGGGTCCGGGAAGACGACCGTGGCACGCATGGCGCTCGCGCTCGAAAGGCCGGACCTGGGAGAGGTGACGCTCGAAGGTGCGCTGTGGACTGCAGCGACTGAGAAAGAGCGCCGCCAGCGGCGATCGGATATCTCGGTCATCTACCAGGACCCACTAAGTTCATTCGATCCGCGCTGGAGCATCGAGCGCGTCATTGATGATGCCTTGGCAAGGCGCCGCGGAGATCCCCTCGACAGAGCCAGTCGACGATCCGAGGTCAGTGAGTTGCTCGATCTTGTGGGGCTTTCATCAAGCTTCAGGAACAGGCGCCCACTCGAGCTGTCGGGAGGTCAACGCCAACGGGTTGCGATCGCCCGCGCGATTGCTCCGCGCCCCAAGATCATCGTGTGTGACGAGCCGGTCGCGGCACTTGATGTATCCATCCAGGCGCAAATTCTCGATCTGCTTGGCGATCTCAAGTCTCACTTGCGCGTCAGCTATCTATTCATCTCGCATGATCTCGGCGTCGTGCACCACCTGAGCGACCGTGTTCTTGTCATGAATCACGGCGTGGCCGTCGAAGCCGGCGCAGCAGACGACGTATTTTTACGGCCTCGGCAACCCTATACGAGGAAGCTGGTTGCGGCCGTTCCACAATTGCGCTTCCAGGCGGCTTAAAGTCTCAAGGCCAGCCACTCCCCGTCGGCTCAGCGCGAGGCTGAGCGCACGACAAGGCGCTGTGCAAGGCAGCTAGATCGGGCCGTGGCTCTCCCATGCATGCATCCGCGCCAGCGGAAGCCCGTCTGCCTATTCGGACGATGCAAATTCCGTCCTTTAAGGGGATTCACTGCCAGACCGAAGTCCACAAGATGCGATGGCCGATCACCACACCGGCGCAGGTGGGTCTAGACTAGCCGCAACGGAGCTCACAAGCTTCGGCCGAGCGACGGAGGCGATGGGGTTGTCGCTTCAAGCTGGCGCGCCGGTCAGACCTGCGCAAATGCGTGGGCAAAAGCCTTGCGACGGGACATTCGCCGGAGCAGATCGCCGGCCGCCTGGTGCTGAAGCATGGTCGCGCCATCATCAGCCATGAGTCAATATCGTCTCATCTAACGTCGGACGGCCCAGAACGATTACTGGTACCGCCTGCTGCCACTTCACAAGAAAATACGAGGGCACCCCGGCAGAGACCTAGGTAAAGCTTAGGGCAAGGTCACCAGGGACTTCTAACTGGATAAAGTTGGGGCAAACTCACTCCTCATTCTGTTTGCCTGAATTGATCTCCCGACAAGACATCGATGGCCTGGAGTCTAGACTCATACTCCTCGTACGTGCCGAGCAGGGTATCCCCGACCGCCAAATTGTGCACGGGATCGATGAGTGAGGGGGCAGTCGTAAGTTAGGGAAACCGGGCCAGTAAAAAGTACTTCGGCGCCCCGCTCGTCTCGTCGGAACCTTCGGTCCGTGCACCATTTCACGAGTTGCGTTACGGCTCCCTTTCCGGACTCTGTTAGTGGCAGATGGCGAACCGAATAGAAGTTCGTCCGCGTAGGCTACATCTGCCGCGCACCCGAGCTCATGCGTTGATTTGGTTGAGCAGTGATGGTTAGCAGACGCTTGCCAGCCCGACGTTCGAGCGTGCCCTGAATCGGACCAGCTTCCCATGTCAGTCTGATGTGCGCCAGCTTGTTTGGAGCACCAAGGACCTCCCGTCCCGAAGCGAGCGCTGCATCATTCGTTGTCACGTAGATGCATGGAATGTAGTAGCCGGTCTGCCCGCCAGGATTGCGAACTTGGAGTCCTGAGTAGTGCTCTAAGTACGCTCCGACTGTGCTTAAGCCATAGCACGCTACGCCCACAATACCGATCGCCGGGTTTGCTGCAGGTACTAGCTCCTCCGGCAGTAGACGAGTCGCGTCCCTTGTGATGCTGAACATGACATTTACGGCTTGGCAGTTAAGAAACGCGCTACCCTGCTCGTCGCCCCCGTGGTAAAGCGGCGCATCAAACGGAATGCCTTTGACTTCGTGCATTGCTGCAATCCTCCTGATTGTTCTACTCTATGATGTGAACTCAACCTTCACATCGCTAGCGGATCCTCAGGCCAGCCGAGATTTGTCCGGGCGAGTAGGAGGGCCGCGCAGCCACTTTGGCGATTGCCGATGACGGCCGGGAGAGGGCATGCGGATGCCGGCGCATGACTTTCCGAACGATGGCCGCTTTCGCGTGGGTAACACACGAGAGATGCTGGTCCTGCTCTGTGTCACGCTGGAAGCGCACCAAGTACACGGGATGACCTTCGCGCAATGCAAGTCCACCTCTCGCCGGCTTTGTGGCCGCCGACGCCCGGACTGGGTCCCGCTCGCGTACAGATAATCATAAAAGGGCGACGGCCGTAGCCGACGGTGACGTTTTCAGCCGGAATGACGTGCATTAATACGTACCTGCGGTCCTTCCATGTCTGTGTCGTAGTCGTGGAATAGAACGGGCGGACAGCCTGCCGACTCATGTTCGGGGAAGACTTCGCCAAGCTCGCGGAGAACATCCGCGCGCTCACTTGCGTCACGCCGGTATCCCGTCCTGGCAACGCCCCGCATTCCATCGTCGCGCATCTTACGTAGAGCCTCAGCCGGACTTTCATCGTCTGCCAAGAGATTGGGCAGGAGCGTAGACATGCGGTTGCAGATGCGCTGGACGCGCAGCAACAGGGCGCCTGCAACAAGTCACGGGTCTTGCCGCTCGCTTCGATGCGGGGCGCGTTTTCGTACGATCGCTGTCGCTGCTGTCGATCAGGTTGGCACCAGCCGTGTGCACTCCACGACAACATTTTCCGGAATGCTGTCCAGCGAGAAATTGCCGACGGCCCGATAATGCCAACGGGCGATCGAAGCGCTCATCCCTTCTGGGAGTAAAGAGTCGGAATTCGGTGGAGGAACTCGCCCGGACGTCAACAGCGGAAATCAATGGGGCCGCGAGACGATGCAGTCCCGCGGCCTCGCCACCGGAATTTAGTGAAAAGACAGTTTAAGTATGAAATCCCTCAGCCGGTGTTCTTACAGTAGAACACCCTGTTAGACACTTGACAATCCGGACGGCTACGGGGAAACGCGTGCAACCGCAGACCAATGCGGCCGCGAGATCGATGAAGAAGCCGGCTAAAATTGACGGTTCGCCTGTCCTATTCGCCTGTATAACGGGTGCCAAGCGTCGAAAGAGTGTTCAGCGAAGAAGCAGCGCTCGATGCTATTGCGCTGTTCGTAGTCGTCGGCTTCGTGCAGGAATGGTGATCCTGCCGGTGCCGTTTGAGCGTATCATTGCTGTTGCGCTGATTGCGCCGATGTTCGTGCATAACTGCCGGTTGCCGAGGCCCGCTTCAGCGTCATACGGCTTCCGTTCGCTTAAACCATTTCCTCGGTAAGCCAATGTAGTAGCCGCGCCTGATCTCGACCTGCAACTGCACGCTGCCGCGAAGGCGATCTCCGATAGGTTCCAGCAACCGCCTTGCGTAGGACGGACGCGGGTGCCGGTCAGATCATCAGTTAGTGCCAACCCGACCAACCCCTGTAGAGGCCGACAAGCACGATCTGGCGGCGGAGAACGTTGGCGCACGGTGCGCGAAGCGGCTGAAGACGCTCCAATGGCGCTCAATCCGGCGAAGGCTGAGGGGGGCGGCGACGCCGGCCGAAACCATCGTGATTGCAAGGAAGCGGAGGACCATAACTGAGCCGAGGCTGAACTCCTCCAACTAGATGCAAAGCAGAAGCACGGTGATCGCGGTCGGGCACGGGATCAGGCGGCAATTGGGAGTTGGTTTCGTTCGTTGGCCCACGGGTCGCGCCGTCTCCAAATGGCTCGAAGCCGAGTGAGATTGACGGCCTGCCGGCGATTCCCTGCTGAACGCATCCAGCAAGGGCTATTACATCTGCCTCGTGCGGCAGCTCTCGGGCGCGCAGAGTAACGAGGCTGCCGCGGCGATCATGTCGGCATGCCGCGCGTCCAATCCGCTTTGATCCCCCCGCTCAAGCCGCATTCAGCGCCTGGGCGAGGTCCGCGATCAGATCCGACGGGTTCTCGATGCCGATCGACAGCCGGATGGTGGAATCGAGCACGCCGATCTTTTGGCGGATGTCGGCGGGAACGCCGGAATGGGTCATCGTCGCGGGCAGGCTCGCGAGCGACTCGGTGCCGCCAAGGCTCACCGCCAGCTTGAGGATCTGCAGCGCATTGAGGAATTTCACCGCCGCTTCCTTGCCGCCGACGATGTCGAACGAGAAGGTCGATCCCGCCCCCAGGCATTGCCGCGCGAACACGCGGCCCTGGGCGGAGTCCTGCTCGTGATGACCGAGATAGTGCACCTTGGCGACTTTTGGATGGTCGCGCAGATAGCTCGCCACCAGGCGCGCATTCGCATCGGCCTTTTCCATGCGCAGGCTCAGCGTCTCGAGCGAGCGGTTGATCATCCAGCACGAATGCGGATCGAGCTGGGTGCCGATGGCGCCGCGCAGCGCCTTGATGCCCTTCATGATCGCCTTCGAACCGAGCGCGGCGCCCGCGATCAGGTCGGAATGGCCGCCGACATACTTCGTCAGCGAATACAGCGACAGGTCCGCGCCGTGCTCGATCGGCCGCTGAAACACCGGGCCGAGCAGCGTGTTATCGCAGGCGATGATCGGCGTGTGTCCCTGGGCCTTGCCGACGGAATCGGCGATGCGGCGGATCATCGCGATGTCGACGAGGCCGTTGGTCGGGTTGGCCGGGGTCTCGATCAGGATCATCGAAACCCGCCCCTTGCCCGTCGCCTCCTCCGAGGCTTGCCTGACGGAGGCTTCATCGATGCCGTCGGCAAAGCCGACCGCGCCGATCGACAGGCGCGCCAGCGTGTTCGTCAGCAGGGTTTCGGTGCCGCCATAGAGCGGCTGCGAGTGCAGGATGACGTCGCCGGGGCGGACGAAGGCGAGGATCGTGGTCGCAATGGCCGCCATGCCCGAGGAGAACAGCGCGCAGCTCTCGGTGCGCTCATAGACCGCAAGCCTGTCCTCGACGATCTCGCTGTTGGGGTGGTTGAAGCGCGAATAGACGAGGCCCGCCCCCATGCCTTCTGGCGGCTCGCGCCGGCCGGCGACGTAATCGAAGAAATCCTGGCCGTCTTCGGCGGTCTTGAACACGAAGGTCGAGGTCAGGAACACCGGCGGCTTGATGGCGCCTTCCGACAATTGCGGATCATAGCCATAGGTCAGCATCAGGGTTTCCGGATGCAGCATATGGTTGCCGATATGGGTCTTCGACGGGAACGGTTTTGCCATGGCCTGTCTCGCTGTTCTGATGCTCGCCGCGCGTTGCGGGCCGAATCGGTGGTACACCGCGGTGGTCACAAAATCGACCCTGTATGCAGGTTCGTCAGCACCTGCTCCGGCAGCGGATTTCCAGACACATCTGACTCGGCACCAGCGCTCAAATGCGTCAGTAGGTTCTCGGGTAGGCTGGTTAGCTGGTTATGGTTAGCGAGGAGGAGCACGAGCCCGGGCGGGCGCGCTTCAGGTAAGCTGGTTAGCTGGTTGCCCCTAACGGCGAAAGTATGGAGCATAGCGGGAAGCCCTCCGGCAGACTCGTCAATTGATTGTCGCTGAGCTCGAGATACTGGAGCGAATCAGGGAGGATCTCCGCTCCTGCCCTTTTGTTCGTTCGAAGAGATCCCATCGCCGCGCAGAATCTGTCCTGCCTCGAAAGGATCCATTCCATACTCCCTTGCCAGGACTGAGTAGACTTAGTCCATACGATACGTTGTAACCTCTGAAGCACTTACCTGTCGGTAAGCTGACGAAGAAGCTATCGCCAGGTGGCGACCATAGGAGTTGGAAAGGCGGTGATCGTTGCGCCTGCCCGAAGCTGCTCGACCATTTCGGCACGATCATCATATGACAGGGACGTATCCGCGTGGAGGCGTCTGATTTCCTCCTCGCCGTCCGACCGTGCCACCGCCGCCTTGGTCTGCGCGGCCGTCCCCTGTCGCTGCCTGAACTGTTCGGCTGCCCGCGCCGCACACATCGCGCGCTGGCTCTCGGCGAAAACGAGGCCGGGGCGCACCGGGACGGAGTGCTCACAGTCTATGACGTGGCAGATTCAGCTCATGCGGAGGATGACGTAGACCAGAGGGTTGAAAATTGGGCTGCCGAACGGGACGTGGGCCCGCTCGAGGTTCGAGAAGACCTAACGCGATTAAATCTCTCCGAGAGAGATCAACATCTTCGATCTCGGATCGTTGTCGGTGTCGACGCTTCAAGTTGTCAGGCTGATGACGTATCCCAGCGGATCGTCACCGTAATAGTTGCGCGTCGGATGGTACGTGTCGATTCGAGCGCGATCTCCTCGAGCTCCTCTTTCGAGACCTAGATGTACTGACCCTTCTCGAGCTCGTAGCCCCTGACGATTCTTCGTTCGGCACCTCGTCGCCGGTGTCGGCGTCGACCTTCACGTACTTGATGCGGTGTCCCGTCTGGCGGTTGAGCTGGTCGAAGGCGATACTGTGTTTCCCAAACCGAAGGACCAGGCCTTCTTCCTCAGCTCGCGAGGCTGCCGTCTGTCGGCGACCGGCCTGCAGAGCGTCAGCAAAGATTGCGTGAGTCAGCCACCACATACGATTCCACGGCGCGGCCAAAATGAATGCGAGCGACGATAGCCGACCCATACGCTACTCAGAAGGAGGCAATCCGCGCCGCGGTCGATGCCGCCCACGCGAACGGAAAGGCAGGTCACGACGCTTAGGTTCTCGTTCAAGGGGAAAACTACCAATTTAGAATCGAGTGGACACATGGCCACGACCCCATACCACACCAGCCGGCTAATCGCGGACCACATGAGATCGGCGCCGACCAATCCTGGTAGGTGCCTTGCAGTCCTTCTCCGCGATAATTGGCAGCACCCTTTGGGAGTTCAGTCTCTCGGGGGCCGAGGTGGCCAGCCTTCCTAACTCCGAGGGCGACGGCTGGTGGTAGGGACAGTGCTTTCGGGGCGAGCGCCGAAACACGTCTGCGCTGCCCGTTTTTCGGAGCGCCCCGCCTTTCCGCTGAATCTTCACCAACGGTGCGAACTGGAATCGCTGCTTCCAACCACGGTCCAAAGGAAACCTGATATGATCCCTATTGAGCAGTCCTTTATTCGAGCGATAACGTTGCTTGACGGACCAAAACCGACCGAGCAACGGGCTGAAATCGTCGCCCACCTGGATACTATTGTAGACTATGCACGCGACGATGCCGAGGAGCGCCTAGCCCATAGTTTCAAAGCGATGGCCCTGAACCACCTCGACAGTATCGGTCGAGATACGTCGACTATTGTTAAGGAAAAAATGGAGCTGGCTCTGATCGCCACTGAAGAATTGATTATAGCTATCGTTGAGCGCAACCGGCGGGGAATAAGATCCGAGCGACGTCCATGCAGGAACGTTGCAACTGGGCAATACGCCGGCCGGTGGTCGCGATCAGATAAGCATGACCGATGACGACCTCCACCGGCGCTTCAGGTCTTCCTGGTAAAACTTCACCGCCAGATGGATCATCCTTCCGGCGACCGCGATCGCATCAGACGGTTTTATTAAGATCTACGCGAATGGACTTATCTCATCACGGGGCAAAGACCATCGTCTGGTATTGACAATCAACGGTGACTATCAAAGCTACGTCCTGATGAGTGGTCACGCCAGCGCAGATGAATGGGACGATTGCGGCATCCTATCTTGGAGGAGTGGGTTGGGGGCAAGACGCAGATTTCTCAACGGAGATCACCGCTGCCATCCATCGCTGGCGTAAAGACGCTCGGCAGCAGAACCTGTGGTCGTGATGAGCGTCAACAACATCTTTCCCTCTTTTTGTGCTAACTCGCTGACAGCCGAGAGCAGCCAGCGCCCGATACCGCGACGGCGTGCACTTCTTCCAACCAGGAGTTTGACGACTTGAGCGCTATGCATCTGGTTCGCAAAGGCGGCAGGTACCATCTGGACTGTGCCAACAATCTGACCTGTGCTATCTTCCGCAGCTAGCAACACGCTTTCATTGCAAATGACCGCGTCCGCAATGCTACGCCAGTACACCAGCGCACGTCGTCGAGATACAAGCTGACTGAGTCGCCGTGGGCGACGCAGTCGATGAGGATGTCAGCGAGACCCTCCAAACGCCTATCGACTTCGTCGGCGTCGATGCGCCGTACCTGGATATCGTCTGTCATCTGATTCTGGAGAGAGCGAGCCGATCACCCTCGGCAAGGCCTCACGCGCTTGCTGCCGGTGGCCTCGAGAACGGCCGAGGCGAACAGAACTGGATCTTCACTTTGAGGTCACGGTCCAGTTATTGAACTTGAAGTCCATTCCGCCTGGGGACGAGGTGATCTCGACGCCGTATTGGACGCTACCGACGTTTATGTCGCCGAAGTAGCCTTTCGACTTGATCCACTCTAGGATGCCTTTGATGTCCACTGTCCCGCTATTGCTCTTCGAAGTGGGCACGAGCGAGATGACGTTGTGACCATTGTTCCCTTCAAACACGTTCCAGGTCGTCCCTCCCACCTCGACGTTAGTGTAGACCGGGATCGCGGCCCCGGAGGGATCCTGCCGATAATGATAAGAAATCGGCTTAACGTTGCCGCTACCGTCCGAGTTTCCAGTGTAGTTTGTCCAGATCATGATCTCGTGCTGGTTTGAGCTGTCCCAAATATCATAGGCGGTGTCCCAAGCGCCGCTTTTAGGAACGTCCTGATTGAAGGTCGAGCTCAAGGTGTTGATTGCACTGAGCGGCTTCCCGATATGGACGGCCTCATGCGGATAGCTCTTGATGCCACCAGTTCGAGGCTGGTTCGACCACACGCTCCACCGGTTCGCTCCATACACCGAAATGGTCTGAGGCCCGGCACCACTGCCCCACACGTCGTTGTTCCAGGAGTAGCCATCGCGTGCAAAGTTCCCGTACGGAGCGCTCGAACTCCAAATCGGGGGCTTTGCCGGTACAGCGGCGACCGGCCGCCCGACGTCTTTTACAGCTTGCCTGAAAAGCTCATGATGCTCCTGTGAGTGGGCGTACCCCGTTGGGGACTCTGGCAAGCCGGCACCGTTTATCCGATTGGAATCCATTATGCTCTCCCTTGCTCCTATGAGAACAAAGCCTCTTCGGTTGGCCCTTAAAGATCGGCTTCGAATTCTAGGACGGTTGGCTTTCGAGAAGCTGACTAGTGCGCGAGTGCACGGTACGCGCCTGGCCGCTACTTTTCCAACCCACGCACGTGGCGCAACGAGAAGGATTTCCCGATGGTCATCGCGAGCCCGCCGGGATCATGATCGGGCGCGACTCTGGCGCCATCTGAGTGACGCGGGCAATTGGTCAGGCCGCGCTGCTTCCATTTCCAGCCCGTTGCCGACCACATGCGCCGCCATCTGGCAGCGGCGGATCGCTTGTTCATGGATTGAAACCACGGCGCCGGTGCTCGATCGCGGGCGTGGTCAAACGAAGAAGGGCTGCTTCTGGGCGATCGTCTCCGACGACCGCAGCCATAGTGGCCCAAATCCGCCGATCGTGCCGTTCCGATATGCCCGGATGCCTTCGCTGAGCAGTTCCTGGACGCTTCAACGGACACTTCCTGCAACGCGATGCCTATGACGGTTATGATCGGCTGATCGAAGTTGTCCGACCGCAAGGGCCGTGGTGCTCGTACATTGCTGGAGCCATTTGCGCCGGCGCTTCGTCAGATTGGCCCTGGCTGACGCGCTTCCTCGATGACGAGCGTCTCGAGCTCGACACCAATCCGGTTGAAAAGGCGATCCCGCCAATCTGCTTGACCAAAAATAAACGCGCTCTTCGCCAGTCATGAGGTCGGAGCCGAAAACTGGGCCTTGCTCGCACCCATCGTGGCGACCTGTAAGCTCAACGACATCAACCCGGTCGCCTACATCGCCAAAACGCTCACGGCGATCATTGCCGACCATCCCCAAAGCGAAATCGACGACCTCATGCCATGGCCCTTCCGCAAAACCTCAAGCCAGCATCAATAGGGTTGCGGCTAAGCGCTTACGATCATCGAGCGCGGCGAGCCAAAAATGGTGGTCAGCGACAACGGCACTGAATTTACCAGCAACGCCATCGTGACATAGGCCGGTCGGAGCCGCGTCGCCTGGCACTACATCGCGCCCGGCAAGCCGAGGCAGAATGCCTTCATCTAAAACTTCAATGGCCGTCCGGGATGGCCATCTCGAAGTATACGTTTAGACGCCGCTCCTGCGTTCGAGCGAGCTTTGCTGAGCGCTCAAAAAGAATATCAAAAGCGCTCCGGTGCAAGCCCCAAATCATCTCGTCCGGATCTAGGTATGGTGCAAAGTCCTCACGCCACATCGCATATGCGTAGTGCTTTGCGGCAACCGTTAGCGGCATCACGTGCGTGCGGCCGTTCTTGGTCACTTCGCTCGGAAGTGTGATGTTCTCTGTGATCCAGTCTTTGGCTATCGACCAGTCGTTGCGGGACTGGTTTCGCGGCGCCTGACCATGCGCCTGCACTTGATCATCTCCCACCGCTTCGTGAAGCGGCTCGTGCGACGTTGTCTTCTTGACTTACCCAATGTTACCCAACTTCGATCTGAATGGGCGTATATGGGCCGAAAATGACGGTTAGCGTTCCCGATACTCGCGACCCTGGAAGAGGAGGGGGACGCGAGTTGGCGGGCCAAAGAGCCCGGAGGAGGGATTAATGCCAAGGACGCAAGCCGCTTTGCGCGGCCATTCGGCTCATTTGTTCAAAACCGCTCTGATTTGCTCAGCTCTCTTGGCTGGGGCGGCCGCATCTTTCGGCCAGGCCAAAGGGGACGATATCAACTGGCGCCAGTTCGAGGGCGCTTCGATCGTGTGGGCATATGACATCCATCCCTATGCTGACGCGGTCGCAGCACAGCTGCCTGACTTCGAGAAGTTGACAGGCATCAAGGTGACGCCTGAGCTTTATCCGGACGACGCCTACTGGAATAAGCTGACCATCCAGCTGAGCACAAAGTCACCCTCGTGGGACATCGTCGGCATGGGGATTCAGCCGGCTTGGGATCTCGCCCCCGGTCAACTGCTCGAGCCGCTCGATCGTTATTTGAACGATCCCAAGCTCACCTCGGCAAGCTATGATTATAAGGACTTTTTCCCCGCACTACGTGACGCGCTGACATGGGAGATCAACGGCGGGCAGATCGAGGCCGGCCGGGGTCAGGTGTGGGCCATCCCGCACGGTTTCGAAAACATCCAATTGTTCTACCGCAAGGACATTCTGGATAAACACGGTATCAAGGTCCCCACAACTCCGCCGGAGATGTCCGCGGCATGCGAAAAGCTGAAATCTGCGGATCCCGCGATCACACCCCTGGGCGTGCGGGGAGTGCGCTTTTGGAGCAGTATCCACACGGCCGCCATCTCGATTGCCAAGTCCTATGGTGTGCACGACTTCGTCGTCAAGGACGGCAAGTTGGAAACCGGTCTCGATTCGCCCGAGTCGCTCGCCTTCCACAAGGACTATGTGCAGATGATCAAGAAGTGCGCTGCTCCGTCCTTTGCCAACGACAACTGGTACCAGGTGGTCGATGGCATCAATTCGGGCCGGACCGCGATGGCGATCGATTCCAACATGTTCGGATTCTGGAACGATGTTGCCGGCAAGCCCGCTTCGGGCAAGATCGCATTCGCTCCCCCGCTGCGCGCTCCGAACGGCAAGAATTTCGAATCGAACATCTGGATCTGGTCCCTGGCCATGAATGCTGCCTCCCAGAAAAAGGGAGCGGCCTGGCTGTTCATTCAGTGGGCGACGTCAAAGCAGGTCGAGCTGAACGGAGCCGTCGCCGGGAAGCTCGTCAACTCTCCGCGCGCTTCGACCTGGAGCGACAAGGTTTGGCTCGACTATGCGGCTAAACCGGAATTCACGAACTTCGTGGATACCTTCAAAAGCGTGCAGGACAGGGCGGCGCTCGCCTTTACGCCGCGCGTAGGGTTTGCCGAGGCCATGAACGCCTGGGCAGTCGCCATGCAGAAAATGGTCAATGGCGCGGACGTGAAGGCGACGTTGACCGGCCTCGCCTCCGAGATCCGCTCTTCCATGTAAGGCGATCGGGGGCGGCATAAGGGTTTGCCGCCCCCATCACGCCCGAGTAGCTTTTGAGAAGTGAGCGATGGACCTTCGAGGCACCGACGCAACCGTGACGTTACAATCATCGGCAGGCCAACTGGCATCGTCCAAAGACGAGCAGGTGCAAAACGCCGAAAAGCATGGGCTTGACTGGTGGAGCCTTGCTGCGATTGCGCCCGCGATCATTATCCTGCTTGGATTTCTTTTTCTGTTTTTCTATGGGATCTTTCAATCGCTGACCGATCTCAAGTTTGGTCGTCCCCTGGTTCGCTTCATTGGATTCACCAACTATGAAGTGGCGATCAAGTCCCAGGATTTCTGGAACAGCGTGCGGGCGACAATGGCGTATGCCTGCTCCGCCGTGCTCGCGGAAGCGTTGTCCGGGCTTGCGCTTGCCAAATTGTTCGCAAGTGGGGTGTTCCTTGCCCGGCTGATGCGACCCGTCATTCTCCTTCCCTTGGTTCTGCCGCCAATGAGCGTCGCCTTGATGTGGACCACAATGATGGATCCGCAGAATGGGATCCTGAACTACTTGCTCTCGCTTATTGGGATCGGCCGGTTGGCATGGATTTCGGACGCCAGCACAGCGATGTTGTCGCTGGTTCTCATCGACATATGGACTTACACGCCATTTTTCGCGCTGATCATCTTCGCCGGCTTGCAGGGCATCGACCATGAGGTCAGAGAAGCCGCGCGGGTCAATGGTGCGAAGGGTTGGGCAACCTTCCTCCATATCGAGCTTCCGCTCATCGCGCCATACATCCTGATCGCCGCTGTATTTCGGCTGATCGAATCGCTCAATCAGTTCGATATCATCTTCGGGACAACGCAAGGAGGCCCGGGTGACAGTACCGCCGTGCTCTCGGTCCGCGCCTACATCACAGCCTTTCAAAATCTTGCCTTCGGGCGTGGTGCCGCGCTCATGGTCGTCAACTGGTTGATCGTACTTCTCGGGACCTTGGCCATGGTAAAATTGTGGCGCTTGGTCCGGCAGCGTGTCAGTTAGAGGAGGCTTGAGATGCGTTTAAATCGCTCAACGCCGGCAAGCTTATTCCTCAATCTGCTGGTTGTTGCCTGTACGCTGATCCTGACATTTCCGCTGGTCTGGATCGTGATCATGTCGCTGAAGCAGCAGGCCGAGGTCATGACCTGGCCACCGCGCTTCATCTTCACGCCGACTTTCGAAAACTTCCGCGTTTTGTTTGATGCAGCCCAGGCCGGGGCAACCAGCTACGGCACCATCAAGGTTGATTTCCTGGCGCCGGTCACCAATAGCGTTGTGATCTCGCTTGGTGCGGTGCTCGTATCGCTGATCGCCGGGGTGCCTGCAGGCTACGTCCTGGCGAGGCGTGATATCCCTATGAAAGAGGACATCGCATTCTTCATTCTGGGCTTCCGCTTCGCGCCGGCGCTACTTGTGGTCATACCGCTGTTCAGTGTGTTCCAAACAGTCGGCCTTTATGACACCTATTTCGGTATGATCTGGGTCTATCAGGTCGTCACGCTGCCGATGATCATTTGGCTCAGCCGTTCGTATATCGAGGACATCCCAAAGGACATTGAGGAGGCCGCCGCCATGGATGGTGCAAAACCATTCCGCGTGGTCTGGCACATCGTCCTTCCGCTTCTAAAGCCCGGCTTGATAGGCGCTTCATTGCTCATTTTCCTGCTTGCGTGGCACAACTTCGCTCTCGGCCTGATCCTCAGTTCGACGAAAGCGCCCGTCACCGTCGCTCTCCTCAAGCTGCTCAATCCGGGCGTTCAGTTCTATCCAGTCATGGCTGCGGGTCTGGTGGTGACCATGATTGTGCCGGTCGTCCTGATCATCCTTGGCCAGCGTCATCTCGAACGTGGTCTTACCTTCGGGGCCGTGAAATGAGCCCGAGACGATTGATGTTCTTTGGAACGACCAATCTCGACCTCTGCTTCACCGTCGAGCGGCTTCCAACGCCCGGTGAAAGCCTGATGGGAGGCTTGAAGCGGAATGCGGGAGGCAAGGGCGCCAATCAGGCGGTCGCCGCCGCTCGATTGGGCGTTCGGCCGAGCTTCTACACCCGACTTGGCGATGACGATGCCGGCCGATCGTTGCTGCAAGCGCTGCGTGAGGCAGGTGTCTGTCTCGATGCAGTTGCGGTGTGCCCAGGGGAGATATCGGGTTCAGCTCTCGTCCTGGTCGGTGACGACGGCTCCAACATGATCGTCATAGACCCCGGAGCCAATGCAAATGTCACACCAAGCATGGTCGAAAAGGCCGCCGAATTCATTGAACGGGACGCAATTGTAGTTGCCGAGATGGGCATGCCGGTCGGCGCACTCAATCACCTCTTTGCAATGAAGAGCGTCAAGGGATTCGAGCTCATTTTCAATCCGGCCCCCGTGAGGGCCGGCCTGTCGTCGGAGGCGTGGAGAAGTGTCGATTTCGTCACTCCAAACCAGGCCGAGGCTTTCGAGCTCACCGGCGTCGAGGTGCACGACTTCGACAGCGCCGCTCATGCGGCCGGAAAGCTCCTCGATCTCGGCCCGAGAGCAGCCCTGATTACGCTTGGTGCGCAGGGGGCCTACTACGCCGATGCCAGCGCGTCTTTTGCCCTCCGGGCATTTCCTGTGAAGGTCGTTGATACGACTGCGGCGGGCGATGCCTTCAATGGAGCCTTCGCAGCCTCCCTTGCTCAGCGCCTACCGATCCGCCAAGCGGTCAGGAAGGCCCTTGCCGTAGCGGCGCTGTGTGTAACGCGACGCGGCGCGCAAAGCGCAATGCCAAGCAGCGAAGCCGTCGACGAGTTTCTCAAGTCTCAAACTATCCTGGAGTTGGAATGACCGAACAGTTCTCAGTTGCAGACAGGACCGTGCTCGTGACCGGTGCGGGTGGAGGCATTGGCTCAGCCATTGCAAATGCTTTCCGTCAAGCCGGTGCGAACGTCCTGGCAACCGACGCAAATGTGGAAAACCTCCGTAGCATTCTGACGCACCTGCCGTACGGCAACGGCATCCTGCCGATGAGCATGGATGTGTCACGAGAAGACGATGTCGGCAGGGTGCTTGATGAGATCGCCAGGCGCTTCGGCAGGCTCGATGTCCTGATCAACAACGCCGGAATAAAATCGGCTCAGCCGCTTCTGACCGGCAATGCCGATCGAATTGAAAAAACCATCCAGATCAATTCCGTCGCGGTGCTTCGCTGTGCCAAGCTAGCGATCGAGCGCTTCATGAAGGCCAAGGGCGGCCGCATCGTCAATGTCGGGTCCTCGTTGTCATCTCAAGGCGCGGTTTTCAACTACCAGGCTGGCGGTGCCGACTATTGCTTGTCAAAAGCCATCGTTCACGATGTGACAAAGCTGCTCGCTTATGAATGTGCTCCGCTCAAGATCAACGTCAACGCAATTGCACCCGGGATTATCGATACGCCCATGCATGGGCGTCCGCGAGAGGAGACCGAAGCGCGTCATAGTGGCCGGATTCCACTGGGCCGGGTCGGATTGCCGGAGGATATCGCAGGCCTCGCGGTTTTCCTGGCTAGCCCCGCAGCCTCCTATATGACCGGGCAGATTGTCCATGTGAATGGCGGGATGCTGATGAATGGTTAGCAATGGCTGCGACATCGGCTGGCCGCCAATAGAAGGGATCATCTCCGACCTGGATGGCGTCGTCTATCGCGGCAGCACCGCAATCGCGGATGCGATAGAAGCGTTCACGCGATGGCAGAAAGTCGGCGTGCCGTTCTGTTTTGTGACGAACAATTCCACGCATACCCCGGAGGACGTCGTCCGCAAGCTGACAGGATTCGGGCTTGTGATCTCGCCGTCACAGGTCGTGACAAGCGCTATCACGGCTGCAGAACTTATTCGAACGAATTATCCGCAATTGACGCGCGTCTATGTCATCGGAGCTCCGTCGCTTGTCACGGCCATGCGCGATGTCGGGCTGGAGGTCACTGAGCGAAACCCCGAAGTTGTCGTGATGGGGCTTGACAGGGATATTACTCACGAGAAGATGCGAATTGCCGTTGAGGCGATCCTCAACGGCGCTGTCTTCATCGGAACCAATCCTGATCTTCTCTTGCCCACGGCCAGCGGGTTCGAGCCTGGGGCAGGAGCTGCGATTGCGGCTGTGGCTGCCGCGACGCAAGTGCAGCCTTCGATCGTCGGAAAGCCGCAAGTGCCGATGATCGAGACAGCGCTCTCACGCCTCGGTACGAACCGCGCTTTGACGATTATGATTGGAGACCAGATTCCAACGGATATTCAAGCCGGAAAAGTAGCGGGGCTTGCTACGGTGCTGGTTACAACTGGTGTGCCGATGCGTCATGACCCGTCCCTAATGGCCCCCGATTTCACCGTAACGACCTTGCGCGACGTTGAGGTAAGTGCCGCGCGCTCGGGTCGCCCGCAACAGAGGAGGGCATAATGGCCGATGTTCGCCTGGAAGGCCTCAGGAAGGCCTATGGGACGATCGAGATCCTGCGCAATATCGACCTTGCGATTGATCACGGCGAATTTGTCGTCTTCGTCGGTCCATCCGGGTCAGGCAAGTCAACGCTTTTGCGCATGATTGGCGGGCTCGAGCCCATCAGCGGTGGGCGGCTCCTCATCGACAATGAGCTCGTCAACGACATCGATGCGGCCGATCGCAACCTCGGCATGGTCTTTCAAAGCTACGCTCTCTATCCGCATATGACGGTCAGAGAAAATCTGGCCTTTCCTCTGCGCATGGCCAAAGCCTCGAAAGCCAAGATCGCCACCAAGATAGCCAAAACTGGCTCGCTATTGCAGATCGACCATTTATTGGATCGCAAGCCTCGACAACTCTCAGGCGGCCAACGCCAGCGCGTCGCAATCGGGCGCGCCATCATGCGCGAGCCAAAAGTGTTCCTGTTCGATGAGCCGCTCTCGAACCTGGACACCGAACTACGCGTGCAGATGCGGGTTCAGATCGCCAAGCTCCACAAGCAGCTCGGAAATACCATGATCTATGTGACGCATGACCAGGTCGAGGCCATGACCATGGCTGACAAGATCGTCGTGCTCAAGGACGGCAACATCGAACAGGTCGGCAGCCCGCACGATCTGTATCACAACCCCGCTTCGCACTTTGTGGCGGGATTCATAGGCTCGCCGAAGATGAACTTCCTGGGCGGTATGGTCGCGGCTGCCCGCGAACATGGCGTGGACGTCCGGTTGGACGCCGGTCCGACGATCTCCGTTCCGGTTCATCCGGACCAGATGCTGGTTGGCAAGCCGGTCACCCTTGGAATTCGTCCGGATGACTTCTCCTCGTCCGCGCCTGGGCAGCAGGAGATCGCGATTGAACTCGGAGTCGATTTCGTTGAGCATCTCGGCAGCGTCACGTATATCTACGGTAATGCAGGAAACGAAACCGTAGTAGCCAGGGCACCACAATCCGGTTGGCCCAAAGGCGCTAGCCGGCTCACCCTCACCGCCGCTCCAGCCGATTGCCACTTGTTCATGAGCAATGGAAGGGCGGTACGGCGGTTGCACGCACCGGCGAGTTGGAGGTAGTCTTGACGTAGAGCCGTACGATGATGCGCGGCTCAGAATGGACACGCGGACGGCTGAGGTGAAGGGAGCCGGTATCAGGCAGTTCTTCCGCAATTCCCGTTCGTTTGTCCTTGGTGCGGGGATCGGCTCGGGCATGACCGCCAGGGCCGCCGAGCGGGCGGGGGCCGACTTCGTGCTCGCGCTCAATGCGGGCCGTTTTCGTGCCATGGGTGGGGCCTCGCCTGCCTCGATCCTTCCAATCCGCAACAGTAATGAATTCGTAGCAAACTTCGGACGGACCGAAATCCTCCCAAGTACCAAACTGCCAGTCTTCTTCGGCGCCTGTACCTTCGACCCTGAGCTCGATCTTGATCGTTGGCTCGATCGGATCATCAAATGGGGATTTGCCGGTGTGACCAACTTCCCATCGGTCATACACATCGACCATGAGCGCAGGTCATTGCTCGAGAAGTGTGGTCTTGGTTACTCCCGGGAAATCGAGCTCCTCGTGAAAGCTGCAAAACGCGGCTTGATGACGATTGCCTATTCGCGCAGTCAATCCGAAGCGCGTCGCATGGTCGAGGCGGGCGCCGAGGCCATTTGCATCAACTTCAATCTCAACCGCGCGGTTGAAAGCGGAGCCGATCCGTCGATCAGCCTGTCTGAACTTGCAGCGCGTACGAATGCCGTTGCGCGCGTTGCTCAATCGGTCAACAAGAGCACCATCTGCCTGCTTGGGGGCGGCCCCATCACCAAGCCGGACGAGCTCCTCGACATCTGCCGCGAGACCGGAATCCAGGGGTTCATCGGAGGCTCCTCGCTGGACCGCGTGCCTCTCGAGATGTCGGTCCTCGAGGTAACATCAGGCTTCAAGACCATCCACCTGTTGCGCGAGAAGGTGGATCTGCTCGAACGACAGCTGCAGTTAAGTGGTTTCAGGCACGGCGTGATCGCGCAGTCCTCGGCAATGAAGCGTATCCTTGAGATCACCAAACGCGTTGCGGCGACCCCCAGGCCAGTCCTCATCTGGGGGGAGGCTGGCTCCGGCAAGCGGAGAATAGCAACCCTGGTTCATGCGTTTAGCGACCGCAGGCACGCCAAAACGGCGTTGTTCCATTGCCGCCTCGGTCCGGCGATGAATATACTTGGCCCGTTGTTCGGCGCCGAGCGTCTTGAGAGCGGCAGACGCCAATTGTCACTCCTGGAGGCGTCGAGTGACGGTGCCGTCGTGCTACTGCATGTCGACCAACTTTCGCGCGATGGACAGGAGCGGCTTGCCGATTACCTCGAGACAGGCGGATTTACCCCTCTGAACGGGGTAACTGTGATGCGTTCCAATGCCCGGATCATTGCGACCGCCACGGTCGAGCGCGGCGCTGGCCTTGAAACGGTTCTGTGCGCGCGGCTTCTCGCCCTTTTTACCGGCCTCGATGTCCAATTACCTTCGCTGCCCGACAGGCTTGAAGATTTGCCGCAACTCATTCAACACTTCACGGTCGAAGCAAAGGGGGATTCCAGCGCCCAGACGCTCACAATCGAAAACTCTGCATTTCTCGCGCTCGCCGGGCACGACTGGCCGGGCAATTTGCGCGAGCTGCGGCAGGTCGTGAACCAGCTCGTAACCCTTCCAGCAAGTCACATCACCGGTGAGGTGCTAAGGCCGCTTTTGGACACAGCCTCACATGCAAGGCCGCCCGTTTCTCTTTCGGAGCGAGACTGGATTATTGAGGGCTTGAAGAGAAACAGGCTTCACCGCGGCAAGACTGCCCGCTCTCTCGGGCTTTCGCGAAAAACCCTCTATAACAAAATCAAGAAGCTGCGGATCCTCGAATAACGCTTCATGCTCGTCGAAGCGGCTGTTTGGATGTGGCTGCATGCTCCAGCGCGAATTTCGGTACGGACGCTCCTTGAGAGCCAAGGCTTACGAGCGTTATGTCCGCTCCAATCGGCAGCGCAAGCGCATCGGGACGCAGATAGACGAACCCACCCAGCTGCGAACCCAAGCGTTGTTCTGCTGCTCTCATCTCCGACTCGTTTGCCGCGACAAACAGGACTTTGAACCCGCGATTTGCAAACCACTCCATTCTCCGAAGCTCGAGCTCCTGACCGCGATCGATCGGCACTCCTGCCGGTGTCCGTTCAATCATGGAGGCAGGCGGAAAGTTTGTCACTCCGGTCATCTTTGCATCCTGTAACAGATCTACCAGGTCTTCCCAGCAGGCAAACGGATCGATCATGACGATCGCCGCGTAGCAGGAAGGGGGCGCTTTGGGGCTCGTTTGCAAGTCTCGCAGGAGACAGTCGTTCCAGTCGATGACGGGAAGTGTAGCCATGACGAACATGGCATTCTGCGGAAGGGTCCGCAGTGACGGAGCATAGATCGTCATCTGATCACCGCGAGACGAGGAGAGACTTGCGACAAGGCGACCTAAGACATTGGCTCTCACGGTTCTACCCAATTCTACCCATTTGAACGTTTCGCCGATCTTACACGCCGCTCCATCGAGGTCTAGACCACCACTGTCGATCTTGGAGGAGCAATGTCATGTCTTCCCTCGGCGAGGGAGCCGGGCTCGGCTGGAAGCGATGGATGCTAAGGGCCGTCATCACTGTTCATGCTTGCGGTATGCTTGAGTGGCCTCTCCGCGTCTGTCCTCGCCTGCCGGATACGATTTGCCGATGCTGGCCCGAGCTCGGCTCGTTCTGAAAAAGGGCCCGTGAAGCGTCTGGGCTAAAAATTGCGGGCGAGCTATCGCTGCGCCTGACGAATCCGCTAGCAGACCGGTCGTCTGCTTTCCTCCCTGACTCAGCGCCGCTGCTGGAAAACTCCGGCAGCGGCATCTTTTTGTCTCGGAGCGCGCCGCCATGCGGGGGAGCCCAAACCATCAAAGCGTCGCCAGCTGACGCTCGCCTCAGTCCATCCAAATGGGAGGCGGCTTCCATCGTCACACGGCCCTCAATCACCTCGCTTCGAAACCGCTGTACCTCATCGGGGCACCTTCATCGAAGCACAGGGGAAGCCTTCTGCCCGCCCCATTGCCTGTGATCCTTCTCAAGGATGCGGCAGGCGCCGGAGCGCTCTTGGCTCGCCAAGGACGTCGCCTTGGTCAGCGCTCTCAGCGCTGTACGGCTATTCAACGCCACCTGCAAACTTCTGGACGTGCAATCTGCTGTTAATCGGACCTTGAGCCTCTCGGGAAGCGGCTGCTGCTGCTACGGCCGCTTTGCACCTACCCAACTTTACCCAATCGCGCTCGTATCCGGGCTTATGTGCCATTTTACTCCGATCTAGACCTCCAGGTGTCCAGAAACGTCCAGGAGGAAGATCGTGTCTCACCATTGCGCGGACGACCAGAGGTCAGTCCGGGATGGTCACCCGTCCGATCCTGCCGGCAAGGTCGCGATCGTCGCAACCCTGGACACAAAGGGCCGCGAAACCGCTTATCTTGCGCGCGTCATCGAACAGTGCGGCCGCAAGACTCTTACGATTGATGTAGGCACATCAAACAGGAGAGGCAGAAGCGCGTCGGACTGCAGCGATGCAGGGGTGGTCGCACCCGCCGAGCTCTTACGGGAAATAGCTGCAAGTGCGCGTGAAGAGGTGAAGGAGCTCCTGCGATTAGGTGCGATCGACGCCATCGTCGGAGTAGCGGGCGGCAAAGGCAGTGCAGTCTTCGGTGAAGTTGTTTCGGAGTTGCCGTATGGATTCCCGAAGCTGCTGGTGAGCAGCGCAAGGCCAGCCCTCCTGGCCGAACTGGCCCTCCAAAACGACGTCATCCTCTATCCGACCCTGGTCGATCTCTTCGGAATCAACGCGTTCACCGAACGCGTTCTGGACAATGCCGGGCGGGCCATTGCGGCGATGCGTTATGTACCGGCTCAAGGTCGGCAGAAGAGAAAGATTGTTGCGATCACGGCCTTTGGGGTCACGACGCCGGCGGCAAATCGCTGTGTCGCGCGGCTGGCAGAGGCAGGCATCGACGCGATCGTCTTTCCGGCCAATGGCGCGGGTGGACGCAAGATGGAGCAACTCGTGTCCGCCGGTGAGTTCGATGCGGTGCTCGATCTGACCACAACCGAGCTTGCTGACGAGCTCGTCGGCGGCACCGCCAGTGCAGGTCCGGATCGGCTCAAAGCAGCTTCTCACCGCATGATTCCGCAGCTCATCGCGCCGGGGGCCGTCGATATGGTGAATTTTGGCCCGCCCTCGAGCGTGCCTGCCGAGTTCAAAGGGCGCCAATTCTATGCGCATACCCCCTTCACGACGCTCATGCGCACGACCGTCTCGGAGAACGAGCGCATAGGAAGGCTCACAGGCGCGCGCCTTTCGCAAGCAAAGGCGCCCGCTCTCGTTTTGTGGCCGGCCAAGGGGGTGTCTGACTATGACCGGGACGGCGGCATCTTTCGAAATCCTGAAGCCGATAGAGCCTGGTTCGACGCGGTCAGGCGGCATCTGCCGCGCTCGATCATCGCTCGCGAGCTGGATTGTCACATCAATGATCCGGAATTTGCGGAGGCGGCCGCATCGTGGATCGTCGAACAATTGACACAAGGAGGTTCATCCCGTGCGGATGTTTGATCGGCCCGAAATACTTGCAAAGATCACAGCTCAAGTTGCGGCGGGGAAGGCAGTGCTTGCCGCGGCAAGCAGTTGCGGCCTCGTCGCAAAATGCGCAGCTCTCGGCGGCGCCGACATGCTCGTGGTCTACAGCACCGGGCTGTCGCGGTTGATGGGGCTGCCGACGAGCCGGATCGGTGATTCCAATGCGCGCACGCTCGGGCTCGCGGCGGAGATCCGCAACGTCGTCTCCTCCGTTCCTGTTATCGGCGGTATCGAGGCCTGGGATCCCCTCCGGCTCGATCTCGATGATCTCTTGGACAAGTTCTGGGCTGCCGGCTTCTCCGGCGTGATCAATTACCCGACCATTTCAACGATGGGTGCGAAATGGCGCGATCGTCGAGGCCGCGTCGGGCTCGGCTTTGAACGTGAGGTCGAGATGATCGCAGCGGCCCGCAGGAAGAGCATCTTCTCGCTCGCCTATGTCGCAAGCGCGCACGATGCCAAAGCGATGGCAACCGCAGGAGCCGACTGCGTCGTCCCACATGTCGGCGCAACGCGCGGCGGGCTCGTTGGTCATGAGGAGGGACAGTCGATTGAAGAGGCCATCAGACGCATCAACGAGATCAATGCTGCGGCTCAGGCCGTTCGCCCGGATGTCATCCTTCTCTGCCATGGCGGGGCAATCGCTGAGCCCCAGGATACCTCGGAAGTCTACCGATCGACCGGATGCGTCGGCTTTGTTGGCGCCTCCTCCATCGAACGGATCCCGATCGAGCGGGCGGTGAAGGCTGCAGCCGAAGAATTCAAAGCCGTTCCGCTCCCGCGAAAGCGACAGCATTCACTGCAGAGTCTGCACCGAGGCACGAATGAATAACCAGATCACTAAATTGAAGCCCAATACCGCTTCCTTCTCCCAAACGCATGATTGGGAGACGGACGTGCTCGTGATCGGCAGCGGCGCGGCCGGACTGTCGGCGGCGCTCTATGCGGCAAAGGCCGGTCTTCGCGTGACCGTGTGCGAGAAGTCTGCCCGGCTCGGTGGCACCACTGCCCTGTCGAACGGCATGATCTGGGTTCCATGCTCAATGCAGGCTCGAGCGGCAAAAATTGATGATTCGATCGCGAAAGCGAAGACCTATCTGCAACACGAACTTGGCAACTATTATCGCGCTGAGTTCGTAGACGCCTATCTTGAAGACGGCCCGACAGCGCTCGCCGGCCTGGAGAATGGGAGTGAAGTCAAATTCACACTGGCCTCCGCCCCCGATTATCATTCGAGCCAGATCGGCGGGGTTGACAAGGGCCGGGCGGTGAGCCCCGCACCTTATGACGGACGGCTTCTCGGCAAGGATTTCGACCTGATAGGTGATCCGATCCGGGTCGTGCTCGGCGGGATGATGATTTCATCCAGCGAGGTCAGAAGCTTCCTCAATCCCTTCCAGTCGGCTGCCGCGCTCAAGCACGTCCTGCGCCGCGTCGGCCGCTACGCAAGCGATCGGCTGCGCTACAGGAGAGGCACTGAACTCAGCGGGGGCAATGCGCTGATCGCGCGGTTACTGGTCAGCCTGCGCAGATATGGCGTTGAAATCCGGCCAAGCTGCCCAGCGGTTGATCTGACGAAAGAGGGCGGGAGAGTCACTGGCGCAATCGTCAAGCGTGATGGCGCCGATCTCCGCATCCGCGCCTTTCACGGGGTGATCCTGGCAACTGGTGGCTTTGCGCGGAACGGTCAGTTGAGAGCCCAGCTCAGCCGAGCCCACCAGCACAATGATACGCTGGCCCACAGCGATGTCACTGGAGACGGCATTGCGCTCGCAGGCAAGCTCGGAGCTGCGATCGATAATGACGTTGCATCGAGTGGATTCTGGACGCCCGTGTCGATCCTCAGGAACGGCCGCTCCTCGCAAGTGGTCCCGTACGGCTGGCTCGATCGTGGCCGTCCAGGTGTCATCGCCGTAGGGCCAAACGCCAAGCGCTTCGTCAATGAATCCAATTCCTACCACGACATCTGCCTTGCCATGTTCAACAACGGCTATCCGGCGGACAAGCGGTTCTATTTCATCTGCGACAAGGAATTCGTCCGCCTCAGAGGCATGGGACACCTGCTCCCCTGGCCCTGGACTTTGAGCATCAAAAAATATGCCCGCATGGGCTACATCGAAATTGGCCGGACGATTGCGGAGCTTGCGGCGGAATTGGGGCTCGACCCGAAAGAGCTGCAAAAGACCGTTGAAGAACATAATGCCCACGCAGCTGAAGGAAGCGATCCGCTCTTCAAACGCGGTGAATCGGCTTTCAACCGAACCCTGGGAGATCCGTCGGTCGGAAAGAAGAACCCAAACCTTGGGGCTATCAAAAACGGGCCATTCATCGCGCTTCCGATTGTCCCGGCAACCCTCGGAACGGCGACCGGCCTGTCAACGGATCCTGGCGGAAGGGTCCTGAATGGAAACGGCGTGCCGATCGCAGGTCTTTATGCCTGCGGCAACGACATGACCTCACCGATGCGTGGGATCTATCCTGGGGCAGGCATTACGATCGGACCGGCCATCGTGTTCGCCTACCGCGCGGTGAACAGCATCGTACAATCCACTCATCAAGGACAGACCGCGGCAGCATCCGGAGCGTAAGTGCGGTGTTTTCACCTCTTGGTCCAGCAACGACGGACGGCGGAGAGAGCGAAAGTGCGCAACGTCGGCCAGCTCGCTTTGAATACCTTATGGGCGGCCGTATCCCGCTTGATACCGGGCTTATCTTCTGACCTGGAGGGGCACGATGCGCCGCTCACGCCACGCTAAGATCGTTGTAACCGTTGGTCCAGCGACCGCGTCGCCTGAAAAGCTTCGTGCGCTTTATCTTTCGGGGGCTGATACTTTCAGGCTGAACTTCAGCCACGGGACCCATGACGATCACGCCCGTGTGCTCGCCTCGATCCGTGCGTTGGAGCTGGAATTCAATCGGCCGATCGGTGTGCTGCAGGATCTGCAAGGCCCGAAGATCCGGATTGGCCGGCTCGATGAAGGGCAAGCTCGCGCGGGATGCCGGGGAGACGGTCTGCTTCGCGCTAAGAAGGACAGGCGGGAAGCAGTCAATCCCGCTGCCGCGCGGCATGAAGGGTACCTATCAGCATTGCGCCGAGAAGCATTTGCACCGATATTTGAACGAGTTTGATTTCCGCTGCAGCAATCGCGTTGCTCTTGGCGTGAACGATCTCGACCGTGCAGAAGTGCGTTGAAGGGTGCCGCTGGAAAGCGCCTCACCTATAAGACAACTAACTAGCCAAGAGGCGCCCTACGGCAAAAGCCGCCGCTCCCCCAAAAGGGAAAAAGGCAGAGCCAAAAACGAAACTGACCGACAAAGAACAATCCGAGCGATTCATGCAAACCGCTCGTGAGCTTGGCGTTGACGAGAGTGGCGAAAAGTTTGAGCGGGCCCTAGGAAAAATCACTTCGTTAACAGCCGCGAGGTCGGGTCGGGCAAAGTCATCCTGACCCCTTCACGTCGCCGACTTAGTCGTCCGTTAAGAAGCCGAATTGAGCGGGGCTGGACAGGCGAGCATGCGCCATAGCTGGAACAGGAAGAGGCACAAGAGTTCTCTGAGCCAGGCAAGGATGCGGCGGAAGTTGTGGCCCACGGCCGAGAGGATGACGTTGGCGGCATCTCCTGCGCGGCCCTTGAGGTAGCAGCGTCCGAGGTGACCTTCGGTCTTCAGGTGTCCGATGATGGGCTCGATGGCGGAGCGGCGGCGCAGCTCGCGCTTGATGACACCGAAGACACCGCGCTTCTGGCCAGAGATGAAGACGCGACGGGGATTTTGTGCGTCGTGGCCGCGGTATCCCTTGTCGACATAGGCCCGCTCGATCGAACAGCCGGTGAGCGTCTCGGTGCGGTCAAGGACGTCCCGCAAGGTGTGACCATCGTACGGGTTATCGGGCATCGCCCTGGCGTGCAGCACGAACAGGCCACCGGGAGCCCGGCGGTTGTTGGTGACGATGGAGGCCTTCACGCCGAACTCGTAAGGTGCGCTGGCCTTGCCCTTGCCGATGCACTCGACCTCCGGAGCATGGAAGGAATACAGCTTCCAGCCGCGCTGGCGCTGCTGCTGCGAGCGGATCTGGGTGGCTCGGCTCAGCGGGAGGGCGAACGCCTCCTCCAGTACAGGCTGGCCCCCGATCTTGCGGCGGATGTCGCGGATGATCCGGCCCAGTCGGCTGCGCAAGATACGCAACTGCCGCTGATGCCGCCTGAACTGTTTGGCATGGGCGTAGCGGCCCGCCATCATCGCGGCGGCCTTGGCCACGCGAGAATAGGATTGCCGCAGCCTGACGCCGTGTCTTCTCGCCAGGCGGTTGAGGCCATTGATGGCCGCATGCAGCAGCTTGGCGTCGGTCGGAAAGGTGATGGCCTTCGGCTGCACCGTGGTGTCGACCGTGACCCGCTGGAGGTCTTGGCCACGTAACGCGCCGGCCTCGTGTGCCACCCGCAGGCTCTCGGCCAGCAAAAGCTCCAGCTTGTCGCCGAGCCGCCTGCGCCAGTGGCTCAGGTCCGAGCGCTCGTGCGGGAAGACGTGCTGGAAGAACTCTTCGCCGGTGAAGAACTGAAAATACGGGTCATGGACCCAGCGTTCGCAGACCCCCTCATCGGACAACCCGTAAATGTGCTTGAGCAACAGCAGCCCGATCACGAAGCGGGTCTCGATCCCGGGCCGGCCGTTCTCGCTGTAGAGCGGCGCGATATCGCCGT
Source organism: Bradyrhizobium sp. CCBAU 45389 (assembly GCF_028128625.1). Lineage (NCBI taxonomy): Bacteria > Pseudomonadati > Pseudomonadota > Alphaproteobacteria > Hyphomicrobiales > Nitrobacteraceae > Bradyrhizobium > Bradyrhizobium sp. CCBAU 45389. Next base: position 59,107 of record NZ_LBIY01000099.1, on the reverse strand, counting down.
CGATCCAGTCCCAATCGACCTTGCCAGCGAGCAGAACCAGCTCGTGCTTCATGTTGATGATCTGGTCCAGCCGTGCCCGGAACAGATCGTTCGATCCCGTCGTCTTATGCTTCTTCGGCCGCATCGTCCCCCTCCGATGCAACATAGAATCATGGTCCGCAGCGAAGGGAAATCCATAAAACGAAATTGCAGGGTTTGGGCTTCTCAAGCTCCCAATCCCTGCAATCTCAAATGCCTCCGCATCCGAAAAACAGACTCCCGCTCAATCGCTTAGAGGCTTGTTCACGGACGACGACTTAGCCACCGCGCCGCATCTTGCGGTCCGGAGAAAGCACTCATCACGGATTTGGTGAAAGGCATCTTTTTTACTGCATCAGCAAGAGTCCTGCGGATGCCGCTTTCCTTCAGGTCTATATGGATTTGAGGTATGTCTCTCTTACATCCCCAGGGAAACTGATAGCTCTGGATAGCCTCTCGATTCCCTTCATTGTGCCATTTCCTGATCCACCATGCGTACAGGTCAGCGGCTTGGAGCGGCATAAATCTTTCATCTGGTCTGAAGATTGGCGTGCTGCCGATACGGCCTTGCGCCGCTGGATTCATCAATACCTTCATCCAGTCCCACATCTCCAAGATATGAACCTTTTCCGACTCGTCATCGAAGATGAAATCTACTGGATCGTTCCACTGCATGAATTTCTGCTGATGTATGGCCAAAATCTCAATGAGGCCGCGCGATGCGATGTAATATGGATTTTCAAGGTTTTCTCGCCCGAGCACGGTTTCTGTAACCAATTCGCGAACGGCCTTCTTGAGGGCGGCCGTATCAACCGCAATTGAGATGGCTGCTTGCATGTTGTGCTTTTCAATCAGTCGGTAAAAGTACGCAGCTATTTCTAGCCGCTCTTTCATCTCGAACATTTTGAACCGCGCCATTTGGGCATGGTCCAGTTGCGCTTTCCATTCATCTGAAAAGCTGGCCCACGTGTCAGCATCGGCAATATAGCCGGCCAAAACAAGCGACCGCTTATCGCCGGTACCACTGCCATCAATGTACGCCTGCAGCACCATCAGATGACGCGAGGGGTTTCCATTCTGGGCAAGCCGCTGACGAGGGCCCATGCATCTGCGGCGGCATGCCGGGCAGCCTTCATGGCCTACCCCGGGCCTGCATACCACTTGGGTACGGCAACTACAATGTGCCCAGACCGGCAGCCCTTCCTCGATGGACAAGACCCGAAAGTGTCCGCAACTGATTGCAGCTCGCCTGATCACGAGCCCACATTGCTTGAGCGCCGGCAGCATCAGCCTGGCCGATATACTTCCCTTTATCGAAGAAAAGCTGTCGATCGGCCTGTGGCGGAGCAATGAAAGTGGGCAGATGCAATGGTCTCCCGGATTCTACGAAGTGTTCGGACTGGACCCGCGTCAAACAGAGCCGTCCCCTGCCGAGATCGACAGGAGAATTCATCCCGAGGACGGCGGCCGCGTCCGCAGGTTCGGACAGCGATCAATCGCCCATGCGACACTCGAGGGTGAATTTCGGATCATCCGGCACAACGGCACCTTGCGCAGGATTTGCGCCCGAGCCGAGCCGTTGCCGGACCCGACCGCAAGCCGCAATGGATGCTTGGCCTTGCTGCCGATGTCACGGAAAAGCAAAACTTGTCCGAGGCTCTCAACATTGCAACGGAGCGCTCGAGAGCTCTGGCGCGGCTCGTTCGGGGGCTGGTATGGGACGGCCAGTTGTGATGGTCACATCAGCGCGTTTTCCGATCCAGACCCCTGCGTGGAATACGGCAATCCGGGAAAGTGGGCGGACCTTCTCCATGACAAGGAATGCGAACCCGTTTTGAGGGAGTGGCAAGTCTCCTTAGCAACGGGACAGCCATACGAGGTGGAGGCCCGGTTGCGGCAGGCAGATGGAGCTTACCGACGCGCATTAGGATAACTCGCAAGGGAGCGGAAAGGCGCATCGAAGCTCACGGGGAGGCAATTGCGAGCCGCACGGGGGATGCTGAACTGGTCGGTGAAGCAGGTGGCCAAGCGAAGCGGGTTTTCATGCGCCGTCATCAGGCAGCTCGAAGAGTACAATGACACGCTTCCCGGATCCGACGATCTGCTACAGACTCTGTTGACCACGTTTGCGGGTGCGGGAATTGAATTCACATTTCCGCTGGTCGGCAAGCAAGGTGTTCGGCCACAATGACTTGATACCTTCTCGGTGCCGAACTCACTGCCTGCGGCCATCGTGAAGTGGTGCGTCAGCTCGTCTGGTTTCCTCCGATAGTTCGGCAAGCGCTAACGACGCGCGTTTGCGAGCGCCTGCGGTGAGGGCATGCGGATAGCTCTCTGTCGCTTTTGGCTGCATCGAAATTGGGCTGGCGAGAACGGCCGGCGACCCGCCGGGGCCTCTTTAACGTGTCCCGCAATGTCGGTCGCCTGGCCAACATTACCCAACATTACTCAAATCTTCCTGCGTTGATCTAGGCAATCTCGTGCCGCATGTCGTGAATGAAGCGCCGACAGGCGGGCCGCCCAAGAGGCTCACCATTGCCTGCAACTCCCCTTGTCGGGATGACCTTCCAGGAGCGCTCTCGTGTCAGCAGCCCTTCGCATTCCAACGTGCAGCTCACGCCTTCGAGCGCTCGGCGTGAAGATGATTTGCTCCCAAGCCCAAGGAATGTGACGCAGCAACATGGATACGCTACTTATCGCGGCCTTCGAGATTTTGAGCTTTGGTGCCATCGTTGTGCTGGTCGTGCTCGGGCTCGGGATCATTGCCAGCATGATGGGCATCTTCAACTTCGCGCAAGGCGAGTTCGTCCTGCTCGGCGCGTACGTCACTTATCTCGTGCACAGCGTCGGTTTACCGGTCCCGCTCGGCATGCTTGCCGCGCCCGTCGCGGTCGGCACGCTTGGCTTCGTCCTGGAAAAACTGGTCGTACGACGATTCTATGCCGCTCCAATTGTCGCCATGCTCGGCACCTATGCGCTCGGGCTGATCATTCGCGAAGCCGTGCGCGGCCTGACCGGGGGGCTTTATCTCTCGGTCCCGGAGCCAATCAGTGGCTCTATTACGATCGGTAGTCTGCATTTCGCCTCCTGGCGCGGCGTCATCGTCATCATCACTTTGCTGGTCATGGCCGCGAGCCATGCACTGCTCGCCTACACCTCGTTCGGCCTGCGAGTCCGCGCCTCGCTGGAGAATCCACAGCTGGCGCGTGCCTCAGGCATCTCCACGGGCATGATCTACAGCGTCACCTTTGCCTTTGGTGCGGCGCTCGCGGGTCTCGCCGGCGCGCTGATCGTGCCGGTCTTTTCACTATTTGCCGATCTCGGCATCCGCTTTCTTATCCAGGGTTTCGTTGCCGTGATGGTCGGTGGCGTCGGGTCCTTCGCGGGCCCGGTCGCTGGCGCCAGCGTCATCGGTACGTTCAGCGCTTGGCTGCCTTGGCTGATGTCACCGGTCATCGCCGACGTTCTGGTGTTCGTGCTCGCCATCATTTTCATCAAGTTCCGGCCGCAAGGCCTTGTTTCGGGAAGAGGGGTCAATCGATGATCAACGCCAGCCGTCAACTGAGCCGCCGCCGCTTTCTCGGCAATCTCGGCTTCGCCTCCGCCGCCATCGCGGCGGGTCCGGGCAGCTGGGTGATCCGTCCGGATTGGGCAAATGCTGCGGAAGGTCCGATCAGGCTCGGCATTGCGACCGACCTTACGGGGTCACTCGGCTTTGCCGGCAACACCGACGCCAATGTCGCTCGCATGCTGGTCAAGGAGATCAATGACTCCGGCGGCCTGTTGGGACGCCCGATCGAACTCCTGATTGAGGATACTGCCTCCGACGAATCCGTCGCCGTAGGAAATGTGCGCAAGCTGATCCAGCGAGACAAGGTCGATCTGGTGATCGGCGGTATTTCGAGCTCGATGCGCAATGCGATCAAGGACGTCATTATCTCTCGCGGCAAGACGCTCTATATTTATCCCGAGGGTTACGAAGGTAAAGAATGCACACCCTATCTGTTCTGCACCGGCCCGGTACCGGCACAGAATTGCGACCAGTTCATTCCCTGGTTGATCAAGAATGGTGGCAAGCGCTTTGCGCTGCCTGGCTCCAATTATGTCTGGCCGCAAACGATCAACGCCTATGCGCGCAAGGTGATCGAGAGCAGCGGTGGCGAAGTCGTCTTCGAAGAATACTACCCGCTCGATCAGATCGACTTTTCGTCGACGGTCAGCCGCATCATATCCAACAAAGTCGACGTGGTGTTCAACGCCATTGTGCCGCCGGGCGTGAGCCCGTTCTTCAAACAGCTTTATCAAGCCGGCTTCTCCAAAAACGGCGGGCGGCTGGGGTGCGTCTATTACGACGAAAATTTCCTGGAAATGAACCAGGCCCAGGAGATTGAAGGGCTTGCGAGCAGCCTCGACTACTACAAGGTGCTCGCGGCGGAGGATCCGGTGAGCGCCAGGATTCAGTCGGCTTACGACAAGCAGTTCCCTGCCAAGTTCCGATTCTCTGCAGGCAGCGCTGCGACCGGCACCTATCGAGGATTGAAGCTGTGGGAGGCTGCAGTGAAGGAGGCCGGTACAATTGACCGTGACGCGGTAGCCGCCGCGCTCGACCACGCCAAGATTGCGGAAGGGCCGGGCGGGCCCGCCGAAATGGCGCCCGGCAAGCGCCACTGCAGGATGAACATGTACATTGGAGTGGCGAAGGGCGGCCAGTACGAGATTGTCGCGCGTAGCGCCGGCCTGGTCGATCCGAAGGAGTGCTGATGTCATCGACCGGCACCGGCATACAGCCCCCGCCACACGTGATTGAAGCTGCTCGTTCGCCCGGCATGGCATCTGCCTTCGCCGGGCGAATGAAGGTGCTTCCGATTCTCGAAGTGGCATTGCTCATTGCAGCTTCGATCGCACCGCTCGTCCTGCGGGATTACATCACTGTCTATGCGACGCGAGTGCTCATCCTGTGCCTCTTTGCGTTGTCGTTCGACCTGGTGTGGGGCTATGCCGGGATTTTGAGCTTGGGTCAGTCGTTGTTCTTCGGCATGGCCGGCTACGGAGTGGCGCTGCTTTCACGCGACTTCGGAGTCGGATCGATTTTTGCCGTCCTCCCGGCTGGAACCCTGATCGGTTTTGTGGCGGCATTGTTGCTGGCTGGTTTCCTGCTGCTTGGCCGTCACCCCTCCAGTGTGGTCTTCGTTTCGCTTGGTACGATGACCGGAGCTTACACAGCTGACCGGCTTGCGAGAGGCTCTCATTACCTTGGCGGCCAGAACGGTATCCCTTCGATCCAACCGATGACAATCGGCTCATACCAACTGAGCGAGGGACCAGGGTTTTACTACCTGGTGCTCGCCATTCTGGTTCTGATCTACCTTCTGTCGCGCTTTTTGTTGAGGTCGCAGTTCGGTCTGGCGCTGGCGGGATTGCGAGAGAACGAACAGCGCATCGCCTTCTTCGGGTACAAAGTGCAACATTTGAAGGCGATCATATTCGCAATCAGCGGCGCGATCGCAGGGACTGCCGGCAGCCTCTATGCGTTTCACGAGGGGTTTGTCTGGACCAACATGCTGGGCGTGGTCATGTCGACCCAGGTCGTACTCTACGTCCTGTTCGGCGGCTCCGGGACATTGATCGGCGCGGTCATCGGCACCGCGATTGTCGAGGGCCTCAGCTTCTGGCTCTCCGACAACTATCGCGATATTTGGCCGATCATACTCGGCGTTCTGCTGTTGCTCGTCATTTTGTTCCGGCCACTCGGCTTGATCAGCCTGGTGCTGGGCGAGCGGGAACGTGTAGGTCATTTCGGCCCGAGCCTGAAGGAAAAGCGCAATGCCGCTCCTTGAAGCCGTGGGCATCTCCAAGGTCTTCGGCAAGCTCACCGCGCTAGACGGAGCGGCGCTCACGGTCGGCGAAAGAGAGTTTCATGGCCTGATCGGGCCGAACGGCTCGGGCAAGAGCACGCTGATGAAGTGTCTTGCAGGTGCGCTGGTGCCGACGCAGGGCAAGGTGACGTTCATCAATACTGACGTCACCTCGTTGACGCCGCCAGAGCGTGCGCGAGCGGGCATGAGCCTGAAATTCCAGATCACCGCCGTGCTACCTGCCCTCACGCTTTACGACAACATCCTGCTCGCGCTGCAGGCCCGGTCCTCACTGCTGGATCTGGCGTTCTCGCGTAGTCGGGGACGACTGCACGAGGAGGTCATGGCGATGCTCCTCCAGTTCCGGCTCGCCGATCGCGCCTTTGATGCTGCGGCGACCCTGTCTCATGGGCAGCAGCAATGGCTGGAGATCGCGATGGCGCTCGCTTGCCGGCCGCGCCTTCTGCTGTTGGACGAGCCGACCGGTGGCATGAGCCTCGAGGAGCGCCGCGTCACGGGCGAGTTGCTGCAGCCGATCAAACAGCATTGCTCGCTCCTGATCGTGGAGCACGACCTAGATTTCATCCGCGACATCTGCGACCGCCTGACTGTGCTCGATCAGGGCAAGGTGCTGGCGTCAGGGACGGTTGCCGAGATCCAGGCCAACAGAAGTGTCCAGGAGATCTATTTGCGCCGTGCCTGAATTCCTCAATATCAAGCATCTCGACGCCGGCTATGGACGCAGCCAGGTCTTGTTCGGCGTCAATATGGCCGTCCCGCCGCGCGGCGGTGTGGCCGTCCTTGGCCGCAACGGCGCCGGAAAGAGCACGCTCATGAAGGCGATCGTGGGCGAACTGCCGGCATGGAAGGGCGGCGTGCAGTTCGGCGGCCGGGACATCGATCGCCGCCGCACCGAAGAGCGGGTGCGGGCCGGTATTGGATATGTGCCGCAAGAGCATTCGGTGTTCGCGCGCCTGTCCGTGCGCGACAATCTCGCCGTCGGATCGCTTTTGCACCGCGATGGATCGGCAGTGGACCGGGTCATGAGGATGTTTCCAAAACTCGGCCAGCGCCTGGATCAGCCGGCCGGAACGCTGTCCGGTGGCGAGCGCAAGATGCTCGCAATCGCCCGCGCGATGCTCGGCAACCCTAAGCTTCTCCTATTGGATGAGCCGACCGAGGGTGTCTGGATCGGCGTCATCGAGGAGATCACCGAGCGCTTGATGGAGCTGGCCAGAGAGATCGCCATCATCATCGTTGAGCAACATCTCGATCTTGCAATGCGTGTCGCGGAGCACGCCTATGTGCTCGATCGCGGCCGTGTCGCGCTGTCGGGCCCCTCGCAGCAATTACGCGACGACCCGCGGCTCCTGACGTATCTGGCGCCGTAGAGGCGTCCCCGGCTGCCATCACAGCCCGAAAGATGGCGCCTTGAAGTTCCTTGCGATGGCCGAACAGAGAGGAACGATGTCCAAAACCATGAGCGATTTTGTGAATGCGTGCCAAGTCGTCGATGTCCATGAACATCACATACCCGAGGTCGCACATAGCCGGGACGTAAATCTGTTGAAACTGTTTCAACAGAGCTATGCGGCTTGGACAAGCAACGTCCTGCCATCCGAGCCCAAGGCGACGGGCGACATGTTATCTACCGCTACCGAGCCGACCACCTGGGAAGCCCTTGCGGCGTTCCTGGAGAAGAGCGGATCGAACGCATTCGTTCGCAACCTCGCCGGCGGTGTTGCCGAGCTTTACGGCGTCGCCGAGACCGGAATCACGCGCGACAACTGGGAGGCGGTAGACGCTTCCGTGCGCTTACGCCACAAGGAGGCGACATGGCCAAGTGAAGTCATTGGGCGCGCCGCCATCGGGCGGATCGTAACGGACCCTTTTCTCGATCCGTTGATGGATCCGCGCCCGGGTCTTGGACAAAACTACGATGCGGTCCTCCGGATCAACGCATTCGCCCTCGGCTGGCACCCGGAATCCCGCGATCACAATGGAAATTGCGGCCATACGTTGCTGCGGCGCCTTGGCATGGAGGTGAAAACCTTTGACGATTATTGCAATGCAATCCGCGAGCTGGTAGCCGGCTCCGCCCTGCGCAATCACGTTGCGCTCAAAAACGCGCTCGCCTATGACCGGGACCTAAGCTTTGACGAACCGAACGAGGACCTGGCTCGGCAGGCCTGGGGACAAAGGTCTCCATCCCGTGCGGCGCGCAAGGCTTTCTGCGACTTTGTCGTCGACCTGTTTTGTCAGCTCGCAGGCGAGGCCGACCTGCCAGTCCAAACGCACCTTGGAACGGCAATCATCAGCGGCTCCCACCCGCTACGCATGATCGGGTTGATTGAGCGTCATCCTCGGACGCGCTTTCTGCTGATGCATTTGGCCTATCCCTGGAGCCGGGACTTATTGGGAATGGCCTTTGTGTACCGTAATGTCTGGCTTGATTTGTGCTGGTCCTTTCTGTTGAGCCCGTCACATTTCAAGCTCGCCCTGCACGAGGCCATTGAAGTCTTGCCGGATGAATCGCGAATGATGATCGGAGGAGATTGTCTTCACGTCGAGGAGACGTTTGCCGCGGTACAGGGCGCACGCCGGCTCATCGGCGAGGTTCTGAACGAAAAGGTCGCGAAGGGTTACTTTCGATCCCGAGACGCAGAGCGCCTGGCGGTCAGAATCCTTGGCGAGAACGCGAGGGAGTTTTTCAGACTGTCCTGAACGCTGCCCTTTGTTACGCGATTTTACCCAAACGCGAGCGTAAGAGGCTGCTTGAAACCAAAAGGGACGGATAGCTTTCCGCCTACCGCGCTCCCCGAGGGAAAGAGCAGGGCGCGTGATTTAAGGCCATGAGCCAAGGGGAGGTCAGTTCGATGTTGAATGATCACCGGCAACTCAGCCGCCGCCGCTTTCTCGGCAATTTCGCCTTTGCGTCTGCGGCCGTTGCGGCCGGCCCGGGCAGCTGGGTGATCCGTCCTGACTGGGCCAACGCCGCCGAAGGCCCGATCAGGATTGGCATTGCCACCGACCTTACGGGGGCACTCGGCTTTGCCGGGAATACCGACGCCAATGTCGCTCGCATGGTCGCGAGCGAGATCAACGAGAACGGTGGTCTCCTGGGACGCCCGATCGAGCTCCTGATCGAGGACACTGCGTCCAACGAGTCGGTTGCTGTCGGCAATGTCCGCAAGCTGGTTCAGCGAGACAAGGTCGACCTGGTGCTTGGCGGCATTGCGAGCTCGATGCGCAACGCCATCAAGGACATCATCATCTCTCGTGGCAGGACGCTCTACATCTATCCGCAGGCCTACGAAGGCAGGGAGTGCACGCCCTATCTGTTTTGCACCGGGCCGGTACCGGCGCAGAATTGCGACCGGTTCATTCCGTGGTTGATCAAGAACGGTGGCAGACGCTTTGCGCTGCCTGGCTCCAACTACGTCTGGCCGCAAACAATCAATGCCTATGCGCGCAAGGTGATCGAGAGCAGCGGCGGCGAGGTGGTGTTCGAGGAGTACTACCCGCTCGACCAGATCGATTTTTCATCCACCGTGAGCCGCATCACGTCCAACAAGGTAGACGTCGTATTCAACAGCGTTATCCCCCCGGGCGTCGGCTCGTTCTTCAAACAGCTTTATGAAGCGGGCTTTTCCAGGAATGGGGGACAGCTGGGCTGCGTCTACTATGATGAGAACACGCTCGAAATGAACCAGGCTCACGAGATCGAAGGCCTCGCCAGCAGCCTCGACTATTACAAGGCGCTCACCGTGGAGGACCCGGTGAGCGCCAAAATCCAGTCGGCCTACGAAAAGCAGTTTCCAGGCAAGTTCCGGTTCTCAGCAGGCAGCGCCGCGACCGGCACTTATCGAGGACTGAAGCTGTGGGAAGCCGCAGTGAGGGAAGCCGGTACAATTGACCGCGAGGCCGTCGCCGCCGCGCTTGACCACGCAAGGATTTCGCAAGGGCCTGGCGGGCCGGCGGAGATGGTGCCGGGCAAGCGCCACTGCAGGATGAACATGTACATTGGTGTGGCAAAGGCCGGCCAATACGAGATCGTCGCCCGTAGCGCCGGCCCGGTCGAGCCGAAGGAGTGTTGAATGCCGCATGTTGCGCGGGCGAGCATCGCCGGCGCCGCCTGCGGGCAAATCGTGGTGGCTATGTCCCGCGATAGTTCGGCGGCCTCTTCTCAAAGAAGGCGTTCATTCCCTCCTGCTGGTCAGCTGTCCTGAAAGCGTGACGTATCGCTTGCCGCTCGAACTCGAGCCCGACGTCCAGCGTGGTCTGAAACGCTGCGAGAACGGCCGCTTTGGCAAGTTCAGCCGAACGGGGAGGCTTTTGCGCAATCAGATCGGCTATTTCGAGCGCTCGCGTCTGTGCCCGGCCGCTTTCGACAACTTCCGCGACAAGGCCTGCCTGCATCGCCATGCGGGCCGTAATGGACTGGCCGCTCAGGATCATCAGCATGGCCAGAGATTTGCCAGCCACACGAGTTAGCCTTTGCGTTGCGCCGTCACCCGGCAATATCCCGATGTTGATCTCAGGCTGCGCAAAGACCGCCCCTTCGCCTGCTATCACGATATCCGCGAGCAGCGCCAATTCGTGGCCGCCGCCGAAGCAAATGCCCTCGACCGCGGCAATGAGGGGCTTGGGGAAATTGGCTATGTCCCGCCAGGCAGAACGTCGCGCGGAATTGTCGATTGCCTCAAAGCCGCGTTCTCGCATCTCCTTGATGTCGGCTCCGGCAGAGAAGAACGCATCGCTGCCACAAAGCACGACACAGCGGACATCCTCATCGGTTGCGGCACGGCGCAAGGTGGCGCCAAGCTCCCCGATCAGCTGGTTGCTCAAGGCGTTTCGTTTCGATGTCCTATTCAGCGTCAATAGGCGCACGTGGGGCGCGACAGATGTCGACAGGATGAGATCGGGCGTCTCGGTCATGGAGCGATTCTCCGGAAGGAATATGACGTCACGCCTTAGACTGAAATCGATTTCTTAGCAACGGAGCTTTTCGGGGCTTCATTTTAGCTAGTTTGGCTCTTGGGGCGCTGGCTCGACGCGGCTTCGCCAGCAGTGTGGCTGACCTGCCCCTTAGAAAATGGCTTGACTCGTGGTTCCAAATGCTTATCTTTTATGAAATCGATTTCATGGATCGACGGAATAGATACCCGATACTGCGGGAAACCGGAAGCGTGCGGCCGGCGTGAGTGGGCTGCATCAGAGGGATCTCATTGACGCTGCGACGCGCTCTTGTGACGCCGCGCTGTCCAACAAGAATATCGGCTTCTTCAGAAGCGCGCTTTGAGCAACAGAGGAAGGCTGGCCATGAGGATGGCATGGAATCTGGCGCGCGCTTCATGCGAGCCGCCGCGCAAGTCGCAAGCAGCAATGGAGGCGTCCTGCGCGACCGAGGCCGTGCGATGGCCGCTCGTGAGGCGAGGCCCGCAAATAAGTGAGGCGAGGCAGGCTTATCGCCAGCATGCCGGCCACCTTTTGCGCCTGCGCTTTCGCCGGCCGGCCTGCTCGATGCCGCCGCTCTCGTAGACCCCGCCGCGGCGGGCGCAGTTGAGCCGACGAGCGGCTGCTCGTTCTCGCCCGACCCGCAATACCATTCACGTCATCAATAGAGCCCGAGGACCCATGAACATTGTTGCTCAGCCCAGCGCTGCATCCATCCAGCTTGACAGTCCAGTCGCGAATAGACGGATGACCGCCGGCCTCGGAGGAGGCGTAGCTCTGGAGTGGTACGACTGGAACATCTATGGCGCGATGGCGGCGTTTCTCTCGCCTCACTTCTTTCCTTCTGATGATCCGACGACTTCGCTGCTCGCGGGACTGGCGGTGTACGGGGCGGGTTTCTTCGCTCGGCCCCTGGGCGCGGCGCTGCTGGGGCCGGTCGCCGATCGCATCAGCCACAAACGCGTCATGCTGATCTCGGTCACGGCCATGGCGGTTTGCTCGCTATTGATATCCTTATTGCCGACCTACAAGGACATTGGCGTCACGGCGGCCGTGGCGCTGCTCATCATGCGACTGATTCAGGGGCTTGCAACGGGCGCTGAAGCTGGTGTCGCCAACGCCATCGCGATTGAACTGGCGCCGCCCGGGAAGGAGGGACGTTTTCTTGGTCTAATCGGCGGCACGTTCATCCAGCTGGGAAACCTCGGATCCAGTCTGGTTGCCTTCCTGGTGAGCGCCTCGGTGGCTCCCGATGTGATGCGCGAGTGGGCTTGGCGCATACCCTTCGCGGTCGGTGGCGTGCTGGGCCTGTTGATCATCTATCTGCGCACCGCGGTGCCGGAAACCTTGATCCATCGGGCCATGCATAGGCAGGATGAGGCTTCGCGCATTCGGGAGACGACGGGCGGGGTGTGGAAGACGCTGTGGAGCGTGCGGCTATCCCTGCTGACTGTCATCCTGGTGATCGGGTCGATGCAGATTGCCAATTATGCCTGGAATGCCGGGCTGCCCAACATGGCCAACACTGTGTTCAAGGAGAACAGCACCTCTGTGTACGGGATCATGACATTGATGGTCCTGACCTGGATGCTGTCCGCACCTTTTGTCGGCGCCTTCGCGGACAAGGTACGGCCCTCGCGTGCTTTCACGCTGCTGCGGCTGCTGCTCATCCCGTGCTTCTTCCTGACGCTGCTCTACTCCGAAAAGAGCATCTCCACGTTTTTCTTTGTCACGGTATTCGGGGGCGCCATCGTGGGCTTCAACATGGCCCTCTACAACTTCATCGCCACCACGCTGATGCCGCGTGCGGTACGGACAACGGGAGTAGCTCTTGGCTATGCACTCGGTGTTTCGCTGTTTGGCGGAACGTCACCCTATCTGATGGTCTGGCTGCAACGCGAGCAAATTGCCTGGATGTTTCCCGTGTACGGCTCGTTCGTCGCGCTGCTCAGCGTCGTCGTCTACCGGGTCGCCAAGAAGCGCGGCCGCGTCTACATCGGTGATTGAAGGCGCTTTGCCTGCTGCATTCCGCTGCGCCAAGGCAGACGCAAGTGTTTCTTATTCGAGACAAGGCAATGATCGCGGCAAACCTCACTTGCGGACCGGCGAATTCCTGAACTGGAGTCCAATGAATGAAAACGCCTTCATCGCCGCACTTCACGCCCGTGGACTTGAAGCCATATTTCAACGCCAGGCGTGCAAATGCCGGTGAAGGTTTTGCCAGCCGCCCGGGCGACACTGGCTGGATCGATTCCCTTCGCGGTCCGAAGATCCATCGCGGCATGCCCTTTCTCTTCGGCAGCGATACAGGGCCGGATGTGCTGGAGCTGCGCCCCGGGGCACCTCCTGTTGCCATCGCGCTGCCACCGACAATGGCGAGCTATGTGTTGTTCGTGCAAGTGGCGGCAGACCGACCCAGCGCAAGCCCCATGGGTTTCGGAGAGATCGGCCCGGCCACGCTGCCTGTGGAAGGCAATCCACTCGGCGATCTGGTCGCGACATACACGCTCTGCTACGCCGACGGCAGCGAGACCGACGTGCCGGTGCTGCGCAGGTTCGCGATCCAGCAGAACCACATCTCCTGGAGTGCGAGTGCGTTCGCTGCCCTGCCGCTACGCGCACCGATCGTGCACGCAAGCACCGGCGAGGACTTCGTACTCGGCAGAGTGCCGGGTGCGAGCTTCTTCCTGGGCGAGGCCCGCACCGAATCCGGACGCATGGACCGGCAAGGCGAGAACCTGTGGCTTTACGCGCTCCCGAACCCCTATCCAGACAAGGAGCTTTCCGCGTTAAGTTTGCGCGCGGGACAGGAACTCTCGCTCGTCTTTGCGGCGACCACGACAATCCTCACCCAGCATCCGCTGCGCCTTCAGGGCCGCCGCAAGCTCAAGGTGCGGCTGCCGCCCGGGGTCCATCTGAACAAGCTTGGCGAGCTCGATGTCGACGATCGGGGCGAGCAGATCGGCATGGACCTCGGCACGGTCATCTCGGCCCGCGCAGTGCTCGAGTACTCCAGAGCGGATTGGCTTGGCGCCAAAGTTGATGTGCAGCCCGTGCGCTCCGGGAACGAAGTCATCGTCGAGTACTCCGCACATCCGGACGCAAGGCTCTATCTGCGCTCTGACGATGGCCGCTTGCACGTCTTCGAGCTTCGCTCGCTGGAAGCTGCCGGCGATGCAGGAGGCGCGCCGCTCAATGTGACCACAATCGAACCGGCCACAAGGCCGGTCAGGATCCGCATCGTAGAGAAGGGCAGTGGCATGCGTGTTGCCGCGCGCCTGCATCTGCACGGTGCGCACGGGGAGTATCTGCCGCCCAAGGGGCATCACCGCAAGGTCAACACCGGCAGGTTCGAAGACTTCGCCGGCGAGTTTGCCAACGGGCTGAACCAGTACGCCTATGTGGACGGCAGCTGCGAGGCGGACCTGCCGCTCGGGCCCGTGTTCGTCGAGATCTGCAGGGGCTTTGAGGTGATTCCGCTACGCACCATCGTCGAAATCACTGCGTCCACCGACAATCTCACTTTTGAGCTCGATCGTGTCCTGCGCTGGCGCGAACAGGGATGGGTCAGCTCCGATACGCACGTCCATTTCCTGAGTCCGCAGACAGCTCTGCTCGAGGGCAAGGCTGAGGGTGTCAACGTCGTCAACCTGCTCGCGGCACAATGGGGCGAGCTATTCACCAACGTCGCTGATTTCGACGGCCGCACGACGATCGGGGCAAAGGATTTCGGTGGGGACGGAGAGTTTCTGGTTCGGGTCGGCACGGAGAACCGAATGCAGGTTCTGGGGCACATATCGCTGCTCGGCTACGAAGGCGAGATGATCAATCCGCTCTCTTGCGGCGGGTCCAACGAAGCTGCGATCGGCGATGTCCTTGAAGCGACCATGGCCGACTGGGCGGAGCGCTGCCGTCACCAAGGGGGACTGGTCGTGATGCCGCACGCGCCGAACCCGCAAGCCGAGCGGGCGGCCGACATTGTGCTCGGCCTTGTCGACGCCATCGAAATGATGTCGTTCAACCCGCGGACCGCGCAGATCAGCGCGTTTGGCCTGGCCGACTGGTACCGCTATCTCAACATCGGATACCATCTGCCGCTGGTAGCCGGCTCCGACAAGATGGACGCGGCCGCACTCCTCGGCGGTTCGCGGACCTATGTGCGGCTGGGCGAGCGCGACTTCACCTATCGCAATTGGATGGAGGCCGTGCGTCGCGGGGATACGTTCATCACCGTCGGGCCTCTGGTTGAGATGATCGTCGAAGGCCAGCGTCCCGGGAGCACGATCCCGCTTTCCCGTTCAGGCGGCACGCTTGGCATCGACTGGCGCATCGAATCGGTCAGCGTCGCACCGACACGGCTGGAGCTGATCCGTAACGGCACGGTGGTCGAGGAAGTCCGATGTGCCAGCTTGTCGTGCAAAGGTCAGCTCTCGCTGCACATCACCGAGTCCTGTTGGATCGCGCTACGCGTGCGGGGCAGTGTCGCTGGACGCGAGGCTGACATCGCGGCGCACACCAGTGCTGTCTACGTCACAGTTGGCGAGATGCCCATCTTTGCCACTGCGGACGCCGTGGCGGTCCTTGCGCAAATCGAGGGGTCGATCGCCTATATGGATACGCTTGCCCCGAAGTCCAATGAGGCGCGACACGCGCGGCTGCGAGCCACCCTGGAACTTGCGCATCATCGCCTGCATCACAAGCTGCACGAGCTCGGCGCCAGCCACCACCATGCGCCCGTTCACTCCGTTCACGCTGAACGCGAGCATTGAAAACCTCTGTGCCGTCGGCTCTTGGGAGGTGTCGTGGCATAGTCGCCGATCTACTTTTCGCGCGACAATGAATGGGCGGGCAGCACTGCGTTTCGACCGGCTCCTGGGGCCTTGGGGAGGTCAAACTACCTCCTTAACTGAAATCGTTTTCAAGTGGTGGGCGCAATCATACATCTCGGCTGCGCCGCCGGCGGGCGGGCCCTTCGCCAGAGCGTGGCGGCGCGCTCGATGAGCGCATGACAAGGCGGTAAGGCAACAGGACGCTTTTGGGAACCGGACTTCCGGCGATGGCATTGATTAGGTAATCGGCGGCCCCTCGGCCGATTTCAGCTGCCGGAACACTGACGGTTGTGAGCGGGGGGTCCATTTGCGCCGCGAGCTCCACATCGTCGAATCCTGTGATGGATAGCGCAGTCGGAACGATCAGCCCCATTTTTCGAGCCTCTGCCATGGCACCGATGGCAAGCGTGTCGGTGGTGCAGATCACCGCTGTCGTATCAGGGTGGTCGGTCAGGAGTTGACGAAGGGCGCTGCGGCCCTGGGCAAGCGAATAATCCGCCTTGATGATCTGGGTCGGCTTGAGCGGCAGGCCCGCGTCGGAGAGTGCGCGCTGAATTCCCTCGAGCCTGGCGCGGGATCTGTCGTTGGAGGTTGCAACAACATTGGCGATCGCGCCGAATCGGACATGTCCAAGCCTTAGGAGATACTGGGTCATCTCCCGGGTGGCGCTTTCGTTATCGATCCCTATCGCGGGGATACCGCCACCTGCCTTGGAAACATAGGTCGTGATGACGGGTACGCCGGCCTGTTCGATCAGGCTCCTCAGTTCACGTCCATGGGAGCCGCCAACAAGTACGATTCCATCGATGCCGCGTTCGACAAGGCTCTGCAGTTCCTGGAATTCCCGCCGCTGGTCATACTGCGAATTCGCAATGAACAGCGTGTAACCGCTTTCGCTGAGGCGGTTCTGCAGCGCCTCCACCCCTTCCGCAAAGATGCCGAGCGCCAGCGTCGGGACGATGACGCCGACAGTCCGCATGCGTCCCGATTTCAAGGCCCTGGCCGCGCTATCGCGCGTATAGGAGAGGTCATTGATATGCCGCATGACCCTGTCGCGAAGCTCCGGCCGCACGATATCGGGATGATTGAGGACGCGCGAGACGGTCGCCGGTGAGACATTTGCCTTCCGGGCGACGTCCTCGATCTTCACGCGCGGTTGCTGGCGGCCTTTGGGGTCGATGACAGGTTTCTTGTCCATCTGCTCTGGTCAATCGCGAGCAGGAGAGGGTCTCCCGCTCAAAACTTTAACCACCCCGAGTGCCACATGCTCAAGTCCTGTGTGTGGACGATCCCGCGCTATCTGTGGTCCTCCCAGCGCGGACGGCAGGTGAGCTGGTCGGGCGGCATTCGAAAAATCTGTTGATCCGCTTGACTCCGTTCGAAGGAGGGAATAATTCTGAAATCGATTTCAGAAATGAAGTAAGAAAATACCGTCATCTTCACGAAAGCCGAAGGCACGAACGTATGGTCGATCTCTTGAAGGGCATTCGTGTCCTGAGCTTCAATCACTTCCTGATGGGGCCGGTCGGGGTGCAGTTTCTGGCGGACCTCGGCGCTGACGTGATCGCCGTAGAACCTCCCGGCGGGGCCTTTCAGAGGAAATGGGGCGGAGCGGACAAGCGGGTCGACGGCCAGTCGATGTTGCTTCTCACCGGAAACCGCAACAAGCGCAGCCTCACGCTCGATCTGAAGAAACCCGAAGCCGTGGCCATTGCCAGGCAACTGATCGCGCAATCGGATGTGATCACAGAAAACTTTCGCCCGGGCGTGCTCGACAAGCTTGGCCTTGGCTATGAGAATGCAAAGAAGATCAATCCTCAGATCATCTACGCTGCCGCCTCCGGCTACGGTCCTGACGGGCCCTACGTCAATCGCCCCGGCCAAGATCTCTTGATCCAGGCGCTGTCAGGACTTGCGATGATCACCGGAAGCCGCGAGCAGGGGCCGCGGGCTGTCGGCGTTTCCGCCATCGATCATCACGGCGCTGCCTTGTTTGCGGCGGGAATTCTGGCTGCCCTGGTGAGAAAAGCGCGCACGGGGCAGGGCTGCCGCGTCGATGTCAGCCTGCTGTCGGCAGCGCTCGACCTGCAGATGGAATCTTTTACCTGCTACCTGAACGGCAAAAGGCCTGACGACGTCCGTCAGCCAGGCCCCGTAGCCGGCTGGTACTACGGAGCACCTTACGGCATCTATGCGACGCGCGATGGACACATTGCGATCTCTCTGGGATCGCTGGAGGCGCTCTCGGACGCGCTCGGCCTGCCTGCCGATCAGCGAATTCCTGACCAGGAGGCGTATCGCCGGCGGGATGAAGCCTCGGCTCTGATTGCCGCCAACGTCGCCAAGCGCTCAACCACGGAATGCATCGTCCTATTCGAAGCGCACGGAATTTGGCACGCCGCGGTCAACGACTATGCCGAGGTCGTTGTCGATCCGCAAATCGCGCACAACAAAAACTTCCAGGTCGTCGCTGGTGCAACGGGGACTCCCATCACGCTCGTCAGCCATCCCGTGCGCTACGACGGGGAGCTGCCGGACGTGCGTTTGCCGCCGCAAAAGCTTGGTGCGCAAACGGAAGAGATCCTGAAAGAGCTCGGCTATGACGCCCGGCAATTGAAGGATCTCTACGAGACGGGCGCCGTCGGCGCTGCAGAGTAGCATTATCAAACAAAAATAAGCTTCCCGAAAGAAGCACGCTTTTACACCAGGAGGGACCACGGGAATGGGACATAAACCTACTCGCGCGCGCTTTTTCGGCGACGCTTCCAGAAATGTTTACTCTTCGACGTCAGCGCAAGCGGCGATGCCGCTCGGCGGAGAGGTGAACACGTTCGTTCACGTCAGTCCCGTGTCCGATGCGCCTGAGGGGCAGATTGCCACCAGGACAATGACGGCAGGCCTCGGGGGAGGGGTTGCGCTCGAATGGTACGATTGGAACGTCTATGGCGTGATGGCGGCGTTCTTGTCGCCTCATTTCTTCCCATCGAATGATCCCACCACCTCGTTGCTCGCCGCGCTCGCCGTCTATGGAGCAGGCTTCTTCGCGCGGCCGCTGGGCGCGGCCCTGCTCGGTCCGGTCGCCGATCGCATCAGCCACAAACGGGTGATGATGATCTCGGTGACGGCGATGGCGCTGTGCTCGCTCTTGATCGCGCTTCTGCCGACTTACAGGGATATCGGGGTCGCCGCGGCGGTTGCGCTGCTTCTCCTTCGTCTTGTTCAAGGACTGGCGACCGGAGCTGAAGCCGGCGTCGCTAACGCCATCGCCATCGAGCTGGCGCCGCGCGGCCGGGAAGGGCGTTATCTGGGCCTGATCAGTGGTACGTTCATCCAGCTCGGCATCTTCGGATCCAGCATGGTGGCCTTTCTGGTGAGCGCGTCGGTCGCCCCCGAGGTGATGCGCGAATGGGCCTGGCGTCTGCCATTCGCCGTCGGCGGCGCGCTTGGCCTCTTGATCATTTATCTTCGCAGCACCCTTCCAGAAACCTTGATCAATCGCGCGATGCACCGGCAAGATGAGCTGTCGCGCATTCAGGATACGACAGGCGGTGTCTGGAAGACGCTTTGGAGCGTCCGGCTCTCCCTGCTCGCCGTCATTCTGGTAATCGGGTCGGTGCAGATCGCGAACTACGCCTGGAACACCGGTCTGCCCAACATGGCCAACACCGTGTTCAAGGAGGATAGCACGTCAGTCTACGGCATCATGACGCTGATGCTCCTGATCTGGATGTTTGCCGCACCCTTGGTTGGCGCGTTCGCCGACAAGGTCCGGCCCTCGCGCGCTTTCACGCTGCTGCGGCTGCTACTCATTCCGTGCTTCTTTCTGACGCTGGTCTATTCGGAGAAGAGCATCTCCACGTTCTTCTTTGTCACGGTGTTCGGCGGCGCCATCGTGGGCTTCAACATGGCCCTCTACAACTTTATCGCCACGACGCTGATGCCGCGTGCCGTGCGGACCACGGGGGTGGCGCTCGGCTACGCGTTGGGCGTGTCGCTGTTCGGCGGGACGTCACCCTATCTGCTCGTGTGGTTGCAACGTGAGCAGATCGCCTGGATGTTTCCTGTCTATGGATCGTTGATCGCGCTGCTCAGCGTCGTGGTCTACCAGATCGCCAGGAGGCGTGGCCGCGTCTACATCGGCGACTGACCCCCAACCTGCCTCCCCACCGCGCCTATGACGTAAAGAGAACTCTGTAGGACCAAGAATGATGTCGAGAAGCGAATATCTTTCCGCGCGGGAGCGCATGCTCACGCGCATTGCACAGACCCGGGACGCTGCACGCTCTGGCCTACCACACTGGGCGAGCACCGTGGACGGAACCTGGACGTTCACGCCCGACGGTGATTGGACTGGCGGAGCGTTCGTCGGTGAGCTCTGGCTTGCGCATCTCGCTGACCCGAGGCGGTTCTCAATCGAGGATGCGCATGCCGCGCTAAGTCGGATGTTGCCACGTGCCGAGCGGCTTACGGCCTTCAAGGGTTTCGGCTTCTATCATGCCGGCGCCCTCGGCAGCATTCTTTTTGCGGATGAAACCGCGCGCGCGGCGGCTATGACAGCAGCAAGGTCGCTCCGGGACATGTTTGATCCACGCCTCGGACTGATACCGTTGGGCGGGGATGCCGAGGAGGCAAGCGCAGTCGGAGCCTCCGAGAGCAGCATCGACTCGCTCCAGGCGATGGGCCTGCTCTATTGGGCCGCAGACGAGCTTGCCGATGCCCGGATGGAGGAGGTTGCCAATGCGCATATGCGGCGCGTCCTGGAGATCCACGTGCGGCCGGATAATTCGGTCATCCAGTCCTCCACGCTCGACCCGCACACCGGAAAGGTTCTCAGAACACACACGCACAAGGGATATAGCGATATCAGCACCTGGGGCCGGGCGCAGGGATGGGCGATGCTCTACACCGCTCACGCGGCCATGGTTCGCCCGAAAGAGCCGTTATGGCGCGATTACGCGGTGCGGGTTCTTGGCTGGTGGATCGACCATGTCCCTGCCGACCTCATTGCCTACTGGGATTTCGACGACCCGGCGATCCCCAACACCAGCAGGGATACTGCGGCCACTGCTATCGCCGCTGCCTCGGCGTTGCGGCTCGCATCCGCACTTGGTCCTGAGGAGGGCGCCAAGTATCGAGTGTTTGCAGAGCGCACAGTAACGCAGCTGTTGAAATACCTGACACCGACTGTTCCCGAAGACCGGCGCCCGCCCGGAATCCTCACCGGCGGCTGCTTCACCCGAAAGGCGATCGTGCGCGATATCGATGCGGCGGAGAATGTCGAGCTGATCTTCGGAAGCTATTTCCTGTTTGAATGTCTTGCCATCCTGACGGGGCTGCTCCCATCTGGGCGGATCTAGGAGCGATGAGCGAAACGTCCGGTCGCGATCGGCAGCATCTTCGAGCAGTCTTGCTCGGACGCCACGCCGCTCAATTTGTTCAGTAGGTTCGGCACTATCTGCTGCACTCCTTCAATGTTTCCGATCGACTGATCGAGCTCGAAAGCAACTGACTGCCTTCTGTTTGGAATCCTCTGCATGAGAAATGCGAAAACTCCCGTCTATCGCGGCCTGTTCCCGGTCGCTCCGACGCCCTTTACGAAATCCGGAGATCTCGATCTGGAAGGGCAGCGGCGCGTGCTGGATTGCATGATCGATCAAGGCGTCGACGGGATCTGCATTCTGGCCAATTATTCCGAGCAGTTCCTGCTGTCGGATCAGGAGCGCGATATTCTGGTCGATCTTTGCCTCTCGCATGTCGCGGGCCGCAAGCCCGTCATGGTGACCTGCAGCCATTTCAGTACGCAGATCGCGGCGCAACGCGCCCGCTATGCGGCCGAACGTGGCGCAAGCCTCCTCATGCTGATGCCGCCTTATCATGGCGCAAGCCTCAAGGCGGATGAAAGCGCCATGATCGCGCATTTCGGCCGCGTCGCGGACGCGGCCGGGATTCCAATCATGGTCCAGGACGCGCCGCTCTCCGGCGTTACATTGACGGTCCCTTTTCTCGTCCGGCTTGCTTGCGAGGTGCCGCTCGCCAGATATTTCAAGATCGAGGTCCCGTTTGCGGCTGCCAAGCTGCGCAGCCTGATCGAGCTCGGCGGTGAGGCCATCATCGGTCCATTTGACGGGGAAGAAGCCATCACCATGATGGCAGACCTCGATGCCGGTGCGACCGGAACGATGTCGAGCGCGCTGCTGCCCGATCTGCTTCGCCCCGTGCTCGATCATCACAAAGCGGCACGTAGGCAGGAAGCCGCTCTTGCGTATGCAAGGGTGCTGCCCCTCATCAATTTCGAGAACCGCCAGTGCGGCCTGCGCGCAGCCAAGAGCGTGATGGCTGAAGGTGGTGTGATCAAATGCGAGGCCGTGCGCCATCCGCTCGAGCAGCTCCATCCGGCGACGAGAGCTGGATTGATGGAGCTTGCGCATGAGCTCAACCCGCTGGCTCTTCACTGGGGACATTGAGGCATGAAGAATCGGGAACAAGCGCTGCAGACACAACCTGTGTACCCCCAGATCAAGATGTTCATTGCCGGGGAATGGACGGAAGGGCGGGCGGATCGCTCTGAAGAGATCCTCAATCCCGCGACCGGACAGCCCATTGGCGAGACTCCTTATGCGTCCCGCGTCGATCTTGATCGCGCCCTCGCGGCCGCCGCGGAGGGCTTCGAGATCTGGAGAAAGGTATCGGCCTTCGACCGGTACAGGATGATGCGCAAGGCCGCCGATCTCATACGCTCGCGCGCAGCCGACATCGCGTCGATCATGACGCTCGAACAGGGTAAACCGCTGAGCGAGTCGAGCGCTGAAACGCTCCTCGCCGCCGATATCATCGACTGGCTCGCCGAGGAGGGGCGCCGAGCTTATGGGCGGATCGTACCGGCGCGCTTTGGCAATGTTGCCCAGCTGGTGACCAAGGAGCCGGTCGGGCCGGTTGCGGCATTTACGCCGTGGAATTTTCCGATCAATCAGGCCGTGCGGAAGATCTCCGCAAGCCTTGCAGCCGGCTGCTCCATCATCGTCAAGGGACCTGAAGAGACGCCGGCGAGCTGCATGGAGCTGGTTCGTAGCTTCGCGGATGCGGGCTTGCCGGCCGGCGTCGTCAATCTCGTTTTCGGCGTTCCGTCCGAAGTGTCAGACTATCTTATCCGCCATCCCATCATCCGCAAAGTATCCTTCACCGGCTCGACCGTGGTCGGAAAGCATCCGCAGCCCTTGCCGGCGCCCATATGAAGCGCGCTACCATGGAGCTTGGCGGGCACGCGCCTGCCATTGTTTTCGCGGATGCCGATGTCGGGAAAGCCGCCAAAATCCTCTCGGCGAACAAGTTCCGTAACGCCGGCCAGGTCTGCGTCTCGCCGACGCGTTTTCTGGTGCATGAGAGTATCTATGAAGAGTTCGTCGACAGGTTTGTTGCCGAGGCCAGCGCGATCAAGGTTGGCAATGGCCTCGAAAGGGATAGCCGGATGGGACCGCTCGCCAACTGGCGGCGGGTCGACGCAATGGAAAACCTTGTCGCGGACGCTCTTGGTCGCGGCGCACAGTTGCGCATCGGCGGCAAGCGTATCGGCAATGCGGGATACTTCTTCGAGCCGACGGTCCTGACCGATGTTCCACTCCAAGCGCGCATCATGAATGAAGAGCCGTTCGGCCCCGTCGCCCCGATCGCGCGGTTTAAAACCTATGACGAGGTTGTCACGGAGGCCAATCGACTGCCTTACGGGCTCGCCGCCTACGCCTCCACGCGATGCGCCGCTACGATGGCCGCGATCGGGGCCGATCTTCAATGCGGCATGGTGTCGATCAATCATCATGGGCTTGGGCTTCCCGAAGTGCCTTTCGGAGGAACGAAGGAGTCGGGGTTCGGTTCGGAAGGTGGCCTCGAGGCAATCGAGGGCTATCTTCACACCAAATTTGTGAGCCAGGCGAGCTAA
This sequence comes from Bradyrhizobium sp. CCBAU 45389, assembly GCF_028128625.1. NCBI lineage: Bacteria > Pseudomonadati > Pseudomonadota > Alphaproteobacteria > Hyphomicrobiales > Nitrobacteraceae > Bradyrhizobium > Bradyrhizobium sp. CCBAU 45389. Next base: position 35,516 of record NZ_LBIY01000099.1, on the reverse strand, counting down.
AACCGGAATACCAGACGCCAAACCGGCGGAGAGCGACTTCGTTCGACAGTGTCGCCGGATCGCCTCGAGCGCTCCGCCCCTTCTCCGCTGGCAGGCCGGTAAGTCTGCCGTCTCCCAAGACTTGAGCCGCTGTTGGAGAAATCCGGCAGCGATCCTTTTCTTTGCTGGACTGACACCTTCTTCTCCATTCAGGCGGGAGCAGAACGAGATACTTTGCCCAGAAAATCAGCCCGTCGTGGACAACAGTTACGTGTGCAGGAGCGCTCAAATATTCGCGCCAATGATAGCCGGCGAGCAACCACCAATACCGGCGTTTCTGTTGCAAGCGTAACGCGTTCGAATCCGCCTTGCCTGGAATGTGCTGCCGGAGGTCTTCAAGCGCGGGCAGCTCTAAGTCGAGCCGAACAAGGAGGCAAGGAAGCACCCGTGAGCGATGTGAGCTATTCGTTGCTTCCCGTCCGCGTGCCGCCCCACCAGCACCGGTTTGGATTACTCGCCAAACGCGTTACGGGTTCGAGCACGCGCTTCATGATCGCTAAACCACCGCCTGCAATCGCGAGCGCCCTGGCTCAGTCCGGTGCGCTGCACCTCCTGACACCGCCGCCGGATTCGCTTGTGCTGAGGCCTAATGTCATACTCATCGAACACGCGGCGGCACGCGCCGAAACACGGACACCAAGGCACGCGGAAAGATGGCCCCGTTGACTTATACCAAGCCGTTTACGATCGCCAAATGTGGCAGGGTCAGTTCACCTTTGCCTGCGACAACCGCGAGGTTGAATTCCTGCGCGGCAGCATCCAGGACCGACACGGAAACGGCTCTCTCGCGCGCTAGGCGCACAGCACACTCGATATCCTTTGCAGCATTTGCAATCGAGATGGCGAGTGCATCTGGTTTTTCGCCTAACAAAAAGGCGGCGAAAGCTTGGAATATTCCACTGTTAGTCGAGCCGCGACCGACCAAAGAGCGTAGCGTCACAAGATCTATCTCTAGACTATCCGCGAACTGACAGACCTCAGCGGCGACGGCAGCTATGCCCATCGTCATGCTGTTGTAAACAAGCTTGAGCTTGTGGCCGTCTCCGACATCTCCAACATGCAGAACGGTCTCGCAAAACGCAGCAAGAACGCGTTCGGCGACGGGAAAGAGTGTTGCATCCGACCCAACCATCGCGTTGAGAAGGCCCAGCTCTGCTTGCTCGGGGCTCCGTGTTACCGGAGCATCAACAAAGTTTATACCCCGGCTTCGCGCCTTTCTCGCCAATGCAATGGTCGAGGTAGGATACGAGGTCGTGCAATCAATTATCAGACCTCCTCGGCACATGTGAACAAACAGTCCATCGTGATCGAGGCACACCGTCTCGACTTCGCGGCTGGACGGTAGGGATAACACCACGACACTTACGTGCTGCGCCAATTCAGCGATCGATGTATGCTCGCGGGCCCCTCCACCTGTCAGGCGATCAGCACCGAATCGGTTCTTGTTGACTTTGATGTGGAGCTCGCTTTGGCGACGCAACAGGCTAATGCCTATACCTGTTCCCATGCGCCCCGCTCCGATAAGCCCTACGCTCTGCTTGATCGCTTTGGGAGCCGCGTTGGCTGATGATCGCTTGCTCATGATTTAGCATTCCGAAAAGAAGCCATGCTTTTGTAGGATAGGCAACAGCTCGTGATGGTTGTTGATCGTGTAATCTGGATGCGCGGCTTGCAGGCGCGACGCCGAAACAAAACCTCCGGTAATGGATATGCTTGTCAGCCCGAGATTACGCGCAATATCAGTCTCGACGGGCATATCGCCTATGATGAAGGTTGACGACGGATTCAGGCTGTACTTGTGCATATAAAGGCGAAGCCGCTCTCCTTTGCTCATCGATTTGTATTGGGTGGCGCGGCTTTCAAAGGCGATCACATCGGTGATGTAGTCATCCACGCCAAGTCTCCTCAGCTGGGACTGTAGAGGCGCGACTATGTGGTTGCTGACGATGATGAGTGGAGCGGATTCTCGGCGCGCCAACTCGAACACTCTGCGAGCGCCCTCACGTAAATCGGCTTTATCGGCAAGAGGCTCGTACGTGTCATGAAACAGTGCGCCCTCGTCACGCTCTATTGCCTCAATCTCCTCCTGCGACATTCCAAGGCTATGAAAGAGACGAGAGAGGGGAACATCACAATGCTCTCGTAAGGTGTCTATATTGATGCGCGGACGACCAAAGCGGTTCAAAATTGCGTTGGTCGTATCGAGCAGCGCGTACGTGTCATCCAGCAGTGTTCCGTTCCAGTCGAATACGAGAGCGGGTTTCATGATCCTGACCTCAGACGGGGATTGACGGAAAGAGCGGCCAGCAACGCGTCCAAGCTTCTGTCCGCGCGCTGCCGTCCAGCGGGAGTTGGCATCTCGAATGTGAAGGGTGACAAATCGATGCTGTCTAGCCTGTCAGCCAATATGGATACTAGGGCGCGGAAGGGCAGATAAGTTACCGTCGCTGCTTGGATCGCTCTCGCAATGTTGGTTTCAATGGTTCTGAGGGCTGGCAAGTCCATCCTGTGGAAGCGAAGGCACTGGGCGCGCAGTTCAGGCGGAAGTCGCTTCAATGCCTGCCAGAATGCGAGCTCATCTGGCGTGTCAATACCCATGCCGTAGTAATTTGGGGCAACTATAGGCGGCGAACCAATCGCCCAATGTACGGCTTTGGCTCCAGCGGCAAGAAGCATGGTTGTGACGGCTTGGCTGGTATCGCCTCGAATGAGTGCCTCGTCAACAACGACGATGGCTCGTCCAGCGACGCCAGCTTCCGACACTCGATACTTTTGAGCAATGCGAGATTGGCGGCCCCTGGGTCTGCCCAGCAGTGTTCGCTCAAGAAATTGCGTTGCCACTACGTCGCCACGCTCGGCACGCACGCCCTGTTCGGCGAGAGAGTCAAACAGACCATCGGCGTACGGCCCTCCAGTATTTGGCATGGAGGACACGATTGGCGGCATCAAGAGTGCCTCTGTTTGAACTCGCTCGGCAACAATTCTCCCCAAGGCGAGCCCGATGTTGTAACGGGTTTGGAGATGTGAATGGCCCTCGACCGAGGTGTTCGGACTTCCCAAATATAGAGTTTCGTAGGCGCAGAGTTTGGCTTTATATCGTCGGCTGTTCAGGGCATGGTCAACGCTGCCGCCTGTCTTGGCGTCCACGCGCCGTATGCTCCCCGGCAAGAGCTGCTGGGTCTTACCTTCCGAGCCAGCGAAGGCACAATTTTCAGAAGCAAAGAGCAACAATCCATTGTTCGTCGACATAGTCTCCAATGGGCGCAAACCGCTTCGATTGCGGTATGCAACAAGATCTCCGTTCTTATCTAGCAAAAGCGCGCTAATGGCGCCGTCTATACGATCATCCAGCTCGCGAAAGATGGCTTCGTAGTTTGCGGGCAAGCCGTGACGCCAATATTCTCGTTTGCAAGATCGTTCAATCCACCTCAGCAAGAGCTCGGCGTCAGTGTTGGTGTCTATCAGTTGGCCTTGAGCGATTAGTTCGCTTCTGAGTTCATGAGCGTTGACCAAGGCGCCATCCAGAGAAATTGCAAAATGGCGGCTAGTGCCTGCAGCGGCGGGAATTGACTGCACATCGTCGTCACCCCCACGTCCACAGGATCTGCTACGGATCTGCGCGATCGCAACATGAGGCCGAAAGCGCGACTCCTGTTCGATGCGGTCAATGCGTACTGAACTATCGGCCGATTGAAATGCCCTTCCATATCGGATCCCACGCTTTTTCATGAAAGCAGCGACTAGGACGCCTGCTTGCCCACGGAGTGCAAGTGTCGGAATCATTTTCTTCAGCTGATCAACAACACGCGGCGATGGTTCGTTTGGAGATCCGTGCGCTCGAGGCGCACGGCGCGGGCGCAAGCTATCGCGTTATCGCCGAACTACTGTCCGGCAAAAAGCGTATCCCGATCGCGCCTGGAAGACGCATGATCTGCGCAATCGAACGATCCGCTTCGTGCAAGGCGGCCTCACGTTGATGCGCGGTGGTTACCGCAAAAAATCCTGCGGCCTGGGCGCAGGGACGGGTAGCGTCGTTCCCCAGGGTGCCGAAAACCGTTCCCTCCATATTCGGCATCCCTCTCCGAAGTCTTGCTCCTCCATGATGACCGCACACACGCCGGCCTAGCCAAGCGTAGTGCGTCGTCTTCTTGGAGTTCTCAAATGCCCGATCCGATGGCCGGTGTTCCCCCGCGATTCCTGCGTACACCTGAGGCCGCGCGCTATCTTGGCCTGTCCGGTCGCACGCTGGAGAAGCACCGCACGTACGGTACCGGACCAACATATCGGAAGATTGGCGGACGTGTCGTCTACGCCGTCGATGACCTGAAAGCGTGGGCCGACCGCGGCGCCAGGACGTCGACGTCCGATCCCGGCAAGGGGACCGTGCTGCCCGCCAAAAAGCATCCGGCCCTGCGTCCCTATGCAGGTCAGGAACGTCGCTGATAGCCGCGTGAGAGCAGTGACTATGCGGCGCAAACTTCATTCCGAGCGCGACCAGCTTGAGCTCTTTCGGGCGCTACCCGGCGATCTTGCGCCCCGCGACGCGCAAGATCTGATGGCCTATCCGTTCTTCTCGCTCGCAAAAACGAAGCGGATCGTGCCGATCGATTTCCGCGCGGGTGCGATCGCAATTCGGGTCGAAGCAGTGCCGGAACACGGCATGGCGACCATTTGGGATGCAGACGTTCTGATCTGGGCTGCGTCCCAGATCGTCGAAGCGCGTGACGCCGGCTTGAAGACGTCGCGCCTGATGGCCGCAACGCCTTATGAGATTCTGACGTTTGTCGGCCGCGGCACCAGTGCACGCGACTACGATCGGCTGAAGGCGGGCCTCGACAGACTCCAGTCAACGACCGTGATGACGTCGATCCGCCAACCGACAGAACGGCGACGGCATCGCTTCTCGTGGATCAACGAGTGGAAGGAGACGGCCGATGCAAATGGCCGCCCATTCGGGCTCGAGCTGATCCTGCCGGATTGGTTCTATGCAGGGGTCATCGATGACGCGCTCGTGCTGACGATTGACCGCGCCTATTTCGATCTGACGGGTGGGCTCGAGCGCTGGCTTTATCGTCTTGTGCGAAAGCACGGCGGCCGACAGGACAGCGGCTGGAGCTTTGATCTTCTGCACCTCCATGCCAAGTCCGGCATCCTCTCGCCGCTCAAACACTTTGCTTACGACATCCGTCAGATCGTCCAGCGCCAGACGTTGCCCGGCTATCAGCTCGTTCTTATGCGCGATCCTGATGGCACCGAGCGGCTGAACTTCACGCCTATGCCTGTTGATCCCTTAACGGCACGCCTGCGCCGCCGCGGTCTCATTCCAAATTTGGAGGACAACCTGTGAATCAGCTCGTGCTATCGGGGACCGCAACCCTCGTGCTATCGGGGACCCGATCCTCGTGCTATCGGGGACCGGAATCGAGCTTAACAGCTTGTTTCTCCGTGCTTTCCAGCCGCTCTAACTTTACTAACCAGAAATCCTTCGGATTTCTTCTAACGGACCAAGCCGCAAAGCGCATGGGAGGTGGCCGGCAAAGTCGGCCCGTCCGTCCTGCTGGCGTTCGCAAGCCGTACACGCACTTCCCCGCCGCCAAAGCGAACGGCTCCCAGTTAGAGCGTGGGGGAGCCACGGCATGAGCGATCTGACCGAAGTAGAAGTGCTGTGGCTCGAAAAACGTATCGAAAATCTCATTCGGTTCGGTCGTATCGTCAAGGAACGGCAGCTTGATCGCCATCGGCGCCTCCTGTCGTTTGCGCCCGGCAGCATCTTTGCCTTCGTCCGATGGACCTCGAACGACTTTGGGGCAATCATTTCGCGGATCGACATCTTGCGCGCAGTCGCGCCGGGACAACGCTGCTCGACCGTCCCTTATGTGACACCCGGCGGAGAGATTTTGCTGCGTCTGTCCGGCTGGCCGAAAGTCGAGCGAGTGCTGCAAATGGCCGATGCCGTTGAGGCGCTCGGCATCGATCCAGCTGACGTCGCGCCTGATCATTGGCATCACGTTCATAACCGCCTGTCCGTCAACGAAAACCCGCGCCCGTATACTAAGGCGCGCCATCAGGCCTGGCTACACCGCCAAAAGGTGATGCGATGACGGGCCGCCTGAAGACGCTGACTGCGACGTTTGGGGCGGCTACTGCGCTCGTCGTGACGATCGTCCTGGAGCCGCTTCCGCTTTACATCTGGAACGCATCGGCAAGCGTGCCGATCGGTCTCTACCGCCTCCGACCTGCGGACCAATTCCAAGTCACTGAATTGGTCGCCGTGCGGCCGCCGGAGCCGCTTGCGACTTTCCTTGACCTTAACGGTTATCTGCCCATTGGCGTTCCCATGCTGAAGCGCGTGCTCGCACTTCCGGGGCAGAGTGTTTGCAGAACCGGCCTCATGATTTCGGTCGACGACGTCGCGGTGGGCGAGGCGAAGGATCATGACGGACGAGGCAGGCCGCTGCCGAAATGGCAGGGCTGCCGCGTCGTCGGTGACGGCGAGCTGTTTCTGATGAACTGGCAGTCGGACAACTCTCTTGACGGCCGGTATTTTGGATTTCTTCCGGCATCTAGCGTGATCGGCCGCGCGATGCCGGTGTGGACGTGGGAGGAGTGATCGTGCGTATTCGACGTGTTCTCCTCGCCATTCCCTTGTTCGATCGGTCGCGGGATCATTCCCCCGTCGCGAGCGATTTCTGCAAGGCTGGCGCGAGCCCGACAGCGTGCTTGGGTCGGTTGGGCACGCGCGTTTGTGCTGTGGTGCCCCTTATGTTTCTTCTGACCACGTCCGACAGTGCTGCTTTGGCCCAGAGCACATCAGCTGGACGACGGGCCATCGGTCAGACAGTTAATTCGTTTGAGAGCTTCATCACTGAAGCCTCACAACGCTTTGCGATTGCGCCGATCTGGATTCGGGCAGTTCAAAGCGTCGAGAGTGCTGGTGACGTGCACGCCAGATCGCCACAAGGCGCAATGGGCCTGATGCAAATCATGCCGGCGACCTGGGCGGAGCTTCGCGAGCGCTACAATCTCGGGAACGATCCCTACGACCCGCACGACAACATTCTGGCCGGCACGGCGTACTTGCGCGAACTGCTCGACCGGTATGGCTCGCCTGGCGTGTTTGCCGCGTACAACGCGGGACCATCTCGCTATGAAGAGCATCTCGCAGGCGGCTCTCTGCCAGAGGAGACGCGAGCATACGTCGCAAAGCTTGCAAATCTGCTTGCCATCGAACTGCCGCCGAAGTGGATGTCCAGCGGACGGTCATCAGCAGTTGCGACGCTATTCGTTAAGCGATCCGATCTCATGAAAACGCGCGATCGGTTGCTTGCGCTCATGCCGCCGGGCGGTGTGACGACCGCAATCTCGGCGTCCGGTGTTTCACCCATGGTTCCCCGGCCTAGTGGCGTGTTCGTCCCTCGATCGGATTCGGGACAATCGCAATGACCAAGTGTGCGGGTTCGCAAGCCTTGGCGTGCTTCACCGAGCGAGTGTCACGTGCTCATGGCGTATGGGCGATGCCTTCGGCCCGCGCTCTACTCGTCGCTTCGCTCCTCACCGAGCCACCCTTCGGGTGTCTCGGCCCTTCGGGTAACGATCGCTATCGCAAGCGCTCGGAAGCAGTCGGGGCTTCGCGAGTTGGCTGCCAAGTCGCGGCGGCTCTGTCGGGAACCCGCGACCGGGAGACCACGACGGCAGGACGGCGAGATAAAAGGGGCTCGCCGGTCGAACCGCAAGCCATTGGCATGGCTTGGGTTCTGGCGTGCCGGTCAGTCGGGGCGCGTGCCGCGCCTTGCATTTTGTTTAATGCAATCAAAGGCGTTTTCGGCACCGTGCGCGCTTTTGATCGTTGGGAGGCCCTGCCGTGAGCGTGGGCGACAGCGACCTGCGTGTTCGGCCTGGGCGCATCCGCAGCACTCGCTCGCCTAAGCCGAAGAGCTTCATCAACCAGGTGCTGCGGGCGGCGAAGAAAGCAGGACACACCTCGGGTCAGACCGGGACCGGCAGGCGTTTGGCGGCCTATGGGCGCTCGACGTTTGGCCGCGGGCGCCTCGCATTTAGCCGCAGCCGATTGTTCAGCCCGACGCGGCGCGTCGTGGTGAAGGCGCGTGTGGTTCGTCACAAAGGGCGAGCCTTCCGTTCAGCGCCACTGACCGCCCACCTCTCATATTTGAAGCGCGACGGCGTGACCCGGAGCGGCGAGCGGGCCGAGATGTTCGATGCTGGCAGCGACCGCGCCGACAGCGCGGCTTTCGCGGACCGGTCCAAGGACGACCGGCATCATTTCAGGTTCATCGTCTCGCCTGAGGATGCGGCGGACATGACTGACCTGAAAGCCTTCACGCGCGATCTCGCCAGACAGATGGAGAGTGATCTCGGCACGCGGCTCGATTGGATGGCTGTCGATCACTGGAATACCGACAACCCTCATGTTCATCTTCTCGTTCGGGGAATAGATGAGGACGGGACGGATCTCGTGATCTCCCGTGACTACATCAGCCGAGGCCTGCGCGCGCGCGCCGAGGAATTGGTCGCCATTGAACTCGGTCCAAAACCGGAGCACGAAATCCGCAATTCGCTGGAGAGCGAAGTCACGGCGGAACGATGGACGCGGCTCGATCGGGAGATCCGGCTGGCGGCCGATGAGACCGGCCATATCGATCTACGTCCCGAAAATCCCGGCAGGCCCGATCCCGAGATCCGGCGCCTGATGGTCGGTCGCCTCCAACACCTGGAGAAGATGGGCCTTGCCGCATCCGCCGCACCAGGGGAATGGATGGTTGGGCTTGAGGCCGAGCGTAGCTTGCGCGACCTCGGTATGCGCGGTGACATTATCAAGACGATGCACCGCGCCTTCACAGAGCGTGGAGAAGTCCGCGGCGTTGCCGATTTCATCATCGAGGGAGGGCAGCCGACGTCCCAGATCATCGGACGGCTGGTCGACCGTGGACTGCATGACGAACTGACCGGAGAGGCCTATGCCCTGATCGACGGAACAGACGGGCGGGCGCACCATGTGCGCTTTCGAGGCTTAGAGGCTTTCGAACATGCACCGCCGGCCGGCGGCATCGTCGAGGTCCGACGCTTGGGTCAAGCAGGCGGTCCGCGACCGATCTTGGTGCTCGCGACCCGTTCCGATCTCGATCTCGGTGGGCAGGTCACCGCAAAAGGGGCCACCTGGCTCGACCACAGGCTGGTCGAACGCGACCCGATACCGCTCGCCATGGGTGGATTTGGCCGCGGGACCCGCGACGCCATGGAAGCCCGTACCGAGCATCTGATCCAGGAGGGCCTGGCACGGCGGCAGGGCCAACGGATCATCCTGCAGCGCGATCTCCTGGACACGTTGCGCAGACGCGAACTGGACGAGGTGGCAGCAAAGGTCTCGGCTGACACCGGCCTGCCTCGCGTGAATGCCGCCTCCGGGGAGCATGTGGCGGGCACGTATCGCCAGCGCCTGACGCTCGCCTCGGGACGCTTCGCCATGATCGATAATGGGCTCGGGTTCCAGCTCGTGCCCTGGTCGCGCGAACTCGAAAAGAGGCTCGGCCAACACGTCACCGGCGTCGTGAAGGACGGCGGCGGCATCGAATGGGGCTTTGGTCGGAAGCGCGACCTCGGCCTCTAGCTATCTCGCCAATTCAGTTGCAGAAGGGCGCTCAGAATGTCCGGAACCAAAATCCTCTGGGGACAGGTGATCGTTGTCGGCCTGATCGTTTTGCTGGCCATCTGGGGAGCAACCGAGTGGACGGCCTGGCGACTTGCCTACCAGCCCGAGCTTGGACGGCCTTGGTTCGAACTGTGGGGCTTCAAAGTCTATTATCCACCGATCTTCTTCTGGTGGTGGTTCGTCTTTGATGCCTATGCCCCGCAGGTCTTTGTCGAGGGGGCCTTCATTGCGGCGTCGGGGACTTTCGTTTCGATCGCGGCGGCGATCGGCATGTCGGTGTGGCGGGCGCGCGAAGCCAAGAACGTTGAGACCTATGGTTCGGCGCGCTGGGCTGGCGCGGAAGAGGCTCGAGCGGCCGGACTTCTCGGTCGGGATGGTGTGGTGCTGGGCAAGCTCGATCGCGACTACCTCCGCCATGACGGGCCGGAGCACGTGTTGTGTTTTGCTCCCACCCGGTCCGGCAAGGGTGTCGGACTCGTCGTTCCCTCGTTGTTGGCATGGCCGGGCTCGGCTATCGTGCACGATATCAAGGGTGAGAACTGGCAGCTGACCGCGGGTTTCCGCTCGTGGCATGGCCGCGTCCTGTTGTTCGACCCGACCAACCCGGAATCCTCGGCTTACAATCCGCTGCTCGAGGTCCGGCGCGGGGAATGGGAGGTTCGCGACGTCCAAAACGTGGCCGACGTCCTGGTCGACCCTGAAGGCTCCCTCGACAAGCGGAACCATTGGGAGAAGACTAGTCATTCGCTCCTGGTCGGCGCCATCCTCCATGTCCTCTATGCCGAGGCAAACAAGACTTTGGCCGGGGTCGCCGCCTTCTTGTCCGATCCGAAGCGGCCGATCGAGGCGACGCTGAAGGCGATGATGACAACGCCGCATCTTGGCGAGCAGGGCGCCCATCCCGTGGTCGCCTCGACCGCGCGCGAACTCCTCAACAAATCCGAGAATGAACGTTCCGGTGTTCTGTCCACCGCGATGTCGTTCCTCGGACTTTACCGCGATCCCGTCGTGGCCCAGGTGACCTGCCGCTGCGACTGGCGGATCGCCGACCTGATCGCAGATAGCCGCCCGACGACACTTTATCTCGTGGTGCCGCCCTCCGATATCTCGCGCACCAAACCGTTGATCCGCCTGGTACTGAACCAGATCGGCCGGCGCCTGGGGCACCTAATGGTTTCGCGGCAGGAGACGGCAAGGCCGCTCTTGACCCCAGGTGAGGTCATGCAGCTTCCGCCGATGGATGAGATCGTCATGGTGGCGGGGACGGCGCCGATCCGGGCGAAGAAGGTCCGCTACTACGAGGATCGGCGATTCACAGAGCGGGTACTGCCGCCGCCTGATCCGGCGACGGCTGGCCAGTCATCGCGAACGGACGGATGGTCAACGTTCGGAGCGTCAAAGCCGGCGGGGAGTCCAACTGAAAAAGCCGCGAAGGCCGAGCAGGACACGGCGAATAGCGGACTCCGTCGTGAGCCCGAACTCCCCGATCACGTCGCGATCGCCAAGGAAACGAGCGAGCCAACGCCAGCCGAGGAATTTTCCGCCGTGCTTGACGATGACGAGGACGCGGTCCGCCAGTCCCGGCTTATACGTCAACAGATGCGCGGTGTCGCCCGTCAAGTCGCCATGGATCCGAATGACGGTATGGAGCTCTGAGGCATATGCGCGACCGGATGAACGTCTACTTCCCACCAGAGCTTCTGAAACAGATCTCGGAGCTCGCCGATCGCAAGAAGCTTTCCCGGTCTGCCATTGTGGAAGCTGCGGTCGCCTCCTTTCTTTCACCCGACGGAGTGGACAGGCGGGAGGCAGCGTTTACCCGTCGCCTGGATCGGCTTTCCCGTCAAGTGCAGAGGCTGGAGCGCGACGTTGGTTTGACGGCGGAGACCCTGGCTCTTTTCATCCGCTTCTGGCTAACGATCACGCCACCATTGCCAAACGAGGCGCAGGCGGCCGCACAGGCCAAGGGCAGGGAGCGCTTTGAAGGCTTTGTCGAAACGCTCGGGCGTCGGCTTCAAAAGGGACAAGGCTTCTTGCGCGAGATTCCTGAAGATATCCTCCGTGAGAAACCGGCCGGCGAAACGTGACCGAGCATCCCGGGTATGTTATCACGCGCCTTCCCTTCTTTTCCACACCAACCTGCGACCACAGGAACCGGGCGTAGCTGGCAATGAGCTCGACGCGCTATCGGCTCGAACAATCCGTGCTTTGGTCGCCAATCAGCTCGGTTTTGGTGCTGCTGTTCCTGGGGTGCCTGCCTAAGTCTGTTTGCCGATGTTTCGTGGCTGCTCAATCCCTGCCGGCATTTTGTCGGAGCATTATTGCGCCCGTCGCGCGCCCAAGTGTCGCGGTCGAGCTGCGTCTGCGCGACAAAAATCATTAGACAAACTCCAGATCACAATTTAGAATTGTAGTAAACGATCGCATATTGGACGGGCTAACTCCTGAATTATTGGTTTGCTGCTGCTGCTTTGAAGGTCTTTGAACTTCTTTGAGCGTTGATGGCTGGTCGCTACGCGCGCTAATGTTGAATTGCTTTGCTTCCGAACGGACAGTGCGACGCCGAATGCTGTGATCGCTGATCAGGATAACGGCGCTCGATCTTACTGACAGATATTCGGCGGTTGATCCGTGAGTAATATTTTGAATCTTCGGTACGGCGGCGGCTCGCTCGCTCTGAACAAGAGCAGCACCCTCGCAGCTGTCCATTCCGGCTCGTTGCTTCAGCCCGCTGCAGAAAATCAAATCGCTTCTCGCTCCGGTTCGTATCAAATCCGGAAGCGCAGCGACCTTGGAACCATCAAGGCGCTCGGAGACGAAACGCGAAGGGATTCGAAGAGCCTCGAAAGTACGATCGGCAGGCTGTCACGTCCCGCGGAAATTACCAACGTCTATCACAGCTCTCCCGATATGGTGCCTTTCGTTCCGACCGGAACGGTCTATCTCGAATTTCATGAAATGGCCGATGAGCAGACGAGGAATGAACTGATCACCCGGCACCACTTAAAGCTGGTAAGACGGGAATTCGACGGCGGGTTGACGCTTCGTGTGGACGATCATCGACGGGACGCAGTCGAAGTTTGCACCGCCTTGCAGCAGGAGCCATCAGTCAGGATCGCCGAGCCCGACCTGTCGACAGAGGGTGAGGTGAAGGGCTTTGCCGTCCCGAACGATGCCCTGACGGATCACGAGTGGTACCTCGAAAATACCGGCCATAACGGCGGCGACACTGGCAATCTGAAAGCTGGCGCCGATGCGCGAGTGATTGCCGCATGGCGTCTGCTTCAAGGCTTCGGTTCTCCCGATGTGGTGATTGGAATTATCGATGACGGCTTCGACTTGAGCCATCCCGATCTTGCGGATCGATCGGTGCATCCCTGGGACTTTGCGCGCAATGCGGCCAACGTCGCTCCCGAACCCAACCTCACGTCGCCGCAGTTGGGAAACTGGCATGGCACGGCATGTGCCGGGATTGCCATTGGGGCCGTCGGCGCCGGCAAAATCGTTGGCGCCGCTCCTGGATGTTCCTGGATACCAGTGCGCTGGTCGAGTCTGGAGCCGATAGAGATCGCGAAATGGTTTGACTATATGTGTGAGCACGGAGCATCGATCGTCAGTTGCAGCTGGGGCGCTCGGGCGACCAACTACCCACTGTCGACGCGGGTTGCCAAAGCAATCAGCCGTTGTGCCACCGAGGGGCGTGAAGGCAAGGGCAGCATCATCGTCTTTGCCGCCGGTAATGAAGGCCGTGACGTCAATGACCCGGCCCACAGCAGCGTGAATGGATTCGCCATCCATCCAGACGTCATAGCGGTCGGCGCTTCCGACAGCCTGGATGAATATGCTTCCTATTCGAACACCGGCAAGGAAATCTGGATATGCGCGCCCTCGAGTAGTGACAGCGGTCGTGGTGTTACGACTGCCGACGTGACCGGAGAATTCATCGACTCGATCGGAGCGACGCGCCCTTTGGGCTATGTGCCAGGTGATTACAACGAACACTTCGGCAAGACGTCGAGCTCCTGTCCGCTGGTTGCCGGAATCTGCGGGTTGGTGCTGAGCGCCAATCCAGGACTGACCGCGGCGGAGTGCCGCGAGATCCTCAAGCAGACCGCGCGTCGGATCGGTGATCCTGGTTCCTACGATGCTGATGGCCATTCACGACTCTTTGGATACGGATGTGTTCACGCCGAGGCGGCGGTTGCCGAGGCGAAGGCCCGGTTGTTGCAGGCTTAAGCCAATCCGCTGCCTGCAGATCAAGTGTTTGCCCCAAGGGCGCGAGTTGTAACGCAGGAGGAAGTTATGTGGGCATTCCGGGCTTTCGCGATGATGATCGCCGTCAACGCGAGCTTGCATTCGGTCAGCGCGATGGCACAGGAGGCATGGAAGGAACCGCAAGATTCCGCCGCCGCGGTCACCGATCCGGACCGGTATGCCTGGCGGCTTTTCGTGGCCCTCAATTGGCCGGCAAACGTTAAGCAGAGGGCACCGGATTCAACCAAGAAGTTCGGAGATGCGGCACCGGGACCGGTCGTTTGGGAAACCTGGCGGAGCGCCAATAACAATGCAGCCGATACGGCTTACCCCATCGACGGTTCTGACCCCGGCACCTGGCTCGACAAAGAAACGCCCGCCGACAAACCTATCGCTGGTCTGGACCGTGGCGCGGAGCAGCAACGAATCCTGCTGGAGTCGATGAAGCGGGGAAACACACCGCTGCCGGCATTCGAAGAGGACATCGCAAGAGCCTTAGAGAACGAAGAGACCGTCAACGAGACCAGATTAAATCAGGCAACGTTCGAATTTGTGAGGTCAAAGAAGCTCTACAACGTCGACGAACAGATCAAGCTGTTTACGAACCGGGTCCAGACCATCGACTTTCCGCTGGCAGCCAAGGAAGTGAAGGCGCAATGGCGCGAGATCCAGGAGGCCGACAAGCCGCGCTACCACTGGGTCAAGTCCGACAACGGCAAGATCTATGGACTGACGGCGCTCCATATCACGACAAAGGATTTACCGAAATGGCTTTGGGCGACCTTCGAGCACATTGACAACAAGATTCCGGAATCCCAGGGCGGGCGCAAATTCAATATTGGCTGGAATCTGAAGTCGGTGGATCACTTTGCTTGCCCTCAGGCGCCGCATGATTGTGAACAAGCGCCGGCCAATATCGGTCTCGAAGGCACCAAATGGGCAAACTACCGGCTTCGCGGAACGCAGATCGATTTCGTCGACAGCCGCGGCAACATCACGCTGCTCGCGAATTCGCAGCCCGAAGGCGGCTTCCAGAACACGTCGTCCTGCATCACGTGCCACGCCCGGTCGACGATCGGCGCAACGGCACGCATGTCGGTCTTCAAATGTCAGGGGCAGGGTTCGACGGGTATGCCCAGCCCGGCGTGGTTCGTCGACCCGGCCAACAATCTCAAGTTCGTGCAACTTGACTTTGTCTGGTCTCTTTTCCGAGCTCGACGGGCAAATCATAGCGGAGCTCCCCCGGCTCAGGACCCGCTCTGCTCGAATTAGATCGTTTTGCCTAGGGAGAATGAGATGACAACGAACATTCCCGGTTTCGTACAAACCATCAAAGTCAACGATTTTCTGCCGGGTGATCCACCAATCGACATAACTGACATCGTTCGTCAGGCGGATAGCGGCGCAACTCCGCGGATACTTGCGCGGTTAGAGACGGATAAGCCAGATGGAGAGCAACCGCCGTCACCGCCAAAGTTCTTTTCGATTGCACGGCGATGCACGCATGCCGGCTGCAATATCCTCAAGGGCAGTCCGAACTGGGCGACGGCTGACCGGCCCATTGTGTTCAGCATGCTTGGGGAGGGTGCTACGGCTTATCCGGTCATCCAGTGTCCGTGTCATGGCAGCAGATTCGATCTGACCAGTGGCAAGCGCTTGCTGGGTCCGGCGCCGCCCGGTGCCAATCTGGCTCAATTTGAAACCAGGATCGAGACGGTGGGCGAAGATTCCTTTGTGTTTGTGGCGATAAACGCCATGCCCTGACGGGACGAGTTGGCGGTATTTGGCGGAGGCTGACAATGGCAGCAGCTTTGAAATGGACGGCGACGGGGGCGACACCCAGCCAGCGTTACGACGATGTCTGGTTCTTCAATCCCACTGTCGGATGGGCGGTCAACAGCTCGGGATACGTCCAGAAGACGACCAACGGCGGACAGACATGGGAGACCAAGTTCAAGACACCTATCCTCCCCGGGACTAATCGGCCGGTCTACCTTCGCTGCATGGCTTGGCCGAGCGAGCAGGTGGGGTGCGTCGGAACGCTGACAACCGAGCTCCGCCTCTATCGCACCACGGATGGTGGCGAACACTGGAATCCGGTCACTCTACCGGCCGCCGCGCCAAAGAAGGTCTGTGGATTGTATGCGGTAGATCAGTCCGTCATCTACGGTTCGGGGACCAACGATCCCAGCGACGGAGCTGCAGTGATCAAGAGCAGCGACGGAGGAAATAGCTGGATCGCGATCGACATGTCAACGCACGCGTCGAATTTGATCGACATTTACTTCCAGACCAGGGAACGCGGCTGGGTAGTCGGCGGCTTCTCCGACAAGGCGCAGCCCACATATGATGACGTCAAGCCGGTGATCCTCTTTACTGAGGACGGGGGTGAGACATGGGTCGACCGTCTGAAAGACATGCGCTCCCAATTTGTGGAGGGCACCTGGGGATGGAAGATTCAGTTCCTGAATGACCGGCTCGGATTTGTCTCGCTGGAGAACATGACACAGGCCTTCATTCTCAAGACCGAGGATGGCGGCAAGACTTGGTCGAAGTTTTCGGTACACGGCAATGCCAATATTGAAGGCATTGGCTTCCTCGATTCATCCACCGGTTGGGTCGGCGGGTGGGGCGATGAGGACTTTGCCTCGGGCAAGAGCAGCGTCACGAATGATGGCGGCCAGAGCTGGCAGAATGCGGATTCGATCGGAAAGTTCATCAATCGATTTCGCTTCTTCGGCAACCCCGTCAATCTCGGATACGCCGCGGGACGGACCATCTACAAATATGCACCGGACGTGGCAATCAAAGGCGTCGCACCGGTTGCCGTTGCCGCCGCCGCCCGCGCGGAAACCGAAAGCACTCCGTCCTACGACAAGCAGGTGCCGATCAGATTCCAAGTCCCCGCCGGGAGCGAGCGCGCAACGCTCCATATCTGGAATCGCTTCGGCAAGGAGATGCGAACGCTGATCGATGAAAAGAAGCCCGAAGCAGGGTCTCGGGAAATGGTGTGGGACCGCAAGGACGACCGCGGAGAGGCGGTTCGCCATGGCGTCTACATCTATCGCGTGACGGTCGACGGGAATGCAGAGAGTGGCGTGTTCGCGTTGCGCTAGCCGAGATATCACGCGGAAGGCGTAATCTGTATCTGTGTGGGGCGATTGTGTAGTGATGATCTAGGGAGGGATACGTGATGCAAACGCGCTTTGTCGCTGCCGGAGCTCTCCTTGCCACAATTCTCATGAATGCTCACGCCGCATCGGCGCAGGGAGCGCCGGATGTAACGCCCAAGGTGCTGCCGGACCGGATCGACGATGTACCGGACGCTGATGGGAGCCCGTTTCCGTGCTTCGACAATTTCAGTTGGCGGGCCTTCATCGCCCTGAACTGGCCGGCGCTTGAGGGGCCTGAAAATCGCGGCATGCCGGACCGGACCAAAAAGCCGGGTGATAGCGGACCGCGCGTGTGGGAGACCTACAAGGCGCGCTACGAGGTTTTCGCACCGGGGGCACCAGAACCGAAGGGCTGGACCAGTTACGAGGGGGCGAATCCGTGCGGCGGGGTCGACAACGAGACCAAGACACTGAGCGCATTCAGTCATTTTGCGGACTACAATCAGGCATCATTCGTGCTGGGGAGGCTGGCTAATCCGCTGATCGACCAGAGCAAGATGTATACGCGTTATGAGGTCCGCTTTAGCCGCGAACAGTTTGAGTCGATCGTGGATCCGAACAACAAATGGTACATCAAGCAGAATTTGCCGACGGCGGCGAAGCCTGGGACTTTCAAGGATGGCTCGGTTGAGATCAAGGCAGCCTGGCGCGTGCTCAATCCTGGTGATGGCACCGTTCGCAGCCGCTTCTACATCAACAAGGCGATGGTGTTCGATCCGGTTGCGACGGATCAGCAGGGGACAGTCGTCTGCAATGAACATGAAATTGCGCTGGTCGGATTTCATATCGTCATCAAGACGAAGTTGAGGCCACAATGGATCTGGAGTTCTTTCGAGCACGTCGACAATGTGCCGCCCAGGACTGACGAACCCGATGCCAAGGCCGTGCCTGTCCGATACTCATTCAATTCCGGGTTGCCGCCGCAGGTAGTGGCGCCGATGCCGGCGCCAGGGATGATTTCCGAGACCAACCGGCCCGACCCGAATTTGAAGATGCAGGTTATCCGCGCGCAACCGATTCAGCCGGAAACGATGCAGATGAATCGGAATTACTGGAATCTCCCTGACATCAAGGAGACCGTTTGGGCCAACTACATGCTGGTGATGACGCAGTGGCCGAGAATACCGGGCACGCCCGGCATCGGCAACGCGGGAACGCCATTTCCGACCGGTGTTTCATCCACCCTCGCGAACACGACGATGGAGACCTATCAACAGAGAAACGGCAGAAGCTGCATCGAGTGCCATCAAGAGGTTTCCAACTCGCTGGGCAGGGATTTCGTTGCCTTCATGGGCTTCGACGCTACAGATCCTGTGCAGCAGGCGATCGCCGCGACAGCATTCCGGGCCAGTTCCATCCGTGCTGCGAACGCAACCAGGAACTCGCCGAGCCTGGACTCTGTAAGGGGTCCGTCGCGAACTGCACTGGATGATGATCCATCGGTGCAGGCTTTGGTCCGGATCCTTCAGGAGCCGTGAGATAGAACGCCGAACAGGAGGGCGAAGAATGGCCGGCAAGATTAATACATACGGGGAGTTTCAGGACTTCATGGACGCCTGCTGCGTTAAGGTCCAGGCCGATCCGGACCTCTCGGGGCATGGGCGGTGGTGGCGGCAGATGGATCACAATGAGTTTGTCACCACCGGCGAGGTCAAACATCGGCGCGTAGTGGTGGTTGGCGATCCCGACAATTCAGTTATGGTCCAGGCGCTGCGAGGCGTCCCGCCGGACTTTGCCGACGATCCCGGCGCATTGTTTGGCCGTATGCCGCAAAATGCTGCGGCATTTTTCGATGTGGCCGATATCGACGAAATCGCAGACTGGATCAAACGCGGATGCCCAAACGGCGGGGGTGGCGTACCGGCTTCCTGACATGGTGACATTTCTCGGGAAGGGCTGCTCCGGGCGAGTCCGTTCGTGTGCTTCAGTACCTTATTGAGCGCGGTCCAGGCCGGACGGAGGTCGAGCTGGCCAAGGCAATTCATGGTGACAAAGGATATCAGCGACAGGTCAACCAGGACCTGGTGTTGTTGCTGGGAAAAGCAACCGTCACTCGGCGCGGTGAACCATGGCGATACTATCCCGCCTGACTTTTTCCGCTTCGGAATGCTTCAAGGCCAAGGTAGCTGGTTCTGCCTGCGGTCTCAGTAGCCCGGCACGCGATCCGTCCTGCAATCGTATGGACCGTCCTTACCCGTACCCTCAACCCTCGTATCGTAGAAATGGCCCGTGGACGGAGCGGCGAGCCATTCGTCAACAATCGGCTTCGGCATTTCGAAATAGTGGTAGTAGGTCGTTTTGAGCCGGACGACGACGTACTGATTTGAAGCGTCGTAGCAGAGCCTGTTGACGACACTGCTCCGGGTGATGTCCTGGCAAGTGAAGGGTTTGAGTTCAACCGGCCCGCGATACTTCACATCGACAGACTCTGAATCGGCCCAGGTGGCACTCATCAAGAGGAAGATCAGAGACAGGTAGCGCATTGATTTGCTCATTCATTCGAGTGGGCTGCGACTGTAAGCCTCTGGCCGCTGGCAACGTGATCGGCCCATCCGATGCACGTTTTGTCGCCCTCGATTGCTGGGAATCTACGGTGACAACCCATTCCATGCTGTTCAGTTGGAGGCGGAGATCTTGCGCCGCGCGCACGCTCAGCAGCGCGCTGGGCCGCACCGCGTATACGTGGACGACGACGCAATTCGTCCAAGTCATGCTGAACCCTGACGGTCGGCAGTGGATCAACGAGCTTTGGCAGGCCGAGTGAAAGAAGTGAACGGTTCTGCTGCTGATAGCGATCGAATCCTTGACTTGGTGAAGCACCATGTCGGGCGAAGGTCTCACTGGGACCCCGTTTACAAGAGCGGCAGGCTTGTCGGCTAGATCTGGGAGATATCTTTCGTCACATCAAAACAGCGGCCTGATTGCCCACGTGGACGAGTTGCTTCGCCGGTCCTTTCTTTTTCTACGCCAGCCTACGACCGCCGCAATTTAGCCAAGCCGACAAAAAGCTGGACGCGCTATCGGCTCGAATGAGCAGAGGAGCAAGAAGAGCTAGCATGCGGATTTCAGGGACATGGCGTCTCATCGTGCGCGTTTTTCTCCCATTTGCTGCTGGATACTATCTTTCCTACTTTTTTCGAACGATCAACGCTCTGGTCTCTGATCATCTCGTCTCGGATGCCGGGTTCGGTACTGCCGACCTCGGGTTACTCACGTCGGTCTATTTCCTGGTGTTCGCAGCGGCCCAGATCCCAATCGGTATATTGCTAGACCGCTTTGGCCCGCGTCGTGTGCAAAGTGCGTTGCTCTCGGTCGCCGCCGCAGGTGCTGGCCTATTCGCGATATCCACGGGATTGCCGTCACTCTTGATTTCACGAGCAATGATCGGTCTTGGGGTAGCGGCAGCGCTGACCGCTGGGTTGAAGTCCATTGTTCTTTGGTTTCCCAGAGAACGAGTGGCCTTGCTGAACGGTTACATGATCATGCTGGGCTCCCTCGGAGCGGTAACCGCCACGACTCCCGCCGAGCATCTGCTCACCTGGATCGGCTGGCGCCAGCTCTTCGAAATCCTGGCGGCTGCGACTGGTGCCACGGCCGTGCTCATCTATGTGGTGGTTCCTGAACGAGTCGTCGCCTCATCAACAGTACCAACGCGCGTCACGCTAAGCTCCGTTTTTGGCGACAGGCGTTTCTTGCGAGTTGCTCCGTTATCAGCGACTTGCGTGGGATCGGCCTGGTCCCTGCAGGGGTTGTGGGCCTCGCCGTGGCTGACGGACGTGGAGCGGCTCGATCGTGCGAGCCTTGTCGGGCAACTCTTCACGATGTCGATCGTGCTCTGCGGTGGCGCCTGGTTGTTCGGTACGATGGTCCATTACATCAGACGAAGAGGAGTGAAAGCGGAAACAGTATTAGCGATTGTCGCGGTGCTGTTCATCGCTGCCGAGTTTACCTTGATTCTGCGCGTGCCTCTGCCGTCCATTCTGCCTTGGTCCGTTGTCGCAATTGTCGGAACTGCGACCGTGGTCAGCTTCGCGGTCATCGGTGATTACTTTTCGCCAGAACTCACCGGTCGTGCAAACGGTGCCTTGAACGTGCTGCACTTCGGTTGGGCATTTCTGGCCCAATACGGCACTGGCTTGGTCCTCGAGCAATGGCCCACTGACGATGGTCATAAGTCCGTCCTGGCCTATCAAATTGCCTTCAGTCTCAACGTAACAGTACAGATCGCGGCGTTCGCATGGTTCGCGCTACCGTGGCTCCGATCTCTCAACCGGTGGATGGGTTCGGTTCCACTCTTCATGCCGGTTGGCGGTTCCGACGCACTCGAGCCTACCATCTCGAACGAGCAAGCGGTAGTACTAGTGCCCGCTGACGACGACGCGGAGTGGTGAGCAGCGAACTGCAACGTTTAAACTTTGCCGACGAGCATTGATCAACAACTCTCCGAACCGAACGCGTCCGGTCGAGCAGTTGTAGTATGCTCCCAGTCCTTCTTTTTCTACGCCAATCTACGATCCCCGTAAGCGCTTGTTGCGCCAAGTCAGTCGGTGCCTTTTCTAATCATTCCCATCTGAGGACGCTCTTTAATACCCTCATTCGGTGGGGACGACCGTGGCAATCCATTCCTTTCAATCTGAGGCGAATTCGCGAGGTGCGCGAATGCTTCGTAGCGCGCTTGGCACAGCCATTGCGGGCTACTTGGAAGACGACGCGATCATCGAAGTCATGCTCAATCCGGATGGTCGGTTGTGGATTGATCGACTGTCAAGTGGGTTGGTTGACACTGGAGAAACTCTGTCTGCGGTCGACGGCGAGCGCATCGTTCGTCTGGTGGCACACCATGTGGGCGCCGAGGTGCACGCCGGAGCGCCACGGGTTTCGGCCGAACTGCCCGGGACAGGCGAGCGCTTCGAAGGTCTCTTGCCTCCGGTCGTTGCAGCACCGGCCTTTGCTATCCGCAAGCCCGCCGTCGCCGTGTTTACGCTCGACGACTACGTCGCCAGGGGGGTCATGACCTCGGAGCAGGCGAAGATCCTGAGGGCCGCGGTCGATGCACGGAAGAACATCCTCGTCGCCGGCGGGACCTCGACCGGCAAGACGACGCTGACGAATGCCCTCCTGGCCGAGGTGGCGAAGACCTCCGATCGGGTCGTGCTGATCGAAGACACGCGCGAACTGCAATGCAAAGCACCAAATCTCGTGGCGCTGCGGACCAAAGATGGTGTGGCTACACTATCGGATCTCGTTCGGTCCTCGCTGCGACTGCGTCCTGATCGTATTCCGGTTGGCGAGGTCCGCGGTGCGGAAGCGCTCGATCTGCTCAAGGCTTGGGGTACAGGCCATCCCGGCGGCATCGGCACTATTCATGCGGGCACCGCGGTCGGCGCGCTACGGCGGCTCGAGCAACTCATCCAGGAAGCCGTCATCACAGTTCCGCGGGCCCTGATCGCCGAGACGATCAACGTTATCGCCGTACTGGCGGGGCGCGGCGCTGACCGTCGCCTCGCTGAGCTCGCCACGGTCTCAGGGCTCGGTACCACCGGCGACTACAGCCTTTCAACAGCAGGAGACTGACATGCGTCAGCAATTTCGCTTTCTTCGAGGTACGTCGTTGGCCGCCTACGGCGCCCTGTTTTTGGTAGTTCAACCCGCATGGGCGGCTGGTTCGAACATGCCGTGGGAGCAGCCGCTCAATCAGATTTTGCAGTCAGTGGAGGGGCCGGTCGCCAAGATCATCGCCGTCATCGTCATCGTGGTGACCGGGCTCACGCTCGCGTTCGGGGATTCCTCGGGCGGTTTCCGCAGACTGATCCAGATCGTGTTCGGTCTGTCGATCGCGTTTGCGGCCTCAAGCTTCTTCCTGTCGTTCTTCTCCTTCGGCGGTGGCGTGGTGATCTGATGGATGAGGCGATCACAGGCTTTGTCGTGCCCGTTCATCGCGCGCTCACTGAGCCAATCCTGATGGGCGGCGCGCCGCGATCGGTTGCGATCGTCAACGGCACGCTTGCGGCAGTCCTGGGTCTGGGGCTGCGGCTCTGGATCGCGGGTCTGGTCCTCTGGTTCATCGGCCACATGGCCGCCGTCTGGGCCGCCAAGCGCGACCCCGCTTTTGTCGATGTGGTGCGCCGACATCTGCGCATCCCCGGTCATCTCAACACCTGAGCTCTCGGTCATGATGAACCTTGCTGAATATCGCCATTCCAACGCGCGGCTCGCCGACTTCCTGCCCTGGGCAGCCCTGGTCGACGAGGGAATCATCCTAAACAAGGACGGCTCGTTCCAGCGGACGGCGAAGTTCCGGGGGCCTGACCTCGACAGCGCAGTGCCGGCTGAACTTGTCGCCGTCGCCGGTCGCTTGAATAACGCCTTGCGTCGCCTGGGATCCGGCTGGGCCGTGTTCGTCGAGGCGCAGCGACATTTTGCAGGAGCCTATCCTCCGAGCACCTTTCCGGATGTCGCATCCGCGCTGGTCGACACGGAGCGTAGAGCTCAGTTTGAAGAGGCGGGCACCCACTATGAGTCCAGTTATTTCCTGACCTTCCTCTATTTGCCACCGGAGCAAGGGGCTGCCAAGGCAGAACGACTTCTCTATGAGGGTCGGGATCGCACCGTTGGAGCAGACGCGCGTGAGGTTCTCCGCGCATTTATTGACCAAACCAACCGCGTGCTTCAACTGGTCGAAGGGTTCATGCCGGAATGCGCCTGGCTCGATGATCAGGGCACGCTGACCTATCTGCACTCGACGATCTCGACCAAGCGTCATCGCGTTCGAGTACCCGAAATTCCCATGTACATCGATGCGCTGTTGGCCGATCAGCCGCTTACCGGCGGGCTCGAGCCGATGTTGGGCTCAGCCAACTTGAGGGTTCTGACGATCGTCGGCTTTCCGGGAGCGACGACGCCGGGGATCCTGGATGACCTCAATCTACTGCCGTTTTCGTATCGTTGGTCGACCCGCGCGATCATGCTCGACAAGACCGATGCCGCCAGGCTCGTGACCAGGATCCGCCGACAGTGGTTCGCCAAGCGGAAATCCATCGGAGCCATCCTCAAGGAGGTCGTGACAAACGAGGCCTCGACGCTGCTCGATACCGACGCCCACAACAAGGCGCTTGATGCCGACGCGGCGTTGCAGGAACTGGGGTCCGATCAGATCGGACAAGCCTTTGTCACTGCGACCATCACTGTCTGGGACCTTGATCCCAATGCCGCTGATGAAAAGCTGCGCTTAGTCGAGAAGGTCATCCAAGGCCGCGATTTCACCTGCATGATCGAGACGGTGAATGCCGTCGAAGCCTGGCTCGGTGGCTTGCCGGGCCATGTGTACGCCAATGTGCGGCAGCCACCGGTGTCGACCCTCAACCTCGCCCACATGATTCCGCTGTCGGCCGTGTGGGCCGGCGAGGTGAGGGATCTGCACTTCAAGGGTCCGCCGCTCCTGTTTGGGAAGACCGAGGGATCGACCCCATTCCGATTCTCCCTCCACGTCGGCGACGTCGGCCACACGCTCGTGGTAGGGCCGACAGGTGCCGGCAAGTCGGTCCTTCTAGCTCTGATGGCGCTACAGTTCCGTCGTTACCCGAACTCGCAGGTCTTTGCGTTCGATTTCGGCGGTTCGATCCGGGCGGCCGCGATTGCCATGGGCGGCGACTGGCATGATCTCGGCGGTGGACTGTCTGACGGGGACGAGAACCCTGTGGCTCTGCAACCATTGGCCTGGATCGATGATCCCTCAGAGCGCGGATGGGCCGTGGAATGGATTGGCGCGATCCTGGCGCGCGAAAAGGTCGAGATCACGCCGGAGGTCAAGGATCATCTTTGGTCGGCGCTCACCTCTCTCGCTTCGGCGCCGAGGGAGGAGCGCACCCTCACGGGCCTCTCAGTTTTGCTGCAATCCAATTCCCTGAAAAGGGCCTTGCAACCCTATTGCCTAGGTGGTCCCTCTGGACGCTTGCTCGATGCAGAATTCGAGCGCCTCGGCGAGGCGTCGGTCCAGGCATTTGAGACCGAAGGCTTGATCGGAACGAGCGCTGCCCCGGCCGTGCTGGCGTATCTCTTCCATCGTATCGGTGATCGTCTTGATGGTCGGCCGACACTCCTCATTGTCGATGAAGGCTGGCTTGCCCTCGACGACGAGGACTTTGCCGGCCAGCTCCGCGAATGGCTGAAGACGCTTCGGAAGAAGAATGCGTCTGTCATCTTCGCTACCCAGTCGTTGTCGGATATCGACGGCTCCGCGATCGCGCCCGCTATAATCGAAAGCTGCCCAACTCGTCTGTTACTACCGAACGAACGGGCAATCGAACCGCAGACCACCGCCATCTACCGCCGCTTCGGTCTCAACGATCGCCAAATCGAACTTCTGAGCCGGGCAACGCCAAAGCGCGACTACTACTGCCAGTCGCGCCGGGGCAACCGCATGTTCGAACTTGGGCTTGGTGAAGTCGCGCTCGCCTTTACGGCAGCTTCTTCCAAGACCGACCAGGCTGTCATCGCGCAACTCTTTGCCGAACATGGACCTGACGGCTTTGTGCCGGCTTGGCTCCAGCACCGTGACGTCGCGTGGGCCCTCGACCTGATCCCCAATCTCGTCAATCTGGAGAAATTGCTATGAAGCGTCTTGGTCTATTGGCGGCTGCTGGCACGGTCGCGCTGATCCTGGGCGTCACGGCGCCTGCAAGGGCGCTGATCGTCTTCGATCCCAACAACTACGTTCAGAACGTCCTGACTGCCGCACGAGAGCTGCAGCAGATCAACAATCAGATCACCTCGTTGCAGAACGAGGCGCAGATGTTGATCAGCCAGGCGAAGAACCTGGCAAACCTGCCGTACTCGTCGATACAGCAACTGCAATCTTCCATCCAGCGGACTCAGCAATTGCTGGCCCAAGCCCAGCGCATTGCCTACGACGTCCAGCAGATCGATCGTGCCTTCTCGACGAGCTACGCGCCAGCTACCAGTAGCCAGTCGGATCAGTTGCTGATCGCCAATGCTCAATCGCGTTGGCAGAATTCATATGCCGCAACGCAAGACGCGCTTCGTGTCCAGGCAGGCATCGTTGGCAACCTCGACACCAACCGCGTCCAGACCTCCGCGCTCGCTAGCTCGAGCCAAGGCGCTATCGGTGCCTTGCAGGCGACACAGGCCGGCAATCAGATTCTGGCATTGAACGCGCAGCAGCTCGCCGACCTCACGGCTGTCGTGACGGCGCAGGGCAGGGCGCAAAGCCTTGAAGCCGCGCAACGCGCGGCGGCCCAGGACCAAGGCCGCGAGCAGCTTCGGCGGTTTCTCACGCCAGGGCAGGGCTATCAATCATCCAACGTGCAGATGTTCCACTGATGACCGATATCCGGGCATTCACGGCGTTGTCGCTGCTTACGACAATCGGCGTCCTGGTCGTCACTGCCTGCACGATTCAGCTTCGCGGCGGAGACGGTCCTCCGCCGCCGAAGGCGGAGCAAACGGCAGACGCAACCAGCTCAGACCTCGCGCCCTGCCGCAGCGTCACTGCGGAGCAAGCAGAGCGTTATGAGCGTTGCAAGCAAGTTTGGGCCGAAAACCGCCGTCGCTTCTTTGGCAAGATGGACGGTGCCGCAGTTCCAGGCCGCGACGAATCCGCCGCCGGCGTGGCGCTCGCTCCAAAGGATCAAAGCCGGATCCCCCAGGGATATCCGAACCTGGCGACCCCTGAGGCGAGCAAGCCATGACAGGTACGGGGATCATTGACCAGTTTCTTGAAACGTTCACGCGTTATATCGACAACGGTTTCGGACTGCTCGGTAGCGATGTCGGATATCTCGCAACGACTCTTGCGGCGATCGACATCACGCTCGCCGCATTGTTCTGGAGTTGGGGAACGGACGAGGACGTCATCGCGCGCCTCGTCAAGAAGACGCTCTTCGTCGGCGTCTTTGCCTACCTCATCGGTAACTGGAACAGCCTGGCACGCATCGTCTTCGAGAGCTTTGCCGGTCTCGGGCTGAAAGCATCGGGCGCAAGCCTATCTGCATCGGATTTCCTAAGACCTGGAAAGATCGCTCAAGTCGGCCTTGATGCCGGCCGACCATTGCTCGACTCGATCTCCAACCTGATGGGCTACATCAGCTTTTTCGAGAATTTCGTCCAGATCGTCGTTCTCCTGTTCGCGTGGGTCGTGGTGCTGCTCGCCTTCTTCATTCTGGCGATCCAGCTCTTCGTCACCCTGATCGAGTTCAAGCTCACGACGCTAGCCGGCTTCGTGCTCATTCCCTTTGGCTTGTTTGGCAAGACCGCCTTCGCGGCGGAGCGAGTGCTGGGCAACGTGATATCTTCCGGCATCAAGATCCTGGTCCTGGCCGTCATCGTCGGCATCGGCTCCACCCTGTTCTCGCAGTTCACCGTAGGTTTCGGCGATGCACAGCCGACCATCGAAGACGCGATGACGCTGGTGCTCGCGGCGCTTTCCTTGCTGGGCCTCGGCATCTTCGGCCCGGGTATCGCAAACGGCCTAGTGTCGGGCGGACCTCAACTCGGCGCCGGGGCCGCGATTGGAACAGGCCTTGCTGCTGGCGGCATTGTTGCGGCTGGCGCGGGACTCGCCGCTGGCGGTGCCGGTCTCGCTGGCGGTGCGGTTGCAGGCGCCGCGCGCAGTGGCAGCGCTGTCCTAAGCGGAGCATCAGCCGCATATCGAAGGGGCGGCGTTGCTGGCATCGCGGAGGCCGGCAGCTCTGCTGCGATGAGCCCTTTGCGTCGAGCCGCGGCTGCCTTCGGAGGAGGGCGAGCAGGCGAGCAAGGCGCGAGCACCTCGGCTGAAGGGCAGCCTGATTGGGCGCGCCGCATGAAGCGTGCTCAGACCATTCGGCATGGTGCCTCGGCCGCTGGCCACGCTGTCCGCTCGGGCGATCACGGTGGCAGCGGCTCCTCCGTCGATTTGTCCGAAGGAGAACGCTGAGACGCACCACTGCATCTCCGCCGCACAGCAGCGCCTCAAATCCACCTAGCGCACGACTTGAAACCGATCACTCGATATCAAGGGCAACCCGATGTTCAAACGACCATCAGTTCACTACGGGCGCATGCCCGAGCCGATTACGCCTTATCAAAAGGCCGCACAGGTTTGGGACGAACGCATTGGATCGGCGCGCGTGCAAGCCAAGAACTGGCGCCTAATGGCGTTTGGCTGTTTGATGCTGTCGGCCGGTCTCGCTGGCAGCCTTGTCTGGCAATCGAGCCGGGGATCAATCACGCCGTGGGTGGTGGAGGTCGATCATCTCGGCAAGGCCCAAAGGGTCGCGCCGGCAAACATCGACTATCAACCGACAGATGCCCAGATCGCCTACCATCTGGCGCGCTTCATCGAGGATGTCAGAGGCCTGCCGGCCGACGGCATCGTTCTGCGCCAAAACTGGCTCCGGGCCTATGATTTTACGACCGATCGCGGCGCCGCTGCGCTCAACGACTACGCGCGCAACAATGATCCTTTTGCCAGACTTGGCAAGGCGCAAATCTCCGTCGACGTCTCGAGCGTCATTCGCGCGTCGTCGGAAAGCTTTCGGGTCGCGTGGACCCAGCGCATCTACGACAACGGCTCGTTGAGCTCGACTGAGCGCTGGACTGCAATCCTAACGATCGTGATCGAGACGCCGCGCGATGCCGAACGTCTGCGCAAGAATCCCCTTGGCGTCTATGTCCGCGCCATCAACTGGTCAAAGGAGTTGGGTCAGTGACCAAGACGCCGTCTGACGTTCATTCGAAATGTTCCATTCAGAAAAGCAGGCTCAATTCGGCTTGGCCGGAGTTCGTGAGCTCGAAGCGTGCACTTCTATCCGCTCTTCTGCTTTGCTCGTCCGTGCTCGGTGGGTGCGCGACCTACATTCCGCCGGAGATCAGCTATGACGCTGAAGTTCCTCCGCTGCCGGCGACGCCCGTCGCTCTCGACGACAGATCGCGACCTCTTCACGTTCCGCCCCTCTGGAAGCCTGCTCTCGGCGGCAAGTCGGGAGGGAAAGAAGACGCTGAACCCGTGAGCCGGGTTGAGACCGCAAACGGCGCAGCCCGCGTGGAACCGCGCAAGCGGGGGTATTTCAACGCAGCGCAAATCTACGCCTACAGTCCTGGGGCGCTCTATCAGATTTACGCAGCGCCGGGGCAGATCACGGATATCGCGCTCGAGGAGGGGGAGCAGTTGACGGGATCGGGGCCAATCGCGGCCGGAGATACCGTACGCTGGGTCGTGGGCGATACCGAGAGTGGAAGCGGCGACACGCGGCGCGTCCATATCCTGGTCAAGCCGACCCGAGCTTCGATCGAGACCAATCTCGTCGTCAATACCGACCGGCGCACCTACCTGATCGAGCTCCGCGCCCGCGAACGGCCATATATGCCGTCTGTTGCCTGGTACTATCCAGAAACTGCACGGGAACGATCGCGTTCGGTCGCTCTGAGGCCCATTCTTCCGGACCCGGCGCGGCGCATCTCCCGCTATGCCATCGAAGGGGACAGTCCTCCCTGGCGTCCGATTGCTGCATACGACGATGGGCGCAAGGTCTATATCGAATTCCCGCAAGGCATCGTGCAAGGTGAGATGCCTCCGCTCTTTGTCATCGGTCCGGATGGCAAAACCGAGCTCGTCAACTATCGCGCTTACACCAACGTATTGATCGTCGATCGGCTGTTTGCTGCCGCTGAACTCAGGCTAGGCGGTGAGCACCAGCAGAAGGTCAGGATTGTCAGGACTGACGGGAGGCCGTCGTCATGAACACCCGGAATGTAAACGATGGGGAGCAAGCAGTTCCCCCGGAGACACAATGGGAGCAGTCAGAAAGTTTCCGCTTGAGAGCAGAGCATCCGCGCGTGACAAGATTGTCACGAAAGGTCTTGGCCGGCGGGATCGCGTTTGCCCTGCTTGTCATCGGCGGAGCGGTGCTGTGGTCGCTGCAGAACAATCGCTCCCGTAATCAGGCGGCCGATGAGCTTTACGGTACCGACCATCACAATGTTGCCGACGGAATTACGACGCTGCCGAAGGACTATGCTGGCGTTCCGCGCCAGCCAATACCGCAGCTTGGCCCGCCGCTCCCCGGGGATCTCGGTCGACCGATCCTCGCGGCCCAGGGCCAGCCGCCGACGATCGGCGCTGATCCGGACCAGCAGCGTCGAGAACAAGAGACCGAAGCTGCGCGTATCAGCCGTTTGTTCGCTTCGACCAATGGAAGAGACGTGCGTCCGCCCGTCCCTGCGGCGGTTGGAAGTGACCGCGTGGTGCCACCGAACGCAACGAGCACTGGCGACGATGGATCTGCGCAGAACGGCCAGGACCGCAAGCTTGCCTTCGTGAACGCCTCTGTCGACCGTCGCACGGTAAGCCCTGACCGTGTCACCAGACCCGCTTCACCATACATCGTGCAGGCTGGGACGATGATTCCAGGGGCGCTCATCACTGGAATTCGATCGGATCTGCCAGGCCAAGTTACAGCGCAGGTAACCGAGAATGTTTTTGATACGCCGACCGGCCGCTTTCTTCTTGTGCCTCAAGGAGCGCGCCTGATCGGGATTTACGATAGCCTGGTCACTTTCGGCCAATCCCGTGTGCTGCTTGTCTGGACCCGGCTGATCATGCCGAATGGACGTTCAATCGTTCTGGAGCGGCAGCCTGGCGCTGACACCGCAGGATATGCAGGCCTCGAAGATCGGGTTGACAATCACTGGGGCGAACTCTTTAAGGCTGCGGCACTATCGACGTTTCTGGCGGTCGGGACAGAACTGGGGGCCGGTTCGGACTCCAACAGCAACGACAGCGCCATCATCCAGGCATTGCGACACGGCGCCTCCGACTCATTAAGCCAAACTGGACAGCAGGTCGTTCGGCAGAGTCTCAACATTCAGCCTACTCTGATCGTGCGCCCCGGGTATCCGGTTCGCGTTCTCGTCAATCATGACCTCATACTTACGTCGTATAGAAAGTGACAACATGCCGAAACTCAAAATAGGAGAGCTTCCAGACGACAAGCCCGTCAAAGTGAGCACAGAACTGCCTGCGGCCGTGCATCGTGATCTCATTGCATATGCAGAAGCGCTTACGCGTCAGGGTGGTCAAGTGGTCGATCCGACTAAACTCATCGCGCTCATGTTGGCGCGCTTTATGGCGACGGATCGAGGATTTTCTAAACTGAAACGTGAAGGCCACGCCCCCTCCACTGACGAAGGACAGTGACGCTTAAGCGTCCCCGAAGCTGTTGGTCGACGCAAAATAGTTCCGTAATCAACCCAGGCGCTGCCGAGTTGGCGCTAACAGCTGGATATCGTATCGGAAAGTGTGTTCCCGCGTCTGCCCGGAACAACTCCGATTACCGGGTTCTCTCTGTTTTCAGACGCGAGAGTGCTGGAGTCTAGGTGCGGCTATTCGTTACCTTCAGGCGCGTTACACTACTCCGGCCATCGACGCTGACAGGCACGTCACCCTCGATCGTGGCCCGACGTACGATGCGACGCTGGTCCCCGTAGTCGTTGACCGCGTAATGCTGCGTTGCCCGGTTATCCCATATCGCAATATCGTCCTCTAACCAATTCCAGCGCACGGTGTTTTCGGGTGCGGTGATGTGCGACTGGAAAAGATCAAATAGTTTTTGTCCGTCGTATTTGGAGACCCCAACAAAGTGCTTCACCAAGGCGCCGAGCACTAGCGTCCGCTCGCCTGTTTCGGGATGGACGCGTACGACGGGATGCTCGGCCTCGAAAACTGTTCTGGTGAACACCTCGTCAAAGTGTTTTTTGTCGACATCGCGGACACGTGCCATCCCGGCGTAATCGAAAACATTGCTGTGAACGGCCCATAGGCCCTCGGCAAGCCGTTGTAGCGGCGGCGGCAGATCAAGATAAGCGGCAGCTGTGTTCGACCACAGGGTGTCGCCTCCGAACGTTGGCATTACTACTGCCCGTAGGACCAAAATCTTGGGATAGGCGTCGGCGAAAGTCCCATCTGCATGCCAAACGTCGGCGCGACCGCCGCCGCGAGTGGAATCCAACTCGAGGAGCGACCCCATCCCCTTGGTAGCACCGAGCATCGGATGTGGCACTAGCTTTCCGAGGCGAGCGGCAAAGCGCTCCTGCTCGGCGTCATTGAGATGTCCTTGATTGCGGAAGAAGATCACCTTGTGCTCGAGCAATAAGCTGCTGATCGCGGCGATCGCGTGATCCGGTAGATCGCCTGATAGTTTGATATTTTTGACTTCGGCACCGATGCGCGCTGCACGTTTCACAACATCTGTGCTCGGGATGAAGCCACCGATCAAAGCCATTGCGCTCATCTTGCTTTTCCAAGTCCTGGCCGCTCTTCCTCGCCTCTTGAAGCGAGTAATCTTCAGCAAGCATCGTGCCAAGTACCCGTCAATGCGCACTGAACGAACGGTGGTATTTGGCGCGAGCCATAAACTGAGCCGATGGTTGGGCATGCCAGGCGACGCTGGGAAAGCTATGCCGAATGGACTTTAGCTTACTATGCGCGCTGTACTGGATCTGACACCAGCTTGTGCCTCTGTCAGAATACGGACAACTGTTTCTAAACAGTGCGGTAAGTCCGAGCTGACTGTTCCGTTAGTGAATTTCGCGAGGTAATCGATGGCCCGACCGCTGGAGCCTGGGAGAGCTGTAGATGCAACATCAGGTCGAGCGGCGCTGTTGGCTGGTCATGCACATTTGTGTTTCAGTCCTGAATCGGGATAAGAGCTGCGACTTCCTGGTCCCGCGCCAGTTTGCTCGCCGCTAGGCCGGTGGCGACACCAATGCGATCTGCCGCGGGGCGGTTTTGGCTCATCTTGCGCTTGCCTTCGACTTTGGTGATCGGGATGCGCACGCCGACGATTTCACGCAACTGGGCGGTTATGAAATCCGCGGGCGCATCGCTGACCGCCCAGGGCGTCGCACGTGACGTCTCATGGATATTCGTCAGACGCGTCACGATCTCGAGCAGGCGATTGGGATCCTCGAAGAACTCAATCGGCCCATGGGCGTGGACCGCGATGTAATTCCATGTCGGAACCACATGTTCAGCTTGTCGCTTGCTGGGATACCAGGATGGCGTCACATAAGCGTCCGCGCCAGTAAAGATCGCCAGAGCTTCTCCAATCGGGGCCGTGCGCCATTGTGGATTGCCCTTCGCCAGATGCCCGTACAGCGCGCCGTGTTCGCCTTCGCTCTCATTGAGGAAGAGCGGAAGAGGGGTCGCAAGTGGCCCATCTGATGTCGCCGTGATCAGGTTGGCCAATCGGGCGCAGCGGATTGTCGCTCGAATGTTCTCGATGTCGTCGTCTCGAAACGGGACTGGTATGTACATGAAGGCTCTCCACTGGCAGCGTGGAGATAAACCTAAATCAATATGCTAGAAAACTGCCAGTTTCAGTCGTTCCCCTAACCGTGTTTCAAAACCACTACGTCCTGGCCCCGTCGAGTTGAGCAATCAACGCTGATTATCGTCATTGCTGCAGTGCTAGCAGAGCTTCTTCCGATCAGCTGGGGCAAGCTGGGTAAGACTATCCGCGGCTCGATCGCGGGCACGGCCACCGCGATTCATCACCTGCGCCCACCCGGCGGGCCCGCATCGGATCTGCCTTCCGCGTTGTTCACATATCTTGCAAATGAATTGAGGTCCTAATGTCGTTCACTTATCGCCCTATGCTCAAGACGCAAACGGGTGAGGTTGCTGCCCTGCTCCAGTTGGTCGCGCCCCAACGCGGCGCCTTGCGGCGCGACACTCGATGTACCCGGGCCGCATCGCCGAAATGATCCTGAACGGCGCGCTGAAACCGGCGACACGTTTTGCGAGAACCTCTTGGATCTGGACGACGAGTAATGACGTCGTCGCCTGTAACTCGGCAGGCTGAAACGCGGCGCACGCCAGGTCGGCATCGCGGCCGTTCTGGCTTATAGTGAGCCTATACTCTATCGCGCACTCACGGGACGACGTTTAACGCCAAAATTGCGATCACCGCCGTCACCACTGTGACCGTCATGGTCACGGTTTCGAAGCCGATCCCCCAGCTTCCGTTTTCACCAAGGTCCACCACAAAAGAACCAATCCAAATAGTACGCACGCGCCGCCGTTAACGACGACGCGATTAGCTCTTATATCGACAACGAAGGAACCAAGAATGGCTATTCCCAAAATGAGAAGCGCTACTCCTGTTGCGGCAGTCAAAACGTTAGAACCGTTTTTTCGGGGCATCGCTGCTACTCCGATCTTAGTTAGTCCGAATGGTGACAAGCCTGCTTGCAACTTCGGAGCGTAATTACACTGCGCTAAATGTCTAACCGTTTCCAGTCGCAGCGAACGGCAGCAGAGCCGCCGCCATCGAAGTCTGCTGCAACCGTCTCGATGCTGAACGGCCGCGGATCCGCCTCATCCGCCGGGCTGTTGGTCCTTCGCCGAACTCCAGTCAGGACCGTGGATGCGGACCATCTCGCGATGGGACCACTTGATGAAGGCACGCTCAACACAAAAGGCGGCGGCGACCCCAGCGGCCAGCGCAAGGCCGCAGGCGATGTAGTCGTTCGTGAAATTCCAATAGATATTGCTGCCGGCGACCACGACAAAAGTGAGTGCCATCGCCGTATTGCGAAATGCCTTGACCATTTTGCCCCCAGCAAATTGCCTACGAACTTCCTAGCATTGCGACCCTGAGGATCAGCAGCGTCGACGGGGCGTCCTGCGCCGTCTTTCTGCACGGACCCCAGAAAGCCACGCCCGCATCCGAATGCCGGCAGCGGCCCGGCGATGGTTTCGCCTCGGTCGGGCAGCGCCGCTAGGCGTCCACTTGGGCGCGCTTGTGCAGCGACGTCCCGGCGATACGGTCCAGATCGGGGCCTAGTTT
Source organism: Bradyrhizobium sp. CCBAU 45389 (assembly GCF_028128625.1). Classification (NCBI taxonomy): domain Bacteria; kingdom Pseudomonadati; phylum Pseudomonadota; class Alphaproteobacteria; order Hyphomicrobiales; family Nitrobacteraceae; genus Bradyrhizobium; species Bradyrhizobium sp. CCBAU 45389. The sequence continues at coordinate 540 of NZ_LBIY01000099.1, read as the reverse complement.
CCGGCCGCGCGTAATATCGCGCTCGACGGTCCGAGGCGGTGTCCTGCTCTTTGCCGGTATCCATCACGCCGATCAAACCGCCATTTTGGCGGTTTGATCGGCGATGGATCCCCGCTGTGCTGCGTCTCCGGATGCATCCCTTCATGAGCCGCCTTCCGCTTCGCGATCAGCTTCGCGCTGCGCCGACGTCAGGTCGCGGCGGATCAGGTTTCGTCGGTTTCGGTTAACGCTGCTTGCCTCGTTATCGCACGAACTAAATGGACGTCCACAAGAATGCGCCTCTGACCCAGAAAGGTCGAGAGGCCATGGTGTAGGGTTGTTGAAGGAGGGGTACGGGAGATTGCATCGATGGAAACGTGGTGTCCAAAGCCAATGGCGCGTTCCCCGACCTGGGGCAGGGGCAACTCGCCTTGGACAGCTTCAGCTACACGATCTCCGACGGTACGCTGGGCGATACGGCAAGCACTAGTGGCTCTGCACAGTGATTATGACTCTTTGGAAGTAGCGGGATAGGCGCGGCCCATTTTGGTGCGGGCTTTG